>JAJZBM010000034.1 GCA_021798915.1 Pseudomonadota bacterium
GGATCCGCCGCTATATCGAGATGTGCAACGCCGACCCGGCACTCCCGCGCTGGCGTTATGGCATCGCTTCCAAGCCCCAGCCGCTGGCGGCATGATTCGAGTCGCCAATTCGCGAACGCAGTACTAGCCCCAGGGGCTTAGTGCCAGGGGCTCGCCTTGTGTCAAGAAATCTCTCAATATCGGAACGCCCAGCAACGAGTGAGGCGATGTTGCCGAGGAAGCGCGTGCGCACGGCGTGGAACGGCACCGGGCAGCGGTAGCGATCAAGCAACGCTCGCACCTGATCATCGCTCGCGGTTGGCGGTGTCGTGCGCTTGGCCATCGGCTCAATGCCCTTTTGGTTCGATCAACCCCCAGAACCCGTATTTCCGTCCGTGCGCCTTCTGCAGCCGCGCGACAAACGCCGCGTGGCTCTCGATCGATCCCGCCACCGGCAGGTGCGGCGCGAGACGCCCGCAGGACAGCAGATCGCGCGCGGCGTATTGGTATTGCTTCGATGAGCCGCGTTCGAGCACGCTCTCGATCAGGCGACGGTAGAGCAGGCTGGCCGCTTCGGGGAACTTCTCTTCGAGGGCTTCCGCGGCCGGCCGCAGCACCTCGTAGAGGCGACCGTCGAGCGCGGTCAGCCGCTCGCGCACCAGGCGGTCGGCGCGGTCGAGCGCCCGCCATTCGATGAAAAACGCCAGCCCTCGCGCGGCCTGCTTGTGCGCGGCAGCGATATCGAGCGCTTTCTGCTCCGCCTCGAAATCCTCGAAATCCGGGAGGCGCTTCAGATAGGCCCGCAGGTGTTCGACGCTCAGGAAGCGCTCGAAATGCCGCCAGCGGACCGCTTGCGCCTCGTCCTTGCGTCCCAGCGCCTCAAGCGCGGTGATCCGAAGATCGGTGTCGGTGCCATCATCGTCCACGTCCTCGACGCGCCGGCGCGGCTTATCGAGCCAGTCCAGCGCCTCGGCCGGCCGGTTCGCGGCGATCAGGCGTTCGGCGACATCCAGCGCGTGGGTGCTTTCCATGCCGCCGGCGCGAATGGCGGCAATGAAGGCGCCGGCGTCGTTCTCGAGATCGGCGAGCAGCGCCAGGCGAAAGGCGAGATGACGACGCTGGGCATCCGCGCGCCAGTCCTGCGGGCCGGATGATCGCGGGGCGGTTTTCAGTGCGGCCTCGGTCTTGCTCCGGATCTCCGCCCGTCCGCCCGCGCCCAGCGCCTCGGACATATGCCGGATCAGCGCGTCGGTCGCGCCGAAGCCGTCTCGCTCGCAATAGGCGAGCACCCGGCGGGCCAGCGCCTTCCCATCACCCGGCGGCTGCGCCGCCGAGAGCCTGCCGAGATCCTCCATCGCGGCGCCGAACACGTCTTCCACCTCGCCGATGCCGTCGCCGACGCGCTCCATCACCGCGTCCGCAATGCCGATGAAGTCCCACAGCAGCTCGATCGCCCATGGTGCGTCCTGCCGGGCTAGCCGGGTCGCCATCGTCTCCCGCAGATGGTCGAGTTCGTGGACCAGCGGCTTGCGCTTCTCCCAATCGACGAAGGAGCGGGAGCGGCCGATGGTCTTGATCCGCTTGTCGATCTCGGCGGCGAGCTTGCCCGGCCCCGCGGTGCCTGCGAGCAGCATGCCGAGCTTCTTGCGCAAGGTCGGATCGGTTGCGGCGTGCGCGATCAGCACCTCGGCCAGCGCCTCGGCGCCGAGGGCGGCCAGGGCTTCGGGCGTGACGGTTTTCGCGCGGGGCATCAGGTTATTTTATCCAGGAACCGGCGCCGTGACACCTTCCGGCAAGCCGCCAACACTTGCGGCAGGATTTGATGCAACGCAGGCGAAGGGCAACATCGCGCGCGAACCCACGGCGTGTATGGCGGCGAGGCGTTACTTGAATTGCTGACCCATCACCGTGCCCTTCGAGAGCGAGGTGATATAGGTCTCAAGCGCCACCAGATCGGCGCTGCCGGGCGCTGGCGGCGTGCCTTTGAGGGCATTGTGGATGCAGCCGCCGATTTGCTCGGCAAGCGTGATCACCCGCCCGGCGCGTGGGGAATAACGTGGGAACACCGCCGCGGCACCGATCAGGCTCGGAATCACTTTGCCGTTCGGAAGCTTGCCAGCCTCGCGACCACCGCCGAGATGGCATGTTTCGCAGGTGCCGGCGCCACCAAAACTCTCATTCGCGAAGAGATCTGCACCTTTTTGGACCGCCTGCTGGAGTGCCGCCTCTCCCACCGTGGTATCGGCTGCCCGGGCGGCAAACGGGATCGTGAGCGCGGCCACCACGAAAGCAGTGCGCAGGCGCAAGCTGTTCCTTGAAACCATCGTCCGTCTCCTCGCGTTATCGGGTTCGTCGAGCACATGATTTTACGGCTTTTGACCCATTCCCACGATAGGATCGGCACGCGGACGCGGCAACTATCGTCGGACGGGCTTGACTCGCGGCATCGACGATGAGAACAATATAAGAACATAATTCGCCCCCCACACCATCCCAAGAGGTCAATGCCAGCCGTGCGGCCGCTTTCCATCATCGAGTCTCTGCGCGCGCGGATCGAGAGCATCGAGAGACGCGGGCGGCATGCGCGATCGGTGCTGGCGTTCGGGATCGCGGCGATGGATGCGCGTCTTCCGGGCGGCGGTCTGGCGCGTGGCGCGGTGCATGAAATCGTCGGTGGAGGCCCTGGCGCCGCCGACGGCGCTGCGGCGGCGCTGTTTGCCGCCGGCATCGCCGCGCGCGCCGGTGGCAAGGTTCTGTGGTGTCTCACAAGGCCGGATCTATTCGCGCCAGCACTGGCCCAGGCGGGACTTTCGCCCGAGCGCGTGATCTATGTTCAAGGGGGCGAGGAGAAGACGGTTCTCGCCTGCGCCGAGGAAGGGCTGCGCCATGGTGGGCTGGGCGCGGTCGTTGCTGAAATCACGCGGCTCCCGATGACCGCTTCGCGGCGCCTGCAACTCGCCGCCGAGGAGAGCACTACTCTCGGTCTCGTGCTGCGCCGCTGGTGGCGGCGGGACGAAGTAGCAGAATGCGGGCAGCCGAATGCCGCCGAGACGCGCTGGCAGATCTCGGTGCTGTCCTCGGCACCACTGCCGGTCCCGGGTGTAGGCCGGCCGCGCTGGCGGGTCGCGCTGACCCGCGCGCGAGCTGCTGAGCAGGCCGATTTCGAGCTGGAGGCATGCGATGATGCGGGTCGTCTCGCTGTTCCTGCCGCGTTGGGCGACCGACCGGTGGCGCAGACGGGCGGGCGGCGCAGCACCGCCGCGTGAAACGCCGCTCGTCCTCGCCGGCCGTGATGGCGGAAGGTGCGTGGTGCTGGCCGTCGATGCGACAGCCGCGGCCGCCGGACTGCATGCCGGGATGCCTGTCGCGCAAGCGCGTGCCCTCGTCCCCGGTCTTCTGATCGAAAAGGCCGATCCGGCGGCAGATGCGGCGGCGCTCGACCGCCTCGCCGTCTGGGCAATGCGCCATTATGCGCCGATCGCCGCCGCCGACCCGCCGGCTGGCGTCATCATCGACACGACCGGCGCCGATCATCTCCATGGTGGCGAGACGGCGATGCTTGTCGGCATGCTCGCGCGGCTCGGCGCTGCCGGCCTCGCCGCCCGCGCCGCGATCGCCGATAGCTGGGGGGCGGCGCACGCGCTGGCGCGATATGCGGCGCGGCCGATCACGATAACGCCGCCCGGCGCCACCGCCGAGGCCATCGCGCCGCTGCCGCTGGCCGCACTCCGCCTCTCGCCGGCCTTGGTTGCAGGCTTGCAAACTCTCGGCTTCGTTTGCATCGCCGATCTTATGGCGCAGCCACGCGCACCGCTCGCGCGGCGTTTCGGGCCAGAGCTTCTCTGCCGCCTGGATCAGGCGCTCGGGAGGCTTGCGGAACCGATCAGTCCCGCCTACCCGCCCGACCCAATCGCCGTCCATCGCCATTTCCCCGAGCCGATCGCCACCCCGGAAGCCATTGCTGCCGCCATCGCCGCACTGGTGAGGCCGCTTTGTGCGTTGCTGGAAGCCAAAGGGCTCGGCGCTTGCCGGCTCGATCTCATCTGCCACCGCGTCGATCGCGCCGCCCAGGCAATCCGCATTGGCGTTACCCGGCCTCTCCGTGATGCCAAACGCCTGACCCGGCTGCTCTCTGATGCAATCGAGACCATCGACCCCGGCTTCGGGATCGAACGCCTTTCGCTTGCGGCTACATGCGCCGAGATCTTCGAGGCCAAGCAACACGTCTCGGCGCTGATCGAGAACACCGCGCCGGATGTTTCCGATCTCATCGACCGGCTCGTCAACCGGCTTGGCGAGGATCGCGTCTATCGCGCCGAGCCGGTCGCAACCGATGTGCCGGAGCGTTGCCTGCGCCGCATCCCGCCCCTGGCGCCCGAGACCGGTGCCACCTGGCCGGCGGCCTGGCCACGCCCCGCGCGTCTTCTGACACCGCCGGAGAGAGTCGAAACCCTGGCTTTGCTTCCCGATCATCCACCGGTTTCCTTCACCTGGCGCGGCGTCCGCCGGCGCGTTGCGTGCGCTGACGGGCCGGAACGGGTGTTCGGCGAATGGTGGAAGCGCGATGCCGAGCTTGCCGCCGTGCGGGATTATTTTCGTATCGAGGACGAAGCCGGCGAGCGGTTTTGGATTTTTCGCGCGGGCGACGGCGAGAACGCCGCCACCGGGTCACAAAACTGGTTCCTGCATGGGATTTTCGCATGAACGCGCCGCACTATGCCGAACTTCAGGTAACGTCGCATTTTTCGTTCCTGCGCGGCGCGTCGTCCTGCGCGGAATTATTCGCGAAAGCCGCGTCGCTCGGAATTGCGGCACTGGCGATCACCGATCGCAATTCGCTCGCCGGTATCGTCCGCGCCCATGAAGCGGCGAAAGCGAGCGGCGTTCGCCTGATCATCGGCTGCCGGCTCGATCTCATCGATGGCGCCACGATTCTCGTCTATCCGACCGACCACGATGCCTATGCGCGGCTATGTCGCCTGCTCTCCTTGGGCAAGCGCCGTGGTGGCAAGGGGAGATGCCATCTCGCCTGGGAGGATCTCGCCGTCCATGCGGAGGGGCTGATCGGCGTTCTCGTGCCTGATCGTGACGATGAGGCCTTCGGGCTTCACCTCCGGCGGTTGCGCGGGATGTTCGGCGAGCGCGCCCATCTCGCGCTCACGCTCCGCCGCCGCCCGAACGATCACCTTCGCCTCTGGCAACTTTCCTTGCGCGCGGCGGAAATCGACGTCGGCCCCGTGGTGACCAATGACGTGCTGTTTCACGAGCCCGGGCGGCGACGCCTGCAGGACGTTCTCACCTCCATCCGCCATAATGTCACCATCGACGAACTCGGCGACCGGCGCGAGCGCCATGCCGATCGCCACCTCAAGCCGCCGGCGGAAATGCATCGGCTGTTTGACCGCCATCCCGAGGCGCTGGCCCGGACGATCGCGATCATGGCGCGCTGCCGCTTCACGCTCGACGAACTCGCCTATCAATATCCCGAAGAGCGTGACGACCCCAGACTCACGCCGCAGGAGAGCCTCGTCGATCTCACCTGGAAGGGCGCGGCGCAACGCTATCGCGGAGGCGTGCCCACTCGTGTTGCGGCGGTCCTTCATCATGAATTGACACTGATCGAAAAGCTCGGCTACGCGCCGTATTTCCTGACCGTAAACACCCTCGTACGGTTTGCCCGCGCCCAGGGCATCCTTTGCCAGGGGCGCGGCTCGGCCGCCAATTCCGCGGTCTGCTATTGTCTTGGCATCACCGCGATCGATCCCGACCGTCATGATCTCCTGTTTGAACGCTTCGTGTCGGAGGAGCGACGCGAGCCGCCCGATATCGATGTTGATTTCGAACATGAACGGCGCGAGATTGTCATCCAATGGATGTTCGAAACCTATGGCCGCGATCATGCCGCGTTATGCGCAAGCGTCATCCGCTATCGCGCCAAGGCCGCGCTCCGCGATGTCGGCAAAGCCCTTGGCCTTTCTGAGGATATCACCAAGATGCTCTCGACCCAGGTTTCGCACTGGTCGGAAGGGGAGATCAGTAAGGAACGGATTGCGGCGCTGAACCTCAACCCTGAGGATCGCAGGCTGCGCCTCACCCTCGATCTCGCCCGCGAGCTCATCGGCGCGCCACGGCATCTGAGCCAGCATCCGGGCGGTTTCGTGCTCACGCGCGACCGGCTCGATGATCTCGTCCCGATCGAGCCGGCGGCAATGGCCGATCGTCAGGTCATCGAGTGGGACAAGGACGATATCGATGCGCTCCGTTTCATGAAGGTCGATGTGCTGGCGCTCGGCATGCTGAGCTGCCTCAGGCGAGCGTTCGACCTACTCGCGAAACACAAGGGTGTCGATCTTGATCTCGCTCGTATCCCCGCCGCAGATCCACGCACCTACGCGATGATCCGCCGCGCCGACACGCTCGGCACGTTCCAGATCGAGAGCCGGGCGCAAATGTCGATGCTGCCGCGCCTCAAGCCGCGCAGCTATTACGACCTCGTGATCCAGGTCGCGATCGTGCGGCCGGGCCCGATTCAGGGCGACATGGTCCATCCCTATCTCCGCCGCCGCGAAGGGCGGGAGCCGGTTGATTACCCGACGCCCGAACTCGAGCGGGTTCTCGGCAAAACCCTCGGCGTGCCCCTGTTTCAGGAGCAGGCGATGCGCGTTGCCATCGTCTGCGCCGGCTTCACCGCCGGCGAGGCGGATCAGCTGCGAAAATCCATGGCGACGTTCAAACATTCGGGCGGCGTCTCGGCGTTCCGGGAGAAGCTGATTTCGGGAATGATCGCCAAGGGCTACGCACCAGCGTTCGCCGAACGTACCTTCCGCCAGCTCGAAGGCTTCGGCGCTTATGGATTTCCGGAAAGCCACGCCGCCTCCTTCGCGCTTCTCGCCTATGCCTCGGCCTGGCTGAAGTGCCAACATCCGGACGTGTTCTGCGCCGCTCTCCTCAACGCCCAGCCGATGGGGTTTTATGCCCCGGCCCAGATCGTGCGCGACGCCACCGCGCATGGTGTCGAGGTGCGGCCAGTCTCGCTCAACGCCTCGCGCTGGGATTGCACGCTGGAGGCCGTGGGAAAAGAACACTTCGCCGTCCGGCTCGGCCTGCGCACGGTCAAGGGTCTCGCCAATGCCCATGCGGGCGCGATCATCGCCGCGCGCGCCGAGACACCTTTCGCCTCGGTTGCGGATCTCTGGCGCCGTGTGCGCGTCCCCCAAAGCGCGCTTGTCGCGCTTGCCGCCGCCGACGCCTTCCGCCCGGCGTTGGGCCTCGCGCGGCGTGAGGCGCTTTGGGCGATCAAGGCGCTCGGTGCGGCGCCGCTGCCGCTTTTCGCCGCCATTGAGACCGCGCCCGAGGGCGATGAGCCCGCGGTCGCGCTCCACCCCATGGCCGCGGGCGGCGAGGTTGTGGCGGATTACGGCCATGTCGGTCTCTCGCTCCGCGCGCATCCGGTTACGTTCCTGCGCGAGGATCTCCGCCGGCGTGGCATCGTCGCTTGCGCCGAGGTGATGGCGGCGCGCGACGGACGCTGGCTCGCAGCGGCCGGCCTCCCCCTCGTCCGCCAACGGCCAGCGAGCGCCAAGGGTGTGCTGTTCGTGACCCTGGAAGACGAAACCGGGATCGCCAATCTCGTCATCTGGCCGAAGATTTTCGAAACCAACCGGAAGGAGATTCTGGCGGCGAAAATGATGGCCGCGCGCGGTGTCATTCAGCGCGAAGGCGAGGTCGTCCATCTTATCGCCCACAAAATCACCGATCTTACCGAAAAACTCGCGGAAATCGACGCGCGGGATTGCGCCGGCGAAGACCGGCACGGCCGCGCACTCCAGGTGAAAACGAGGGATTTCCATTGAGGCGCACCGCGACCGCCATTGTGTCGCAGAGACCCTTATTCAGAGACCCCGTGCTCCATGTTGATTTTCTGGCTCTTTTGAATTTTGAGTGGATTACGAGGCATGTGGGTTGATGTGCGTGAGGTCGAGTTTTCCGGCAATGAGGAAGAGAACGGTGCGCATAGTTGCGAATCGCTCGTAGCCGCGGGCCTTGCGTTTGGCGGCCTGGAAGAGGCCGTTGAGCGCTTCGATGAAGCCGTTGGTTTGGCGGCTTTGTGTCCAGGCGACGATCCCGTCGAAGTGAATGCCGTAGCAGTCGAAGGGGTTGGCATCACGCCTCATCGTCGAAGGGTCTGGCTCCTGCCTCGACGACGAAGCGCCGGGTGCTGGCATCGATGGCACGATCGTGCTCGCCGCGGGCGCGATGCACATAGAGGTCGCCGCGTTTGGTCGTCGCCGACGTGGCGGGCAGTGGCACCTCATAATGGACGGGCAAGGCGTGGTCGGCGAGCAATTTCGCCGGATCGTATACAGAGTTGAAGCGAAACAGACTTCGTAAAAAATTCGTCTGGCCACGGCGCAGATGGCGCGCGACGAGACCGGCGGTGCCGAGTAATGTGCGCCAGCCGAGATGCTTCATGCTCAAGACGTGCTGGGTCGCGACGAGTTCGCGATAGAAATCCGCGAGCAGCAATTTCGTCGGCAGCACGCAGTGCTGGATGTCGAACAACCGGTAATCCCGCGACGTCAGGCTCCGCTCTTCGGTCGTCCAGCTTTCGGTGCCGGGATAGGGTGTATTGACGCTGATATTCACGATCTCCGGCACTTCGAGACACCATTGCCGGACCGCGGCGAAGCGCGCCGCATCCCAATCGGGATCGACGATAATATTGACCGCGACATGGATGCCAAGCGAGCGGGCGAATTCCAACGCTTCGAAATTGCGGCTGAGCGGCACGCGCTTGCGATATCGCGTAAGCCCCTCCTCGTCGATCGCCTCGAGGCCGAGGAAGATATAGCGTAGGCCAAGTGTCTTCCAGAAGCGGAACACGTCCTTGTTACGCAACAGCACGTCGCCACGGGTCTCGAGATAGTAGGTTTTGCGGAGACCGCTTCGGGCTATCGCCTCGCCGATCGCCATTCCATGCTCGGGGCGGATGAAGGCGACGTCGTCGACGATGAACACGCCAGGTTCGCGGATGGTCTCGAGATCCGCAACCGCGTGTTCCGGGCTGATCAGCCGGTAGCTCCGGCCATAAAAGGTCCAGGCACTGCAAAACGTGCAGTCCCATGGGCAGCCGCGCGAGAACTCGATTGAGGCGCAGGGGTCGAGCGGGCCGATGAAATATTTCCGGCGATGGCGGAGCAAATGCCGCGCCGGGCGGAGCGCGTTCAAATCCTCGACAAAAACCGGTTTGGGGCCGTCACCTTCCGGCGTCACGGCGCCGGGCACGTCACGGAGCTCATCCCCTCGCGCGAGGGCGGCGAGAAAGAGCGGCATCGCCGCCTCGCCTTCACCTGTCAGCACGCAGTCGATTGCGCCCTCGCTATGTGCAAGAAGGGATGAGGCGACGAAGGAGGCGCTGTGGCCACCAACGACGACGCACGTCGTGGGCCAGCGGCGTTTCGTCTCCTTGGCGAGATCGACGATCTCCGGCACATTGGCGAGGTAGTTGCAGGAAAAAGCAACAACCTCCGGCCGCCAGCGTCCGATCTCACGAAAATAGGCGCGATGGGTCTCGACTTGCAGGTCGATCAGTCGCACCGCATGGCCCTCGGCGAGGGCAGACGCCGCGACCAATTCCAGGCCCAGCGGCTCGAGGCGAAGAAATACCTTGGTATACATCAGTGGGCCGGGATGAACGCAGAGCAGGCGCATGATGACCTCCTTCTCTCGTTTGCTGCCTCAGCTTAAGATTATGACATCATCCGCAAAGAGGAAAAAAACGAATCGTCGCGAGAATCGCCAATACTTTACCCGCACCGCAGGCATCGCGTGCGGCAGACGCGCCGAGGTCAAAGCTCGCGACTATGAGCACCCCACCAAGCCGGTTATGATATACCCCGATTCGCCGAGAAGCCGAAAACTGTGTTGATTTGCGCTGAGATCTGACCCGGGATTTTCATCGGATAATGATCCACGCGACGGAGCAATATCCTCTGCTGGAGCGAGACTGTGCGAGCCAAGAGGTGGGGCCAACCCCAATGAAAAAATCAGGCCTTTTCGGTCAAAGGCTGCCGCAAATCAACATTCTGGTCATTGCTCGCATCCGGACAGATTACCATGCGAAAAGTCGACGGTTGGCAGAGCCTCGGAGAGCCCCCTACCTCAAAGCATCTTGCTCTCGTCGCCTAACGCCGTCATGTCCCCCAAACCGGAGACGCCGCCCAAGGCAATTTCCACATCATCCGCGACGCTACCACGTAGGTTGGGCAGGAGCGTCTGGCAGCGAGTAGGATGGGCGGGGTAGAAGAGCCGGGTCAAGTCTCGGAACGGCGGTGGCGAAGCCGGCCTGGATGTATGTCGGCGGCCGGGCAGGCAACAAACCGTCGCCGGCCGAGAAGGCAGCGACCACCTAGCCGCTGCTAACCCGACCCACAGCATTGCGTGCAATACCGCTACCGTGCAGTTTTACGTCGTTGGGCCTTCCGACCCATGTAGGATGGGACCAGTCGCCGGAATATAGATCGGCGAAGGTAGGGGCATCCACCGTGCCGCCGATCCCCAGCAGCGAGCGGAAGGCGTTGAGCGGGTAGAAGCGCCGATTGAACCGGAATGTGAACTCATTGAGATAGGCTTGAAGGTGCTTGGCGCTGACGCCGTGATGGGTGCCGTTCAGCCATGTTTTCAGCTTCGAGAATACCAGATGGACGATGGGCATAAACTCCTCAGACACCTCCGGGTCGCCGCACTGGGCAATCGCGTGGTGGTCGTAGCCGTCCTTCCGTAGCCCGGCGTATCCGCTCCAGTCGTCGGTGATAACCAGCGCGCCGGGTTCGACGGCGCTCTTGACGAAGCCGCGCAGCACTTCGGCACTGCGGTCTGCGGCAATCGCTAGCCGGATCCGACCGGCATAACGACCGTTTCGCCGGTTATCCCGCGCGGTGCTCGGCTCCCGATGCCGCACCTCGACAGCGGCAGTCACCAACGTCTTGTGATGGACACCCCGGCCTTCGCCACGCGCACGCCCCCCGACCAATGTTTCATCTACTTCGACATGCCGACCAGGATGCCCCCCGATGCGATCCAGCTGGGGGCGAACCATACCGGCTCGCAACTTGTGAAGAATGCCGAAAGCCGTCTCATAGCGCGACAGCCCAAGTTGCCGTTGGAGTTGAGTGGCCGATATCCCTTGCGTATGGGTGGCCACCAGGTAGGCTGCCCAAAACCAGAGGCTCAACGGAGTGTGGCTCCGCGCCATGACAGTTCCAGCCAGCAATCCGGTTTGACGCCGACAGGATCGACATTGAAGAATACCTGGCCGCGTTTTGATGCGAAAAGGCTCTGACATTGCACGGCAGTAAGGGCAGACGAAGCCGTTCTCCCACCGGACATGCTCCAAATAGGCGGCGCAGGCTACGTCATTGGAAAATAACCGCTGGAATTCGGGCAGCGATTTGGGAAAAGGTAGGTCATCGTGTGCCAAAAAATCCATTTCCTTCACGCGAACCGCCGGACGGGCATCGGCGGGGCTGGCTGCCTATCAGCAACGACCAAATTCCAGTACGACCAAGAACGCGGATCTATGATGCCTGGCGGCGCGGCGTCGAGAGCATCGATAAAGTCCTGATCCGAAACGTATTGGCGTATTTTGGCCATGTCTTCCGCGGTCGCTCGCGCCATCGCATACGCCAGGAAACGAACCGGATCAGCAAGAGCTTGTTCCGGCGGCTCAAACCAAACGATCCGCCGCGCGATCTTGGTAAGCTCGTCTGTGACAGGAAAGGATTTCATATTCCCATCCCTCCCGGCCTATACCCGCCCCCATTTCGCCGAGGCGTCCAATTTGCCGGCAGTACCGAAGGCAATCGCTGTAGATCAACTCTCCGGACGGCGTCCACGATCAAGTCCCTGCTCTGCGCAGGCAGCGCCTGGAGATTCCCGTCGTCGAAGTAGGACAGCGCCTTCAAGCTGATCAACGGATTAAATTGGCTTCCATAGATGGCCTGTCCGGCGCTCAAGGCCATCGGCAACGTAATGCGACCATCCGCAAGGATCGCAGCTACATCCAGATAATCCTTTAACTCGCTCCGCTTTTGGACCACCGACACCTTCGTGCCTGCAAGATCCAAGAGCGACGCAACCTGAAGCTGATTGTCAGGACAGGCAACGGGTTGAAGGATGCGTTTGAGACTCGGAAGACCAAAAAACGACACCTTGATGGCACCACCACGATCAACAGCGACATCCAGTGTGTTCGCCGCCTTTTGGAGAACCCGTGAGCCGCGCAGGAACGGTATGGTGTCCAGCAGATAGTCGGGATCAAGCTCTCTGACGCTGAAGAAATCGAAGTCAATTGATTCGCGATGGCCGAGATGGAGCGCCAAGGCGGTTCCGCCATAGAGCGCGAAATGTACCGGCACCTGATTAAGCTCGGGCCAAAGAGTAATCTGCGGGGGCGGCAATACCTCTACCCGCGGAGAAAACGCGTTCGACATTCGCCGATCCCTTTTTCGGTCTGCCAGTTTGCTCCTTCGGAAGCCGTCGACAAAATTATTCTACAGCCATATCACGTCTGCGTCAAGCGGATAAGCATGGGTCGGCAGGGGGATCGCGTAGGACCACCAGGGCGAATTTCTCGCCCAGCAAGTCTCTTCAAGCCTGACAAACTCGACCAGAGGCCCCGAAATGTGCCACTCGCGAAGGCGCCGCAACGCTGGCAATTCCATATGCGATAGCCCTGATGGATCGGACGTCACTCCCTCGCGCAGGATACGGCCCTTTTCCATCATATAGGCCCAGTGACCGCGAAGCTGTGCGATGTACGCGCCGGAGACAAAATCCCTGGCGGGGGCGGCCGAGTGGTCCGGCTGCGTCGTCGAAAATGTCAATCGCGGATTTTGGGTGATTTTGTGTCGCTTGACTTGTTCTTTTTTGCCGTGCGCCGCCATTTGATCGGCTGCGGCTCGGACTGGCGCGGGGTGGCGGGCTTGGCGTGGGACCGGGTGGACGGAGCCGCTTCTGCCGCCTTGATACGGGTCGGTTTGCTGGGTGTCGTGGCTGTCGTCGGGGCCGGGCGTTTGACACTCTTCTTTCCCGCCGGCTTGGCGCGCGTGATCTCGCCAACTCCAATTTTTCCGCGCGCGCGCTTTTTTACTGCGCTCTTGGCAGTTGCGCGCGGCGGCTTTGCCTTCTTGCCGGCGGCCGGCTTTTGCGCGCTTCGAAGGGGCGACTTGCCCACGCGCTTTTTCTTTCCTTCCGCCGTTTCCGGCAATTCCGGCGCGGCGATATCAATCCCGAAAAGCGCCTCCATGTCCTCGATCTGAAGAACGCGGCCCGCCTCCGGCGCGGCCTTCGATGCCGGTAGCGCCTCGCCGATACCCGCCACGAGGTCATTCTCGTCGACCGCGCGCAGACGAAACAATAGCGCCGGGCGCTCATCAAGCCGCGCGCCAACGCCATAGAGCGTCGCCGCCACATGCTTGCACATCACCGCATGGTCGGGACAACTACACGCGAAGCGGATTTCCGCGGGCTTTGGGAACAATCCGTTGTCCTGCCGGCAGAGGCGCGCCATCACACCCTTGGAAAAGCGCCCTTGCAGTACTTCCACGACCGAGTCGATCTGTCCTGCGCAATCGCGACAAATCGATCGCCACGATTTTTCGTTCACCGCTTCGACCGTCACCTTCACGCGATAGAGCTCAGAGCCGCTGACCAGCGCCCGCACTTCGCCGGGGGCAATTTGCAGATCGATCACCGACCCGTTACGGACGTAGGTGCGCCCGCGCGGCAGGCGATTGTCATAGTCACGATAGGCCTCCAGATTGTCGCACCAGGATTTGCCCCAGAATGTCGTTGCGATGGCCCGGCCATCGATCCGCACCGGGGCAACGATTTCTCCCTTCTTGCTGAGCTTTTCCGCCGCGCGCGCGGCCTTCATGCGCCGCTCAGCCACCGGAACATAGCGCGGCCACCCTCGATGATAGCGCGACATACGGGTCAATCTCTCATCGTGGCGTGGAGATCGAGCGCCACCAATCGCAGAATATCCTGATCATTCATTTCCGTCAGATCAATCTCGCCGCCGCCGGAGAGCAACTCGGCCGAAAGCGCTTTTTTTGTCTCGATCAACGTATCGATCCGTTCCTCGACGGTGCCGCGGCAGAGGAATTTATGCACCAGCACGTTCGCCTTTTGGCCGATACGATAGGCCCGGTCGGTCGCCTGGTTTTCCACCGCCGGGTTCCACCAGCGATCAAAATGCACCACATGCGAGGCCGCTGTCAGCGTCAGTCCCGTGCCGCCGGCCTTGAGCGAGAGAACGAAGAACGGCACGTTTTCATCCTCCTGAAACCGCCGCACCAGAGCCTGACGATTCTTGACCGCCGTTGCGCCATGCAAGACCAGCCCCGCGCGGCCGAATACCGTGCCGAGAAAAGCCGCCAGCGGCTCGCATAGTTCGCGGAACTGCGTGAATACCAGCATCTTCTCCTGACGCGCCGCCACCACCTCGGCGATCTCTTGAAGCCGGGCGAATTTGCCGCTCTCCTCTGCCTCAAAAGCGCCATCGCCGAGCCATTGCGCGGGGTGGTTGCAGATCTGCTTGAGCCGCATCAGCATCGCCAGCACCACGCCCTTGCGCTGGATGCCCCCGGCCTCCTCGAGGCTGCGGGCCAGATCTTCCACCGCCTGCGCATAGAGCGCCGCTTGCTTGCGGCTCAGATGGCAATGCACGCGGAGTTCCGTCTTGTCCGGCAAATCCTTGATGATCGCCTTGTCGGTTTTCATCCGGCGCAGAATATACGGACGCACGAGGTCGCGAAGCGGGCCGTAGGGATTGTCCTCGCGCGTCGTGAGATTTTTGGCGTAGTGCCCAAATTGCCTGGCGTTGCCGAGAAGGCCTGGGTTGAGAAAATCGAATATCGACCAGAGATCGCCAAGGCTATTTTCGACCGGCGTGCCGGTTAGCGCGATCCGCGCCTCGGCACGCAAAGCCTTCACCGCGCGCGTCTGCTTGGCCGCCGGGTTCTTGATCGCCTGCGCCTCGTCGAGAATGACAAAACGCCAGGCAGTCTCACGTAGCGGTGCGAGGCGCAAAACCGTACCATAGCTGGTGATGGCGAGATCGCACCCGGCCACATCCTCGGGCGTGAAAAGCCGCATCGCCGCGGCCCCCATGGCTGAGGGATGCAGGAGGTTAACCGTCAGGTCCGGGGCAAATTTCTCGATCTCGGCGGCCCAGTTCGCGAGCAGCGAGGCAGGCGCCACGAGCAGGCTCGGGCGCGACGAGGGCGAGCGGGTTTTCTTCGCGAGCAGCAGCGCCAGCACCTGGATGGTTTTGCCCAGGCCCATGTCGTCGGCGAGACAGGCGCCCAGCCCAAGCCCGGTGAGCAAATGGAGCCAGCCGAGCCCGGCCCGCTGATAGGGCCGCAGCGTGCCGCGCAGCAGCGGGCCGGGATCGACGCCCGTCTCACCCGGCGCGCGCAGGGCCCGCAGCGTCTCGGCGAGCCAAGGCCCGGCCACGACCTCCGACCAGTGGGGATCGGCGCCGTCTTGCGCTGCCTCCGCGGCCCCGGCATCGACGCCCGCCAGCATCCGCATCGCTTCGACAAAACTCAGCCCCTCTTGCGCCGCGAGCGTCTCCGCCGCGCGGAGGCGCGCCATTGTGCGCGCCAGGCGTTCGCGATCCACCTCCACCCATTGCCCACGCAACAGCACCAGCCCGTCGGTTCCGGCAAGCAGGCTCCGCACCTCGTCCTCCGTCAGCGCTTCGCCCTCGAGCGTCACCGCGAGGTGGAAATCGAGCAGCCCATCGAGGCCAAGCGCGGAGGGCGCGCGGGTGCCGATCGTGGCGCTGACACGCGGGCGCACCGGGCGGTTGGCGCGCCACGTGGCTGGCATGCGCACGACCACGCCGGCGTTTTCAAGATCCTCGGCGCTCGCGAGAAACTGCGCGGCTTCACGCGACGACCAACGCAGCGGGTGAAAAATCTCTCCCCTCTCGACCATCGGCTTGAGCCAGGCGCATCGTTCCGCCGCGCGCTGCACCGGCAGCAGCAGCGAGAGCAGCTTCTCACGCTGGGTCTTGCCGGTATAGTCGCGCAGGGCCTGACCGAGCGGCAGGTGCTGCGCTTTTCCCTGCGCCGAGAGCCTGGTCGTGTAGGTCGCCATGAAGGCGAACGGCGCCTCGGTATCCCGGCGATTTTCGGCGAGATTGAAATGCACCCGCCCGAGCAGGTTCCAGGCCGGGTTGAACGCTTTCAGGAAAGACGCCAGATCGGCCTTCGCCGCCGCCAGCGATCCCGCCAGCGCCGCGCCGATTTCCAGCCAAAGCGCGCGCAGGATATCCGGCGTCAGATACTCCGCCCCCACCATCAGCGGAGCCGAGAGCACGAGGGTTGCAAGCTCGCCCGCGTCCGGCGGCGGCACCTCCGCAAGGCGCGGTTTCGCCGCTTCCGGCTCGTCAAGGCCGGCGGTGCGCAAGCGGAGTGCCGTGATGTAGCGCGTGGCGAAACCGCGCCACCAGCCGAATAGCGGCGGCACGGCCCGCCCCACCTCCGCCGCGCCCAGCCGCAACAACCCCGGCCCGCTGCCCCGCGCGAACGCGGTGCTCAGCCGCTCCGCCAGAGCCGCCTCAAACGCTGGCGCCCGCCCATCCTCCTCGGCGACCAGCCGCCCGTGCGGGGTCAGACGCAAGCTCAGTCGCGAAAGGGAAAAACCGCTACCGTCCATTCGGTTTGCTGTAACCGCCGCGGTCAACGGATCGGAACCCATGGTCTCCGAGGAGCACGGCGGGCCCGTCCGGCTTCCGTCAGATCGCGTCCCGCAGTTCCTTCGCGGCGCGGAAGGCGATTTTCCTGCCGGCTTTGATCTGGATCGCCTCCCCGGTCGCCGGATTGCGTCCCATGCGCGCCGGACGGCTTTTGACCTCAAGGATGCCGAGACCGCCGATCCTCAGGCGATCGCCCCGCTTGAGATGGCCGACCATGAGACCCACCAGGCTGGTAACCAGGAGATCGGCCTGCTTCTGGGCAAGATTTTGCTGATCGGCGAGACCGGCGGCGAGGTGTTTCGCGGTAACGACCGGTGCCGCCTTGGCCGGTGTCGGCGCGGCTTTGGGCGCCGCGGCCTTGACGGGCGGAGGGTTCTTGGATCCGGCCTTGGCCGGCGCTGTCTTCAGAGCCATGGGAGATCTCCAGCGAGGATGAGGATCACCGGCAAGGAAGCACAGCGTCCCCTTGCGAACAAGGCGGTTCTCTATCGGAAACGGCCCGCCCGTGCTCGCCAAACCGCAAAGCACGCAGGCGCCGGGTGGCCCACCATCCGGCGCAAACGCAGGAACGGCCAGCGCGGGAACAGCGCGCTGAACCGCCGATCATGGAACCTCGCCTTCCCGGCGGATTTCGACCCGGAGGATCCCCCAATCCGGCCTGAACGCCACGTGACGAACTCCGTGGCATCCGTCCGTGTCGTGATCGCCCACGCGGGGATGCTTTTGCCTCAAGGCCGTGCACTGACGCTTGATGCCTCCGCGAATAGCGGCGTGGCGGCGGGGTGGTGGCATTTCGGGCAATGCGCGGGGTGGCAGGCGCGGCAGAACGGCTTGCCGCATGCCGGGCAGGGCGCGAGCCCGGCTTGGGTGAGGAGATGGAGGGCCTCGTCGCAGACCAGGCGCGGCCGTTCGGCGGACAGGCTGGCGGCGCAAGGCGGGGTCTCCAGCCGGCGGGCGAGCGGGTTCCAGTCGAGAATGAGTTCGCGCTCCGCCTTGCGGCGGCGGAGTTGCACGGTAAACCGCGCGACCGGCATCACCAGCTCCAGCGTCTGCACCCAGGAGACGCTGACCCGGAGCGCGTATTGGCGGGCAAGGTCGTCGCGTTTGGCGCGATATTCCTCGGCGATCGCCATCCGCCGCAGCCCTTCCCGGTGCCGCGCCGGATCATCGGGGGCGAGTTGGGCCTCGCGGCGCAGCGCCTCGCGATGCAGATCGTTGTGATAGTCGTGGAGCCGCTCCTGGTCGCGTTCGAGACGGCGGCGGAGGGTTTTGAGGAAGGGCGCCAGCGCCACCTCGAGCCGCGGCGTGATGGCGCGGGCAAGACTATCCTGCATCCGCGACGCTTCCCAGGCCGCCGGCAAAACCTCCGCCGATGGCATCGGGGCATCGTCCTCCGCGCCGTCCAGCCACGGCATGACGCCGGCGAGGATCGCGTCCGGCAGGGCGCCGGTCGCGAGATTGAGGCCGAGCGAAATCAGGCCCTCGCGCTTTTCCTCCGAAACCGCGGCATAGCGGAAAACGAATAGCAGATAGCGCGTCCAGGCCGGCGCCACGCCGAGCAGGCGGTGGGTGGCGTTGTCAAGCGCGAGTTCGTGGCCGAGCACGCGCTCGGGCTCGGCCGGCAGGCGGAGTTCCGGACAAAGCACAAGGCGGAGTGTGCGGCCGCGCTGATCGAGCAGGCGGGCGAAGCGATCGAGCCAGTCGCTCTCGATCCCGACACGCAATGCTCCCGGCGGCGGCGCCGCACCGAAGCCGAGCTGTGCGAGTTCCGGGAGCGCGAGCGCGTCTCGCACCGGCGCCGGCGCGAGCACTTCGATCAGATCCGGCGCCACCGTCTCGACCAGCGCGCCGGCCTGGGTCAGAACCGCGCCGACAAACATCCGCAGCCGGTCATTCTCCGGCAGGGCGGCGTCAGGCGGCATCGAGATCATCGCCGAACAGCGCCGCGTCCAGCGCCTTGACCTTGTCGTAGCTCCGCCGCGCGGCGAGCAATTGATCCTCGATCGCGGCAAAGGCGGCGGCACGCTCGCCCTCGTTGGCCCGCAGCCAGGCGTCGAGAATTTGCGCCGAAAACTCCTCCTGCTCCTCGCGCTCGCCGAGGATCGCCCCGACCTCGCCCACCACCAGTTCGAACATGTTGATCTTTTCGTCGAGAATGCGCAGCATCGCATCCTCGATGGTGTCGGCGGTGGCGAGGTTGAAGATGAACACCTCGCGCGTCTGGCCGATGCGGTCGATGCGCCCGATGCGCTGTTCGATCGCCATCGGGTTCCAGGGAATGTCGAAATTGATCAGCGTGTTGCAGAATTGCAGATTGCGCCCCTCGCCGCCCGATTCGCTGCACAGAAGCAACGGCGCCGCCTCGCGGAACGCCGCCACCGCCCGGTCCTTTTCCGGCCCCGAGAGGCTGCCATCGAAGCGCGCGAAGCGCAGCCCGGCGTCGGCGAAGCGTTTGGCGAGATGGCCGAGCGTGTCGCGATGATGCACGAACACCATCTTCTTTTCCGCCGGGTTCTGGCCGAGCAGGCGAAACAGCGCCGCCTCCTTGGCGCCGTCGCCGATTGCGCTGAACCGCTCGCCGAGCGCGCGCCAGCGATGATCCCCGGCATGGCGGGCAGCAAAGCGCGCCAGCGCCGCCGCCGCCGCGGACGGCGAGGAGCCGGCGGCGGCGAGAAGATGCTGCGCCGCGAGCCGCGGCTGTCCCGCCGCCGTGGCCTCGCGGGCGAGCGCGGTGAGCGCTTGATAGCTCTCGGCCTCGGCGGTGCCCGGGGTGACGCGCAGCGTCGTCGCGTGCCGGCGCGGCAGGCGCAATGCCACCAGCGCCCTTGTGTTGCGCACCATCACGCCGCGCATGAGATCGCGCAGCCGCGCCCGGTTGGTCGGCTCGCGCGGCTTGCCGGGAACCATGTAGAGGGCGCGGAACTCCTTCGCCGTCTTGAAAATGCCGGGCTTGAGCAGCGTCAGCAGACTGTAGAGTTCGAGCAGGCTGTTTTGCACCGGGGTTGCCGATAGCAGCAGCAGAAAGCGCTTGCGCAAGGCATCGACCAGCCGATAACTGGCGCTCGCCTGATCGCGCAGGTGATGCGCCTCATCGACCACCACCACGTCATAGCTTAGCACCGCCAGGATCGCGGCGTGCTCCTTGCGCCGCGCCGTGGCGATCGAGGCAATCACCCGTGGCTGCCCCCAGAACCGCACCGGATCGGCACGCAGCAGCGGATCATGGCTGGTCGCGCAATCGAGGCCGAACTTGGCCGCCATCTCGTCCCGCCATTGCCCGACCAGCGCCGCCGGGGTGAGGATGAGGAGGCGCTCGGCCATGCCGCGGAGCGCGTATTCCTTGACGATCATGCCGGCCTCGATGGTCTTGCCGAGCCCGACCTCATCGGCGAGCAGCACCCGGCCGCGATACTGCTTGAGCACCTTGCGCACGGTCTCGATCTGATACCAGTGCGCCTCGACATCGCGCAGCGCCGGCAAGGAGAGCAGCTCGTCGAAACCCTCGAACAGGCTGAGCCGGTTGAGCTCGGCGCGCAGGCGAAACCACGCCCGCGCCTCGTCCCCGGTTGCGGGCGGGATGGCCAGGGAGGGGAGATCGGCCATCTCGAAGGCGATGTCCAGCGGCACCACCAGGCGCGGAAGATCGGCGCGCTCCGGTGCCGGCGGCGGCGCAGGAAGTGGCTTGGATACCCGCGCTGGCGGCGGCGCTTTCGGGGGCGGGCGTAGCCGAGCGAAAGAAGCGGCGCGGGGCGCCCCCTGGGCGCGCGGGCGCCGGCTCCGGATGTCGCGCAAAGCCCCGGCGAGCCAGCCAAGCATGACGGGCGCGCCGATGAACCAGCGCGCGGCGGCGGCGTCATCGGTCAGGTCTTCGCTCTCCAGCAGGTGCCAGGCGCGGGCGATCTGTCCTTGCTGTGCAAGCGCCAGGGCGCCGAGCAGGGTGACCGGCTTGCCCGCAACGAAACGCTTGGCGAAACGTTTGAGAAACGTCTGCGCCCGCTCCGGCCGCCGGACGACGAGCGCCGCCAGGGCGGCCAGCAGCAGCACCTCCGGGTCGGTCGGCAGCGCACGCAGCGCCGCCTCCGCCTCGTCGAGCAAGGAGGGTTGATCCTCGGCGAAGGCAGCCTCCAGACGCGCGACCACCCGCCGGCGCTCGTCTTCGCCCGGCAGCGGTTCCGAGAGCGCGAGATCACCCGCGCCCGCGAAGGAAGGTGCCGGCGGGCGCTTATTCGGGCTGATCGGGCGTTTCCTCCATAGCCGGCGGTACCTCGACCGGGATTGCCTGAGGTTCGCGGCGGCGGCGGGCCGGCTTGGCCGGGGCGGCCTGGTGTGTCTCGATGCGGGCCGCGAGATCAGCCAGCGCGCGCTTCAACTCGGAATGGCGGCTGCGTAGTGAGGCGATGCTGCGTTCGAGTTGCTCGACGCGCCCGGTGAGCTGCTCACGCCCGGTGCCGGTGCGGGCACTGGCACGAACCGGCTTGGCTGCGGCTTTCGGCGCCCGCTTCGGTGCCGGAGCCTTCGCCGCCTTCGCCGTGCCCCGCGCCGATTTCGTGGCCGCTCCCTTCCGGGCGCCAGCGCCCTTGCCGCTGCGCGTGGTTTTTCGTGGTGTCGTGGCACGAGCCATCTATCGTTCTCCTGACTTGTTTCGTGATCGTCGTAGACGCATACATGTTTGGTCGGCGCGCACAACGGCAAACGCGTCTATCAGTTTTCCATCAAATGCAACAGCGTCAGCCACGGCCGCGGCAGTTCAACTCGATCGCTACCGCTGGCTGGAACCGGCACTGTTCGACGCTCTCAACGGAGACGCGCTTCTCGCCCACGCGGAATGCGTGTTCGAACGCCAATGTGGTGGCGGCTGCCGGCAGCAAAAATCAGACAGTCAGCTTCCGGATTTCGATTCGGCTCACGGTGGCTTGCACCGAGATCTCGAAGTGATCGGCTTGCGTGACGCTGATGATATTGCGTGGTCTGTAGGCAACGACATTAACGCCGTCGGCGTAGCGGAGGCTGTCATAGAGAAGTCCTGCCCTGCCCGACGCACGCACGGCCTCGCCGAATGCCTGCGAGGCGGCGTAGCTCAGCGGATCATAGACATTAGCCCGCGTCGCCTGCTGGCGCCGGATGTCGAGGTAAGAACCCTCCAGCACTGAGAGATATTGACGGTACTGGCGACGGGCACCGGTAATGCCGCGGGCAACCGCTTCGCGGCGCAGGTGATGTGCAACCTCGGCGACAGCGGCCGGCAGCGCGGCTGCCGCATACCAAGCACCGAGGTCGGCATTATTGAAGCGCATGCCGCCGGGTGCGACGTGCAGGAACGCCGCCATGACGATGCTGGCGTTCGGGCGTCCGTAAACCCATTCGTCCTTGGGAAGACGGTGGAGGCGCTCCGCAACCAGGCGATCATTGGTCCAGCCCGTCAACTCCATGACCGGTTCAAGATCGGCGGCGGTGGCCACCGTGTCGAACAGGCCGATCCGCGGAAAGCGGGATGGGACGAGGCGATGCGTTGGCGCAGGTGCCGACGTGTAAACATCACTCAAGTGAAGACAACGTCCGCCTCGGTGTAGGGACGAAAGCCCTCATCGATCTCGTTCGGCGCCATGTAGTGGCCCTCACGCGCCGCATCGAGAAAACGCCGGACGGCCAACAGTCCATCCTGGGCCCCGCTGGTCAGGAGATCCAGGGGGCGCCTTCCACCGAACACCATCGCCCGGTGCGGGCCTCGCAACCAGGCAATCCCTTCCTGCTCGGTGTTGAACAGAATCCCCAATGCCTGATGGATGCCGAGGACGGCTGAAATGCGGGTCAACACATCCACACTCAGGGTGAGGTCGCGGTGCTCCCGGACCGCCGCCCTCCAGTTCTGGTAGGTTGACCGCGACGGCAGGCCGAGGACGAGGCGGCGCTGTTCTTCCGTGAGCCCCCAGAGATCGGCGATCGTCAGAAAGGTGCGCAGGCCCGGCGCGCTGAGCCGGCGCCTGTTTGCCGGTGCAAAGCGGCTGGGATCCAGGCGCACCGGTCCCAGCTGGATGTCGTGCTTCGTTTGACTGCTGGCTGGCATGGCCCGCGTTCCTGATCAATAATCAACATAATCCAAATCTGGACATAGTCAACCCCGACCCAAACCCAAAATCCGCGATGGACTTTTGAACGACGCATTCGTGTGGGGTTGATAGCGGTTTTCAGCCCTGTTTTGTGCCACGCGGGAGGCGCCGGCGGCGTTCCGGGCCTCATGATAGCGGATTTAGCCGCCGGTTCTGGCGTTGTTGAGGCGTTTTTTGCACGGCTTCCCCATCAGCGGCTTCTCTGACGTGACAGATCGCGAAAACGGACGCGCCAAACGATCACGACGTTTCTGGAACAGCTCCTTCCTGCATGACGAGCGCACAACGCTCGCGGATCGCGCTGAATGTGTCCAGCATGGCCGCGCTGATCTTCAAATACACCCGCCGGCCATGGCGAACGATCTTTCCCGCCGTCTGAAACAGCCGCCAACGCACGGTCCGCACTTGCGAACGCTCCCATCCGCTTCCCAACCCATCGGAGCGAAAACCCAGATACAGATTGTAAGTCAGCACGCCGATGGAAAAGAACACCGCGTTGGCTGCGAATGTCCCGCACGGCATGTAATCCATGCCAAAGCCGATCTTCAGTTCCTTGATGCGGTTCTCGCTGTGGTCGCCGCGTTTGCTATACCATTCCATCGTGGCGGCCGCGGCTTCGTTCTCGCGATTGCTGGCGATGGCGTGATAGCGCCAGGGCGATTGCTCTTCGAACAAATCCCGATCGCCAGGGCGGCGCATGACAATCAACCGGAACGCCTTGTTGGTCTTGTTCATGCAATGAACCGTCTCGGCGATTTCTCCGTCGCGAAACGTCTTCCAATCACCCTCGGGAATGGCTTTGATCGCCA
Source organism: Pseudomonadota bacterium (assembly GCA_021798915.1). Taxonomy (GTDB): domain Bacteria; phylum Pseudomonadota; class Alphaproteobacteria; order Acetobacterales; family Acetobacteraceae; genus Acidibrevibacterium. Next base: position 23,664 of record JAJZBM010000034.1, read on the forward strand.
TTTTTACCGCCGCGTCCTGATCGGCGCCGATCGCAAAGACCTTGCCGGTCTCCTCGCACCAATTGAAAATCGTCGCCTGATAGGCTGCGCTGTCGGCGCGCACTGCCGTGATCTTCCTTTCCTTGGGCATGTTGCGTTCGCAGGCTTGCATGAATTCGAGCTTGCGCGCCGCCGGAGCCGCGTTGCCTTCGCGAAACTCATAGCCGACGATGGCGCCGGTTTCGGCGATATGCCCGACCATCGGCATGTAGCCCTTCTCGCCCTTGTAGGTGTAATGCGCCTCGCGCTTCTCCGCCACGATCTGCGTCGCGTCGATGTCCAGCGTGTAGGATGTAAGGTTATCCTGCCTTAGCAATCGACGAAAGACGCTGCGGTTCACACGTCCCAATCCCGCCGAACCATTGCTCTCGCTCTCGTTGACGGCCAATGCCTGCGCGTCCATGCGCCGCAGCCAATCGCCGGTGGCGTCGCTGCTCGGCATGTCTTCGAGTTGAACAAGAGCGCGCAACCCTTCGTCGTTCCGCAGAATGCGCAAATCCTCCAGCCTCCGTCCACCGCCAGCAAGCATCAAAATCAGCGGCAAGACATGAGCAGAGGGCTCATATCCCGCCGCGCTGCCGGGACGGGGCAGTTCATGATCGATCAAGCCGGCCACGCCCATCGCCCACAAATATTCGCCAACAAGCGCCAACCCGCTATGCGCGGTCAGTGATTCGTCCGTCGCCGCCAGCTTGAACGGCAAAACCGTCTGCAACGACCCCATCGCACCCGCCAGGTGAAAAATTCCCCCAATCCAATCAGGCTCAATCTTATTCAAAAAAACGGCATTTTCGAGTCGAAAACTAGCGTGTCGTCAATTTCCTGAGGCGTTGCCGTCCGGGCTGCCGCTTATTCTGAGCTGGCGGGCCGCGAAGTGAGTCCTAAATGCCACAGCGGGCGAGCAATCGGCCTTGCCCGTGATTTAGGGGGTTC
>JAJZBM010000057.1 GCA_021798915.1 Pseudomonadota bacterium
TCCACCTTCGGGCGCAGCGCGCGGCCTTTGAAGCGCAGCGCGATTTCATTCGCGCTGATCGCGCCGGGGGCGGTAGCGAGGGCGGCCATGATTTCGGCGGTTTGCGCGACCTCATCGGCGGGGAAGGCTCGGCGGCTGGCCTCGATGCGTTCGGGGCGGAGATCGCGGCCGTTGCGATAGGGGCGGATATGGTTTTCGAGGCCGGGGCGGCGGCCGAGGCCGAGCTGCGCGGCTTGCGCCGGCGTGACGATGAAGCCCGCGCCGTGCAGCTTCACGCCCGGTGAGCACAAGCCCTCGTTGGCACGCAACGCGTTGGCGCGGGTTACATCGACGCCGATGGTCAAATCCGCGTTGATCGGCCCGGCGTTTCCTTCCGGAAACACGGATCAGCGGGCTTTCATAAGCTGGCCTCGCGCATGGCGCGCAAATCCTTCGGGGGCGGCGCGGACAGGAAGCAATGTCGGCATGCCGGATGTTTGCGTAACGGGAAACCGAATGCAAGCAACGCACGCCCCTATCGGCCAGCGCGCCACCGCACGCCAGGGCCGCCCTTGCCTGCCCGCGCCCGTAGTCGCCAGCCCGCGGCACTTTTTGGCCAGAGAGGGCTTCGGGTGACGCGCTCCGGCATGAGGCCAGACAATTCCCGGTAAAGATCGGCCGGCGAGCCTGTCAACGGCGGATCAAAACCGGGCCGGCGCGGCGTCTGTCAGACGGTCCCGAAGACGCGGAACAGCGAAATCGACGAAGGCGCGCAGCTTGAGTGGCAGGCGGCCTCGTTTGTCGTAGATCAAGTGCACCGGCCGAGGCGAGGGCTCGTAGGCTTCGAGTAGCAGCTGCAACCGCCCGTCGCGCACATAGTGAGCGACCTGGTAGGCATTGGCCCTGATCACCCCCGCACCGGCGACGCCCGCAGCGATCGTCGCATCGAAGGTATTGACGCTCAAGCGTGATCTGAGAGGGATGGCGATCTCATTGCCGTCTGACCAGTAACGCCAAAGGGTGGGGGACGACACGCTCTCGAACGAGATCACATCGTGGTCGGCGAGGTCCTGCGGAACGGCCGGGGCTGCGCGCGCGGCGAGATAGGCGGGGCTTGCGCATGTCACCCGGCGGGTTGCGCCGAGGCGGGTTGCGATCAGGTTGCTGTCAGGCAGGTCGCCGATACGCAGGGCAACGTCGATCTGGTCGTCGAGGAAGTGGGTCACGCGGTCGGTGAGCATCAGCGCGACGGACACTTCGGGGAACGATGCAAGGAAGCTGGTGACGACGGGCAGGACGTGAAGCCGGCCGAACATGGTGGGGGCGGTAACGACCAGGTCGCCCTTGGGCGCGGTGTATTCGCCGGCGGCGGCGCGTTCGGCCTCGTTCAGCGCCTCGAGAATCGCCTTGGCCGCGTTGACGTAGGTCCGGCCCGCGGGCGTCAGCTCGAGACCCTTCGACGAACGGATCAGGAGGTTCGCCTTCAGGTGGCTTTCGAGCTCAGACACTTTGCGGCTTACGGTGGCGAGCGGCTGGCCGAGTTTGCGGCTCGCCTTTGAAAGGCTGCCGCACTCGACCGCCGTGAGCATCATCTGCATCGCATCCAAACGGTCCATGGGCCTACCAAAATGGAGAATGATACCGGTCAGCGAAATCGCTGACCGGTATGCGCGCAGGGTTGGTGTGGCGGCTGCGCGCAACATCAAAAAGATACCAACCAGCCGTCTTCAAGCGACGTGTCATTCTTTCGGCTGGCTGGTATGACACCGCGAGACTCTAGCGAATACCTGCGCAACGGGGAAAGGGCCGAGCAAGGGATCGGCAAGCGACGAACGCCCCTCAACGTCGCGTTCAAGTCGGGCGGGCCCGGTGTGCGCGGCGCGCGCGCCAGAACCGGACGAATACCGCCAAGAGCTGTGCGCTCGCGCGGAGCGTGCCACACACATTGCCGGCGACCTTCGAGTGTCCGTTGCGGCGCCGCCCGTAGGGAAGCGGCACCTCTCGGATCCGCAGGCCTGCTGCGGCCGCTCGGATCTGCATCTCGAGATTCCAGCCGTAGGTGAGTTCGGTCATGCCAAGCCGTTCGAGCGTCTCGAGGCGGAGTGCGCGAAAGGCGCACATGTCGCGGTAGGTCGTGCCCGTCATCAGGCCGATCAATCGGCCGAACGCCCACCCAGCGAAGACCTGGTGGAGCCCCATGCTGGCGCGCGCACGGCCGGCGGCGCTGCGATGTGCGAGCACGAGATCGGCCTCGCCGCGGCGAACCGGGCCGACGATGTCGCCGGCGCGTTCCGCGGCATCGCTGCCGTCGCCGTCGAGAAACAGCACGATGTCGGCCCCGAGCGCCCCCGCCGCCGCGGCGCCGCGCGCGCAAGCCCGTCCGTAGCCGCGCCTGCCCTCGCGGATCACCAACGCGCCCGCCGCCTCGGCTTCCGCCGCCGTTGCGTCGGCACTGCCGCCGTCGACCACGATGACGTGGTCAACGACCTCGCGCGGAAGGCGTCGCACGGTGGGCCCGATCGCGCCGGCTTCCTCGAAGGCGGGGATGACGGCGATGGTGCTGATGTTATCCCGCGAACTCGTCATCAAAGGCGCCATCGGAGTCTGCATCCCCCGCATGGCTTCGGCGGCGCATTGCCGGGCAGTCGGCGAGGGAGGTCGCGACCGGCGTTGGCGTTCCAGATCTCGCGAAGCGCCCGCTGCGTTGCGTCGCCGCGCGCGGAGACGGGAGCGACGCCACAGGGCAGCGCGCGGCGATGCGGGGTGCAATACATCAGCGATCACGACCGACGGCCGAGCGCCCAGGGCTCGTCGCTGTGGGCACGTCGCAGGTTGCGGCCGGGCTCGGTTGCGCGGGACGCGCAGAGCGGCGCCCGATGATTGCGCCCTCGTCCACCACGAACAGGACGATGGCCGGCACATAGACGAGGGCAGGCCAGAGAAAGAATTCGTGCCAAGGGTTGAGAATGAGGATGAGCGGCGCCACCGACAGCCAGAGAAGTGCCCTGCTCGGCCGCAGCACCGCGAAGATGGCCAGAAATGGAAAATACCAGTGGTAATGCGGACTGAAGACGAAGGTCGCAAGGACGGCGAGAAAGCCAGCCCAGCCCGCGATGCGGCGAACCTCCGCCGCACGATCGGCGCTATCTGCGCGGCAGGCGCGAGCGGCCACGAGCGCTGCCGCCCCGAGCGCCAGCGCCGAGGCAAGGCCGTAGAGCGGCACCGCGTAGCGCGGAAGGGGGGTAAGGTCGGCGAGCCCGGCGAGCAGCCAGATGCCCCGGCCGTCGCGCAGGCCTTCCTCCGCCCCATACCCTCCGAGAAAGCCCAGGACGCGACCCGGTCCGACGGCGATGAAGGCGAGGTAGAATAAGACGATTGTGAGAATGGCGACGACCGGCAATCGCCAGCGCCCGCGCCACAACGCCGGTCCGATGGCGGCCGGCAAAAACTTGACCAGCGTCGCAGCGCCGAGTGCCGCGCCGGCCCAGCCATCCCGTCGGACCGCGCGCGCGAGCAGAGCCACCGCCATGAACGCGATCGCTTCGGCATCGACATGGCCGTTGCCGGCGTAAGACCAGATGGCGAGCGGGTTCCAGGCGTAGAGCAGCACCCGCGCAGGCGGTTGGCGGCAGAGGCGCAGCGTTGCCAAGAGACACGCGATCGCGATCGCCTCAAAGCCGACGGACGCGAGCTTCATCGCGAACGGCGTTTGAGAGATCATCGCCACGAGACGGAACATGAGTTCCGCCGCAGGCGGATAGATCGTGTGCGCGTAGAAGCGACGATTGACGTTCTCGAAAATCGCACGGTCGCGCAGGGCGGCAAGCGCAGGGTCCGCGGGAATGTATCGATAGGGATTGATGCCGGCGAGCTGGACGCGGCCATCCCAGATGTAGCGGTAGAGATCGCTCGACAGGAAGGGCGGCCCAACGAGCGCCGGCACGCGCGCGAGGAGTGCGACCCCGAGCACGATCGCCA
>JAJZBM010000058.1 GCA_021798915.1 Pseudomonadota bacterium
GCGCGAGCACGCTCGCCGACATCCTCCATCACGCCGACCAGGCGCTTTTGCCACAAATGAGCGTCAAAGACGCGATCAGCGCCTTCGAGCGGGCGGAAAGCGACGCGCTGGCGGTGATCGACAGTCTGGAAAACCGCCGCGTCATCGGCCTGCTCACCGAGCAATACGCGCTGCGCCGCTATAGCGAGGAACTCGACCGGCGGCGGCGCGATCTCTCCGGCGAGTGAAGCCTTGTTGTAGGTGAAAAAGGGCTTCTTTTTCTGAAGAAAAAGAAGCAAAAAGACTTTGTCCTGGGGCTTGGGCGGTCGCTCGGCGGATCCGGGCACGGGGAGCGGAGCAGGGTGAAGGCCAGATCACGACGAACGCCACAGCAGACGAAACGGCTCCCGCGCCCGCCCGCCCCGCCCTCGCCGCGGGCGGTTTTCACCATCGTTTCCGCGAATTACATCGCCTATGCGGCGACCCTGATGCAGTCGCTGCGCGCCGAGCAGCCCGATCTCGCGCGCTTCGTCATCCTTGCCGATACGCCGCGTCGCTTTTCTGGCCTCGACCTCGCGGCCGAACTCATCCCCTGCGATGACCTTGGCATTCCGCATATCGCCAATATGCGGTTCTGGTACGACGTTTTGGAATTCAACACGGCCATCAAGCCGTTCGTCTTCCGCTATCTCATCGCCCGCGGCTTCGCCGAACTCTGCTATCTCGACCCCGATATCCTGGTCCTCGCCCCGCTTTCGGAGGCATTCTCGGCGCTGGCCGCGCATTCGCTGGTGCTGACCCCGCACATCATGGCGCCGCTGCAAGACGGGATGGAGCCGTCTGACCTCACGATCATGAAATCCGGGGTCTATAATCTCGGCTTTGTCGCGCTTCGCGATGACGCGGAGGCAAGGCGGCTGCTGCTCTGGTGGTCGGAACGCTGCTTCACCCAATGCCGGGTGGACATCGCCGGCCATCTTTTTACCGATCAGCGCTGGATGGATCTCGCGCCGAGTTTGGTTGCGAACTGCCATATCCTGCGCCATCCTGGCTACAACGTCGCCTATTGGAATCTGCCGCACCGCCCGCTCGCGCGTGATGCCGAAGGCGCGTGGCAGGCGGGCGGCGAGAGGCTGGTGTTTTTTCACTTCAGCGGCCTCGATGTCGCCGACCCGGCGGTGTTCTCGAAGCACCAAAACCGCTTTCACGGCGAAAAGCTCGGGCCGGCCGGCGCGCTGGTCGGTGACTATCGCGCCCGGCTGATCGCCAATGGCTGGGCCCGTTATCGCGGGCTTCGTTACGGCTTCGCACATTTCGCCAATGGCCGTCCCATCGAGCCGCCGATGCGGCGTTACGTGCTCCGCGCCATCGACGAAGGCCGCCTGATACCCACCAACCCGCTCGATCTTTCCGGCGCTTTCTTCGACGAGATCGATGACACGATGCTGCCGCTCGGCGTCCGCCTCACCCGTTTCATGGTGCAGCTCTGGCGCGACCGTCCCGATCTCAGCGACGTTTTCGACATCCAGACTCGAGAAGGTCAAGCGCGCTATCTCGCTTGGTTCCTCGCCGAGGCGCGATGGCAGGGCATTGACGGCCGCAGCGTCGCCGCCGCGGCGCGTCTCACCGAGGAGGGCGTCGGGCCGCGGCCCGACACGCCGCCGCCTTTGCCCGAGCCGCCCTGGCCGGCGCTCGCCGAAGACGCCTGGCCGGGGCCGGCGCGTGACGCCCTGGCCTTGCTCGGCGGCGATGTCGTGCTCGCCTTCGGTGCCGTCCGCGTCGTTCTGCCCCGTGCGGCCGCCTTGGGCTGGGAGGCGCGGGCCGATCTCCGCCGCCATTTCCCGCTCACGAGCCTTGCCAGCGCGCAAGATTTCCTCGCCTGGGCGATCACCGCCGGTGTCACCGAGGATCTCCTCGATCCGGCGGCGATGAGTGCCGATTTCCTTGCCCAGATGACGGCGATTTCCGAAATCTCGGGGCATTATGGCGATGTTCCGCTGACCTATGGCATGCTGCTCACCCGCGGCCACCATCTCGCCGGCTGCGATGTCGAGGCGCGCGGCCTGTTTCCCGCCGAACGCCAGGGCCGGCTCGCGCATGGCCTCTGGTATGCCTATGCCGCGCCCGAGCGCTATCGCTGGCCGGCGGCGATGATCGCGCCGGTCCGCGCTTGGTTTGCCGCCCCGACCCCGATCGGCCCGCCCGGCTTCGTCTTCAACCGCGCGATGCTCGCGATCTGGGAATTGCGTCCTGATCTGCAAAACGCCTTTCCGCTCGCTGAGACGCGGCATGCCTGGGCCTATCTGCACTGGCTGCTCTGCCATGGCTTTGATGAGTTCGGCTTCGACCCGCTCGCCCTCGAGCCGCGTCTTGCGGCCTATCTGCTCGCGCCCTCGCCGCGCTATCCCCGCCTTCCCATCGTTTACGAGATGATCCACGCCGCCCATGCCGATCTCCAGGCCGCCATCGATCTTGCGGCGCCGGACGGCCCCGAACGCCTATACGCCTGGGCGGTCGCCCATTATCCCGGCATCTATGGCGAGACGGTGATCGGCAAACTGCTCGGCGGGGCGAGCCCGCCGGAGCTTTATTCCCGCCACGCGTGTCCGGATTTTCCTTTGACGGCGAGCGAGGTGGCGCTCTGGGAAACCTGGGGCGAATTGCGGCAGGCCTTTCCGCTCGACGCGCCAGACGCGCCGCATGCCGGCTTTGGCTATCTCCACTGGACACTGACCAGCGGCGCCTTTCGGGCAGCCCCCGGTCGCGCGTTGCGCCGGCGGCAGCTCCGCCATCTGCTCGCCGCGCCGTCACCGCGTTATCCCGGGCTGCCTCTGCTCTTGGAAATGGTGCATGCCGCGCGCCCGGAGCTGCAAAATGGCATCACGCTCGCGAGCGAGGCCGGCCGCACCATGCTGCGCTATTGGGCGGCGCGCCATTTCGCCGCCGTTTATCGCGACACCGAACTCGCCGCTTTCGCCGATATCATTGCCAGTGACGGCGAGATTGCGCTCGCATCCGAAGCAACGGCGGCAGGCGCCGGCGGGCGCACCGCGGGGGCCAGCCCGGCGGCGCTCACAACGCGGCTGCTGCTCAGCGGCCTGTTTCTCACCCCCTCCGGCCGGGGCGAGGATCTGCGTGCCGCCGCGATGGCGCTGCGCGATGTCGGCTGCGACGATTTTCTCATCCTCGACCGGCCGGGCGGCGGCGTTTTTCTCCCCGACGGCACGCCGATCGGGGCCAATCAGGGGATCGAGGTCGACACCCATCTGGTCTTTCTCAACGCCGACACCGCGCTCGAGGATGCGCGCTTCTTCGCCCGACGTGGCGTTGCGGCGCGGCGGATCATCGGAGTCTGGGCTTGGGAGCTGGAGTGGTTGCCACGCCGCTGGCGGCACGCGTTCTCCTTCTATGACGAGATCTGGGCGGCGAGCGCTTTCGCCCACGAAGCCTTTGCCCGCGAGGCGTTGCGCCCGGTGCGGCTGGTGCCGCCGGTCGTCTGGCTGCCCGCCGATCGTCCGCCCACGCGCCGCGCCGAGCTTGGTCTTCCCGACGAGGAAACCATTTTCTTCTTCATGTTCGATTTCCTCTCCCATGCCCGCCGCAAAAACCCGGAAACAGTGATCGAGGCCTTCACCGCCGCTTTTCCCTCCGGCGAGGAGAAGGCGCGGCTCCTGATCAAGACCCAGGGCGGTGATCAGGCGCCGGAGGAATGGCGGCGGCTCAGCGATCTCTGTCTCGATCCCC
>JAJZBM010000035.1 GCA_021798915.1 Pseudomonadota bacterium
GATCAGGTGCTGCTCGGCGTCACCGGCTCGGGCAAGACCTTCACCATGGCCAAGATCATCGAGGCGATCCAGCGCCCGACCCTGATCCTCGCCCCCAACAAGACGCTGGCGGCGCAGCTCTATGGCGAGATGAAGGCGTTTTTCCCCGATAACGCGGTCGAATATTTCGTCAGCTACTATGATTATTACCAGCCCGAAGCCTATGTCCCGCGCACCGACACCTATATCGAGAAGGACGCGCAGATCAACGAAACCATCGACCGCCTCCGCCACGCCGCGACCCAGGCTTTGCTCGAACGCAACGACGTCGTCATCGTCGCCTCGGTCTCCTGCATCTATGGTATCGGCTCGGTCGAGACCTATGCGCGGATGGTGGTGCGATTGGAGGTCGGTGGCGAAATCGCCCGTGACGCGCTGGCCCGCGCCTTGGTCGAACTGCAATATCGCCGCAACGACATGGCCTTCCAGCGCGGCAGCTTCCGTCTGCGCGGCGATACCGTCGATATCTTCCCCTCCCATTACGAGGACCGCGCCTGGCGCGTCACCCTGTTCGGCGACGAGATCGAGGCGATCGCCGAGTTCGACCCGCTCACCGGCGAAAAAACCGCCGATCTCGCCGCCGTCACCCTCTACGCCAACAGCCATTACGTGACGCCGCGCCCGACGCTGACCCAGGCGATCCGCGACATCAAGCTCGAGCTCAAAGCGCGGCTCGACGAATTCACCGCGGCCGGCAAGCCGCTCGAAGCCGAGCGGTTGCAGCAGCGCACCACCTTCGATATCGAAATGATGGAAACCACCGGTTCCTGCAAAGGGATCGAGAATTATTCCCGCTATCTGACCGGGCGCAACCCGGGCGAGCCGCCGCCGACCCTGTTCGAATACCTGCCCGAGAACGCGCTTCTGATCGTCGATGAGAGCCATGTGACGGTGCCGCAGATCGGCGGCATGGCGCGTGGCGATTTCAATCGCAAATCGGTGCTCGCCGAATACGGGTTTCGTCTCCCCTCCTGCGTCGATAACCGGCCGCTGAAATTCGAGGAATGGGAGGCCTATCGCCCGCAGACGATTTTCGTCTCGGCAACCCCCGGTCCGTGGGAGATGGCGCGGACCGGGGGCGTCTTCGCCGAGCAGGTGATCCGCCCGACCGGGCTCATCGATCCGGTCACCGAAATCCGCCCGGTCGAGCATCAGGTCGATGATCTGCTCGCCGAATGCAAGGCCGTCGCGGCGCGCGGCGGGCGGGTTCTGGTCACCACGCTGACCAAGCGCATGGCCGAGGATCTGACCGAATATCTCGGCGAGCAGGGGGTCAAGGTGCGCTATCTCCACTCCGACATCGACACCTTGGAGCGGGTCGAGATCATCCGCGATCTTCGGCTCGGAGTCTGCGATGTTTTGATCGGCATCAATCTGCTGCGGGAAGGGCTCGACATTCCGGAATGCGCGCTGGTCGCCATTCTGGACGCCGACAAGGAAGGGTTTCTCCGCTCGCGGACGGCGCTGATCCAAACCATCGGCCGCGCTGCACGCAATAGCGAGGGGAGGGTGATCCTGTACGCCGACACCATCACCGAAAGCCTGCGCGCCGCCCTCGATGAAACCGCCCGCCGCCGGGCCAAGCAGGAAGCCTGGAACCAGGCGCACGGGATCACGCCGCAGACCGTGAAACGCGAGATCGGCAAGGCGCTGGAAAGCGTGTTCGAACAGGATTACGTGACCGTCGCCCCGCTCGCCGGCGAGGCGGGGGGCGAGTTCGTCGGCAAGGATCTCGAGGCGACGATCGCCAGCCTCGAAAAACGCATGCGCGCCGCCGCTGCCGATCTCGCCTTCGAGGAGGCGGCGCGGCTCCGCGATGAAATTCGCCGCTTGGAGGCCGAGCAACTCGGCATCGCGCCCCCGCCGGCGGCGCCCCGCGCCGCGCCGCGTCGCGGCGGCGCGCCGACCCCGCTCGGGCCGGGCGGCGGCGGCCATGATCCGGAAAAACGCGGCAAGGCACGGCGCGCGGGCGGGCGCGGGATGGGCAAACGATGAGCCATTTCCCGATCGCGGCCAGCATCCCCCGCGTTGCCCTGGTCACCGGCGGAGCCAAACGCCTCGGGCGCGAAATCGCCCTCGCGCTGGCCGGGGAGGGGTTCGCGATCGCCCTCCATTGCCATCGGAGCGGTGAGGCAGCGGCGGCGACGGCGGCGGAGATCCGCGGCCTCGGCGTCGAGGTCGCGATCCTGCCCGCCGATCTCGGCGATGAGCCGGCGGTTGCGGCGCTGCTCGGCCGTGCTGCGACGGCGCTCGGCCCGGTCGGCATTCTGGTCAACAATGCCAGCGTCTTCGAGCGCGACGAGTGGGACGATGTGACGCGGGCGAGCTGGGATGCCCATCTCGAACCCAACCTCCGCGCCCCGTTCGTGCTCATGCAGCATTTCGCGCGCGCCCTGCCGGCGGCGGCGGAGGGGGTGGTGATCAATCTCCTCGATCAGCGGGTATGGTCGCTGACCCCGCATTTCGTCTCCTATACCGTCTCCAAGGCCGGGCTCTGGGCGCTGACCCAAAGCATGGCGCTGGCGCTCGCGCCGCGCATCCGGGTCGCCGCGATCGGCCCCGGCCCGACGCTGCCGAGCCCGCGCCAGAGCGATGCCCAATTTGCCCGCCAGGCGCAGGCAACACCGCTCGGCCGCGCCACCGCGCCGCATGAAATCGCCCGCGCCGCTCTTGCCATCCTGTCGCTCCCCACCTTCACTGGCCAGATGCTCGCCCTCGATGGCGGCCAGCATCTGCAATGGGGCCCGCCCGTCCCGGCGATGATGGCGGAGGAGTAGCCGTATTTTTTCGCCCGAAGCGGCGAGATGCTTCAACGGCGAAGTGGTTGCCAAGCGGCCGGGGATCGGGCAAAAGATACCTGCCCATAACCATCTCGTCGCGCCCCGACGGGTCGCCGGGAAATCTGGTTGCGGGTCGATCGATCTGGGTCAACATAAAAAAACCAAACGGGAGGATTTCGCCATGTATCGCCGCAGCCAGGGGCCATCCTTTGTTTCTCCCTCAGCGCCCGCCCTGACAAGGCGCGGCCTGCTCGCCGCCGCCGGTGCCGGCGCGGTCGCGGCGGCGTCTTCTTCGGCCTTCGCGCAGGCCGGTGGGGGCTTGAAAATCGGCTTCATCAGCCCGCGCTCCGGGGCGCTCGCGAGCTTCGGCGAAACCGATGGCTATGTGCTCGATCTCGCCCGCAAGGCGCTCGCCGGCGGTCTCACCGTCAACGGCAAATCCTATCCCGTCGAGATCATCGATCGCGATACGCAATCCGACCCGGCGCGCGCCGGCCAGCTCGCGCGGAGCCTGATCAACGATACCGGCATCGACATGATGCTCACCACCTCGACCCCGGAAGTGGTCAACCCGGTCTCCGACGCCTGCGAGGCCGCCGGCATGCCCTGCCTCGCGACGGTCATGCCGTGGGAGGCATGGTATTTCGGCCGTGGCGCCAAGCCCGGCCAGCCCTCACCGTTCCGCTGGACCTATCTGTTCTCCTTCGGGGTCGATCAGTTCGCCGAGTGTTACATCTCGCAATGGAACAGCAGCGTTCAGACCAACAAAAAAGTCGGCGTGCTCTATCCCAACGATGCCGACGGCAACGCGATCCGCGCCCATCTCGCGCCGAAGCTCGCCAAGGCCGGGTTCACCATCGTCGATCCCGGCCCGTATGAGGACGGCACCACCGATTATTCCGCCCAGATCGCGGTCTTCAAGAAAAACCGCTGCGAGATCTTCAACACCTTCCCGATCCCGCCCGATTTCGCGACCTTCTGGCGCCAGGCGGCGCAGCAGGGCTATGCGCGCATGGTGAAGATCGTCCAGACGGCGAAAACCGGTCTTTTCCCGTCCTCGATCGAGGCACTCGGGACGCTCGGCTACAACATCGCCAGCGCCACCTACTGGCACCGGGATTTTCCCTATCCCTCGCCGCTCACCGGGGTCACCGGCATGACGCTCGCCGATGGCTATGAGCAGGCTTCCGGCAAGCAATGGACGCAGGAACTCGGCGCCTCGATGTCGCTGCTCGATGCCGGCTTTGCTGCGCTCGCGGCGAGCGGCGATCCCAAGGACAAGAAAGCCGTCGCCGCCGCGCTCAGCCGGCTCAAGACCAAAACCATGGTCGGCGAGATCGATTTCACCCGCGGCCCGGTGCCCAATGTCTTCGCGACCCCGATCATCGGCGCGCAATGGCTGAAGGCCAAGCCGGGCAGCCGCTTCAAGCTCGATTACGTCATCACCGAGAACGCGACCGATCACAACGTGCCGGTCAAGGCGAAGCTGGTTCCCTATTCCTGAGCAGGGGATGACGCAAACGGGCCCCATCCTCGCGGCAACTGGCCTCGGCAAGCGGTTTGGTGCGCTGGTGGTGCTCGAAGATGTCGATTTCACCGTCGGTATCGGCGAGGCGGTCGGCATCGTCGGCCCGAACGGTGCCGGCAAGACGACGCTGCTCAATGTGCTCTCCGGCCGCTACGCGCCGGAGGCCGGGCGGATCACGTTCCGTGGCGCGGATGTGACGGCGCTCGACGTCGCGGCGCGCTGCCGGCTTGGGATTGCCCGCTCGCATCAGATTCCGCGCCCCTTCGGCGGCATGACGGTGTTCGAGAATCTGCTGGTCGCAGCGGCGGCCGGCGCTGGCGCGCGCGGGCGTATGGCCGAGCAGCGGGTGCTCGAGACGCTGGCGCTCTGCGGCTTGTTGGGGCTCGCCAATCGCCGCGGCGAGACGCTCGGCCTCCTCGATCGCAAGCGCCTCGAACTGGCGCGCGCCCTGGCCACCGAGCCGGCGCTGCTGCTACTCGATGAAATCGGCGCCGGGCTCACCGATGGTGAGGCACGCGGGTTGGTCGAGATCATCGGTGCCATCCGCGAACGCGGCATCGCCATCGTCTGGATCGAGCATATCGTGCATGTCCTGGTGCAGGTGGTCGGGCGGCTGGTGTGCATGGATGCCGGGCGGGTGATCGCCGATGGCGAACCGGCGGCGGTGTTACGCAATGCCGCGGTGATCGATGCCTATCTCGGGTCGGCGACGCATGCCCCTGCTCACGGTTGAAGGCCTCGAAGCCCGGCACGGGCTTTTGCGCGCCGTCCGGGGCGTCGATCTCGCGCTCGACGAGGGGGAGACGCTGGCGCTGGTCGGTGCCAATGGCGCCGGCAAGACGACGCTGCTCCGCACCATCGCCGGCGCCCATCGCGCGAGCGCCGGGCGCATCGGTTTCGACAGCGCCGATATCACAGCCCTTCCCGCCCATCGCCGGGTGCCACTCGGCATCGCCCTGGTGCCGGAGGGACGGCAGCTTTTCACCGGTATGACGGTCGAGGAAAATCTGCTGGTCGCCGCCGGGCGCGGCCGCCCCGGGCGCTGGACGATGGCGACGGTGCTGGATGCGTTTCCGCAGCTCCGGCCGAAATTCAAAGCCCGCGCCGGCGATCTTTCCGGCGGCCAGCAGCAGGCGACGGCGATCGCGCGGGCCTTGATGACCAACCCGCGTCTCCTGCTCCTCGATGAGGTTTCGCTCGGGCTCTCGCCGGTCGCCGTCGATCAGCTTTATGTCTCGCTCCAGACCCTGCTCGGCGGCGGCGCGACGGTCGTGCTGGTCGAGCAGGATCTCGGGCGCGCGCTCCGGGTCGCGAGCCGCGTCGTCTGCCTCCTCGAAGGGCGGGTGACCTATGCGGGGGCGGCGCGTGAGACCACGCGCGAGCGGGTGATGGAGGCCTATTTCGGCATGACGGGCGGGCGATGATCTTCCTCAATCAAATTCTTCAGGGGATTTTTCTCGGCGCCTATTACGCGCTGATCGCGTGCTCGCTCTCGTTTCTGTTCGGGGTCATGCGGATCATCAACCTCGCCCATGGCAGCTTCATCGTGGTTGCCGCGTTTCTCTTGTTCGTACTCGCCGATCGCTTCGGCCTCCCGCCCTGGCTTGGTCTGATCCTGGTTGTCCCGGTGATGGCGGCGCTGGGCTGGGTTTTGCAGGTTCTGGTGCTGGAGCGGAGCCTCAAAGGCGGGCTGCTGGTGCCGCTGCTCAGCACTTTCGGTCTCGCCATCGTGATCGATAATCTCTTGTTCGAGGGGTTCGGTGCCGATACCCGCTCGCTCGCGCCGGCGATCGGCGACCTCGCCTTCGCGAGTTGGACGCTGAGCGACGATGTCACCATCGGTCAGCTCGACGCGATCATTCTCCTGGCCGCGATCGTGGTTCTCGGCGGGTTGCAGCTTTTTCTCGCCCAGACACGGCTCGGGCGGGCGATCCGCGCCACCGCCGAGGCGCCCGACATCGTCGGCCTGATCGGCATCGACGCCCGCGCCGTCTATGGCTTCGCGACCGCGATCGCGATCGCACTGGCGGCCATCGCCGGGGCGTTTCTCGGGCTCCGGGCGACGTTCAACCCCTATAGCGGCGGCATGCAGCTTTTGTTCGCCTTCGAGGCGGTGGTGATCGGTGGCTTCGGTTCGCTCTGGGGCACCTTGATCGGCGGCATCGTGCTCGGTGTCGCGCAGACTCTCGGCGCCTTCATCAACCCACACGGCTTTCTGATCGCCGGCCACGGATTTTTTCTCGCCGTGCTGATCGCCCGCCTCTATCTCCCGCCGCTTGCCGAGCGCCTCCGGCGCCGTGGCCGCAAGGCGGTCGCGGCATGAGTGGCGTTGGTGATCTCGGTGTTGAGCGCTGGACGCCGCGGGCGGCGGTTTTCGTTGCGGCTGCGCTGGCGGTGTTGGGCGGGCTCGCGTTCGGGCCGGCGCTGTTCTCGGCCGCGATCACCGAGCGCCTGAGCGCGCTTTTCATCTATGTCATCCTCGCCGTGATGTGGAACGTCCTCGCCGGCTATGGCGGTCTGGTCTCGGTCGGACAGCAGGCGTTTTTCGGCCTCGGCGCCTATGTCGCGGTCCGGCTTTCGGCAGCCGGGATCAGCGTCTATCCGGCGCTGCTGCTCGCCGCCCTCGTGGTCGGCGGGTTGGCGCTTCCGATCGGCGAGGTGATGCTGCGGCTCTCGGGCGGCGAATTCGCGATCGGCATGTGGGTGGTCGCGGAACTCGCCCATCTCCTGGTCAATCTCGATCCGCTGGTGCAGGGCGAGACCGGAACCTCGCTGATCGCACTCGATGCTTTCGGTGCCGCCGCGCGCCGCGCCGATACCTACTGGGCGGCGCTGGCGGCGATGGCGTTTTTACTCGCGCTGGTATTTCTGATGCTGCGCGGGCGGCTCGGCACCGCGTTGCAGGCGATCCGTGACGATGATGTGGCGGCAGCCTCGATCGGCGTTCGCGTGCTCGCGACCAAGCGGGTGGTGTTCGTGCTCGCCGCCGCCGGCGCCGCCCTGGCCGGCGCGCTCTGGCTCGCGACCGCGATCACCTTCCAGCCGCACGCCTATTTCAGCGTGCAATGGACCGCCTACATGATCTTCATGACGCTGGTCGGCGGGCTCGGCACGTTCGAGGGGCCGGTGCTCGGCGCCGTGCTGTTCTTCATCGTCGAGACCGCGTTCGGCGCGAGCGGCGTCTGGTATCTCGTCGGCCTCGGCGCCGCGGCGCTGGGTTTTGCGCTGTTTGCGCCGCGCGGTGTTTGGGGCGCCTTCGCGGCGCGGTTTTCGCCGCGGCTCCTGCCGCTCGGCTATCACGTCGTTCTGCCGGCGGGGCTCGTGCCGGCGCTGGGCAAAAAAGGAGAGGAACAGGCATGAAAACCGAGATCGGCATCATCGGCGCCGGACCGGCGGGGCTGTTCCTCGCCCATCTGCTCCGCCGCGCCGGCATCGAAGCGGTGATCCTGGAGACCCGCACCCGCGAAGAGGTGGAGGGGACGATCCGCGCCGGCGTGCTCGAGCAATGGGTGGTCGATCTGCTGCGCGAACTCGGCCTCGCGGCGCGGCTCGACCAGATCGCCGATTTTCATGGCGGCATCACCCTGCAATGGAATGGCGCGCGTCTCCATCTCGACATGCGCGAACTGACCGCAGGCAAGCAGGTCACCGTCTATCCCCAGCATGAGGTGTTGCGCGATCTGATCGCCGGCCTACTCGACGCGGGCGGGGAGATCCTTTTCGGGGTCGGCGATACCGCCTTGCACGAGATCACCGGCGAGCGGCCCTATCTCACCTTCCGTCCCGACAAAACCGGCCCCGAGACCAGGCTCGACTGCGCCTATATCGTCGGCGCCGACGGCTATCACGGGCCCAGCCGGCAAGCGATACCGGAGGCCGCGCGGCGCGAATTCCACAAAATCTATCCGTTCGGCTGGCTCGGCATCCTCGCCCGCGCGCAGCGCTCCTGGCATGAGCTGATCTATGCCAACCAGGCCGATGGCTTCGCCCTTCTCAGCACCCGCTCGCCGGAGGTGCAGCGGCTCTATCTCCAATGCGATCCCGCCGACGACCTGGCACTTTGGCCGGATGCGCGGATCTGGGAGACGTTGCAGGCGCGGCTCGCCGCTCCCGGCTGGACGCTTGCCGAAGGGCCGATTTTCCAGAAGGGGATCATTCCGCTCCGCAGTTTCGTATGCGAGACGATGCAGTATGGCCGCCTGTTCCTCGCCGGCGATGCCGCCCATATCGTGCCGCCGACCGGGGCCAAAGGGCTCAACCTCGCGGTTGCCGATGTGCGGGTGCTGGCCGAGGCGTTGATCGCCCGCTACCAGCGGAACGACGCCGAAAAACTCGCCCGCTACAGCGAGACGGCGCGGCGGCGGGTGTGGAAGGGCGAGCGGTTCTCCTGGTACATGACGACGATGCTGCATCGCAATCCGGCGGAAACCGAATTCGAGCGCCGCATCCATTTCGCCGATCTCGATTTCGTGCGCACCTCGCGCGCCGCAGCTACCGCTTTGGCGGAAAATTACGTCGGGCTGCCCTTCGATCAGTGACCGGAAAACCGGGAGGGACGATCATGCGCATCACCGCCGCCATCGCCGCCGCACCACATGCGCCGCTTGCGCTCACCGAGGTCGAGATCGATGACCCGCGTGACGACGAGGTGCTGGTCCGCGTGCTCGCCTGCGGCGTCTGCCACACCGATATCGCCTGCCGCGACCAGGCTTTGCCGGTGCCGCTCCCTTCCGTGCTCGGCCATGAGGGGGCGGGCATCGTCGCGCGTGTCGGCGCCGGGGTGCGCAAGGTCGCCCCTGGCGATCGCGTGCTGCTGAGCTATGACAGTTGCGCGACATGCCCGAGCTGCCGCGCCGCACAGCCGTTTTATTGCCATCAGTTCGGCGCCTATAATTTTTCCGCCCGCCGCCCCGATGGGTCGAGCGCGCTCACCGCCGAGCGGGTCGCGGTCGGCGGTCGGTTTTTTGGCCAATCGGCGTTCGCGACCCATTGCCTCGCCCGCGAACGCAATCTGGTCCGGGTCGCGGCCGAAGCGCCGCTTGAGATCCTGGCGCCGCTCGGCTGTGGCATCCAGACCGGCGCCGGCACGGTGCTCAACGCCTTGCGCCCTGCGCCCGGCGCCACGATCGCGATTTTTGGCGCGGGAACGGTCGGGCTCGCCGCCGTGCTCGGCGCGCAAATCGCCGGCTGCGCGCGCATTGTCGTGATCGAGCCCAATCCGGCGCGGCGGGAACTGGCGCGGGAATTCGGTGCGACCGACGCCATCGACCCGCACGGGATCGACGATGTCCCCGCCGCGATCCGCGATCTTTTGCGGAGTGCCGGCGCCGCCTACAGCATCGAATGCACCGGGATCCCGGCGGTCGCGACCGATGCCGTCCATGCGCTCGCGCCGCGCGGCACCGCTGCCCTGGTCGGCGCGATGCCGGCCGGCGCGGCATATCGCTTCGATGCCATCAAGGTGATGACTGAAGGGCTCACCGTGCGCGGCGTGATCGAGGGGGAGAGCCGGCCGGATGAATTCCTGCCGCGCCTGATCGCCCTCCATCGCGAGGGCCGTTTTCCCTTCGAGCGCATGATCCGCCACTATCCCTTCGCGGAGATCAACACCGCGCTGGCGGCGAGCGAGCGCGGCGAGACGATCAAGGCGGTGTTGCTGATGGCATGATTTTTCGTGTGCTCGCGATCGGGACTTGCCTTGGGCAGGCGTTTGCGGAACCCTAGTCGACACGCCCCCCGCGAGAGGGGAAGGGAGGGGACGATTTTCGCCGCGATGCCGCCTGAGCCTTATCCGTCATTTTTTCTCTCCCGTGATGCCGGTCTTGCGGCCCCTCCGCGGCCGGAGCCGGTGCTGGCCTGGCCGCCGCCGCGGGTGGGGGAAACGCGCGAACCCTGGGCGCATCCTCTTTTGCGCAGAACGCCGATCGGCCGCTGGGGTGGGGTTTCGACGGGGCTGCACCTCT
This sequence comes from Pseudomonadota bacterium, assembly GCA_021798915.1. GTDB lineage: Bacteria > Pseudomonadota > Alphaproteobacteria > Acetobacterales > Acetobacteraceae > Acidibrevibacterium. The sequence goes on from JAJZBM010000035.1 coordinate 10,311, forward strand.
TGGCCCTGGCGGCGATGCTGCTCTGGGCCGCGCGGTTCACGCCCCCTGAGCCGATCGATGCCAGCCAGTCGGTCGCCATGGTGTTCGCCCCGGCCGCGCGCCCGGCCCTGCCGCCGGCGGTGCCGACCGACCGGGCGGCGGCGCCTGCCCCGCTCGCGCCACCGCCGCCGCCGCCGGAGGCCGCGCGCCCGCCGAGCGAAACCGCGCCCCCCGCGCCGCCGCCGATGCCTCCCGTTGCCGATGCCGCGCCCGCCCCGCCGATGGCGCCGCCGGCGCCGTCCGCCGATCCCGTTCAGGCCATGACCCCGCCGCCACCGCCACCGCCGCCGAAGCCCACCGAGCGTCCGCATCCGGCGCATCCGGCCCCGACCCGCATGGCGAAAGCAAACCCAAGCCAGACATCGGCGGCCCGCGCCCCCGCGGCTGCACCGTCACCGCCGGCCGAACCACCCGCGGGCCCGCAACTGGCGACGGCGGCGCTGGTGCCGCCGCATCCCCTGAGTGCCGCCGCCGGCAATCATGCGCCGCTCTACCCGGTCGCTGCCATGCGACGGCGTGAACAGGGGCGGGTCGTGCTCGATGTCGATGTCACCGCCGATGGCCGTGCCGATACCGTGCGGGTGGCCAGCAGCAGCGGCTTTCCGGCGCTCGACCGCGCCGCCATCGAGGCGGTGCGGCTCTGGCGTTTCAACCCGGCGACACGCGGCGGAACCCCGGTGCCGGCGGTCGCCGAGGTGCCGTTCAATTTCACCCTTTCGCAGTAAGCGCTGCGCCGCGTCAGGCCTCGTCGCTGACTGGCGCGGTGACGACGAGGAAAACGAGATTGCCGGTGCCGGTGTTCTCCAGACCGTGCGGCACGCCGGGGGGGAGGAAAATCACGTCATGGCGCCGCACCACCCGGCGCTCGCCGGCGATCTCCATCAGCCCCTCACCCTCCAGCACGTGATAGACCTGCTCCTGGATTTTGTGGGAATGGAGGGCGACGCGCGCCATCGGGGCGTAGCACGAGATGCGGTGGTCGATCTGGCGCGCCCCCGCGGTCTCGGGATGGACGAGCAGCTTCGAGAGCGCGCCGCCATGATGGCCGGGCAGTTCCTGCCACGGGGTTTCGGCGATGTTGCGGATGAAGGCGCGACGTTCCATGGGGGCTTCCTCTCACTGGGCCTGGGATTGGTCTTCGCCGGCTTTGCGCGCCGCGATCCAGGCGGCGAGCCCGGCGCGGATGTCAAAGCGCGGCGCATAGCCGAGATCGGCGCGGGCACGGGCGATGGCGAGCGCGCCTTTCCGCACCACCGGAACTCCGGCGGCGAAAGCGTAATTTCCGGGGCCGACCGAGAGATCGGCGCCGGGGACGAGGGCGCGGAGAATGGCTGCGATCTCGCCGAGCGTCGGGGCTTCGCCGCTCGCGATGTGATAGGCATCGAAGCTGGGCGCCGGCGCGTCGAGGGCGCCGAGGATACCGGCGACCAGGTCATCGATATAGACGTGATCGACCCGGAAATCGCCGCCTTCCGCGAGGTGCAGGGGGCGGCCGGCGAGCGCCGCGTCGAGCAGGGTTTTCGGCACTCTCGGGCGCGGCAGACCCGGGCCATAGACCCAGCAGGTGCGGAGATGGAAGATCGGGAGCCCATGCTCGCGCACCTCGTCGCGGGCCAGTTGCTCGATCGCGAATTTCGAAATGCCATAAGGGGCGACCGGCGCGCAGGGATGGGTCTCGTCGATCTCGGGCGCCTGGAACGGGCCGTAGATCTCCTCGGTCGAGAGATTGATCACCCGGTGCGCGCCGAACAGGCGGCTCGCCGCGAAAACATTGAGCGCACCCTCGACATTGACCCGGAAAGTGGCCGCCGGGCTCGCCAGCGAGGCGACGACGCCGACGATCGCCGCGCAATGCACCACCGCCTCGGGGCGATGGGCGAGAAAGGCCGCGGCGAGATGCGGCCATTCGGTGATGTCGCCGGGCGCGAAGGTGAGCCCCGGCAAGCGTGCCCGGTGGCGGGCGAGGGTGGGGCTGTCGCCGCGGTCGAAGGCGAGCACGCGATCGCCACGGGCGGCGAGGGCGGCGGCGAGGGCGGCGCCGATGAAACCGGCGCCGCCGGTGACCAGAATGCGTGCCATGATCGCGCCTCCTCCGCCACGGCAGAAAACATGCGACATTGACAAATGTCAATCGATATTATGAGATAGAGATGCCGCGAGATCAGAAGCATGGAGGTTACGTGAGCGAGGAACGGGTTGATGTGATCGTAATCGGAGGCGGCAATGCCGCGCTCTCGGCGGCGCTGGCGGCGGCGGATCATGGCGCCCGGGTCGTGGTGCTCGAACGGGCGCCGGAGGCTGAGGCGGGCGGCAACAGCGCGTTTACCGCCGGTGCCATCCGCTTTGCCTATCGCGGCATCGAGGATCTCCGCGCCGTCATGCCCGATCTCAGCGAGGACGAAATCGCGCGCACCGATTTCGGCACCTATACCGAAGATCAATTCTTCGATGACATGTTCCGCGTGACGCAAAACCGCACTGATCCTGTGCTCTGTGAGACGCTGGTGCGGTCGAGTTTTGCGACGCTCACCTGGATGCGTGGCAAGGGCGTGCGGTTTCAGCCGATCTATGGCCGCCAGGCGTTCAAGGTGGATGGAAAATTCAAATTCTGGGGCGGTCTCACGGTCGAGGCCTGGGGCGGCGGCCCGGGGCTGGTCGCGGCGCTGACCACCGCCTGTCGCGGGCACGGGATCGATATCCGCTATGAAAGCCGCGCCGTCCGGCTGCTGTCGGATGGCCGCGCGGTGCGTGGCGTCGAAGTCAAGACGCCAGAGCGGCGCTATGCTCTTTACGGCGCGACGGTGATTCTCGCCAGCGGTGGATTCGAGGCCGATCCCGAGATGCGAACGCGCTATCTCGGGCCGGGCTGGGATCTCGCCAAAGTGCGTGGCTCACGCTTCAACAGCGGCGACGGCATCAAAATGGCACTCGCGATCGGCGCCGCCCCGGCCGGCAACTGGTCCGGCTGCCACGCCGTCGGCTGGGATTTCAACGCGCCGGAATTCGGCGATCTCGCGGTCGGTGACGGGTTTCAGAAACACTCCTACCCCTTCGGGGTGATGGTGAACGCGGCGGGCAGGCGCTTCGTCGATGAAGGCGCCGATTTCCGCAACTACACCTATGCCAAATATGGCCGCGTCATTCTTGCCCAACCGGGCAATTTCGCCTGGCAGATCTTCGATTCCAAGGTTCTGCACCTCTTGCGCGACGAATACCGCATCCGCCAGGTGACGAAGCGGCGCGCGGAGACGCTGGAGGCGCTGGCGCCCCAGCTCGACGGCGTCGATGCCGATGGTTTTCTCGCCGAAATCCGCGCCTACAACGCCGCCATCCGCCGCGATATCCCGTTCAACCCCAACGTCAAGGACGGGCGCCACACCGAGGGATTGGCGGTGCCGAAGAGCAATTGGGCCAATCCCCTCGAAGACCCGCCATTCGAGGCCTATCAGGTCGGCTGCGGCATCACCTTCACCTTCGGCGGCTTGCGCATCGATGCCGGGGCGCGCGTGCTCGACCAGGATATGCGCCCGATTCCAGGGCTCTACGCGGCGGGTGAGCTGGTCGGCGGGTTGTTTTATTTCAACTATCCGGGCGGCACCGGCCTGATGAGCGGCGCCGTGTTCGGCAAGCTCGCCGGCACCACGGCGAGCGCCGATCTCCCCGCGCTGCGCCAAAACGAACCCGCCGCCCCTTTGCTTTCCACGCCTAGCCTCGCCTGATGCCTGGGGGCGCCCCCGATCACGTTGATGTCGTGGTGATCGGTGCCGGTGCTGCCGGCATGGCCGCCGCCGCCCTCTGTGCCGCGGAGGGTTTGGCTGTGGTGCTGGTCGAAAAAACCGCGTCGGTCGGCGGCACCACCGCGACCTCGGGGGGGATGGTGTGGGCGCCGGGCGATAGGGCCGCTGCCCGGACCTATCTCGACCATGTCATCGGGGGCGAGGATCCGGGCGGGCGGCGCGAAAGCTTCCTCACCCATGCCGCCGCCGCCGTCGCCGCGCTCGCAGCGCGCACCGAACTCCGCTTGCAGCCGGTCGCGCGCTATCCCGATTATTACCCCGATCTGCCGGGGGCAACGCTGGGCGGGCGGGTTCTGGAGCCGGCCCCCTTCGATGGCCGCACCTTGGGCCGGCATTTCGCGCGGCTCCGCCCGCCGATTCCCGAATTCACGCCGTTTGGCGGCATGATGATCGCGCGCGCCGATCTCGCGCATTTCCGCAAATTTCTCCGCTCGCCGCGCTCGGCGCTGGTGGTCGCGCGCCGGCTCGCCGCCTATGCCGGGCAGCGTCTCGCGCATCCGCGTGGCACGACGCTGGTGCTCGGCAATGCGCTCGCCGGGCGGTTGCTTTCGTCGCTTCTTCGCCTCGGTGTCGATCTCCGCTTCGAGACCGCGGCAACGCGCCTGATTGTCGCCGAAGGCCGGGTGCGCGGCGTGATCGCCGGTGGGAATACGCTCTCCGCGCGGCGCGGCGTTGTGCTCGCGAGCGGTGGGTTTTCCCATGATCCGGCCCTTCGCGAGGCTTTCCTGCCGGCGCCGGCGCGGCGATTTTCCGCCGCCTTTGCCGGCGATGGCGGCGATGGCATTCGCCTCGCACGCGCGATCGGCGCCGGCTTTACGCGGCGCGGCGCCGATGCGGCGTTCTGGGCTCCGGTCTCCTCCTTCACCCGCGATGATGGCAGTGTCGCGATTTTCCCCCACACCGTCACCGATCGCGGCAAACCCGGCAGCCTGGTGGTGGACGGGCACGGCCGGCGCTTCGTCAACGAAGCGCTCTCCTATCACGAATTCGTCCGCGCCATGCTCGCAGCCGGCATGACGCGGGCATTCCTGATTTGCGATCAGGCGTTTCTTCGCCGCTATGGGCTCGGCCCGATCGCGCCGGTCTTCCCCCGGCCGCAGCGCTGGATCCGGCGCGGCTATCTCACCGCCGCCGGTGATGGCGCAGGGCTCGCACGCGCGCTCGGCCTCGATCCGGAGACCCTTGCTGCGACCCTCGCTGGTTTCAACGCGGATGCGGCGCGCGGTGAGGATCGCGCCTTCGGGCGCGGCAATGATGCCTATCAGCGTCATCTCGGCGACCCCGAACGGCGCCCCAACCCCTGTCTCGCGCCGCTCACGACACCGCCGTTTTACGCGATCACCCTCTACCCCGCTGATCTCGGCACCAGCGCCGGGCTCGCGACCGATGCCGGGGGGCGCGTGCTCGATGACGCAGGTGTAGCGATCGCCGGGCTCTATGCCTGCGGCAATGACATGGCCTCGGTGATGGACGGCGCCTATCCCGGCCCCGGCATCACCCTCGGCCCGGCGCTGACTTTCGCCTATCTCGCATCCCGCGCGCTATGCGGGAGTGAGGTCGGGAATGAGTAAGGATTTGGCCTGAGACGGGGCGCGGTTGAGTGAACGGGTCCGCATCATGGGATCGAAGTCCCGCCTCTACAGGAGTTGGTCAGAAAAAATAGCGTAAATTCAATGCCAACTCGGGGACTGAAGTGGCGGGCCATGCCCGATAGCGATGATCACTACGTTTTCGCTGTGGCCCTCTGACGGGGGTGGCGGAGCTGGCGAAACCAGCTCCGCCCAGGGTATTGTCAATGGGGGCGGCGATTTCAACGAACCCGATCAACTCGCCGTTAGCGCTGAGATAGCCTAAGCGGCGAGTGGGCATTCTGGGGATGCGTTAGGCTTGCCGGGGACGCTTCACGACGGGGAACTGGTGCGAGATGGCCGAAGCGAAAAGCAACCGACTTACCAAATATTTCCCTCTGCTGCTCGATGCGCTTCGTTCGGCCGATCCCAACCCGATGCGCCCTGCCGAGGCCATGGCCTGGATCAGAGCGAAAGAAAAGGTGCCGGCGGAAGACCTCACGAGATTTGTCGAAAACGGGACACAATCGATCTTCGAAAACGATGTCCATTGGGCCCGCTTTTACCTTGTAAAGGGTGGTCTTCTCAGTAACGCAAAACGCGGACTGTGGAGCCTTACCTCCAAGGGACGTGAAACGAGGCTCTCGCCGGAAGACACATGGGACCTCTATGTCCGCATCCGCGATGCTAACCGGCCTGGCGCCGTCCAAGCCAATGAAGATGCGCCGGCGCCGGGTACCGCTGAAGAGAGTGATGAGGCAGGAAAGTCGTATTGGTTCGTTGGCGCTGTTTGGAACGGGACCGAAGACCAGCTTCCCCGCTTTCTCGAGCAAGGGGTCTGGGAAAATGGGTACGAAGATCAATTTTTGGATCTTGTTCGGCGGATACGCCCAGGCGATCAAATCGCAGTAAAGGCAAGCTTCGTAAAAAAGCGAGTTCCGTTCGACGTCGGCGGTAAGTCTGTCTCGGTGATGAGAATAAAGGCTACAGGCACAGTCCTGGATAACGCGGGCGACGGAAGGATAGTGAAAGTCGCTTGGGACCCTCCAGCAGAGCCCCGCGACTGGTATTTCTACACATACCGAACCACTATCGTTGAAGCTGACCTGGAGGCGGAGGACGGTCGGCGATTAATCGACTTCACGTTCCGAGGCGTACCGCAGGATTATGCGTGGTTTCTCGCCCAGCCGTATTGGTTGGAGAAATACGGCGCCAAATCGGAGATCATCGCGACTGATACCTCCGAAAGCTCTTTTGTTGCCGAAGACGAAGAGATTGCCGAGGAAGAATCACCTTATTCGATAGAAGATATCGTTGCCGATGGATGTTTTCTGACCAGCGCAGAGCTCTCAGAAATTCTCGATCGCTGGCGCTCGAAGACAAACCTTATTCTCCAAGGTCCACCTGGAACGGGGAAGACATGGCTGGCGAAGCGCCTCGGGTTTGCGCTCGCCGGCTCCAATGACCGCGAGACAGCACGGTCGCGATTGCGCGTTGTGCAATTTCATCCCTCACTTGCCTATGAGGACTTTGTGCGCGGCTGGCGGCCTGCCGGCGACGGTCGCCTCGCACTCGTAGACGGCATATTGATGCAGGCGATCCAAGCCGCAGAGAGCGAGCCAGACCGACCATTCGTGCTGGTTATTGAAGAAATCAACCGTGGGAATCCGGCGCAGATTTTCGGCGAGATGCTCACGTTATTGGAGGCTTCAAAGCGCCGACGGTCAGAAGCAATCGAGCTCGCCTACCGGAAGGAACCGGGCGAGCGGGTCCATGTGCCCGGAAATCTGTACGTAATCGGCACCATGAACATCGCCGACCGCTCTCTTGCAATTGTTGACCTCGCGCTAAGACGCCGTTTCGCCTTCATTGATCTTGAGCCGAGGTTTGGAGACGCGTGGCGGGCGTGGTGTATGCGCCGGGGCATTGAAAGCTCATTGCTAACCGAAATTGAAAGCCGCATAGGCGCGCTAAATGCCGAGATATCCGCGGCTATCTCGCTCGGTCCTCAGTTCCGGATAGGGCACTCATACGTGACACCAGAGACCGACACGCCAATCACCGACGGCCTCGCATGGTTCCGCGCCAGGGTTGAGACGGAAATTGGTCCCTTGCTTGATGAGTATTGGTACGACGCGCCTGAGACGGCCAAGGCGGCGCGAGCGAAACTGCTCGCGGGGCTGGGTTGATATCGCCTTCGGACGATGCGACTTCGCCTCCAGGGGAGCGGCTAATCGGTCGTATTCCGGTTCGAAATCTCTGGTTGTTAATGCTCTACGCGTCCGACTTGACTCGCGTCCGTGGCGCCTTTGACGCAGTGGTCGAAGAAGACATCGACGACATCCCCGAGCTGATAGCGGGGCTTTTGGCCAACGCCGTTGAGCGCCGCCTTCGTCGGAATTTTACACGGGGTTATCGGCATCGTGAGAAGGCGCTCACCCGAGTTCGAGGCCGAATTGACATCCTGACGACAGAATCGCGGCAACTTCTTTCGAGAGGCGAGGCCCATTGCCGCTTCGAAGATCTGACCGTGGATACGCCTCGCAACAGACTTGTCCGTGCGGCGCTGGAGTTGATGGCGCGGCTTGTTCAAAACAACGACTTGCTCCGCCAATGCCGTGCTTTGGCAGCCACGCTCGGCCGTGCTGGTGTTGGCGGGGCGCGGCCGACTCGCGCCGAACTAGCCGCCGACCAGATCGGACGGAACGACGCTCCTGACCGTTTCATGGTTGCCCTTGCGCGTCTGGCTTTCGATTTGGCGCTTCCGACCGAAGACGCCGGCGCCACATCGCTTGTTGCGCCTGATCGGGAAGAGGCGTGGGTGCGACGCTTGTTTGAAAAGGCAATCCTTGGCTTTGCACGCGTCGACTTGGAACCGCTTGGGTGGTCCGTTCGTGGGAGTATTCCTCTCGAGTGGCAATTCTCATCCGCGTCAGCGCGACTCGCGACGGTCCTCCCGCGCATGGTGACCGACATTATTCTCGACCCGCCGGCCGCTGACAGGAGACTCGTAATCGACACGAAATTCACCTCCATATTGGGAACCGGGCGCTTCGGTGACGCCAGTCTGAAGAGCGGATATCTTTATCAGATGTACGCCTACCTTCGATCTCAGGAAGGCCGCGATCATCGATGGGACGTGTCCGCTGGGTTGCTCCTGCATCCGGCTGTCGGCTCAGAACTCTACGAGCATGCCGTAATCCAAGGCCATTCGATTGCATTCGCGACCGTTGACCTTGGAGGGACGGCTACAGCCATTCGGAATGAGCTACGGCGCATCATCCGCGCTGAAACTTGGCTTCAACGCGGGGGACTGTCGTTGCCTTCCGTGGGAATCTGCTGATGCGATTTGCCTTTAGGCGGCGGATTGTGGAGTAGATTCGGCGGTGTTTCGGGGGTGTTGGCGCATCATGCCCGATTACACCGGCACTCGTCCCGGACGCCTTTCCAAACCGAATCGTCCCCTTGCCGAGCGCCTCATGATAGGTTACATGTAACCACCTTGGAGGATCGAGTCATGGCAACGGCAAGGGGCGCGAAGCCCACCAGGGTGAAGGTTCAGGAACACCGCGACCGGCTGCGCGCCCAGGGCTTGCGGCCGATCCAGATTTGGGTGCCGGACGTACGCGCGTCGTCCTTCCAGGCGGAGGCGCATCGACAGTCAGCGGCGGTGGCGGCGAGCGCTCATGCGGTCGAGGATCAGGCGTTCATCGACGCGGTGTCCGACTGGGACGATGAATGAGGCGTGGCGATATCTGGACCGTCTCCGGCGGCAAGGACTATGCGGGTAAGCTGCGCCCCGTCGTCATCGTGCAGGACGATGCCTTCGACGCGACGGATTCCATCACCATCTGTTCCTTCACCGCGGACCCGACAGAGGCGCCCCTGTTCCGGCTGCCGGTGGAACCGAACGAGCGCAACGGGCTGCGCGCTCCTTCCCGGCTGATGGTGGACAAGATCACCACCGTCCCGAAGTCCAAGGTCGGCGAGCGGATCGGCCGGCTGGACGACGAGGGCATGGTCCGGCTCAACCAGGCCGTTCTGGTGTTCCTCGGCCTCGCGGTGTCGCCGAGAACGGGCCGGAAGGGGGAATGATGGGAAACGCCACGAACGAGGTCTATCGGGGCGCGTTGCGGCGAAATCATGGGCTATTCTGCTTGCCGCCCGCCGGCGCGATACTGCCGGCATGCCCCGCCCTGTCCTCAAACCTGCTCTTACGGTCTCCGAGCAGCTTGAAGCGCTGCTCGGCCATCCTTGGCCGTTTCCGGGCAGGCCGCCGAAGCATGACCTTTCGACCTGGACCGTCACCGACGACTGGCCGGCCCATGTGCCCGTCACAGAGGCCGAGGTCGAGGTATTCGAGCGATGGTTCGCCGACCTGTTCGATGAGCTGTTCGATGAGCTGTTCGGGCCGATTCCATGATCTGACCGGGAGACATGCGCCATGACCGTGCCGCTGCGCGCCGCCCTCTATCTGCGCGTCTCGACGGCGCGGCGGGCCGAGCACGATGTTTCCATCCCCGACCAGCGCCGCCAGGGCGAAGCCTACTGCGCCGCGCGCGGCTACCAGTTGGTCGAGACCTGCGTGGAGCCCGGCGCTTCCGCCACCAATGACCGCCGCCCCGAGTTCCAGCGCATGGTGGAGGCCGCCACCACCAAGCCGCCCACCTTCGACATCGTGGTGGTCCATTCCTTCAGCCGCTTCTTCCGCGACCATTTCGAGCTGGAATTCTACGTCCGCAAGCTGGCGAAGAACGGCATCAAGCTGCTGTCGATCACTCAGGAGATCGGTGACGATCCGGTGCATCAGATGATGCGGCAGATCATGGCGTTGTTCGACGAATACCAGTCCAAGGAGAACGCCAAACACGTTCTCCGCGCCTTGAAGGAGAATGCAAGGCAGGGCTTCTGGAACGGCTCGCTGCCGCCGATCGGTTATCGCGTGGTCGCGGCCGAGCAGCGCGGCGCGAAGGTCAAGAAGAAGCTGGAGATCGACCCGCTGCACGCCGACACGGTGCGGCTCGCCTTCAAACTGGCCCTGGAGGGTGACGGCACCTCCGGCCCGATGGGCGTCAAGGCGATCGTCAAGCACCTGAACGGGCGCCGCATCTTCACGCGCGATGGTGGCCGCTGGGGTGTGGGCCAGCTCCACCGTCTGCTGACCCGGCCGACTTATATCGGCCGGCACGAATTCAACAAGCGCAGCAAAGCCAAGCAGCTCAAGCCTTCGACGGAGGTGATCCCCGTCGAGGTGCCGCCGGTGATCGATCAGGCGACCTTCGACGCGGTGCAGGCGCATCTGAAATCCCGCAACCCGAAGGTCACGCCCGCCCGCGTGTTCAGCGGGCCGACGCTGCTTACCGGCATTTGCTTCTGCGCCGGCTGCGGCGGCGCCATGACCATTCGCACCGGCAAGGGCGGGCGCTACCGCTACTACACCTGCTCCATCGCCGCCCGGCAGGGCGCCACCGGCTGCGCGGGCCGATCGATCCCGATGGAGAAGCTGGACGATCTCGTGGCCGCGCATTTGGAGCGGCGCCTTCTGGACCCCGAGCGGCTGGAAGAAATCCTCGCCACCGTTCTCGACCGCAGGCAGGAGCGGGCCGAGTGCCGCCGCACCCATATCGCCGAACTGAACAAGCGCGCCGCCGAGGCCGACGCGCAGCGCGCCAGCCAGGCCGCCGAGGGCACCGGCACGACGATCACGCCCGCCCATGTCGCCACCTTCGCCCGCAAAGCCCGCGAGCGCATCCGCCTTCCCGGCGGCGGCTACCGCCGCGACCACATGCGCGCGCTCGCCCAGCGCGTCGAGGTCGCGGATCGCGAGGTGCGGATCATGGGATCAAAGGGCGAATTGCTGCGAACCCTGGCCGCCGCCGCAGGCGTAAAATCGGCGCCCGCTGGCATACCCAGTTCTGTTCCGAGCTGGCGGAGAGGGTGGGATTCGAACCCACGGTACGTTTGCACGCACAACGGTTTTCGAGACCGTCACCTTCGACCGCTCGGTCACCTCTCCTCGGCCAGTGCCGACGCTTCATAGAGCAAAGCGGCAC
>JAJZBM010000036.1 GCA_021798915.1 Pseudomonadota bacterium
ACGAGGGCCATCATCTGTTCGACGCCGCCGATGCCGCCTTCGCCGCCGTGCTGTCGGGGGTGGAGGCGGCGGAATTGCGCCGCTGGCTGCTCGGCGCCGAGGGCGCGCGCTCGCGGGCGCGGGGGCTCCGCGCCCGGGTCGGCGAACTGGTTGCCGGCCTGGCGCCGCTCGAGACCGCGTTGGAGGCGGCGCTGGTCGCGGCGCGGACCTTGCCGGCGCCGGGCTGGTCGGCGCGGCTGGCCGGCGGCGAGGGGCCGGAGCGCGGCGATCTCGCCAGCCCGGCCAATCCGGCGGAGGTGTTTTTCCACGCCCTCGACCGCCAGATCCTCGCCCGCACGCCTGGCGCCGAACGCCCGGCCGAGACCGCGCGGATGCCGCTCGAGGTCGATCTCCATCCGCTCGATCCCGCCGTGATCGCCGCCGCCGCGGCGCTAGAACGCGCGCTTTCGCGCCTCGCCGCCCCACTTGCGACGCTGCGCGCCCGGCTGCAGGCCCGGCTCGACGATGAGGCCGAAAATCTCGACAGCGCCACCCGCAACCGCATCGCCGCCGCAAGCCGCACCCTCGGCCGGCGCGCGCTGGAGCGGCTCTCTGCGTGGCGCGAGATGCTGGCCGCCCTTGCCGAGCCGCCTCCCACCCCCGGCACGCGGCCGCGCTTCGTCGCCTTCCTCCGCCGCGAGACGCTGCCCGGCGGTGGCGTCGAGGTCGGGCTCCATCGCCACTGGCTCGACCCCACCGAACCCTTCGCCGCCACCCTCGCCGCGCCCGCGCATGGCATTCTGATCACTTCGGCGACCCTTCGCGACGAAGGGGGGGGCGATCCGGTCGCCGCCTGGGACGTCGCCGAAGCGCGGGTCGGGGCGGGGTATCTGCCGCTCGCGGCGACGCGCGCGGCGCTCCCGAGTCCGTTCGACTATGGCGCACAAACCCGTGTCTTCATCGTGAACGACGTTGCCGCCGGCGATCTCGCGGCGCTCGCCGGGGCGTTTCGTGCCCTGTTTCTCGCCGCCCGCGGCGGCGCCCTCGGGCTTTTCACCGCGATCGGCCGGCTGCGCGCCGTTCACGCCCGCCTTGCGCCGGCACTCGCCGCCGCCGGTATCCCGCTTTATGCCCAGCACGTCGATGCCATGCACAACGCGACGCTGGTCGATATTTTCCGCGCCGAGGAGGAAAGCTGCCTCCTCGGGACGGACGCGATGCGCGACGGGGTCGATGTGCCGGGCCGCGCGCTCCGGCTCGTGGTGTTCGAGCGTGTGCCCTGGCCGCGCCCCGATATCCTGCATCGCGAGCGGCGGATCCATCTCTCCGGCGGCGCGCCCGGTTTCTATGACGACCGGCTGGTGCGGCTCCGCCTGCGTCAGGCCTTCGGCCGGCTGATCCGGAGCGATGGCGATCGCGGCGTTTTCGTGCTGCTCGACCGGCGCTTGCCGGCGCGGCTTTACCCGGCGTTTCCGGAAGGCGTTCCGGTCCGGCGCCTGGGGCTTGCCGCGGCGGCGGCGGAGACGGCGGCGTTTCTCGCCGATGGCGCGAAACCGGCGGCGGGCGGGTAGCGGGTTATTCGATCAATCGCAGTCGCAGCCCGGCGTCGGGCCCGGATCATCGCGAATGACGTGATGGTCGATCCATTCCGCGACCAGACGGCGCGCCTCGTTCAGCGACGCTTCCGGATGGTGGATACGATAGAGCGTGGTGCAGGCGCGGAACGCATCCGGATCCGGGGTGCCGAAGCCACGCAGTTCGCGATAGGCGGTGACCACGGCACGCTCACAGCGCCGGCTGATCTGAACGGCGCGCCCGAAGGTGATGTCAGCGTGGGTAGTGTCGTCAGCGTGGGTAGTGTCAGCGTGGGTAGTGTCAGTGTGGGCCATGGCGGCGGGCGCCTTCTGAACGAGTTATTGCGAATTATTCGCAAGTATTATTCATACATATAGCGTGTCCCCCGGCCGTTTCGCAACCATCCTCATGGCTCCAGCATTCCGGTCGCCGAGCGGCCCAGCGCGCGCGGGTCGCGCGATGGCCAGCGCCCGGCCTCGACCTGCGCGAGGAACGCGCCAACAATGCGGTTGAACTGGTCGGGATCCTCGAGATTGATGGTGTGGCCGCAATTCGGCATCACCGCCAGGGCCGCGGTCGGGATGGTGCGCTTCATCAGAAGGGCGGGATTGAGGCAGGGCCAGTCTTCATCACCGGTCAGGATCAGGGTCGGCACGTCGAGCCGCGCCATCTCCGCGGTGAGATCATAGAGCGAGGGGCGGGCGCGCTGCACGCCGAGCTGGGTATTGGCCGAGCCCAGCGCCGAATGCTCGCCGAGCATGGCGCGGAATTCTGCGAAGCCGCGCGGATCCTTGTTGGCGAACTGCACGCGGGTTGGCCCGTCGCCGTATTTGGCGGCGAAATCGCGCATCGATTCGCGCAGCAGGAAAGCCGCCGTCGCCTCCGCCTCGGCCTGGAACGCCGCCCGCCGCTCCGGCTCGGCGCCGTAGCCGCAGCCGGCAACGGTGAGCGAGAGCGCGCGTGAGGGGTGGCGGAGGCCGAAATGCAGGGTCGCGAATCCGCCCATCGAAAGACCGACGATATGCGCCCGCACGATGCCGAGATGATCGAGCACGGCGATGATATCCGCGACCGCGCGGGCCTGGCTGTAGTGCTGTGGGTCGGGCGGCACGTCGGATGGCGGATAGCCGCGCGCGTTATAGGCGATGGCGCGGTGGCTCTGGCCGAAATAGCGGAGCTGCGGCTCCCAGGCGCGGCAATCGCCGGCGAATTCATGGACGAAGACGATCGGCGTGCCACGGCCGGTCTCCTCGTAATGGAGATTGATGCCATCGTCGGTACGGGCCTGCGGCATGGGATCCTCCTCGCGACGTTTTCTTCCCAGCCTCATCATAGCGCGAGACGCGGGAGACGCAGAAAAATCAGGCGACGATCACCGGAATACGTTCGGCGGGCGGCGTGTTGCGGCTGCGGGTGGTGCGGACGATGCCGTCGATCACCGTCATGCCAACCCCGGGAAGATCGCCGAGGCGCACGCTTTCCAGAAGATCCTTCCCCGCCGAATGCTGGGCGCGGTCCATCAGCACGAAATCCGCCGCCCGGCCGACCTCGATCAGGCCGCAGTCGAGGGCGCGGAGCCGCGCCGTGTTGCCGGTCGCGAAACAGAACGCGGTCTCGGCCGGGATTTCGCCGAAACTCGAGAGAAAAGCGACCATGCGGAGGATGCCGAGCGGCTGCACGCCGGAGCCGGCGGGGCTGTCGGTCCCCAGAATGACGCGCCCGAGCTGGCCGAGTTCGTTTGCGAAGCGGAGTGCACTGAGGGCGGCGAGTTCGTTGCCGTTATGGACGATTTCGATGCCGCGCGCGCAGCCTTCGCAGAGGCAGCGGATCTGCCGAAGCGGCAGCGCGGTATGGCCGCCATTGATGTGGCCGATGATGTCGGCATCGGCTTCGAGCACGGTATCGGCGTCGATATAGCCCGAGCCCGGCACGCTCGGCCCGCCGGTGTGGATGGTGCTCTGGATGCCGTATTTGCGGGCGAACGCCACCATCTCCTTGGCCTCGTAGCCGGCTTTCACGGTGCCGAGCCCGACCTCGCCGAGCAGTTTCACCCCCGAGGCGGCGAGTTCGGCGAAATCGCTCTCGACCATGCCGCGCTCGAGCACCGGCGCGCCGGCCCGGACCTTGACCCCGAGCGGGCGGAAATTGGTGAAGGCGCGCTCGGCGGTGATCGCCAGGGCCTTGACGCCGATGATGTCGCGCGGTCGGCCGGGGAGATGCACCTCGCCGGCCGAGATCATCGTCGTCACGCCGCCATGGAGACAGCTTTCGATCCAGCCGAGCTGGCTCTGGCGCGGCGTCCAGTCCCCGAACACCGGATGGACGTGGCTGTCGATCAGGCCGGGGGCGAGCGCCGTCCCCTGGGCGTCGATCACCACACGCGCATCCCCGGTGTCGCAGTCCTTGGCGCGTCCGAACCCGGTGATGCGCCCGTTTTCGGCAACCAGGGTGTCGGCATCCAGGATCGGGGCTTCGAGCGCCCCCGAGAGCATCAAGCCGATATTGCGGATCACCAGCTTGCCGATTTGGGCTTCCGGTCCGGCGGCGAGGGCCATGCGGCGTCTCCTCAATTTGCAAGCCCGTATTGAAGCCCCTCTTTCCGGGTCGAGGCAAGGCTGACCGGGTCTCGCGTTGCGTCCCTTTCATGGGCCCCCTTTACGCATCGGTGGCGGCGGCGCAGGATTTTGGCCATGGAAACCTTGCTCGACCTCGCCGCCGGTCTCGCCAGCGGCAAACTCACCGCCCGCGCCCTCGTCGAACGTTCGCTCGCGCGCATCGAGGATCAATCCGGCGAAGGATCGCGGGCTTTCGTGAAGCTCCATGCCGAGGCGGCGCGCGCCAGCGCCGAGGCCATCGACCGGCTGCGCGCCGCGGGCCGGGCGCCGTCGGTGTTCGCCGGCATTCCGATCGCGCTCAAGGATCTGTTCGATATCGCCGGCGAGCCGACCCCGGCGGGTTCGCGCGTGTTGAGCGCGGCGAAACCGGCCGCCGCCCATGCCGGCATCGTCGCGCGCCTGCTCGCCGCCGGGTTCATTCCGGTCGGCCGCGCCAACATGACCGAGTTCGCCTATTCCGGCCTCGGCCTCAACCCGCATTACGGCACGCCGCGCAGCCCCTGGCAGCGCGAGATCGGCCGCGTCCCGGGCGGCAGTTCATCGGGCTCGGCGGTCGCGGTCGCGGATGGCATGGTGGCTGGCGCGATCGGCACCGATACCGGCGGCTCGTGCCGCATTCCGGCGGCGTTCTGCGGCATCACCGGCTACAAGCCGACGGCGCGGCGGATCCCGCGCGATGGCGTGCTGCCGCTGTCGGAAACCCTCGATTCGGTCGGACCACTGGCGCCGAGCGTCGCCTGCTGCGCCAGTCTCGATGCCATCATGGCCGGAGCGGTCGCGCCCGCGGCGCCTTGGCCGCTGCCGGTCACGGGGCTCCGTCTCGCCATCCCGGATGGGCATGCGCTGGCCGGGCTCGATCCCGCCATTGCCACCGCATTCGAGCGCGCTTGCACAGTTTTGCGCAATCAGGGGGCGCGGATCGAGGCGCGGGTTTTCGCCCCGTTCGAGGAGATCCCGGCCGCGAACCGCCTCGGCGGTTTCAGCGCCCCGGAAGCCTATGCCTGGCATCGGACGCTCCTTGCCGAGCATGCGGCGCTCTATGACCCCCGGGTTGCCGCCCGCATCGCGCGTGGTGCCGAGCCGCGCGCCGCCGATTACGTCGATCTCCTGGCGGCGCGGGCGCGCATCATCGCGGCGATGGACGCGCAGACGGTGGCGTTCGATGCCCTGATCTTGCCGACGGTGCCGATCGTGCCCCCGCGCATCGCCGATCTCGCTGACGATGCCGCCTATCAACGCATCAATCTGCAGACGCTGCGCAACACCTCGCCGGTCAATTTCCTCGACCGCTGCGCCATCAGCCTCCCCTGCCATCGCCCCGGTGAGGCGCCGGCGGGGCTGATGCTGGTCGGCGAGACGATGGCCGATGCGCGCCTGTTTTCGCTTGCCGCTGGCGTGGAAGCGGCGCTTGCCGGCGACTGAGCCCGCGCGAGCCCGCACCGGGCAGGTCATTTTCGCGCTCGGCACCACCCAGACTCTGGCCTGGGCGTCGAGCTATTATCTCCCGGCGGTCCTCGCCGAACCGATGGCGCGCGGGACCGGAACCACCCCGACCGTGGTGTTCGCCGCCGTTTCCGCCTCACTCCTGATCGCTGCGGTGAGCGGGCCGGCGGTTGGGCGGGCGATCGACGCGCGGGGCGGGCGGGGGGTTTTGCTCGCCTCCAATCTGGTGTTCATCGTCGGGCTGTGCGCGCTGGCTTTGGCGCATGGGCCGGTCACGCTGTTCGCCGCCTGGGCGGTGGTCGGCGTCGGGATGGCGCTCGGGCTCTATGATTCGGCCTTCGCGACGCTCGCCGGGCTCTATGGCCATGCCGCGCGCGGGCCGATCACCGGGATCACGCTGTTCGCCGGCTTCGCCTCCACCATCGGCTGGCCGCTCAGCGCCGTGCTCGCCGCGCATTTCGGCTGGCGTGGCGCCTGTCTCGCCTGGGCCGGGCTGCATCTTGGGCTCGGCCTGCCGCTCAACGCCTTTCTGGTGCCGCGCGCGCCGCCACCGGCGCCCAAGCCCGAGGACGGCGAGCCGCGCGATCAGCGGCGCGAGATGGTGCTGCTGGCCTATGTGTTCGCCAGCGCCTGGTTCGTCACCGGATCGATGGCAACGCATCTGCCGCAGCTTTTGCAGATGGCGGGGGCGAGCCGGACGGCGGCGATCGGCGCCGCGGCGCTGGTCGGCCCGGCGCAGGTGATGGCACGGATCGTCGAATTCCTGTTTCTCCGCCGCACCCATCCGCTGATACCGGCCCGCATCGCGACCGCCTTGCACCCGTTGGGTGCTGCGCTGCTGGCGCTGTGGGGGGCGCCGCTCGCGGTTGCGTTTTCGCTGTTCTATGGCGCCGGCAACGGTATTCTCACCATCGCGCGCGGCACCTTGCCGTTGGCGATTTTCGGCCCGCACGGCTATGGCGCGCGCACCGGCTGGCTCGGTGCCCCGGCGCGGGCGGCGCAGGCGCTGGCGCCGCTTTTGTTCGGCCTGATTCTCGACCGGCTCGGGCTCTACGCGCTTCTCGTCTCCGCCGGGCTGTGCCTGTCCGCGCTCGCAGCGCTCTTCATGCTGCGCCCGGCCGTGGCGTCAGATGGAACGGCGGCGCCCGGTCGGGCTGCGTCGTCACCACGCTGACCGGCATCACCGGCGCATCGTCGCCGCGGGTGATCACGAAGCGCCGCACCAGGGTCGCCAGCACCAGGGTCGCCTCGGCGAGCGCGAACTGGGCGCCGACGCAAACCCGGGGGCCGGCGCCGAAGGGGAGATAGGCGAAGCGCGGCACCGGCTGCGCGCCGGGAAGGAAGCGGCTGGGATCGAAATGGCCCGGTGCCGCCCATAGTTTGCGATGGCGATGCAATACCCAGGGCGCGATGAACACCAGTGCGCCGCGCGGAATGGTGATATCGCCGCAGCGCGCCGCGTTGACCGCCTGCCGCGCGATCACCGCCGCCGGGGGGTAGAGCCGGAGCGCCTCGCTGACCACGGCGCGGGTGTAGGAAAGCCGCTCCAGCGCCGCCGCGGCACCGTCGGGGCCGAGGTCGAGCCCGTCCGCCTCGGCGGCGATGCGGGCTTGCATGTCCGGCTCGGCGGCGAGGAGGAGCGCCGACCAGAACAGGGTGAGGGCGGTGGTTTCATGCCCGGCGATGATCATCGTCGCCACTTCGTCGCGCAGCAGCCGCGCGCCTTCCGGCCCGTCCTCGGCCAGGGCGGCGCGCAGGAGGTCGAACAGGTCAGCGCCGTCGCCCCGGCGCGCATCCGCACCTTGGCGCGCGGCGATGATGCGGCTGATCAGGCCCATCCAGCGGCGCTGAAACCGCCAGCGCTGGAAATCGCGCGGACTGGGCATGCCGATCGGCAACACGAGGTCGAAAAAATCCGGCCGCGAGAGGTTGCGTGCCGCCTCGGCAAGCATCTGCCGCATTTCGGTGCCGAACGCCTCCATCGCCACTGAGAACATCGTGCGCCCGGCGATATCGAGGGCGAGCCCCTGCATCACCGCCAGCAGATCGACCGGCGTTCCCGCCTTGGCCGCGGCATCGAGCCGGATTGCGGCAGCGCCGATCGCCCGCGCCGCCTCGGCCATCAAGGGCGGCAGCGCGCGTGGCGCGAGGGTGGGGGTGATCACCCGGCGTTCGCGCCGCCAAAGTTCGCCCTCGCTGAGCAAAAGCCCGCGCCCGACGAAGGGGCGGAGCAGGCGGATCGAAGCGGCGGTGCGGCGATAATTCTCGGGATTGCGGATCAGAACGTGCTGGATCGCCTCCGGTGCGTTGAGGAGGAAGCGCGGCTTGCCGAGGAAACTCTGCGTCTCGACGTCCTGCTCATAGGCGGCGTCGGTCCAGAGCAGCAGCGGGTTGTCATGGACCACGCGCAGCACGCCACGCCAGGAGAGCGACCGTTTGGGCGCTTCCGGCACCACGAGAGACAATGGTTCAGACATCGGCCCCTCCTCGTCCGTTGCCGGAATGCTATCGCAACCACCGGCCGCCGGACAGAGCCGCCGATATCTAAACTTCGGCCGCCACCGGGGGCGTTGCCGCAGGCCGCTGCCGCAGCCTGCGCAACGCGCGGTCGATCCATTGCGCGGTCAATTTTTCCTGAAGGCTGTTCTGGCGCAGGCGCTCGGCCAGCGCCGGGAAATCCACCCGATCCAGCCCCTGGTCCTGGTTGAAGCAGGAAAAAACCACGCTGCGCTCGCCGCTCACCGGATCGATCTGCGGCTGGAGACATTGCGCGCAGACTTCCTTCATCATGCATTGCATCGGCGAGTTGATCGAGCCGATGGCGCTGTGCCCGGGCTTGAGGAAAGGCGCGAGTACGCCATGCCGCGCCACCCCCACCGCCTGCATCATGCGGTCCGAGCCGATGGCGACGAGATGGTCGCACGCGGCGAGCGGTACGTCCTGCGCCCCCAGCCGGCCTTCGCCATAGGCGGCCATGGCGGCGACGATATTGCCGACGAAGCTCCGGTCCTGTGGCCGCGCCGGGGTGAAACCCGGTGCCTCGTCGCAGCACCAGACGATGACATCGGCGGCGCGCTCGATCTCCTCGACCTTGTAGCGGTCGATCATTTTCTTGTAGCCGGCGAAATAGAGGACGCGCGTGCCCCGGGCGCGGAGCGCCGCGCCGATGCTGAACAGCACGGCGTTGCCGAGCCCGCCGCCGACCAGGGCGACGGTGCTTTTCTCCGGCAGATCGGTCGGCGTTCCGGTCGGCCCCATCAGCACCACGCGCTCGCCGGGCGCGAGCGTTGCGCAGAGATCGGAACTGCCGCCCATCTCGAGCGCGATCACCGCGACCAGACCGCGCGCCGGGTCGGTCCAGGCGCCGGTCATGGCAAGACCCTCCATCGCGAGCAGGGTTTGGCCGATTCCGGGCTCGTCGAGGTGCTGGGCGAAGCGCTCGTAATTCTGGAGGCGGAAGAACTGGCCGGGACGGAAGGCGCGCGCCGCCGCCGGCGCGTGCAGCACCACCTCGACGATGGTCGGCGTGAGGCGATTGACCGCATGCACGCGGACGGCCAGCGCATCCTGGCAGCGCGCGATCACCGCGGCGCCCGCGCCCGCTGCCGGCGGGCGGGCGGCGAGTACCCGCGAGATCACCGGATAGCCGCGCCGCGCGCTTCCCATCGCCTTGACGACATTGCCGAAGAAACTCGGATGGAGATCGCCGAGGAAGCTGATGAAACGGCCATCCGGGGCGCGGTGCATCAGCACCTCGGCGCGCTCGGGCTTGGCGAGGCCGCGCCGGGGCGAGACCGGGGCGCCGTCCTCGTCGATCGCCTGGAAATAGCGGCCATCGAGGGCGATGCGGCCATCCTCGCGCGCCAGCACGGTGTTGGGTTGGGTGCCGGCGGCGACCAGGATGGCGCGCGCCGGCAAGACGACCTCGCTGGCATCGGCGCGTCTGACCCGAAGCGCGGCGGCGTGGCCATGCGCATCGACCTCAACGGCGGCCGGGGTCAGCCCCTCGGCGAAACGCACCCCTTCCTCCAGCGCTTTCGCGACCTCTTCATGGTTGAGGGTATAGGAGGGCGCATCGATCAGGCGGCGGCGATAGGCGATGGTCGCGCCCCCCCAGGAATCGAGCAGCGGCGCGAAACGCGGCGCCCGGCCGGCGGCGGCGGCGGCTTCGCGCTCGGCACCGATCGCGCGCGCATGGGCGAGGAACTCGGCGGCGATCTCCGCCTCCTCCGCCGACCAGCCGGCGCGGACCGCGCTCTCACCGCGCTCGGCGACCAGGGTTTCATAGCGGCGGGCGAATTTTTCCACCTGGCGGACGTAATAGGCGAGGCTTTCGGTCGCGGTGTCGATCGCGGTGAGGCCGCCGCCGATCACCACCACCGGCAGACGGATTTGCAGATTGGCGACCGAGGAGAATTTCGCCGCCCCCGTCAATTGCAGCGCCATCAGGAAATCGGAAGCCTGGCGCACCCCGCGCGCCAGCCCGTTCGGAACATCGAGCACGGTCGGCCGCCCCGCCCCCATGGCGAGCGCGATATGATCGAACCCCAGCGCCCAGGCGTCGTCGATGGAAAGCGTCGCCCCGCCTCCGAACCGCACCCCGCCGAACATCGCGAACCCCGCCCGCCGTTCGAGCAGGAGGCGGATCAGCTTGAGGTAGTTCTTGTTCCAGCGCACCGTGATGCCGTATTCGGCGACCCCCCCGAATCCGGCCATCACCCGGTCGTCGAGGTTTTCGAACAAGGTTTCGGCGTCGCGAATCGGCGTGCCCGGATCGATGCCGAGCGGCTCGATTTTGAGCCCGTCGATCGCGACCACGCTGTGGCCGTCATTGAGCAGATGATGGGCGAGCGTGAAACCGGCCGGGCCGAGCCCGACCACCAGCACCGCCCGCCCGCTTTCCGGGCGCGGCAGCGGGCGGCGGATATCGAGCGGGTTCCAGCGGGTGAGCAGGGCGTAGATCTCGACCCCCCAGGGCAGCGCCAGGATATCGCGGAGAACAGAGGTCTCGGCCTGGGGAATATCGACCGCGTCCTGTTTCTGATAGATGCAGGCCTTCATGCAGTCATTGCAGATGCGATGCCCGGTCGCCGCCATCATCGGATTGTCGATGGCGATGATGGCGAAGGCCCCGATCGCCGCGCCCTCGGCGCGGAGGGTGTGCATCTCGCTGATTTTTTCTTCGAGCGGGCAGCCGGCGAGGGTGACGCCGAAGGGGGATTTCTGGAAGTCGCCGCTTTTGCGGTCGCGCAGGCCCTTGGAGCAGGAATCCTTGCCCTGGTTGTGGCACCAGATGCAGTAATTCATCTGATCGAGTGCCTGCTGATCGTTCATGCCGGGATCGGTGAGCGCGAATCCGTCGCGGGCCCGCCAGTCATGCTCGGGCAGGCGCAGCATGGTGACACCGTCGCGGAGGATCGTCTCGACCGGCACCAGATGTTCGGGATCGGGCTTGTGCGGCACCTTGAACAGGGTGCCATCGCGGTGCCGTGCCTGGCCGGCGGCACTCAGCACCGCCCAGGCGGCGTAGCGGCGGGCGAGCGCAAGAGAGTCCTCGTCGCCGGCCGCCTCGAAACCGGCGACCGCGGCGGCAAAGGCCGATTCGCTGGAAACGTCGCCGATTCGTTCCGCCAGCGCCGCGCGCAGGGCATCGCCATCGAAATCGGCGGCCTCGGGATATTGGCGGACGGCCTGGCGCTGCACGAAGAGCCGTTTGCAGGCATGAATCGGGTCGAGGTCATGGGTGCGGCGGGCCAGTGCTCCGGCTTCCGCGTCGATGCCGAACAGGTTTGCGACGAACCGGTCGAGATGGCGGCCGAGGGCGATGATGAGGTCGCTCTCATCCTTGGCCGTGATCGTCTCCGGCGCGGCGCGGGCGGCGAGCAGCCGGGCGCCGAGGGCGGCATCCTCGGCGGTGAGGGCGGCGAGAAATGCCTGATCGAGCCGGACCAGCCCGTCCCGCGTCGCGAGCGCCGGAAAATCGAAGCCAAAGCCAAGCGTGGTGGTGGGGTGTGCCGGCATCGCTCAAATCAACTTTCCGAGGAGAGACAGAAACAAGGGCCGTTCCTCCGGCGCCAGCGGCGCCAGGGTCGCGGTGGTGATTTCGGTTGCGCATGCCACGGCTTGCCGCGCCAGTTCAAGCCCCGCCGGGCTGGCGCGCAAGACATGGGTACGGCGGTCTCCGGGGTCTGAATCACGCTGCACCAGCCCGCGTGCGATGAGACGCCGCACGACGCCCTGGATCGTCGCCGGATCCATGGCGGCAAGGCGGCCGAGCCGGTTTTGCGTCACCGTGCCGCATTCGACGATCTTGATGAGGGCGGTGAACTGGGTCGGCGTCAGCGCGCGTGCGCCCATCATTTCCTGAAACAAGGCGGCATGGCGCTGATGGGCGCGGCGCAGCAGGAAACCCGCTTGCGCTTCCACCACGTACGCCCCGAACCCCGTATCCCCGCATCCCGGCGTTTCCGCCGCGGCGGAGGCTTCGTCAGAGGCCGGCGCACGCGTGCCCGCTGCCCTGGTCATCGCTGCCCACTCGCTTTCGCCCGCCGGCGCGCCCGCGCGTCAGATGCAGGGCGGCGTCAGGGATTGTTCGTATACAAATAATTATCCCTATAACTGCCCCTCCGCGACCGAGGCGTCAAGAGGCTTGGCGCGGATCGGGGCGAGGCGAGGGCGGCCGGTTGCGGGGATCACTCTCCGCGGTTCGCTCGGCGGCGCTGGCCGGGCGCGCAGTCTCGGAATATTGCGGCTTTTCCGAGGGGTCGGCGAGCAGACCCTGGGCGAGGGCGATGCGGCGAAAATGAACAGAGAGCATCCCGATCCTCCATGGCGCGTCCAATCCGCGCATTGAAGGCCAGGAAAGGTAACCAATCCGTCTCCATCGCGTGTCAAATTGGTCATTTTCGCGACCAATCGACGATTTTTCTCAACCGCGCAGCACGCCCCGCCCGGCATAGCGGCCGGCGCGGCCGAGTTCGGCCTCGATACGGATCAACTGGTTGTATTTCGCCAGCCGGTCGGAGCGCGAGAGGCTGCCGGTCTTGATTTGGCCGGCATTGGTCGCGACCGTGAGATCGGCGATGGTGGTGTCCTCGGTCTCGCCCGAGCGATGGCTGATCACCGCGCCATAGCCGGCGCGCTGGGCGATTTCGATGGTCTCCAGGGTCTCCGTCAGGGTGCCGATCTGGTTCAGCTTGACCAGGATCGCGTTGCAGATGCCATCTTGAATGCCGCGGCGAAGACGCTCGGGGTTGGTGACGAAGAGATCATCGCCGACCAGTTGCACCCGCTTGCCGAGGGCATCGCTGCCCAGTTTCCACCCCGCCCAGTCATCCTCGGCAAAGGGATCCTCGATCGAGGTGATGGGATGGCGCGCCATCAACCCTTCGAGATAGGCGGTCATGCCGGCGGCATCGAGGGTCTTGCCCTCGCCCGCGAGGTGATAGCGCCCGTCCTTGAAAAACTCGCTGGCCGCACAGTCGAGCGCCAGCGCGATCTCCTCGCCAGGGCGATAGCCGGCCTTCTCGATCGCCCGGCTGATGAAGGAGAGCGCCTCGTCGGCGGAACGGAGATTGGGCGCGAACCCGCCCTCGTCGCCGACATTGGTGTTGTGCCCGGCCTCGGCGAGTATCTTCTTGAGCGCCGCAAAGACTTCCGCCCCCATGCGCACCGCGTCGGCGAGGCTGGATGCCGCCAGCGGCTGGATCATGAATTCCTGGATGTCGATCGGGTTGTCGGCGTGTTTGCCGCCATTGATGATGTTCATCATCGGCACCGGCAGCACCCGCGCATGGCTGCCGCCGAGATAGCGCCAAAGCGGCATCCCATGCGCCGCCGCCGCTGCCTTGGCGGTTGCCAGCGAGACGGCGAGGAGCGCGTTGGCGCCGAGGCGGGATTTGTTGGGCGTGCCATCGAGATCGATCAGGGTCTCGTCGATGTGGATTTGTGCCGCCGGATCCATCCCGGCGATGGCGTCGAAAATCTCGCCCTCGACATGGGCGACGGCTTGGCGCACGCCCTTGCCACCGAACCGCGCCGGGTCGCCATCGCGGAGTTCCACCGCTTCATGCACGCCGGTCGAGGCGCCGGAGGGCACGGCGGCGCGGCCCAGCGTGCCGTCATCGAGTGTGACATCGACCTCGATGGTCGGGGTGCCGCGGCTGTCGAGAATTTCCCGGGCAGTGATATCGGCAATCGCGGCCATGGCGCGCTCCCTCCAGTTCCTGGTGCCTTGCCGATACGGCTTTGGCGGGCGGCGAACAAGGGGGTATGCTGATTGGTAAGGGGGCAAGGAAATCACACAAAAGAATCTTCTTTTTCTGAAGAAAAAGAAGCAAAAAGACTTTCATTCGTTGCGGCAGTGCCTTCGGCACCGCCGCTTCCCGAGGGTCAGGATAAAAATTTTTTGGTTCTTTTTTTAAAAAAGAACCACTTACTTCTCTATCGTCGCGTCAAGAACCAGCGTTCCAGCGCCCCGAGCGCGGCATTGATCGCGAGCCCGGCGGCGCCGAGCAGGACGAGGCAGGCGAACATGCGCGGGATTTGCAGTCGGTAGCCAGCCTCGATCAGGCGGTAGGCGAGGCCGGTCGCGAAGCCGCCGGAGCCGGCGACGAATTCCGCGACCACCGCGCCGACCAGCGCGAGGCCGCCGGAAATCCGCAGGCCCGCGAGGAAATAGGGCAGCGCCGAGGGAAGCCGCAACAGCCGGAGTGTCTGCCAGCGTCCGGCGCCGTTGAGGCGGAAGAGGTCGAGATAGTCCGGCGCGACGGCCGCAAGCCCGGCCGCGGTTGCCGAGAAGACCGGGAAAAACGCGATGATGGTCGCACAGACGACGAGAGCGGCGAAGGGATCGCCGACCCAGACGATGATCAGCGGCGCGATGGCGACGATCGGCGTCACCTGAAGGGCGACCGCCCAGGGCTGGATCGCGGCGCGGAGGAGCGGGGTGGCGGCGACCGCGAGGGCGAGGGCGACACCGAGAAGGGTCGCCGCGATCAGCGCGGCGAAAGTCACGGTCAGCGTCGCCGCGAGTGCGGCGAGCAGCCCGCCGGGATCGTCGCGAAAGGCGCTAAGGATGGCGAGCGGGCCGGGCACCAGATAGGCCGGCACCGCGAGCACCCGCACCAGCCCCTCCCACAGGGCAAGGGCGGCGAGGCCGAAAAGGGCGGGGGCGATGCGGATCATGCCTGCCCCGCCGCGCGATGGCTTTCCTCGAGCCGCCGCGTGATGGCGGCGACCAGGGCGGCGTAAGCCGGATCGAGCCGCCGCGCCGGCCCGGCCGGAAGATCGGCGTCGATTTCGCCGGCGATCCGCCCCGGGCGCGCGCTCATGAGAATGACACGGCGGGCGAGAAACGCCGCCTCATAGATCGAATGGGTGACGAAGACGATGGTGCAGCCGGCGTCCTGCCACCAGGCGAGCAGATCCTCCTGCAGCCTGTGGCGGGTGAACTCGTCGAGCGCGGCGAAGGGCTCGTCCATCAGGAGCAGTTTCGGCCGGGTGAGGAGGGCGCGGGCGATCGAGACCCGCATCCGCATCCCGCCGGAAAGCTGCGCCGGGCGCGCGTGCTCGAACCCGGCGAGTCCGACCCGCGCCAGGGCCTCGTTGACCCGCGGCCGCGCCTCGGCGCGCCCGATCCCGCGCAGACGCAGCGGGAGATAGACATTATCCGCCGCACTCGCCCATGGCAGCAGCGTCGGATCCTGGAAGACGAAGCCGATCTCGCCGGGGCCGGCCGGCGCGCCGGGCCAGGAAACCCGGCCGTGATCCGGCTGATCGAGCCCGGCCAGCAGCCGCAGCAGCGTCGATTTGCCGCAACCGGAGGGGCCGAGGAGAGCGATGAAATCGCCCGCCGCGATGGCAAGCGAAACCCCGCGCAAAGCCTCCGTCCCGCTCGCGAAACGGCGGCCGACATCCTCAAGCGCGAGCAAAGGCGGCGATACACTCAGAGGGGTTGCTATGGTCAGGGGGTTTTCGGCCGCATCTGCAATCCGACCCCGCGATCGACGAAGCGGAGGGTATAGGCGCTTCGCCAGTCGAGATCCTTGGGATAAAGACCGGCCTGTTGCATGCTTTGGAAGAAATCGAGCCAGCGCGCAGCGGTCATGGCGCCGATGCCGAGCTTTTCCGCATCCCCCGAATCGACGATGCCGTGCTGCTTCAGAACCGTCCGCCCGTAATCGAGCAGCGCCGCCGTCATTTCCGGATTTTCCTTCCGCATCAGGGTATTGCCTGGTGCCGGATCGCTATAGAGATAGCTGTACCAGCCTTCGATCGAGGCATCGAGAAAGCGCCGCACGAGATCGGGCTGGGTTTCGGTCAATTTGCGGCTGGTCGCGATCAGGCTGGCATAGCCCGCGAACCCGGCATCGGCGATCAGCAGCACCACCGGCTTTTCCCCGGTCGCCTCATGAATCGAGAACGGTTCGGAGCCGAGATAGCCCTCCTGGATCGCCGCCTTGTCGTGCAGGAAGGGGGCGAGGTTGAAGGTGTAGGGGCGGATCTGGCTGTCGCTATAGCCGAATTTGGCGCGCAGGAAGTTCCACCAGCCGGCGCGGGTATCGGCGCCGATCATGATCGGCTGGCCGCGGAGGGCGGCGAAGCTGTCATGCCCCTGGCCGGGATGGGCGATCAGCACCGAGGGGTCTTTCTGGAACATCGCCGCGATGGCGACGAAAGGCAGTTTCTGCTGGACGAAATTGAGGGCGAGGAAGCTATTGGACGAAATGGTGAAATCGAGCCGCCCGGCGAGCAAAAGCTGGGTCTGGTTCACTTGCGGCCCGCCCTGGCGGATAGTGACGTCTAGCCCGTGCCGGCGATAGACCCCGCTCGCCAGGGCTTGGTAATAGCCGCCATATTCCGCCTCGGCCTTCCAGTCGAGGCCGAACGTGACATGATCCTCGGCCCGCGCGAGGCCTGGTGCGAGCAGCGCCGAGGCGATCGCCAAACCCGCCGCCAGAGCCGCTGGCGCGAAACGCCTGATGATGCTCATCGCCGTCCCTCTCCCTAATGGCGCTTCGCTCGCCACTGTTCCCGTCCGGGGGAAAGAAATCAAGGCGCGGCGTCTCACGCGGCAGTGAAAATTTTGACGCCGGCCCTATTTCTGGGCCAATCTCGCGCCAGATCGAAAGACTGATCGATGGACGAAGATCCCCTGACGAAGAGGTGGGGCATGCGCGCTGTTCTGGATGGTTTTTTGCGGCGAATGATCAAGGAGGGGCAGCTTACGATCCGCTGGCCCGATGGCACCAGGAGCCATTATCAGGGCGAGCGTGACGGCCCGGCGGCGGGTCTCGCGATCAACCGCAAGGCGGCGATCCGCCGCCTGGTTCTCAACCCCTCGCTTGCCCTTGGCGAGGCTTATATGGAGGGGGATGTCGCGCCGCTGGAGTGTTCGCTCTTCGCGATGCTCGACGTTCTGGTCCGCAATGCCGAGAGCGATCTTTCCGCCCATCCCTTGATGCGCCTTCAGACCGCCGGCGGTTGGCTGATGCGCCGTGTCGCACAGTTCAACCCGGCGTCGCGGTCGCGGCGCAACGTCGCCCATCACTATGATCTCAACGGCCGCCTCTACAGCCTCTTTCTCGATCGTGACCGGCAATATTCCTGCGCCTATTTTCCGACCGGCGATGAGACATTGGAAGAAGCGCAGACACTCAAGAAGCGCCATATCGCAGCAAAGCTGCGGCTGGATCGCCCGGGGCTTTCGGTGCTCGATATCGGCAGCGGCTGGGGCGGGTTCGCACTCACGCTGGCGCGCGATTACGGCGCCCGCGTCACCGGCATCACCTTGTCCACCGAACAACTCGCCGAGGCGCGCGCCCGTGCCGCGGCAGAAGGGCTCGACGACCGGGTACGCTTCGAATTGATGGATTACCGCGCCTTGACCGAACCGGTCGACCGCATCGTCTCGGTCGGCATGTTCGAACATGTCGGGGTTGATCATTACCGGCAATTTTTCGCAACCGTGAAGCGTTGTCTGGCGCCGGATGGGGTCGCGCTCCTCCATGCCATCGGCCGCGCCGCCGGGCCGGGCAGCACCAATCCCTGGCTCGCCAAATATATTTTTCCCGGCGGCTATTCTCCGGCGCTGAGCGAGGTGGTGCCGCATATCGAGCGCGCCGGCCTCTGGATCACCGACATCGAAATCCTTCGTCTGCACTATGGCGAGACCCTTCGTCATTGGCGCCGCCGTTTCGCCGCCAATCGCGATGCCATCGCCTCACTCTATGACGAGCGTTTCTGCCGCATGTTCGAATTCTACCTCGCCGGGGCGGAACTCGCTTTCCGCCGCCAGGATCATATGAATTTCCAGATTCAGATGGCCCGTTCGCCCTATGCCCTGCCGATCGCGCGCGATTACATGGTCGAAAACGAACGTCGGATGGCGAGCGAAACGGCGCGACAGGACACGCGGCAGGATTAGCCGGCGAGGCGGGCGCGCAGGCGCTTCTTGTCGAGCTTGCCGACGCTGGTCTTGTCGAGGGCGGCGACCGGTTCGATCCGCTCCGGCACGGCGAAACGCGAGATTTCGCCGCGCGCCGCAGCGGCGAACAGGAATTGCCGCACGCTTTCGGGGTCGAGATCGCGCCCGGCTTTCGCGACCACGAGGGCCACCGGCCGCTCGCCCCATTTCGCATCGGGAACGCCGACCACCGCGACCTCGCCGACATCGGCGTGGCGCGAGATGAGGTCTTCGAGATCGAGCGAGGAGACCCATTCGCCGCCGGTCTTGATCACGTCCTTGGCACGATCGGTAATGCGGAGATAACCATCCGCGCCGATCACGCCGATATCGCCGGTATGGAGCCAGCCGCCGGCCCAGAGCGCCGTGCTCGCCGCGTCATTGCCGACATAGCCCGCCGTCAGATGCGGGGCGCGCGCCACCACTTCGCCAGGATGGGCGCCGTCATGCGGGAGGTCGTTCATATCCTCGTCGACGACGCGCAATTCCACCAGAACGCTCGGCAGGCCCGCCGAGGTGCGGGCGCGAATCTCGTCCTCGGCGCCGAGACCCGGCTTGACCTGGGCGAGCGAGAGCACCGGACAGGTCTCTGACATGCCATAGCCGGCATAGACATCGATGCCGCGCGCCAGCGCCGCCTCGGCAAGCCCGCGCGGCAGGGCGGAGCCGCCGATGATGACCTGCCAGCGCGAGAGATCGAGCGCGGCGAATTCCGGCGTTGCCAGCAGCATGTTCAGGATGGTCGGCACGCAGTGCGAAAACGTCGCGCCCTCGCGCGCGAAAAGCGCGGCGATGGCCGCCGGCACGTAGCGGCCGGGATAGACCTGCTTCATCCCGGCGACCGTCGCCAAATAGGGAATGCCCCAGGCGTGGACATGAAACATCGGCGTGAGCGGCAGATAGACGGCCTCGCGCGAGAGCCGCCCGTTGCGGCTCGCCAGCATGAGATTGGCCATCAGCGACAAGGTGTGGAGCACGATCTGGCGATGGCTGAAGGAGACGCCTTTGGGCAGACCGGTGGTGCCGGTGGTGTAGAACTGCGTCGCCGTGGTGTTTTCGTCGAACTCGGGAAAGACGAAGCCGGGATCGGCGCCGGCGAGCAACGCCTCATATTCGCCGGCGAAGGCGAGGCCCTCCGGCATGGGCCCGTCATCGGGCAGCGCGATCAGCGTCCGGAGCTTCGGCAGCCGGGCGCGAATTTGCGCGACCAGAGAGACGAAATCGGGATGGACGAGCAGGATCTCGGCGCCGCTGTGATCGAGCGTATAGGCGAGCTGCTCGGGGGCGAGGCGGGGATTGGCGGTCATCAACACGGCGCCCAGCATCGGCACCGCGAAATAGCATTCGAGATAGCGATGGCTGTCCCAATCCAGCACCGCGATGCGCATGCCGGGGCGGGCGCCGAGCGCCGTGAGCGCGCTTCCCAGCCGGGCGATGCGGGTGATGAATTCCGGGTAGGTGTGGCGGCGGAGATCGCGATAGACGATTTCGGCGCCGCTCGCCTGCTGGATCGGCGTCACCAGAAGCTGTTTGATCAGCAGCGGATAGGCGTGGGCCGGCATCCTGTTTCCTCCCGGTGTTTTTTTCGGCGGTCCGATGTTTCTGGTTGCCCTACCAGGCCTTCACATTGCCGGCCGGCCGGAAATCGGCAGCGGTCTGGGCGCGGATTTCATCCTCGCTGACGCCGGGGGCGAGATCGGTGAGGATCAGACCGCTGCCGGCGCGATCGACCTTGAAGGCGCCGAGTTCGGTGATGATGGTATCGACGACGCCCTTGCCGGTGAGCGGGAGGGTACATTCCTTGAGGATTTTCGGCTCGCCGCGGGCGGTGTGTTCCATCAGGACGACGACGCGCGGCACCCCGGCGACCAGATCCATCGCGCCGCCCATACCCTTGACCATCTTGCCGGGGATCATCCAATTGGCGAGATCGCCGGATTGCGCGACCTGCAGGGCGCCGAGGATGGAGATGTCGATATGTCCGCCGCGCACCATGGCGAAGGAGGTGGCGCTGTCGAAAATGCTCGAGGTCGGCAGCAGCGTCACCGTCTGCTTGCCGGCGTTGATGAGATCGGCATCTTCCTCGCCCTCGTACGGGAACGGCCCGATGCCGAAGAGGCCGTTTTCGCTGTGCAGATGGATCGAAAGCCCTTCCGGGATGTGATTCGCAACCAGCGTCGGGATCCCGATGCCGAGATTGACGTAGAATCCATCCTCGAGTTCGGCCGCCGCGCGGGCGGCCATGTCGTCACGGGTCCAGGGCATGGGGGTCTCCTCGGATTCAGGAAAAATCAGGCGGCGCGCTTGCGGGTGGTGCGCTGCTCGATGTGTTTTTCGACGTGGTCGAGCTTGACCAGACGCTGGACGAAAATCCCCGGCGTCACGATGGTATCGGCGGCGATTTCGCCCGGGGCCACGAGATGCTCGACCTCGGCGACGGTGACGCGCGCCGCGGTCGCCATGATCGGGTTGAAATTCCGCGCCGTCAGGCGATAGACGAGATTGCCCTCGCTATCGCCCTTCCAGGCATGGATGATGGCGAGATCGGCGACGAGACCGCGCTCCATGAGATAGGTCTTGCCGTCGAACTCGCGGGTTTCCTTGCCCTTGGCGATCTCGGTGCCGACCCCGGTCGGGGTGAAGAAGGCGGGAATGCCGGCGCCGCCGGCGCGGATGCGCTCGGCGAGCGTGCCCTGGGGATTGAATTCGATCTCCAGCTCGCCGGCGAGGTATTGGCGGGCGAAGGTTGCGTTCTCGCCGACATAGGAGCTGATCATCTTGCGGATCTGGCGGGTTTGGAGGAGAATCCCAAGGCCAGCCTCGTCGATCCCGGCATTGTTGGAAACCACCGTCAGGCCCTTGACGCCCGAATCCCGGATCGCCGCGATCAGGGTCGCGGGAATGCCGCAAAGGCCGAAGCCGCCGGCCATGATCGTCATGTCGTCACGCAGAAGACCGGCCAGCGCCGCCTTCGCATCCGGGTAGACCTTGTTGACCGCCATCGTGCCACTCCCCTCGATTGCCTTGGCACCCTACATAGCGAAAGCCGCGCCGCTCGACAAAGCCCCCGCCCCGCCGCAGATCCAAGGTTCCGTTGATCGATGTCAGAGACCCTCGCCCAGCGCCACGCCCCCGCCGCGCCGCTGCTGTTCATCCCGGAAAAACAGCCGCGCCGCCCGCCTGGCAAGCCGCTCCGCGTGGTTTCGCCCTATGAGCCGAACGGCGACCAGCCGGGCGCCATCGCGACCCTGCTCGCCGGGATCGAGGCCGAGGCGCGCGATCAGGTGCTGCTCGGCGTCACCGGCTCGGGCAAGACCTTCACCATGGCCAAGATCATCGAGGCGATCCAGCGCCCGACCCTGATCCTCGCCCCCAACAAGACGCTGGCGGCGCAGCTCTATGGCG
>JAJZBM010000037.1 GCA_021798915.1 Pseudomonadota bacterium
TGGATCATGTATTGCGATGTTTGCTTGCGCAAAGCGTCGTCCGCTCCCGATAAGGCATTGCCGAAAATCGATGCCAGAACGGCTCATCTCGCGACGGTTCTGGAAGGTTCTGGAGCGTTTAATCGCCAGATTTCCGAGGATAAGCCTTTGCTTGAGGCTCTTCGTACTCAAATCGCCAATCTTGAAAACGCGCTATCCACGATACGACAATCCTCCTCATGGCGTATTACCGCACCACTTCGGGCAATCGCTCATGCACTGGGGCGCGGCTCGTAGGGTCAAGAAAGAAAAAGTGGCCGCGCCGCGGATCGGCAACCGCCCGGGGATAGTTGGTCGTTTCGGCAGCCCAATCGCGAAACGTCGAGCGGAAGCCGTGAATGGTCAGATCAGCGTGCCCCATCCGGCGACGAGCCATGGCCATGGGAGCCAGATAAAAATGCGGCGGCGCTGGCGGCAAAGATCGCGTTCGCGGCACCGCCGGTTTGAGCTGCGAGGCGGATTGGCCGGAAAGTGAGCGCCACGGTTCAGAATTTTGCGTCTCGATCCTGTCCGATCGCCACCAGAAACTCCGCCCATTCGCGTTTGGAAAGCCCGGACTCCGCCTGCTCCACCCGCTCGCCGGCCAGCATCCGGCGCAACACGGCGAGCATCGGGGCGGACAGCGTCACCGCGCCGAGGCGATAATCGCGAAACGCCCGCGCCGCCATCGGCACCCAGGCCTCGACCGTGGTCAGCATCGCCTCGGCATAGGCGCGGATTTCGTATTGCGCGTGGGCATCGGCGCGGAGCGAGAGGAAGTGCAGGAGATTGTGGAGATCGGTCTTCCAGTACCATTGCGTATAGGTGTTGAGGGTCAGATTCATCCGCGCGAGCTCGCGCGCGAGGCCGCGCCGGGCCGGGTCACGCGGGGCGCCGTCCTCCCCCTCGTTCAGCATGGCGAGGTAATGGTCATGACAGCGCGCGGCATCCTCGCGGAGGAGATCGAGCACCAGCGCTGCCTCGTCACCCTCCACAATCTCGCCCCGTCCCTGACGGTTGGTCGCCGATTGCGCCGCCAGATGTTCGGGCGCTGGGAGATAGAATTCGCGGTCGAGAATGGAATAGCGGGCGGAGTATTCGTTGACGTTCGCCATCCGGTGGCGGATCCATTGCCGGGCGACGAAAATCGGCAGTTTGACGTGATACTTGATCTCGCACATCTCGAACGGCGTGGTGTGGCGATGGCGCATGAGATAGCGGATCAGCCCCTCATCCTCGCTCACCTTGCGCGTCCCGCGGCCGTAGGAGACCCGTGCCGCCTGCACGATCGCGCCGTCATCGCCCATATAGTCGATGACGCGGACGAAGCCGTGGTCGAGCACCGGGTGGGGGTGATAGAGCATGTCTTCGAGCGCTGCGACGGTCGCGCGCCGTGTCTCGGCGCGGGCGGCGCGCTGGGCTTCGATTGCGGCGGCTTCATCCGGGGCGAGCGGCATCGCGGAAATCCCCTTTCAAGACGGTTGCGGCAAGCCTATATCTCAGCCGTCGGTTCGCCGGCTATGGCGATAAACGGTGCTTGGAATAAGCGTAGTGGACCCGGGGGCAGTGCCCGGCGCCTCCACCAGATTTCCCGGGCGGGTCGGCCCGGGTCGGGGGGCGAAACAGGCTCGACACGCGTGGTAAAGAGGTATCTTTCGCTCGGCATGGTTCCGCCGTTATCGGGCCATTTGAGAAGTGCCAACGACAATACGGCGCTCGCTGTCGCTGCGTAAGCGATAAGCGCGGTTCGGGGGGCACCGGGCAACAGAAGCCCCCCACTTCCCCGCCAAGCCCGCCCTCATCCCGCCCCGAGCAGGACGAAAACCACGCCGCCGGCGACCAGGCACAGCCCGGCGATATCGCTCCGCTTCATCCGCTCGCGCAGATAAAAATGGCTGAACAGGAGGATGAACGGCACCTCCATCTGGCCGAGCGAGCGCACCAGCCCCACCGGGGCGAGCGCGAAAGCCGAGAACCAGCAGCCCGATCCCACCGCCGACATCGCCCCGACCCAGAGCGAGCGCCGCCAGGTCACCAGCGAGGCGACGATCTGACGTGGCTCGCGCCAGAGCAGCCAGATGCCGAGCAGCACGGTTTGCAGGATATTCGTCACCACCAGGGCGTAGACCGCCTGGATGATCGGATGCCCGCCATGGAGGGCGAGATTGGCCCATTTGATCAGCACCGAGACGAAGGCGAAGCAGAGCCCGGTGCCGAGCCCGCACAAAGCGGCCGGCTGAAACGTCGCCCGCAACAGGCCGCGAAGGCGCAAACCATGCCCGGCGAGCGAGAGCGTGAGCACGCCAACCACCCCGATCAGGATGCCGAGCCAGGCGGTGAGACGAAGCCGCTCGCCGGCGATCATCCAGGCGACCAGCGCGGTCTGCACCCCCTCGGTCTTGGCATAGGCGCTGCCGACGGCAAAGCTGCGAAAGCCGAAGGAAAGGATGAGGAGACCGGTGCCGATGATCTGCAAGGCGCCGGCGATCGCGCATTCGGCCAGAAACGTCGCATTCGGCGGCGGAAGCCGCGCCCCGCTCACCGCCAGCATGGCAACCAGAATCGCGAGCCCGAACGGCACGCCGTAGACGAATCGCACGAACGACGCGCCGTTCACCGACAGCACGGCGCGGAGCCGCTGCTGCAAGGCGGTCCGCCAAGTTTGAAACAGCGCCGCGATGAGGGTGAAGACGATCCAGAGCGGCATCACGCCGGCCTTGCGGGCAAGGCGGGATGGCGCTGGGCCGAGGGGGGCGAAGCCGCCGGAAATGGCATCAATTGGTCCCTGGTTGAAAGCCCCGCCGGAGGGCGGGCCATGATCCACGCCCCCGCGCGGCGCGGCCGGTGCAACCCAGACTAGAGGCGAACCGATCCGGGTCAAGCGCGGCGAAAATGCTTGACATATTGTATCATTGGCTACATATAAGGTATCAGAATCCGGCAAAGTCCCGAGAAAGCACCATGAGCCAAGCCGCATCCGAGCTGCCGATGCCGCTCCCGGGCCATCCGGAAGCAAGCCCGCCGATCAGCCGCGAGGATCTCCTGCGCGATCGCGACCGTCGCATCGTTTATGACGCGCGGGCGAAAAAACGTCCGCTGCGCCTGCTCTGGCTGCTCGCCGGGCCGGGCGTTCTGGTCATGCTGGGCGAGAATGACGGCCCCAGCATGGTCTCCTACGCGACCACCGGGGCGACCTACGGGATCGGCTTCTTCGTCCCCTTCATCCTCGTAACCTTCGTCATGGCCTTCGTCGTGCAGGAAATGACGGTGCGGCTCGGAGCGGTCACGCATCGCGGCCATGCCGAGCTGATTTTTCAGCGCTTCGGCCCGTTCTGGGGCTATTTCGCGATGGCCGATCTGGTGGTCGGCAATCTTCTGACCCTGATCACCGAATTCATCGCGATCCAGGCTGGCGGGCTCTATTTCGGCGCCCCCGCCTGGCTCTCGGTCACGCTCGGCGCGGCGCTTATTCTGGCCTCGCTCGCGCTCCGGCGTTACGCGACTTGGGAGCGGGCGCTGATGGCGCTCGCCATACTCAATCTGCTGTTCATCCCCGCCGCCTTGTTCGCCCATCCGAGTGGTGCGGCGCTGCTCCACGCGACGGTCACCTGGCGACCGATCCCGGGCGGCATGACGGTCGCCTTCGTCACCCTGTGCATGGCCAATATCGGCGCGACCGTAACCCCTTGGATGATTTTCTTCCAGCAAAGCGCGGTG
Source organism: Pseudomonadota bacterium (assembly GCA_021798915.1). Lineage (GTDB taxonomy): Bacteria > Pseudomonadota > Alphaproteobacteria > Acetobacterales > Acetobacteraceae > Acidibrevibacterium. Next base: position 3,736 of record JAJZBM010000037.1, read on the forward strand.
GTGGATAAGGGGCTGACCATCGCCGACATCGCCGCAGGACGGATGGATACCGCGATCGGCGCCATTCTCGCCGCCATCGCCGCAATCGCGACCGTCGCCGCTGCAGCGCCGTTATTCGCCCATCACGTCGATGTCTCCAGCTTCGCGAGCGGCGCCGATTTCGCAACCGCCCTCCGGCCCCATCTCGGCACCACCGGGGCGACGCTGTTCGCGCTCGGGATCATCGAGGCCGGCGTTATCGCCGCGATGACCATCTCGACCAGTTCCGCCTACGCCCTCGGTGAGACCACCCATGCCCGTCACAGCCTCAATCTCGATTTCTCCCAGGGCAGATTGTTCTACGGCACCGTTTTCGTCTCCACGGTGATCGCGGCGTCGGTGGTGCTGATCCCCGGCGCGCCGCTGCTCGCGCTGACGCTCACCGTCAACGTCATCGCGACCCTCCTGATGGCGCCGGCCCTGCTCTTCCTGCTGCTGCTGGTCAATGACCGCGAGATCATGGGCGCGCACGCCAATACCTGGCGCGCCAATCTCGCCGGCGGGACGATCATCGTGACGATCACGGTCATCGGGATCTTCTACGGCGTCATCACCGCCTTTCCTGGCCTGTTGGGAAAATAGGGGGCAATCATGACCTATGACGCGAACTTCATCGCCGCCCTGGAGCCGGCTCAGTTGGCTTCGGCGCGTGAGGTGCCGCTGCCGCGCCAGCATCTCGGCCGCGGGGTGATGCTGCTTTTGGTTCTGCTCCGCGTCTATGTCATCGCCGCGATCCCGGTCGTCGTCTACGCCTTCATCACGGCGCTCTTGCACCCGTCATGAGGGGCTCTGCGCCGCCTTTCGCCGTCCATGAAGACGTGGTGATCGCGGACTGGATCGACCGCAACGGCCATCTCAATCTCGCCTATTATCTGGTGCTGTTCGACCGCGCGACCGATGTCCTGTTCGACCGGCTCGGCATCGGCGCGGCGTATAGTGACGCCTCCGGATGCTCGCTGTTCGTCGCCGAGACCCACACGCTCTATGAACGCGAACTGACGCTCGGCGCCCGGGTTCGCATCGCCTGCCATGTGCTGGGTGCGGATGCCAAGCGCCTCCATCTCGCTCATGAAATGTTCCGCGCGGACGAGGCCGGCCGCGTCGCCCTCCTGGAGGGGATGGTGCTGCATGTCGATCTCGGAACCCGCCGCGCCGCGCCTTTCCCTGCCGAGATCGCGGCAAGCCTCGCCGCCGCGGTGACCACGGCACCGCCCCCCGGCCTCGGGCGGCGGGTCGGGATGCGGCGCACGGTGTAAGTCAGCCGCCGATCCGCGCGATGCCGCCGAGATAGGGCCGCAGCACGTCCGGGATCAGGATCGAACCATCCGCCTGCTGGTAAGTCTCCATCACCGCGATCAGGGCGCGCCCGACCGCAAGGCCCGAGCCGTTCAGGGTGTGGACGAAACCGGCGACCTTGCCGTCCGCCCCGCGGAACCGCGCGTTCATGCGGCGCGCCTGAAAATCCCGGCAGTTGGAGCAGGAACTGATCTCCCGCCAGGCCTGCTGACCGGGGAGCCAGACCTCGAGATCGAAGGTTTTGGCGGCCGAAAACCCGGTATCGCCGGCGCAAAGCAGCACCCGGCGGTAAGGGAGGCCGAGCCGCTCCAACACCGTCTCGGCCGCCCGCGTCATGCGCTCATGTTCGGCGGCGCTTTCATCCGGGTGGGTGATGGAAACCATTTCCACCTTGCGGAACTGGTGCTGGCGCAGCATTCCGCGCGTGTCGCGCCCGGCTGCCCCGGCCTCGGCGCGGAAGCAATCGGTGAGCGCGGTGAGGCGGAGCGGCAGGAATTTCACCGGAAGGATTTCCCCGGCGGCGAAATTGGTCAGCGGCACCTCGGCGGTCGGGATCAGCCAGCGGCCATCCGTCGTGCGAAAAAGGTCTTCGGCGAATTTCGGGAGCTGCCCGGTGCCAAAAACCGCCGCGTCATTGACCAGGAGCGGCACCGAGGCTTCGTGATAGTCGTGCTCGCCGGTGTGGAGATCGAGCATGAACTGCCCGAGCGCCCGCTCGAGCCGCGCCAGCGCGTTAGTCAGTACCACGAAGCGCGAGCCGGCAAGCTTGGCGGCGACGGCAAAATTCATGAGGCCGAGCGCCTCGCCGAGTTCGAAATGCTGACGTGGCGCAAACCCGAAATCGCGCGGCTGGCCCCAGTGCTTGACGATTTTATTGTCGCGTTCATCGGCGCCAGCGGGGACGTCGGCATCGAGGATGTTGGGTAGCCCCGCCAATCCTTCCCGCACCGTGCTCTCGAGTTGCGCCGCTTCCTCCGACCGAAGACCGATGGTCTTCTTCTTGAAGGTAACCTCGGTTTGCAGCCTCGACGTATCTTCGCCGCGGCGCTTCTTCTCGCCGATCTCGCGCGAAAGCGCGTTCATCTCGGTTTGTAGATCCTGCGCCGAGGTCAGAGCGGCGCGACGCCGGTTATCGTCCTGAATCAGTTGTCCCGCCATCGGCGCGAGCCCCCGCCGTCGCATCGCATCGTCGAACCCATCGGGATCATCGCGAATGGCGCGAATATCGTGCATGTCAGTCCTCGACCGGTTTGGGCTCGACCATGCGCGCGGCGATGATCGAGATTTCGTAAAGCAGGATCAGCGGCACCGCGAGCCCGGTCTGGGTGAAAATATCCGGCGGCGTCAAGATCGCGGCGATGATGAACATGCCGACATAGGCATAGCGGCGCTTGGCGGCCAGCGCCTTGGAACTGACGATCCCGACTTTCGCGAGCAGCGTCAACGCCACCGGCAATTGAAAGGCGATGCCGAAGGCGAGGATGAGCTTCATCACCAGGCTCAGATACTCGCTGACCTTGGCTTCCAATTGGATCGGCAGGCCGCCAGCGCCGTTCGGGGTCTCGAAACTCAGGAAAAACCGCCAGGCGGTCGGAAAAATCAGGTAATAGGCGAGCGCCGCGCCGGCGACGAACAGCACCGGTGTTGCGACCAGAAACGGCGCCAGCGCACGCTTCTCGCTGCGATAAAGCCCGGGTGCCACGAACAGCCAGATCTGGATCGCGATCACCGGAAAGGAGATGAAGGCGGCGCCGAAAAACGCCACTTTGACGTAAGTAAAAAACGCCTCGTAAAGCGCCGTGAAAATCAGCCGCCGGCTCTGCCCGGTCTGGTGCATCAGAATATTCGCGAGCGGCTGCGCCAGAAAGGAATAGATGTCCTTGGAAAAATAATAGCAGATGCCGAACGCGACCAGAAACGCGATCAGCGAGAATAGCAGGCGCCGGCGCAGCTCGATCAGGTGTTCGAGCAGCGGCATCGGCTTGTCGTGGATCGGGTCTTCCTGTTCGGGCGGGGCCAATTCTGTCGTTCCGGCAAAAGGTTGGAGTGTTATCCGCGCATCCGGGCGCGTTTTGTGCCGGGCGGGAGGAAGGCCGGCGGCTCCGGCGCCGAAGCAATTTCCGGCGGGATGAAGGCCGGCGCCGCGGCGCGCGGCAGCGGCGCTGGCGCGGCTTCCTCGGCCGGCAAGGGCGCCACCTCGTCGGGGCGCGCGATCACCGTCTCCGGATGGGCGGCGACCGGGGTCGCCTCGAACGGGTTTTCGGCCATGGTGCGAGCCAACGAGCCATCGGGATCGACCGCATTGGTGAACGCGCCGCGCACGTCGAAATTGCGGATTTCATTGATCTGCTGGCGAAATTCGCCGAGATCGGCGTCGCGCATCATCTCATCGACATGGCCCTGGAACTCGGCCGCCATGCGCCGCGCCTTCTTGACCATGCCGGCGACGGCACGCAGCGCCCCGGGCATGTCCTTCGGCCCAATGGCGATCAGCGCGACCACCCCCACCAAGGCTATTTCGGACCAGGCAAAATCGAACATCTCGGCTCCGCGACCGCCAAGTCATTTTGAGACAATGCAAAGTCTTCTTTTTCTGAAGAAAAAGAAGCAAAAAGACTTTTTCCCCGTTTTCTCGAAGTGGCAAATCTCCTCGGAGTGGGCAGTGCCGCAGGCACTGCCCAACGGATAAAAGTTTTTTGGTTCTTTTTTACAAAAAAGAACAACTCTTTCTCATCCTCATTCATTCTCCCTCTAGCAGGAAAGCCTTTCCGCGCAAACCGCGCGGCTAGGCGCCGCCCGGCGCCGGCACCTCGACCAGGAGGTCGGCGCGACGCGGCAAATCGCCGAGATCCTTGAGCCCGAATTGCGCGAGAAAGGCCGCCGTCGTGCCCCACAGCGCCGGCCGCCCCGGCGCCTCCTTATGGCCGCGCGGCGCGATCAGGCCAGCTTCCAAAAGCGCGTCCATGGTCGCCTGCGAGAGGCTGGCGCCGCGAATTTCCTCGATCTCGGCGCGCGTCACCGGCTGATGATAGGCGATGATCGCCAGCGTCTCCATGGCGACGCGCGGCAGCCGGCGTGGCACCTCGATCACCCGGCGGAGCAGCGGCGCGAGATCGGGCGCGGTTTGGAACCGCAACCCGCCGGCGACCTCGACCAGCTCCACCCCGCGCCCGGCGTAGCGCGCCGCCAGCGCCGCGACAACCATCGCCACATCGCATTCCTCGGGCAGGATCTGGGCGAGGGCACGGAGCGGGACCGGCTCGGCCGAGGCGAATACGAAGGCCTCGGCGAGCCTGAGCGCCGCCTCCGAAACCGGGGCCGGTGCCGCAATCGGGGGGGAAATGTCCTCGTTCATGCGTCCTTCTCACCCAAACCCGCGGGGCGCAGCAGAATCGGTCCGAATGGCACCTCCTGGCGCAGATCGACGGCGCCATCACGCGCCATTTCCAGCCCGGCGAGCAGCGTCGCCGAGAGCGCCGCCCGCCGTGGCAGCCCGCTTCCCTCGCTCTCCGGCAAAAACCGTTCGAGATCGGTCCAGTCCGGGAGGCTGCCGAGCATGGCGCCGAGCCGCCGCAGCGCATCGCGAACGCTCCACAGCGTCATCGGCGGCGGGCGATAGCGCCGCTGGCCAACGCCACGCCGGAGGGCGGCGAGATAGGCGCGGAGCAGCGCCGGCACCTCCAGGATCAGGCGCGAGCGATCGATCTCGGAGAAATCCTCGGGCGCGGCGCGGGCGAACACGTCCTGGCCGAGTTGCGGACGCGCGCCGAGCCAAACGCTCGCGGCGCGCATCGCCTGCAATGCGGTAAGACGGGCGGCGAGCGTCTCCGCCGCCTCTTCTCCCGCCTCGGCCTCATCGGTCCCGGCTGGGAGCAATAGGCGCGATTTCAGCCAGGCGAGCCAAGCCGCCATCACCAGCCAATCAGCGGCGAGTTCGAGGCGCACCTGCCGCGCCCCCTCGATCACCGCGAGATATTGCTCGACCAAGGCGAGGATGGAAATCCGCGCGAGATCGAGCTTCTGCCCGCGCGCCAGTTCGAGCAGGAGATCGAGCGGCCCCTCGAATCCTTCCAGGCGCAAAACCAAGGTCTCGATCAGCGGTTCGGACGGCGCCTCAGCCATGGCCAGGCATGCCCGCCAGCCACAGGACGACACCGATCGCCCGCGGCACGAGATGATCGAGCGCCGCCCCCACCGGATCGACATGCCAGCCGAGCCCGCCGAGCACCTGCGGCAGAATGAACACCACCAGCAGCACGATGACGATGCCCGCCCGCTCCAGCAACGCCCAGCGCCGCGCGAGGCGGAGCGGCAGCAAGCCGACCATGATCCGCCCGCCATCGAGCGGCGGGATCGGCAGCAGATTGAAGAGACCGAGGACCAGATTGGTCAGCACGAAATAATAGATGAATACGCCGCCGATCTCCGCCGCGCGCGGCGGCAGATAGGCAAGTAAATGCAGCGCCAGCGCGGCGAGCCAGGCGAGCAGAAAATTCATCGCAGGTCCGGCCGCCGCGACCACCATCATGCCGCGCCGCGGGCTGCGGAATTTCCATGCCGCGACCGGCACCGGCTTCGCCCAGCCGAACAAAAACACCACCCGCCCCAGCGTCAGCCACTGCCCGATCAGCAGGATGCCGGGCAGCAGCACCGTGCCGACCCGGTCGATATGGCGGAGCGGGTTGAGCGAAAGCCGCCCGGCTTCGCGCGCCGTATCGTCGCCCATGGCGAGCGCGGCATAGCCATGCGCGGCTTCATGCAGCGTGATCGCCAGCACCACCGGCACGACGGCGAGCGCGAGTTGCAGGATCAGCCCGATCACGCGAGCAACCCCTCCCGCTCCGCCGCCAGATCATCGCAATCAGCGACCAGCCGAGAGTCGCGGCGCGATGCGGCGAGCGCGCGGGCTTGCGCCAGACGCGCGGCGGCCAGGGCCGTCACCGCGGGGCAGGCTTCGAGCACGGCGGCGGTTTCGGCAAGGACGCCGGTGCAATGAAGCGCGAGATCGCAGCCCGCTTCCAGCGCCGCGATCGCAAGCGCTCCCGGTGCCCCGGCAAGCGCCCGCATGGCGAGATCGTCAGACACCAGCACGCCGCCAAACCCGATCGGCGCGCCGCGGATCACGTCCTTGATGATGGTCGGCGAGAGGGTCGCCGGCCGGTCGGGGTCGAGCGCCGGGTAGAGGATATGCGCGGTCATCGCCCAGGGGATTTCGCCGTGGATCCCGGCATTGGCGGCAAACGGGGCGAAATCGGCGCCGAGATCGGCCTGCGCCACCACCGGCAGGGTGAGATGGCTGTCGGACGTGGCGCGGCCATGGCCGGGAATGTGTTTCATCACCGGCTGCACGCCAGCGGCCAGCAGCCCCGCCGCCAGCGCCGCGCCGAGGGTGGCGACCGGGCCGGGGTCGGCGCCGAACGCCCGATCGCCGATCACCGCGTGCGCCCCCGGGAACGCGAGATCGAGCACCGGCGCGGTGACCACGTCGAGGCCGAGTGCTGCGCATTCGGCGCCGATCAGCGCGCCTTGGAGAAAGGCCGCACGCCGCCCGGCCGCCGGGTCACGCGCGAACACGAGCCCGAGCGCCGCCGCCGGCGGGTGCTCGCGCCAGAAAGGCGGCCGCAGCCGGGCAACCCGCCCCCCCTCCTGGTCGATCATCAGCACCGCCTCGCCCGGCAGGATCGCGCGGAGAGCGGCGACCAAGCGATGGAGTGCCGCCGGCGTCGTGATGTTGCGGGCAAACAGGATCACCCCGGCCGGCGGCGCGCGGCGCAGCAAGTCCGCCTCGTCGGCGCCGAGTTCCGGCCCGGCAAGACCGATGATGGCGGCTTTCATGGGCTTCGGCCGCGATTCGGGGACACCCGCAAAGGCTCAGAAATCCGCGATGGCGCAGGCTACGCCCTTGCCACGGAGGGCGGCGCAAAACGCCCGCGCCTGTGCGATATCGCCGAACCCGCCGGCCCGCAGCCGCCAGAACACATGCCCGTCATGGCTGACGATGCGGCTGATCAGCGGCTTGCGATGGGCGAATTGGGCCGGAAAACGCTTCTCCAGCCGCGCCCATTCCTCGCGCGCCGCCGCATCGGTCGGCAGGGCGGCGAGTTGGACCTCGGCGACGCCGTGACCGGCGGGGCCGGGGGCAGAAGCGGCAGCCGGCGGGGCAGAAGCAGCCGGAGGGGGCGCGTGCGATGGCGCGGCGGGGACGGCAGCGGGCGGCAAAGGCGCCGCTTGCGCCGCCTGGAGCCGGCGGAGTTCGCCGGGCGCCGGCGCTTCCGGCGGCGGGGCGAGGGTTTCGACCGGACCCGTTCCCGCCCCGCCCGCCGATGCCGAGGCGCCGGGCGCGCTCTGCGTCCCGGATGACGTCGCGGCGGAGCCGAGCACCGCCTCGTCCGCGCCCGCCACCTGCAACCCGCCGGGATTGACCGGCTTGACCTTGAGCGGGCCAGGGTCGGCGGTGATCAGCGGCGCCGGCCCATGACGATGCCCCGCCAGCGACCACACCCCGACGATCAGCACGAGCACGCCGCCAAGACCGCCCGCGATGAGCATCAGCCGCCGCGTGCCGGGATCGACCCCGCGCGTCACGGGACGAGACCGGGCCGCGGAAAATTCCTGCTCAGGATAATACTGTTCTGGATAGTGTTGTTCTGGCACCGGCGCATGCCTCCATCAACGCATCTCTTCGACCGGCGTAACCCCCATGACAGCGAGGCCGGAGCGGATCACCGCCGCCGTCGCCGCCACCAAAGCGAGCCGCGCCGCGGTTTCCGCCGGCCGCTCCGGCTGGATGAAACGGAGCGTCGCGGCCTCGCGCCCACGGTTCCACAATATATGAAAATCACCGGCTAAATCATAGAGAAAAAAAGCGATCCGGTGCGGCTCGAAGGTCCGCGCGGCGCCTTCGACGAGGCGCGGCCAGCCGGCGAGGCGGCGGATCAGCGCGAGTTCGGCGGCATCGGTGAGACTGTCGAGGGCAACCCCGGCCAGCGCCTCCGGGGTGGTGGGAAAGCCCAGCTCGGCGGCGTGGCGCAGCACCGAGCGACAGCGAGCATGGGCGTATTGGACGTAAAACACCGGATTCTCGCGCGTCTCGGCCACCGCCTGGTCGAGGTCGAACTCCATTTGCGCGTCGCTCTTGCGGGTCAGCATGATGAAGCGCACCACGTCGCGCCCGACCTCCTCGATCAGGTCACGGAGGGTGACGAAGGTGCCGGCGCGCTTGGACATCCGCACCGGCTGGCCGCCTTTCAGGACATGGACGATCTGGCAGAGCAGCACCGCGAGCGTCGCCCCATCGCCGGCCAGCGCCCGGACCGCCGCCTGCATGCGCGCGACATAGCCGCCATGATCGGCGCCCCAGACATCGATCAGCGTCGTGAAGCCACGCCCGATCTTATCGGCGTGATAGGCGATGTCATTGGCGAAATAGGTCGCCGAGCCATCCGATTTGCGCAATGGCCGATCGACGTCGTCGCCGAATTGCGTCGCACGGAACAGGGTCTGCTGGCGCGGCTCCCAATCCTCGGGGAGCTTGCCCTTGGGCGGCGCCAACACGCCCTCATAGAGCAACCCCGCTTGCGCCAGCCGGGCGATCACCGCCGCGACCGCGCCGCTCTCGACCAGGGCACGCTCGGAGGCGAACACATCCGGGCGCACCCCGAGAAGCGCGAGATCTTCCCGGATTCCCGCCATCATCGCGGCAACCGCGACATCGCGCACGCGCTCGAACCAGACCGGCTCGGGCGCGATCCCGCCATCGGCGGCGGCAAGATCGCGGCCATATTTTTCCGCGAGTGCGGCGCCGACCGGGATCAGATACTCGCCCCGGTATTGCAGCCCGGATGGCGCATGGGCCGCGAATTCCTCGGCCGCGATCTCGGTTCCGATCGCCTGCAGATAGCGCCAATAGGCCGCCCAGGCGAGTGCCGTGACCTGCGCCCCGGCATCGTTGATGTAGTATTCGCGGGTGACGTCGAACCCGGCCTTGGCCAGCAGATTGGCCAAGGCATCGCCGACCACCGCCCCCCGGCAATGACCGATATGCATCGGCCCGGTCGGGTTGGCGGAGACATATTCGACATTGACCCGCTCTCCGGCGCCGATCACGCTGTCGCCATACGCCTCGCCGGCGGCAAGGATCGCCGGAATGATCGCGCGGAGTGCGGCGGGATGGAGGCGGATATTGAGAAATCCTGGCCCGGCGACCTCGGCCAGGGCGATCTCGGGGGCGGCCGCGAGATGGCGCGCCAGCGCCTCGGCGAGCGCCCGCGGCGATTGCCCGACCGCTTTCGCTGCGACCATCGCGGCATTGCTCGCCATGTCGCCATGGGCGGCGTCACGCGGCGGGCTCACTTCGATGCGGGCCAGGATGTCGGCCAGGATATCGGCCGGCACCGCCTCGGCAGAGGCCGCGAGGGCGGCGCCGACCCGCGCCCGGATCTGCGCGAAAAGATCGCTGTTCATTTGTCTGATTCCAGGAAAATGGCCGGCACGCGCGCCTCAGCCAGAGATCGCAATATCGGTCAGACGGCGGTACTCGTCCATGGCGAAACGGTCGGTCATGCCGGCGATATAATCGGAGACGATCATCGCCGCCCGCGCCGATCCCCCCTCCCCGGCCCGCGCCCGCCATTCATCGGGCAGAAGCCCGGGGTCGGCGTGGAGCATCCGAAACAGCGCCTCGGTCAGCCGGCGCGCCTTGCTGGTCATCCGGTTGACCCGCCAATGGCGATACATATGGGCAAAGAGAAATTCGCGGATCACCTGGTTGGCGGCGGCGATATCGGCGCTGAAGGCGATCACCGGGGCTTTCGCCGCCCGGATCGCCGCCGCCGAATCAGGCGCGAGGGCGGCGAGGCGGCGGCGCGATTCGGCGAGCAGGTCGGAGATCAGGGCATTGATCACCCGCCGGATGGTCTCGTGGCGAAGCCGCACCGGCGGCATGTCGAGGCTCGCCCGCCGCGCCTCGGCGAGCGCCGCGCCGACGATCGGCAGCGGCGCGATCGCGTCGAAATCGAACAGCCCGGCGCGCAAGCCATCGTCGAGGTCATGGCCATGATAGGCGATATCGTCGGCGAGCGAGGCGAGTTGCGCCTCGGCGGCGGCGAAGCTTGCGAGATCGAGGGGGTGGCGCGCGTCATAATCGGCGACATAGGCCGGCGGATGGGCCAGCGGGCCGTTATGCTTGGCGAGCCCCTCCAGCGTCTCCCAGGTGAGGTTGAGGCCGTCGAACGCCGCATAGCGGCTCTCCAGCAGGGTCACCACACGCAGGGACTGGGCGTTGTGGTCAAAGCCACCGAACGGCCGCGCCGCCTGCGCCAGGGCTTCCTCGCCAGCATGGCCGAAAGGCGGGTGGCCGAGATCATGGGCGAGCGCCAGGGCTTCGGTCAGATCCTCGTTGAGACCGAGGGCGCGGGCGCAGGAGCGGGCGATCTGCGCGACCTCGATCGAGTGGGTCAGGCGGGTGCGGTAGAAATCGCCCTCGTGATTGACGAAGACCTGGGTCTTGTATTGCAGCTTGCGAAAGGCGGAGCTGTGGATGATGCGGTCGCGGTCGCGCTGGAAGGGGCTGCGCCCGACCGCCTCGGGCTCGGGATGGAGCCGGCCGCGGGAGGTCTCGCTGCGGACGGCGAAATCGGCCGGGGCGTGCGCGTCGGTCATGCCGGCGCGGGATAGCACTGTCGCGGGGGCTCTTCAATCCGTACCACGGCACGCCTATCTTTGTGGCCATGGACATCGCCCCCACCCGCTTCCGTCTCGCGCCGCGCGCCGCGCGCCGCATCGCGACCCTCCTTTCCCAGCCTGACGCGGGGGCGGCGCTCCGTGTCGCCGTGCTCGCCGGCGGCTGCAACGGCCTGCAATACCGCTTCGATCTCGACCAAACGATCGCCGCCGATGACGTGGTGATCGAGGCCGATGGTGCCCGCGTCGCCATCGACCCGGTCAGCCTCGATCTCCTTGCCGGCGCCGAACTCGACTATGTCGAGGAGTTGATGGGCGCCTATTTCAAGATCAAAAACCCCAACGCTACTTCGTCTTGTGGCTGCGGCACTTCGTTTGCGGTCGAATAGGCGGCCGGGCGGGTGAAAATCGCGACCTGGAACGTCAATTCGATCCGCAAGCGGGCGGCGCAGGTGCAGGCCTGGCTGACCCGCGAGCAGCCGGACATTCTTCTCCTGCAGGAGTTGAAATGCGAGGCGCGGGATTTTCCCGAACTCGATTTCGCATCCCTCGGCTATCGCGCCGAAATCGTCGGCCAGAAAGCCTATAACGGCGTTGCCGCCCTCGCCCGCATCCCCTTCGATCTGCGCGAGCGGGCGCTGCCCGGCCTCACTCCCGCCGGCGACGGTTTGCCCGAGGCGCGCTATCTCGAAATCGCGGCGGCGGGGGTGGTGATCGGCGGGCTCTATGCGCCAAACGGCAATTCCGGCGGCATCGAGGGGTTTCGGCGCAAGCTCCGCTGGCTGGATGCGCTGATCGCCCATGGCCGCGCCCTGCTCGCCGCCGATACGCCGCTGGTCCTCGCCGGGGATTTCAATATCTGCCCCGATGACGACGATCTCGCCCCCGGCGCGCTCGCCCCCGATGACGCGCTGGTGCGCCCGGAAAGCCGCGCCCGCTATCGTTCGCTGCTCTGGCTCGGGATGACCGACGCCCTGCGCGCGCTCACGCCGGAGGGGCCGGTATATACCTTCTGGGACTATCAGGCCGGCGCTTTCGCCGCCGATCGCGGGCTCCGGATCGATCATGTCCTGCTATCGCCGACCCTCGCCGAGCGTCTCACACGCGCCGAAGTGGACCGCGCCGCGCGCGCCGCCGAGCAACCCTCCGACCACGCACCGGTAAGCGTGACGCTGGCTTAGTGGCTTAGGCGCGCTCAATCACCACGCTCCCCGGCCACCACGCTCTCCGGCACTCAAGAACCGCGCCAGGCGAATAGCGGTATGGCCGGGCGCCGGGCGGAGATTGGGCATCACCAGCAGGCAGTCATCATGCGGCGTGCGGATCTCGCGCGCGCCATCCTGCGCGATCAGCGTCCCCTTGCGGGCGAGAATGGTATTGCCGGCGAAGGGTTCGACGAAGGTGAAGCCCGGCGCCTCGGCGGTTACCGTCGCGCTGACCGCGGCCAGACGCGGCGGCGCCCGGCGTTCCGCCGGCAGTGCCGGGTGATCGGGCACGACGCCGGTATGGCGGAGGCAGCCGGCGATGGCGGCCAACATCATCTCCACCGTCGCGGCCCGCCAATGCTGTCCCGCCTCGACCAGGCAGGCCGCCGCCTGCGCATCCCTTGGCCCTCCCCCTTCGAAGTGGTCATAATCGATCAACCGCCGGCCATCCGCATGGCCGGGATCGATGACCACGAGATCGGGCGCCCCGAGCGCGAGGGCAAGATCGCGGCCCGCCGGCGCCTTCCCGCACAGGATCAGCGGGCCCGAGAGCCAGAGCATCGAATGGAGATCGAGCAGCACGTCCACCGTCTCGATCAGCGGGCGGATGGCGCGGGCGCGGGCTAGTTCGCAGGAGCGGCGCGGGCCGTCGAGCACGGCGCGATCCCAGAGGCGGTTCATATCCTCATCGACGAAGCGCGATGCGGTCGGTTGGCGCGGATCGAAGCGCGCGAAGGCGGCGAGATTGACGAAGCCGAAGGTCAGCCGGCCGCGGCGGGGCCGCACACCAGCACGGAGCAGCCGATCGAGGGCGATCGCCCCGGCGATCTCGTTGCCATGGACCAGCGCCGTCAGCGCGACATGCGGGCCGGGAATCGCCGAGTCGAAGGTGATGAAACCCGGGATATCGCGCGCCGCGTCGATCCACCGCGAAAGATCGGGGGCGGAGATTTCCACCGAAAATTGTGGCACCGGGCTGAAACCGGGCGATAGAGAACTCATCACCGTGGCTCAGCCGCGCGGGCGACAGGGGGATGCGGCACGGACATGAGGAATACTCTAGCCAGGGCATGGCACCCGGCAACCCTGGCGCGCAGGAATTGCCGGGTTTTTCGCTGTTTTTGTGACTTAGCGGCGGTAAAGCGTCTCCGGCGCAACCAGGGGGGGCGCGATCTCGCGAAAAACGCCATCGCGGACGGCGCGGAAGAAGCAGGAGCGGCGGCCGGTGTGGCAGGCAACCCCGGTTTGCGCGACCAGCAGCAGAACCGCATCACCATCGCAATCGAGCCGCAATTCGACCAGGTGCTGGCTTTGCCCGGAGGTTTCGCCTTTTCGCCACAACTGGTTACGGCTGCGGCTGAAATAGCAGACGCGACCCGTTCGCAGGGTCTCCTCGATCGCCGCGCGGTTCATCCAGGCGAGCATCAGGACATCCCCGCCCTCGGCGTCCTGGGCGATGGCGGGAACCAGCCCGGCGGCATCGAAGCGCAGCGCCGAAAACAGTTCCGTAAGCCCGGGCGGGGTGGCCGGAGATGAAGCGGTTGGGGGCATGGTCGTTTTCCTCGGTCGCCGATAAGATGGGGTGATGATACCGGAAGGAAAGAGAAGGCCAACCGAGCCGCCATCGATCGAAGCCAAGCTCGCACAGGCGCAGGCGATCGTCGAGGCGCAGGGTGGGCGGCTGACCACGCTCCGGCGTGCGGTGCTGCGCCTGATCCTCGCGGCCGAGACGCCGATCGGCGCCTATGACCTGCTCGCCCGCTTGCGCGAAAGCCACGGCAACGCGGCACCGCCGACGGTCTATCGCGCCCTCGATTTCCTGCTGGTGAGCGGCCTCATCCATCGCATCACCCGGCTCTCCGCCTTCATGGCCTGTATCGGCCACGAACCCGGCCACGCCGCGCAATTCCTGATCTGCCGCGATTGCGGCGAGGTGGCCGAGATCGACGCGCCGGCCATCACCGCCGCCCTCGCCGCCGCCGCCGCCGCGCGCGGCTTCACCATCGCCGGGGCGACCATCGAGGCCGAAGGGGTCTGCGCCACCTGCGCCGCTACGCGCGACGCAGATGCGTGAACGCCTGGGTGAGATCGGCGATGAGATCGGCCGGATCCTCGAGCCCGATGTGAAACCGCGCCGCCGGGCCGGGCAATGAAGGCGAGTTCGTGCGCCGGATGGTCCCGGTGGTCGGCAGCGCTAGGCTCTCATAGCCGCCCCAGGAGGCGCCGATGCCGAACAGGGTGAGGGCATCGATCATGGCGATCATCGATTCGGCGCTGATATCGGGCTGGAAGACGACCCCGAACAGGCTGCAGGCGCCGGTATAATCACGCTGCCAGAGCGCGTGCCCGGGTGCGCCGGGCAAAGCGGGGTGAAGGACGCTCTCTACCTCCGGCCGCTCGCTGAACCAGCGCGCGACCCTAATCCCCGATTCCATCTGGTGATAGAGCCGGACCGAGAGGGTGCGCACGCCGCGGAGCGCGAGCCAGCAATCATCGGGGCTGGCATAATGGCCGAAGGCGAGCGCTGTCCCCCGCACCCGCTCCCAATCCTCGTCGGCGCGGGTGGTGATGGCGCCGAGCAGGACATCGGAATGGCCGCCAACATATTTGGTCAGCGCCTGGATCGAGACATCGACGCCATGGGCGAAGGGCTGGAAGAAATGAATGCCCCAGGTATTGTCCATCAGCACCTTGAGGCCGCGGGCATGGGCGGCCTCGGCCAGCCCCGGCACGTCCTGCATCTCGAAGGTATGGCTGCCAGGGCTTTCGAGAAACAGGACTCGCGTCGTCGGGCGGCACATCAGGCCGAGCGCCGCCGGATCGATGGTCGGCGGGTAGTAGGTGGTGGTGACGCGGAGACCGCTCAGTACCGTGTCGCAAAAATGCCGCGTCGGGCCATAGACACTGTCCGGCATCAGGCAGTGATCGCCGGATTTGAGATAGGCCATCAGCGGCAGGGTGCAGGCGGCAAGGCCCGAGGAGACGATCTGGCAGCGCGTGCCGCCCTCGATCTCGGCAATCGCGTCCTCGAGCGCGAAATGGGTCGGCGTCCCGAGCAGGCCATAGACCAGCGCCTGTTCGAGCCGATGGCCGCCGGCGGCGGCGCGGTCGGCGCAGGAGGCGTGGAGCACCGTCGAGCCGCGTACCAGAGCGGGGTTGACGAAGCCGTGGGCGCGCGCGCCGGCGCGGCCGACCTGAACGAGGCGGGTATCGGCGCGGAGCGGCGCCGGCGGGTCTTCGGCCATGGGATCAGGATTCCTTCGGCGTGTCGGGATGGCTCGCCCATTCCGTCCACGAGCCGTCATAGAGCGCGCCCACGGGGAAGCCGGCAAGGGCAAGCCCGAGGCTGAGCACCGCCGCCGAGACGCCGGAGCCGCACGACGTCACCACCGCGCAATTCCCATCGACGCCGCACGCCTCGAAACGGGCGCGAAGCTCCGCAGGGGGCCTGAAGGTGAAATCGGGGTTGAGCAACTCGGTATAGGGCAGGTTGCGGCTGCCCGGAATGTGCCCACCGGGAAGGCCGGGGCGCGGCTCCGGGCTGGTCGCCGCGAAGCGCCCGGCGGCGCGGGCATCGAGCACCAGCTCGGCCGCATGATGCAGGTTTTCCAGCATGTCGCCGAGACCACGCAGACGGCGAGGGCGAAACCGCGGCGCAAAATGAGCGGGCGCCGGTGGGCGTGGCGGGCCGGACTCGATCGGGCGTCCCTCACGCCGCCATTTCGGCAACCCGCCATCGAGCACCGCGGCCCGATCATGCCCGAACAGCGCCATCAGCCACCAGCCGCGCGCCGCCGAGGACAACCCCTTCTGGTCATAGAACACGACGCGGCTCGCATTGCCGACGCCGAGCCGTGCCATGAGTTGCGCGAACCGGCTCGGGGTCGGCACCATGTGCGGAAGATCGCTTTCGGGATCGGCGATTTCGTCGATATCGAAAAATCCGGCGCCGGGAATGTGCGCCTGCGCGAACTCCGCGCGGCCGTTCTTGTTTTCATTGGGCAAATACATCGTCGCGTCGAACACCACGAGGTCTTTTTCCCCGAGATGCTCGGCAAGCCAGGCGGTGCTGACGAGCGGTTCCATGGTCTCCTCCAAAACGCGGTTCGGAAGCAGAATAGCCGGGGATCGCGCCGCACCGAAAGCGGCGATGCCGCGCGGGAGCTGTCCGCGCGGCGATCACACCATCTTCACCCCGATCCGGCGCGCCGCTCGGTTGCCGGCAGCCCCCCGGCCCTGACCCACCATTCCCGCGGCAGATGGCGGGCGGCGGCAAGGGCGGCGGCGGCGGTTGCAAACAACGCGAAACAGGTCGCCCCCGAGCCGCTCATGCGCGCGAGCAGCGCCCCGGGCAGCGTGCGGAGAGCGGCGAGCACGGTGCCCACTTGCGGGCGGAGCGCGATCGCCGGGGCTTCGAGATCATTGCCGAGCGCCGCGAGATCGGCGGCCATGGCGGCGGCATCCCCCCATCCGGCGGGCAAAGCCGGGGCGGCGGAGAAGGCGCCGGCGCGCGCGGCGAAAACCTCCCGGGTCGGCAGGGCGATGCCCGGGTTGGCGAGAACGATCCCGGCTTCGGGGAGATACGGCGCTGGTGCGAGATCGGTGCCGATGCCCGACATCCGCGCCGCCCGCGCGCCGAGACAGACCGGCACATCGGCGCCGAGCCGGGCGGCGATCGCCGGCAGATCGGCCCGCTCGCTCGCCCAAACCCGGGCGAGCAGCCGGAGCGTCGCCGCGGCATCGGCCGAACCGCCGCCGATCCCTGACGCGACCGGAAGATTCTTTTCCAGCCGGAGCGCGGCGCCCCGCGCACGCCCATCCGATCCCCCCGCCTCGCTCACCGAGAGCGCCCGCGCCGCCGCGAGCACGAGATTATCCGCGCCCGCTCCGAGATCGCCGGCGAAGGGCCCGGTGATTTCGAGCGACAGCGCCGGCGCCGGGTGGGCGGTCACGCGGTCGCCGATCGCGGGAAAGACCGCGACACTGTCGAGCCGGTGATAGCCGTCCCCCTGCCGGCCGGTGATGTGGAGGTAGAGATTGATCTTGGCCGGCGCGAATTCGGCGCAAGCGTCGGCCGCGCTCAATGTCCCTCCTGGTGGACCCCCGCCTGCTCGGCGGTATTGGCGGTGCCGTTGCCGGGAATGCTCGCCTGCTTGAGCCGCGCCTCGATCCGTGCCGCCTCGTCGGCGTCAGGCTTGAAGGTGAGGGCGAGGCGCCATTGATAGGTCGCCTCCAGCTTGCGCCCGGCGGCCCAGAGGGCGTCACCGAAATGGCCGTTGATGGTCGCGTCCTCGGGCTCCATCTCGACCGCGCGCTCCAGCCAGTGAACCGCGCCGGCGGTATTGCCCTGGCGCAGCAGCACCCAGCCGAGGCTGTCGATGATGGCGCCGTCATTGGG
>JAJZBM010000004.1 GCA_021798915.1 Pseudomonadota bacterium
GGTCATGGATGGCTCAGCGCTCCCGAGCAAGGCCGCCTTCGACGCAATTAAACGCAAAACAAGCCCGCAAGCCGCCATAACCGGCCTCGCGCCGAGACCGCTAAACTTCAGTCCGACAGGCTGCTAGAGAAAAGCGGTTCTTTTTTGTAAAAAAGAACCAAAAAACTTCTGTCCTGGAGTGCTGTGCCGACGGCGATGCCACGCGAAGGAAACGAAGGGTGGGGCTCAGAACCCACTCAAATCGAGTTTTCAGGGTATTAAACCACTAAAAACGGCAGTGCTTTCAGCGTTACCGCAACGAATAAGAGTTTTTTGGTTCCTTTTTTAAAAAAGCTGTTTTTGCTCTACCCATAAAACGCCCCGGAAAAAATTCCTGCCACTATCCACCTCGCTGCAGGGCCATTCGGCTTGCCCTGGGCGGGTGCTCTCGGTTGGGGGCGCTCCCGCACGGAGGATTTTTCGTGGCATTCCCTGATGATTTTCGTCAAACGGGATTGACCTTGGTGTCATGCTTCGGAAACATTAGGTCTGCGATGAGCTATAAATCTCCCCGGCGGCCGCAGTTTTTCTATACCACCGCGCCCCTGCCCTGCCCCTATGTCGCGGGGCGAACGGAGCGGAAGCTGGTTACCGAAATCACTGGCCCCGATGCCGAGGCCATGCATGACCGGCTTTCGCGTGCCGGTTTCCGGCGCAGCCACAACATCGCCTATGCCCCGGTCTGCCCGGGCTGCCAAGCCTGCGTTGCGATCCGCATCGATGCCGCCCGGTTCGAGGGTGGTCGGCGGGCGCGGCGGGTCTGGCGGGCGAATGCGGCGACCGAGGGGTTCGAGGTGCCGGCGCGCGCGACGGCCGAGCAATTCCATCTCTTTCAGCAATACCAGCGCCATCGCCATGGTGATGGCGACATGGCGGCGATGAGTTTCTACGATTATCGTGCGATGGTCGAGGATACCCCGATCGAAACCTTCATCGTCGAATTCCGTGACCCCGATGACCGGCTGGTCGGCGCGTGCCTCACCGACCGGCTGAGCGACGGGCTATCGGCGGTTTACAGTTTCTTCGCCGCCGATCTCGCCCGCCGCTCGCTCGGCACGCTGATGGTGCTGTGGCTGGTGGAGCGGGCCCGGGATCTGGATTTGCCCTATGTCTATCTCGGCTATTGGGTGCCGGAGAGCCCGAAGATGGCCTATAAGGCGAAATTCGCACCGAGCGAGGTGCTGACCGGCGGCGTCTGGCGCCCGCTCGGCGGCGGTTCCGGCGGACATGAGGCCGGCCTTCATGACCCCATCGCGCGCACCTCTCTCGGGCAAGCCGAGGATGCCGCCCCGCCTCCCCTCGCCGCTCCCATCCGCCCCGAGAGCGCCGGATAAATATCTTCAACCAATCTCTCTTTGCAAGAAAATGCGCCGCCCGAGGCGATTTGCCGCCAGGGAATTCGTTAATTAAAAATTAATTTTCAGTTGACAATGCCATTTTTGTAATTAATATTAATTAAACATCGCGTGCGGCCTTCCTCCTTTCAATACGCGTCGCACTCAGTACGCGTCGCACTCAGTGCGTCCAACATGCGATGCAGTCCATCATGCGATGCATAGGTCGCTCCGGCGGCCCTGATTTCTACCCGACCACGTCACGACCCGAGGCTGGCATCCCGAAGATAACAAAAGGAATGACGCCGTGAGTGGAAGCAATGTCGAAGTCGTCAACAACGGAAGCATAGGCACGCTTTCCAGCTCGCAGAGCTATATCATCATAGCGGCGGAGCAGGGTGGGACCGTCGATATCACGTCGGGGGCGACCATCACGGTTGCCAACCTGTCGGTCCAGCAGGGTGGGTTTTCGAACACTTCGCCGCCCACCTATTATCCGCCGGGCGCGATCGTCATCGATGGCGGCGTCCTCGACAATACTGGCACCGCCGTCATCGGCGGCCTGGTCGAGATCGAAAACGGCGGCTCGGCCAGCCTCAGCCTCGCCTCTCCGAACTCGACCATCAACGGCGTCACCGCGACCCCCGGCACGATCGATGTCGTCGGGACGAGTGCGGTCAGCCTCACCTACGCCCAGGGCGTCACCGCGTTCGGCGGCATCGTCGATTACGCGAATCCCGGCGGCACAGCCACGCCCGGCGGCACGACGACGGTCAACGACATCATCGCCAATCTCGGCAGTTTCGCCGATTTCACCGCCGGCGACACGATCGACCTCAGCGGCTACGCACCCGGCACGGCCTTCGCCGTTACCCCGCTTTCTTCCCCCATTCTCGACGTCTCAGAGACCAGCACCCCGTCCTTGGGCAACGTCTATGACCTGACCGACACGATCGGCGGCACCACCTCCACCATCGCGACGATCAACGCCATCGACGGCGCAACCCCGGTTTTCAACACGTCCAACGACACGGTGACCGCCTGCTACGCCGCGGGGACGCGGATCCTGACGGTGCGCGGCGAAGTGGCGGTGGAGGCCTTGCGGGTCGGCGATCTCGTCGTCACCTTCGCCGGCGGCGGCGCGCCCCTCAAGCCGGTGCGATGGGTCGGCTATCGCCATGTCGATCTCACCACCCATGCCAGCCCCGAGCAGGTGCGCCCGGTGCGGCTCACCGCCGGCACTCTCGCCCCCGGCCTGCCGCATCGCGACCTCGTGCTCTCGCCCGGCCATGCGATCTGCATCGACGACCAGCTGATCGATGTCGAGCGGCTCTTGAACGGCGTCACCGTGACGCAGGACATGGAGGCGACCAGCGTCACCTACTACCATATCGAACTCGACGAACACGACCTCGTGCTCGCCGAGGGGGTGTTCTCCGAGACCTATCTCGACACCGGCAATCGCGGGCAGTTCGCCAATGCCGGCAATGTCATAGCGCTGCATCCTGATTTCCTGCCGCAGCAGGACAAATCGGTCGGCGCCTGCCGGCCGTGGCTCACCGGCGGGGAACGCCTCGCCGCGATCCGCGCCCGGCTGATCGGGGTGATCGAGGCGGACGGATATCGCGTGACCGAGGAACCCGACCTCCGCCTCGTCTCCGGCGGATGGCAGAATTCCCCCGAAGCCAGTGACGGCGCGAATTTCCGTTTCGCCCTGCCCCGCGTCGCCGGTGATGTCCATCTCCGCTCGCGGGTCTGGATGCCTGGCGGGCTTTCCGCCGAGAGCGAGGATATGCGCCGGCTCGGCGTGCGGGTGCGGCGTCTGGTCGCGCTCGGCCCGGCCGGGCGCCGCGAAATCGCCCTCGACGATCCCGCCCTCATCGCCGGGTTTTATGCCGTGGAGCGGGATGGTGACGTTGCCTGGCGCTGGACCAACGGCGCAGCGCTGATCCCGGCTGGCCTGCTCGGCGATGCCACCGCCCTCGAGGTCTCCCTGGTGGGCACCGGATCGTATTGGGAAGCGCCGGCCGAAGACGGCACCGGGGACGCCATGCGGCTCTCTGCCTGAGCGAAAGCTGGCCCCAGCCGGCCGACCCACGCACCGGCTTGATTGACGGGGGAAACGCGGCGCTGTTAGCCTGAGCGGGATGGTTCCTCGGGAGGGGATGAAAAGGGAACGCGGTGCAATGCCGCGGCTGCCCCCGCAACTGTAAACGGCGAGCCGACCATCGGCATGCCACTGGGATTGCAGCCCATGGGTTATGGGCTGAGCCCCGGGAAGGTGATGGTCGGCGTGGGAGCCGCGAGCCAGGAGACCTGCCATCACCGACGTCAACGGCGCCGCAGCGGGCGGGGATTCCCTCTGCGTTTCATGCCGAAGACAGGCGACGTCATACAGGTGTCTCATGTCTTTTCTCTCGCCTGCCAAAAACCGCCCCCCCGCCGGGCCATCGCTCCGCCCCGCGATCATCCGCATGTATACCGTGCTGCTCGGCCTCAACCTCGCGGCCTGGGTCTGGGCGCTGGTGCTGTTTCGCCACCAGCCGGTGCTGCTCGGCACCGCTCTCCTCGCGTATGGGTTCGGGCTGCGTCACGCCGTCGATGCCGACCATATCGCGGCGATCGACAACGTCACCCGCAAGCTCATGCAGCAGGGCAAGCGGCCGGTCAGCGTCGGCTTCTTCTTCGCGCTCGGCCATTCCAGCGTCGTCCTGCTCGCCGCCGCGGCCATCGCCGGGACGGCGAAGGCGCTGGCGTCACAGATGGATATCGCGAAAAGCGTCGGGGGCGTCGTCGGCACGCTGGTTTCGGCGCTATTTTTGTTCGCGATCGCGGCGATGAATCTCGTCATCCTGCGGGCGGTGTGGCGGACGTTCCGGCATGTGCGCCAGGGCGGCGTCTATGTGGAGGCGGATCTCGACCTGCTGCTGAACAGCCGCGGCCTGCTCGCCCGCCTGTTCCGCCCGCTGTTCCGGCTGGTCACCAAGGGCTGGCACATGTTTCCG
The DNA here is from genome assembly GCA_021798915.1 of Pseudomonadota bacterium. Classification (GTDB taxonomy): domain Bacteria; phylum Pseudomonadota; class Alphaproteobacteria; order Acetobacterales; family Acetobacteraceae; genus Acidibrevibacterium. The sequence goes on from JAJZBM010000004.1 coordinate 4,379, forward strand.
CTCGGCTTTCTGTTCGGCCTCGGCTTCGATACCGCGACCGAGGTGGCGCTGCTCGGCATCTCGGCGACCGAGGCCGCCAAGGGCCTGTCGCTCTGGTCGATCATGGTGTTCCCCACCCTCTTCACTGCCGGCATGTCGCTGATCGACACCACCGATGGTGTGCTCATGCTCGGCGCCTATAATTGGGCCTTCGTCAAGCCGATGCGCAAACTCTACTACAACCTCACCATCACCGTGGTTTCGGTGGTGGTCGCGGTGGTGATCGGCGGGATCGAGGCGTTGGGCCTGATCGGTGATCAGTTCGGGCTCGGCGGCTGGTTCTGGGATGGCATCGGCGCCCTCAACGATAATTTCGGCAGCCTCGGCTTCATCATCATCGGGATTTTCATCGCCGCTTGGATCGTGTCCCTGGTGGTCTATCGCTATCAAGGGCTCGACGAGATCGACATCGCCGCCGGGCGGCAGTGAAGCCATAGCGGTTACAACCCTGCCCGGCGTTTCGGTCCGCAGCGATGGGGAAAAGCCCTGGCTGGTTTATTCCTGCGCGGCGAGAATCCGCGCCGCTGACGCCGGCGCCACGCCATCGTCGCGGCCGAGCCGCGGGCTGGCGGGAAATGTCAGCCAGGGCTTGGGGCGGCGGGGAAACGGGGCCAGATTGCGGTTGCCCGAACTCAGCGACAGATTGGGGTTCCAATACGGATCCTGATCGAGGATTTCGCCCCAGCGCGCCCGCATATAGGCGATTTCGGCGTAATAGCGCCGCGCCCTCTCGCCGCCAAGATCCTTGCCGCGGCTGGCCGATTCGAGATGATAGAGTTCGGCGAACGGCGTCCAGAGATTGCGATAGCCGAGCGCCTGGATGCGAAGGCAGAGATCGACGTCGTTGAAGGCGACGGTGAGATGCGCCTCATCGAAGCCACCCGCCTCCAGAAAGACGGATTTACGCACCGCGAGACACGCGGCAGTGACCGCCGAGGTCGAACGCGCGACCCGCAGGAGATCGAACGCCCCAGGCGCGTCGCGCCTCTCGTAACAGTAATAATGGCCAGCGACCCCCTCCGGCCAGCCCATGCCGAGAATGACGCCGGCATGCTGGATGGTGTCATCGGCATAGAGCAGCTTGGCGCCGACCGCGCCGATCTCCGGCCGGAGCGCGTTCGAGACCATCTCGCGCAGCCAACCCGGGCCGATGACATCGATGTCATTATTGAGCAGGAGCAGGATTTCCCCACCCGCCGCAGCGACGGCGCGGTTATTGAGGCGGGAATAGTTGAACGGACCGGGCATCGGCAAAACCCGCACCCGCGCGTCTTGCGCCAGACGCGCGTAGAGCGCCGCCGTCCTCGGCTCGCGGCTGTCATTGTCGGCGATGATCACCTCGATCGCCGGGTAATCGGTCCGCGTCAGCACGCCATCGAGGCATCGTTCCAGCAATTCCGCCCGGTCGCGGGTCGGGATGATGATCGAAACCAGCGGCACCGCCGCGGGCAGCGGCCAGACGATGCGATGGCGATTTTCGCCCGGGATCGCCACCACTTGTGCCGCGCGGCCGTTCCGCGCGAGCACACGGGCGATTGCGGCGCGAGCGCGTGCCGCCTTTTCCGCCGCCTCTCGCGCATCGGGCGCCTCGTCGCGACGGCGATGGCAGAGCACGCTCGGGATGTGGCGGATATGGCCAGCGCCGGCGCTGAAAGCCGCCGCCAACGCGGTTTCATGCCACGCCGCCGCATCGCGGTCGGTCGGCAATCCGCCGCCGCGCGCCACGAGATCAGAGCGATAGGCGCTGAGCCCGGTCAGAAAATTCTGCTCCAGAAGCAGATCGGGATCGAAATCCGGCTTGAAATAGGGCGCCGCTCGCCGCCCTTGGGTGTCGCTCTCGTCCTCGTCGGCATAGAGGAGCGCGGCCTCGGGATGGGCGTTGATCTCCGCCGCGAGTTCATAGAGCGCTTGCGGCGGCAGAAGATCGCCGGCGATGACCGGTACCACCCAAGGCGCCGACGGGGCCGGAAAATCGGCGACGACGTCGTAGCGCTCGGCCGCGGTGGTGATGAGGCGGAGCCGATCATCGGCGGCGGCGGCGCGTTCGAGGCCGCGGTGCAGCGCCCCCGGCGAGGCGCCGCGTGTCGCAATCACCAAGCGCCAATGCCGATAAAGCTGATTTTCCAGGGCGGCGATGGTCGCGCGGATCCGCGCCAGCGAGTCGTCATGCACCGGCATGAACAGCAGGAACTCGGGCTGGATCGGCAATTGCCCGAGATGGCGGGCGATCGCGGTCCGATCGGCGGGCAGCAGCCGGTCATATTTGGCGATCCAGTTTTCGTAGGCGTTGGGGTTCTTGTGCTCGAAAACCGGCATCAGAAAGCGCCGCACCGGGCGCCACAGCATCCGCAGCACGGCGCCGATGGCGCGGTTGCGCCGCGCGAGCGCGCGCCCGGTCCGGATGCAGGCGAGCGAGAAGGCGGCCGGCGACAGCCCCCGCCGACCACCCGGCGCCGCGCCGGAACCATGGGTCGGAGAAAGGCGTATTTCGGGGCCGGCAGGAAAAGAACGGCTCATCCACAAGACTTCCCAATCACGTATCACGCTCATCGCCGCATGCCGGCCGTAGTAACACGCTTGTTTGCCGCAGACAAAGTAATCTTGGGTAATCTTGATCGAGACGATATAATGATAAAATATCGCCATTCGTTGTAAAATAGACACATGCCAAATAAAAACGTGGCTGCGCGAGAAAATTTTGCGCCCATCTCGGCGTTGCGATCCCTCCCGCGCCGGGCCAAACTCCGCCCCCGACATTCGACCGATTCCGGCGACGAAAAGGCCACTCCCATGGATGATATTCTGGCTCGCGCGTCCGATGACGCGCTGTTTCGCGCCTTGCCACCGGCGCTCGCCCATGCCTGGCTGCTCGCCGCCCATCTCTGCCGCGGCCGGGACGTCGTCGCGGTGCTGCCCGAGGCGCGGGCAGCCGGGCCGGCCGTGGTCGCGGGCGCGGCCAAGTCACTCCGCCTGGTGGCGCGCCGCGCGATCGAGCCGGGAGGCGAGGTGCTGCCCGCCAGTGCCGCCGACGCGGTCCTCTGCCTCGACGTCCTGGCACGGAGCGCCGATCCGGCGGCATTTCTCGCGACCCTCCGCGCCGCCTTGCGCCCGGGCGGCTTCGTGCTGGTCAGCGCCCATGACCGCGATGTCGCCGCCCTCCCGGACTCGTCCCTCGCGGTTTATCGTCACGCCTTCTCGCGCGCCGATCTCGCCGGGCTGCTCGGCGGCGCCTTCGCCCATGTCGCGCTCGTGCCCCAGCGCGGCTTCGCCGGCTTCGCCGCCCTCCCCGAGACAGCGCGTGGCGCGCTGGTGTTCGATCACGCGGCGCCCGATGCGGCCATCGCCTCGCCCACCTTGCCGCGCGCCCCGTTTCTGCTCGCCCTCGCCAGCGACGCGCCGCTGCCCGCGCTGCCGGCGAGCCTGCTGCTGCGCGATGATTTCACCGCCGTCGAAACCCTCCGCGCCGAAGCCGGGCAGGCGCGCGCCCTGGCGGCGCGCGACCACGCGATGATCGGCACCCTGGCTGCGCGCATCGAGCGGCTGGAAGCCGAGATCGCGCGTCTCACGACGCATGCCCGCGCGGCCGAGGGCGAAGCCGCGGCCCTCCGCGCCGACCAGGCGAAGCTGCTCGCCCTCGCCGGCCTCGGCCAGCGCCTGCGCGTCATCCAGCGTGGCTTCGGCGTCGCCCTCCGCGTGGCGCGCGAGGGCGGCACCCTCCTCCGCCGCTATCGCGACGGTCGGAAAATCGCCCTGCTGGCCGCGAGCCCGCTTTTCGACCGCGCCTGGTATCTGACCCGCTATCCGGAGGTCGCGGCGAGCGGGACCGACCCGGTGCGCCATTACGTCACCGACGGCGCCTTTCTCGGCTATGATCCCGGGCCGGAATTTTCGACGCTCGATTACTTCGCGCTCAATCCCGACGTGATTTCCGCCGAGGTCAATCCGCTCGAACATTACGAACGTTTCGGCCGCGCTGAGAACCGCCCGATCCGCCCGGCGCGGCGCGAGATGGATCCGGGACTCACCCCGGCCGATGAGGCGCCGCCGGCCGCCGCCCCGCCCCGTATCGCCATCCTCTCCGGCGAGGCGGAGACGCCCGGGCACACCTACCGCGTCATCCGTCTCGCGGATGCCATGCGCGCCAATGGGGCGCTCGTCAGCCTGCACGCGCCGACCACGAAAGACGGCAAGCCGGTCGCTGGCGAGAAGCTCGTCGATCGCATCGGCGTCGTCGATCTGCTCATCATCTGGCGCCTCGGCTGGAGCGCCGAACTCCGCGATATCGTCGCGCAGGCGCGGGCGGCGGGGGCGCGGGTGGTGCTCGATGTCGATGATCTGATGTTCGATGGCGAACACGCCTCGCCCGACGTGATCGACGGCATCCGCACCCGCGGCCTCGACCCTGCCGCCGTCAAGGGGCATTTCCTCGCCGTCCAGGAGACCTTGAAGGCGGTGGATTTCGCCATCACGCCGACGCATTTCCTGGCCGGCCAGGTGCAGCGCTGGGCGATCCCGGCCTTCGTCATCCCGAACGGCTTCGACCGCGAGAACTGGTGGCTGGCGCGGCTCGCCGTTCGTGCCCGCCGGCTTGCGGCGCCAGACGGGCTGATCCGCCTCGGCTATGCCAGCGGCACCCGCACCCATCAGCGCGATTTCAAGCGCGCCTCGGCGGCGGTCGCGCGGGTTCTGGCGGAGCGGCCGGAATGCCGGCTGGTGCTGTTCCGCCACGGCCCCTGGCCGACCCTGGATATCGAGGAATTTCCCGAATTGATCGGAGTCGAGGACCAGATCGAATGGCGGGCAACCGTGCCGGTCGCGGAATTGCCGCGCGAACTCGCCCGCTTCGATGTCAATCTCGCGCCGCTCGAAGCCGGCAATCCGTTTTGCGAGGCGAAAAGCGAGTTGAAATATTTTGAGGCGGCGCTGGCCGGCGTGCCCTCGATCTGCTCGCCGACCGCGCCGTTCCGCCGCGCCGTGCGGGATGGCGAAACCGGGTTTCTCGCCGATGACGAGGATGCCTGGCACGCAGCGCTGCTCGCGTTGGTCGATGACGCGGCGCTCCGGGCACGCATCAGCGCGCGTGCCTATCTCCATTGCCTCTGGGCGTATGGTCCGGAGCGGCGGGGGGAGATGGTGGCGAGCTTTCTCGACCAGGTGCTGCGCCCCGGCCGCCAGGCAGCGCGGCAATTCGCGCTCGATATCGCGCTCGCCGCCCGCCCGGCGCCGGCCCTGCCCGCGCTCCCCGAGAGCGAGATCGTCTTCGCTCATGACGGCCTCACCCGCAGTGTCGCGACCGTCGTCGTGCCGCTCTACAATTATGCCGGCTACGTCGCCGAAACGCTGGATTCGATCAAGGCGCAGAGTTTATCCGCGCTCGATCTGATCATCGTCGATGACGCCTCGACCGATGCCTCCCTCACCGTCGCGAAGGATTGGCTCGCCGCCCATTACGGGCGTTTTGGGCGGGCATTGCTATTACGTAACAAAAACAATGCCGGGCTCGCGCTGACCCGCAACGCCGGCTTCGCGCAGGCCGAAACGCCGTATGTCATGCCGTTCGACGCCGATAACATTCTTCTTCCCGAGTGTCTTTCACGGTGTCTTGCCGCGATCGAGGCGAGCGGCGCCGCCTTCGCCTATCCGACGATGCAGCGCTTCGGCGGCGCCGACGATATTTTCGCGAATCTCCCCTATGATCCGATCCGCCTCGCCCCCGGCAATTACATCGACGCGACCGCACTGGTGCGGCCCGCCGCCTGGGCGGCGATCGGCGGCTATCACGATATCCGCCCGACCGGGTGGGAGGATTTCGATTTCTGGTGCCGCCTCGCCGAGGCCGGCCTCTTTGGCGTGCATGTCGATGCGCCGTTGGTGCGTTATCGCGTGCATGACAATTCGATGCTGCGCACCGTCACCAATATCGAGAACAATCTGCGCACGCTGCGCGGCAAAATGCGGCGCCTCCATCCCTGGACCCTGGAAGGGCGAATCGCGGAAGACGCGGCCGACATGGCGGGGCCATCATATGCCGATGATGGAGCGGGCGAACGCGTCGGGCCATCCTGACGGTTTATGCTTGCATCGGGCGGAGATCTTTAGAATCTCGAGGAGATTGCGCCGCCGCGCATTGCCCGCGCGCGGGTCCGGACTCTGCCGCATCGGCCCTTTCTTCACGGAATCGACGGAAGGATCCCATCCGTTTGCCCCTGCAACGGCGACATATCGCTCAAATGCGACCCCCCTGTCATGCGGAATTTTGGCCGCAATGGTCCCCAAGTGCCGCCGCGACGCTTTCCACCACCGTCTCCCATTGCCGCCGCCAGTCCTGGCGGAACAGCCGCGCGCTTGGATACCAGGCGCTGGTGGTGCCGGTCGCGCGCCAGCGCCAATCGGGGGCATAGGGCAGCATGATCCAGACCGGCTTGCCCATCGCCCCGGCGAGATGGCCGAGCGCGGTATCGACGGTGATGACGAGGTCGAGAGTGTCGAGAATGGCCATGGTTTCGGCAAAATCGCCGAGCGCCGGCCCCAATGAGAGCAACGGCGCGGGGCCGCGGTCATCGCTGATTTCGGCCATCGCGGCGCCTTTTTGCAAGGCGACGAAGGCAACGCCCGGCACCGCTGCCAGCGGCGCGAGGGTGGAAAGCCGCATGGAACGGTAGCGGTCGTTGTTATGGCTCGGCCGTCCCGCCCAGGCGAGGCCGACCCGCTTGAACCCGGGCGGGAGCAGCCGCGCGAGGTGCTCGCGCCAATGCTCGGCCCGGGCCGGATCGGCGACGAGATAGGGGGTGTCGGCGGGAATGGTCTCCGGCCGCGTGCGATGGAGACGCGGCAGGCCGGAAAGCGCGGCGTAGGTGTCGAACGGGCCGCACGCCTCCCAGCGATCGACCACCTGCAGGGCCGGGAACTGCGCCATCAGCGGCATGATCTCGCGGCTGCACGCGACCACGACCGCCTGGGCCCGCGCCGCCGCCCAGGGAATATAGCGGCAAAACTGGATCGCATCGCCAAACCCCTGATCGGCGATCAGCAACAGCCGCCCCTGTCGCAGCGGCGCGCCATCCCAGGCCGGCTTGTCGGTCTCCGGCAGCGAGCGGGCAGCGCCTGGGAGACGAAACCGCCATTCATATTCCTCCCACCCCGCGGCCCAATCGCCACTGAGCAGCAGCGCCTCGGCGCGCAGGAAATGCGCGTTGGCATGATCCGGCAGCCGCGCCAGCGCGCGCTCGGCGCAAGCGAGCGCGGCGGTGATTTCGAGCCGGCTGTAATGGATGATGCCGAGATTGCCGAGCGCCAGCGGATCCTCGGGCGCCAGCGCGACCGCCCGCAATCCGGTCGCCAGTGCCTCCTCATGGCGTCCGGCGGCGCGATAGACCTCGCAGAGATTGCGCGGGTAAAGCGGATTGTCGGGGGCGAGCACGAGCGAACGCTCCATGCGCGAAAGCGCGGCCTCGACCCGCCCGGCGCGGTAATCGACGATCCCCATCAGGTGATTGGCGTGTGGATGATCGGGGCGGGCGCGCAAAAAACGCGACAGCGCCACCTCGGCGGCGGCAAATCGCCCCGCCTGTTCATGCGCCCCGGCTTCCTGGAGCAAGGCAGCGGCGGCCTCGTCGGACAAATCCGCCTCGGGCGATGCCGGATCGGGCGCCGCCGCCGGGCCCGGTGTTGCGGCGCGGGCGGGCGGCGCGGCACCCTCGATCTCATAACCCAGCCGCGCGATCAGCGGTGCCAGAATCGGGATCACCGGGGCGAGTTCGGCGAGATAATGGCGATAGCGCCCGAGTGAGCGGTCATAGAGCGGCTCCGTCACCTGGGCGTAGCTCGCGGTGCGCGCATGGCGGCGGTTTTCGTGGAAGTCGAGACAGGCGGGGTCGAATTCGGCGCCGATGAAGGCCAGCAGCCGGCGCACGCTCGCCGCCGGCGCGGCCACCACCTCCTCATAGCGGAGCGGCAGGTAGCGGAGCGTCATCTGCGCGCGATAATGCTGCACCAGTTCCATCACCAGCACGTAATGGCGGGCGATGGTTTCCAACTCGGCGGCGCAATAATACCCATGCGTCAAATGGTTGGAGAACACCGACAGCACCACGTCGAGGGGGTGGCGGATGAGATGGATGAGCGGCGCCTCGGGAAACAGCAGCGCGATCAGGCCGAGATGCATTTCGTTCAATGGCATCTTGTCGGTGAACCAGCGCGCCGCCGATCCCGCCGCCCCTTCCCCCGGCACGCCGGCCAGCCGCGCCGCGCGGAGATACTGCTCGCGAACGAGCGAGAGCCCGTCACGGCGATCGGCCATCCAGAGTTCGGCGAGGGCCTCCGGATAGGCGAGTGTGCTATCGAGAAGGCGCGGCAGCGATTGTGCGAGATCATTGATGAAGGGCAGTTCATCGCCGCCGGCGATGGCCGGATGGCTGGTCAGGATCTGCTCGATCAGCGTCGTCCCCGAGCGCGGAAAGCCGAGGATGAAGAGCGGCTGCGCACCGTCGGCGCCCGGTGCCGGGTGGGGCAGGGTCGCCAGCCGCTCGCTGGTGAAAAAGCCGCGGAGACGCCGCGCCAGATCCTCGGCGGCAGGGGCGAGATAGCGCGGCGCGCCAAGTTCGCGGGCGCGCGCCTTGCCGGCGGTGAAGGCGGCGAAAGCGGCGGCATGGCGTCCGAGCCGGTCGAGCAGACGGCCCTTTTGCGACCATTCCGTCGCCCCGAGCGCGGCCGCCTCACCGGTCTCCAACAGCGCCAGCGCCGCCTCGGCGCGCCCCTCGCGTTCCAGGCATGTCGCGCGGGCGAGGCGCACGGCGGCACTTCCCGGCGCCAGCGCTTCGGCCTGATCGAGGAGCGCCTGCGCGCGGGGGAAATCGCGATCCGCCTCCTCGAGCGCCGCCCAGCCGATCAATGTTTTGATTTCGTTTGGATTGCCTCGATGCGCTTCCTCATAGAGCGCCCGCGCCGGCGCCGCGCGGCCCTGGTTTTTCAGGCTCCAGGCGAGATTGGCGAGCAGGATCGGGTCGCGCTCCCGCCGCAGCGCCAAGGCCCGCCGGTAGTGATATTCGCCGAGCCAGGCGCGATTGGCCTCGGTGAAGATCATGCCAAGGAGATTATGCGATTGCGGATGATGAGGCGCGATACGGATCGCGTTGCGGGCGCTGGCCTCGGCTTCGGCCAGGGCGCCGCGCTCGAACAGAATCAACGCCAGTTCCTGGGTCGCCTCGCCATGATTGGGGTCGAGCCCGACCAGGCGCCGCAGCAGCATCTCGGCCGGCCGCGTCTCACCCTTCGCCTTGAGCAGCCGGGCGAGCGCGAGCAGCGCGTCCCCCCGCCCCGGCGCCAGATCGAGAACGTCGCGCAAGAGATCGAGCGCGGCCTCACGCTTCCCCTCGACGGCGGATTTCCGGGCCTCGGCGATGAGGCCATCGAGCCGCCAGCCGCCAGCGTTGGGCGCGAACACCGCCGCCGGCGCCTCGCAGCAGCGCACCGCCCGTAACCCGCTGCCGCAGGGGCAAAGCGGCCCCGCGACCCCCATGCTGCTCGCGTTCACGTAACGATCTTGTGGCTCGGCGCCGTGCAGATCAAGACCGCGCGCGCCCAGCGCCTCAGGAGCCCGTCGATTGCCGCACCACGACCGGCAGCACGCTCTCGCTTTCCGGCTGGCCCGGCAATGTGAGGCGGAATGTCGTTCCCTCCGGCCCGGTCGCGGCGAGTTCGAGATCACCGCCATGAGCACGCATCAGATCGCGCGCAATGGCGAGGCCAAGGCCGGTGCCACCGCGGCGATAGGAACCGACGAAGGGACGAAACAGGTTCTGCTGCACCGATTCGGGCAGGCCCGGCCCGTTATCTGCGATCAGGATCTCGGTCCCCGCCGGGCTCGATTTTGCCTTCACCGTCACGCTGCCGGCGCCCGCCTCGGCGGCGTTGCGCAACAGATTGACGAAGACGCGAAACAACAGATCGCGATCACCCTCGATCCGAAGATCGTCGTCGAGGCATGGCGCGATGCCGAAACCGGAGGCGGCCGGCAGCATCGCCTCGCGCACCTCGTCGATGAGCACGCGCAGCGCGAATTGGGTGCGCGCCACCGGCGGCGGACCCTCGCGGGCGAAATCGAGGGTGCGGCGCACCATCTCGGTCGCGCGTTCGATCGCCCGCACCACCATCTCGCCCGAGCGGCGGACCCGGCCATCACCGTTCTGGGTCAGGCCATCGGCCGCCAGCATCGCCGAAGCGAGAATGCCGCGGAGATCATGGCTCACCGTCGCGACCGCGGTGCCGAGCGCGGCGAGCCGGGCATTGCGCCACAGCGCCGCCCGCAATTCGCGCTGCATGTCGGCGAGTTCGCGCGCCGCCTCGGCCATTTCGTCATCGCCGAGGAGACTGACCGAATCGGCGTCGATCGGCGTGCCACGCTCGGGATCGGCGCGGAAGGCGACGATCGAGCCAGTGATCCGCCGAATCGGCCGCACCAGCAGGGTGAGCATGGCGAAATAGACCAAAGCCCCGGTCACCGCCGCGATGACCAGCGACAGCCCGGCGATGCTCCAGGCATAGTCATGCAGAACGTCAAGCAGCTCACGCTCGTGCATGATCAGCTCGACCACCGTCTTGGGGCGGAGCGGGCTGTTGCCGATGATGGTGATCGGCCGGTCCCGGCTGCGAAAAAGATCGACCAAAGCGTACCCGACACTGGCCAATTGCGTCTCATGGCGGAGATCATAACGCGCGACCGGCGTGATCTCCTCCGGCGGGGCAAGCACCAGCTCGACGCCGGAGGCGCGATGGAGGCGGATCAGCTCATCGCCCGAGAGGCGGAGGAGATCGTCGCGGGTCACCGGATCGAGAAGGCCGTGTGGCGCGCCGGCGACGGCGAGGGCGGCGATATTGGCCTCGCGCACATGGCGTTGAAGCCAGGCGCGGCGCTCATGGCCAAGGCTCGGGAAAAAGATCAGCGCTTCGGTGACGAGAACGATCGCCAAAGTCAGCCATAGCAGCCGGGATGAGAGACTGCGCCGCGAGGCGTGGACGGGGTTCACCGCCATCCTGCCCGCCGCTAGATCATCCGCGTTGCCGCCATACCGCTCTCCCCGCCGGGAGTGTCGGCGAAGGCGACAGCAGCACGCGGGAAAAATTCACTCGGCATGACACGAATTTGTGAACGCTTTGCCGCTATCTCGCAAGGATTTTTGCTTTCCGCTCAAGGATCATCCCCTGTTTCACGCGAAAAACACCTTGCGCCGCCGCCACAGCGCCGGCAACAGCGCCAGAATCGCGAGGCCGAGCAGGGGCAGGAGGACATGCGGGGTGAAAAGCAGCCCCGAATCGGGCGCGTGCCCCGCCGCCAGGACATCCCCCAAACCGGCGCCGACCCCGGCGAATACGAGACTGGCGGGGATGATCCCGAGCACGGTCGCGCCGGCATAGGGCACGAGCGGCATGCCGAGCAGCGCCGGCGCGAGATTGACCAGCCAGAACGGCACCACCGGCACCAGACGTAGCGCTAAGAGGTAGTTGAACCCGTCGCGCGCCAGCCCCTCCCGGAGGCGCTCGGCGAAGCCGCCGAGCCGGCGGGCGAGCGGTGCCGCGAGCACGCTCCGCGCCAGCAGAAACAACAGCACCGCCCCCGAACTCGCGCCGATGACCGCGAGTGCCGCGCCCCGCCAGGGGCCGAACATCAGCCCGCCGACGATGGTGAGCACGCCGCCGCCCGGCACCGAGAGTGCGACCACCCCGCAATAGACCGCGACATAGGCCGAAGCCGCCACCACCGGATGGCGGGCAGCGAATACGTGCAATGCCGTCTGATGCGCGGCCAGCGCCGCCCAGCTCAGCCGCGCCGGCAGGCCGAAGGCGATCGCGGCGACGACGATCGTGGCGAACAGCCCCAGAATGACGAGTCGTATCAAGGTTTCTCGTGATTTGGCCATAGCGCGCATCATGCGCCGCGCGGGACGATTGACGCAATCGCCGCCCTGCCTCTATACCACCGCCCGGCGGCGGGTCCGAAGGGTCGGCACCCGCCTCAGTAGCATGTCCCTGATTCGGAGAGCGTCGTGAAGCGCACCTATCAACCCTCTAAGCTGGTCCGCAAACGCCGCCATGGCTTTCGCGCCCGCATGGCAACCGTCGGCGGACGTAAGGTTCTGGCCGCCCGCCGCGCCAAGGGCCGCAAGCGCCTGTCGGCGTGACCGGCCACGGCGGTTTGCCCAGGACATGACCGCCCCGGCCGCCGCCGGCGCGAAAGCCGCGAAAGCGAAGCCACCACCGCGCCTGAAACGGCGGGCGGAGTTTCTCGCCCTCGCCGCCAAGGGGCGAAAGACGCAGATGACGGGGCTGGTTTTGCAGGTACTGGCGACCGGCAAACCCACTCGGATCGGCTTCACCGCGACCCGCAAGATCGGCAACGCGGTGGTTCGCAACCGCGCCCGGCGGCGCCTTCGCGAGGTGGCGCGGCTCCATTTCGCCGAACACGAGACCAGCGGCGCCGATTTCGTGCTGATCGCCCGGCGCGACACCGCGCGGCGCCCCTTCGCCCAACTCCGCGCCGATCTCGCGCAAGCGATCGCGAAGATCGCGCCATGACCACCCCATTTTCGGAACGCGCGCCCTTGGAGCAAGGTCCGGCCATGCCGCAACGCCCGAGCCTGCCGGCCGTCCCGCTGATCGTCATGGTGCGGCTCTATCAATGGCTGCTGCGACCACTGCTCGGCGGCCATTGCCGCTATCACCCGAGTTGCAGCGCGTATGCCATCGCCGCGCTCCGCGAGCACGGCGCTTGGCGCGGCGGCGGCCTGGCACTTTGGCGCATCCTGCGCTGCAACCCTTGGATGGCCGGCGGGATCGACCCGGTGCCGCCGCGCACAACCGCCAGCCGCCGGACCGCCTGACCATGGAACAACGCCGCCTGATCCTCGCGATCGCCCTCTCGATCGCGATCCTGCTGGGCTTTCAATTGCTTTATAAGCGTGTTGCGCCGCCGCCCCCCGCCGCCGTGACCGCCCCCACCGCCGAAACCGCGCCGCCGAGCGCCCCCCCGATCACCGGCGCCGTCGGCGACGCGGCGGCAACGCCCGGCCCGCGTCTTGCGATCACCGCACCACGCCTGGCCGGCAGCCTTGGCCTGCGCGGCGCGCGGCTCGACGATCTCGTGCTGCGCGACTATCGTGAGACGGTCGCGCCCAATTCCCCGCTGGTGCGGTTGCTCTCCCGCCCCGCGACCGGCGTCCCCTATTACGTGCAGTTCGGCTGGAGCGCTCCCGCCGGGACGGCGCTGCCGCTGCCCGACGGCACCACCCTCTGGACCGCATCCGCCCCCGCCCTGACGCCGGCGACGCCGGTCACCCTGTCTTGGGATAACGGCGCCGGGCTGCGCTTCGCGCTCACGCTCTCGGTCGATGACAATTACATGTTCACGGTCCGCCAGAGCGTCACCAACACCACCGGAACACCGGTCGTTTTGTTCCCCTGGGCGCGCATCCGCCGCGATGACACGCCGGTGACGGCGGGCTATTACATCCTCCACGAGGGTCTCCTCGGGGTCATCGGCGGCCGACTGCAGGAACTCACCTACGCCAAAGCAAAAAGCGCCGGCGAACACAGCGACGGCCTCGCCTATCAGGCCACCGCCCCCGGCGGCTGGGCCGGAATCACCGACAAATACTGGCTGACCGCCCTGATCCCGCCGCAAACGAGCGATGAGAGTGTCGCCTTCCGCGACGTCAAGCTCGGCGGCAAGGACGGATATCAGGTCGATTTCACGCCCACCACGCCGCAAACCATCGCCCCCGGCGGCGAGGCAGCCACCACCACCCATGTTTTCGCCGGCGCCAAGGAAGTGCATCTGCTCGACCGCTATGAGCGCGCTTTCGGTATTCCGAGCTTCGACAAGGCGGTCGATTTCGGCTGGTTCTACTTCCTCACCAAGCCGTTCTTCTACGCCATCGACTGGCTCTATCAGCGGCTCGGCAATTTCGGCCTCGCGATCATGGCGTTCACCGTGTTCGTCAAGGCGCTGTTCTTTCCGCTTGCCAATAAATCCTACAAATCCATGGGGAAAATGCGTCTTCTTGGCCCAAAGATGCAGGCCATGCGCGAGCGTTACAAGGATGACCCGGCGCGCCAGCAGCAGGAGATGATGGCGCTTTATAAAGCTGAAGGCGTCAACCCGGCGAGTGGCTGCCTGCCCATGCTGATCCAGGTGCCGGTGTTCTTTTCGCTCTACAAGGTGATCTTCGTCACCATCGAGATGCGACAGGCGCCGTTCTTCGGCTGGATCCGTGACCTCTCGGCGCCGGATCCGAGCAATATCTTCAATCTGTTCGGCCTCATCCCCTTTGATCCGACACAGATCTCGCCCTTCCTCCATCTCGGCGCCTGGCCGCTGCTCATGGGCGTCTCCATGTTCCTCCAGCAGCGCCTCAACCCGCCGCCGCCCGATCCGGTGCAGGCGCGGATGTTCCAGTTCATGCCGGTGATCTTCACCTTCATGCTGGCGCGCTTCCCGGCCGGGCTGGTGATCTACTGGACCTGGAACAATCTGCTCTCGATCGGCCAGCAATGGCTGATCATGCGCTCGACCCATCTCGGCCAGGATCGCGAGAAAAAAGCCAAACCGGTGCGGACATAGCCCCGCCGGCACCGATGCACACAGGCGCAGGAGACGAGGGCGCAGGGGACGAGGGCGCGGAAGACGAGGGCTGGATCGCGGCGGGGGCAGCGCTGTTCGCCGGTGAGAGCCGCTTCGTCCACGCGACGCAGAGCCTCGCCCAATTGCCGCCACCGGGCCCGCCCGAAATCGCCTTCGCCGGGCGTTCCAATGTCGGCAAATCCTCGCTGGTCAACGCGCTGACCGGGCGGCGGCTTCTGGCCCGCGTCTCCAACCGCCCGGGGCGCACGCAGCAGCTCAATTTCTTTGCCACCGGCGCGCGGCTGATGCTGGTCGACATGCCCGGCTATGGCTATGCCGAGGCGGCAAAGACGGTGAAGGCGGATTGGCAGGGGCTGATGTTCGACTATCTGCGTGGCCGCCCCGGCCTCCGCCGGGTGCTGCTGCTGCTCGATGCGCGGGTCGAGGTCAAACCCGCCGATGGCGCGGTGATGGCGCTCCTCGATCAGGCGGCGGTGAGCTTCCAGCTCGTGCTCACCAAATGCGACGCCGTGAAGCCGCCGCAATTCGCGGCGAAGCGAGCCGAGGCCGAGCGTCTCGCCCGCGCCCACACCGCAGCCCACCCCATCATCATCGCAACCAGCGCCGAAACCGGGGCCGGCATCCCGCGACTTCGCGCCGCCCTCGCCGCCCTCGCGCTGCCACCCGCCCCGGCTGCTCACCAGCGAGACACGAAATATTGACACTCATGCCGCCGGGCGATAGGGCGCGGCGGCTGATTGATATGGGAACCCTTCATGGTGCATGCGTTCATTTTCCCGGGTCAGGGGAGTCAGGTGGTCGGCATGGGGCGTGAGCTTGCCGCCACCTTCGCGCCGGCGCGTGAGGTGTTTCAGGAGATCGACGACGCCCTCGGCCAAAATCTCTCGCGGCTGATGTTCGAGGGGCCGGCCGAGACCCTGACACTGACCGAAAACGCTCAGCCGGCGCTGATGGCGGTCTCGCTCGCGGTGCTGCGGGTTTTGGAGCGGGAGGGGGGGATCGTTCTCGCCGATCTCGTGGCCGCGGTTGCCGGGCATTCGCTCGGCGAATACAGCGCCCTCGCCGCGGCAAGCGCCCTCGATATCGTCGCTGCGGCGAAATTGCTGCGCCTGCGCGGCGCCGCGATGCAGCGCTGCGTCGCCCCCGGCGAAGGGGCGATGGCGGCGCTGCTCGGGGTCGAGATCGATGTCGCGGAGGCGATCTGCGGGGCGGTGACGGAGGGGCCGGAAGGGCGGGAAATAGTGCAACCGGCGAACGACAATGGCGGCGGCCAGGTGGTGATTTCCGGCCATGCCGGGGCGGTTGAGCGGGCGATGGCGGAAGCCAAGGCGCGCGGCAAGCGGGCGATGAAACTGCCGGTCTCGGCGCCGTTCCATTGCGCGCTGATGGCGCCCGCCGCCGATGCCATGGCGGACGCGCTGGCATCCGCGACGCTGATGCCGCCCGTCGTGCCGCTGATCGCCAATGTCACCGCGGCGAAGGCGACCGACCCGGCCATGATCCGCGCGTTCCTGGTCCGCCAGGTGACCGGGACGGTGCGCTGGCGGGAAAGCGTTCTTGCCATGCTCGCGCTCGGCGTCGATAGTTTCGTCGAACTGGGCGCGGGCAAGGTGTTGAGCGGCCTCGTGCGCCGCATCGCGCCGGCGGAAACGGCGATCAACGCCGCCGGCACCCCGGCCGAGATCGAGGCCCTGTTGAAATTTCTATGCTGAAACTCCCATTGCTGAAATCCCCATCAAGGATGGCACCATGTTCCGGCTGGACGACAGGGTTGCGCTGATCACCGGCGCCTCGGGCGGCATCGGTGCCGCGATCGCGCGCGCGCTCCATGCCCAGGGGGCAACGGTCGTGCTGTCGGGAACCCGTGTTGCGGCGCTCGAGGCCCTTGCCGCCGAACTCGGCGCGCGGGCCTTCGTCGCCGCCGCCGATCTCGCCCTTCCCGAGGCCGCCGACGGTCTGATCACGGCGGCGGAGGCAGCGGCGGGGCGGCTCGATATCCTGGTCAACAATGCCGGGCTGACGCGGGATGGACTCGCGCTCCGGATGAAGGATTCCGACTGGCAAGCGGTGATCGAGGTCGATCTCGCCGCCCCGTTCCGCCTCGCGCGCGCGGCGCTCAAGGGTATGCTGCGCCGGCGGTCGGGGCGAATCATCGGCATCTCCAGCATCGTCGGCGCGACCGGCAATCCCGGCCAGGCCAATTACGCCGCCGCCAAGGCGGGGTTGGTCGGGATGAGCAAGGCGTTGGCGCAGGAAGTCGCCTCGCGCGGGGTCACCGTCAACGTCGTCGCCCCCGGCTTCATCGAGACCGCGATGACCGACGCGCTACCCGAGGCGCAGCGTGCGGCGCTGGCGCAGCGCATCCCGCTCGGCCGCCTCGGCCAGCCGGGCGATATCGCCGGCGCCGTGGTCTATCTCGCCTCCGACGCAGCGGCCTGGGTCACCGGCGCGACACTCCATGTCAATGGCGGCATGGCGATGCTGTGACCCGCGGCCCGAAAATCCCGTCCGCCTTGTGTTGGCGTGGCCTTGCAAACCGTGCTAAGCGCGCGGGGGATTGTTCCGGCCGGCGGTGATGGATTGCCTCGGGCGGGCGGATTTCTGAGCGCGTCAGCCGGGGCGCATTGGCAAATGCCGGCACACAGGAGTTGAGGAACTAATGAGCGAAATCGCCGAAAAGGTGAAGAAAATCGTGGTCGAGCATCTCGGCGTCGAGGAATCGAAGGTGACGTCGGAAGCCTCCTTCATCGATGACCTGGGGGCGGACAGCCTCGATACGGTCGAGTTGGTGATGGCCTTCGAAGAAGCGTTCGGGGTCGAGATTCCCGAGGACGCGGCGGAGAAGATCAGCACCGTCAAGGATGCCATCGACTATATCGAAAAGCAGAAGGCGGCCTGAGGCGGGGCCGATCGGGATGCGCGCGGTGACGCAGGAGCGCCGGGTGGTGGTGACCGGGATGGGCATCGCCTGTCCCCTGGGCGTCGGGGTGGAGCCGGTCTGGCGGCGGCTGATCGCCGGCGAATCCGGTATCTCCGCCATCCAGTCCTTCGATGTCGGTGATCTGCCGGCGAAGATCGCAGGCCAGGTGCCGCAGGGCGCGCGTGCCGAGGGCAAGCTCGATGTCGCGGAGTGGATTCCGCCGAAAGACCACAAGAAGATGGACCGCTTCATCCAGCTCGGCATCGTCGCCGCGAGCGAGGCGATGGAGGATTGCGGCTGGCAACCCGAAACCGAGGAGGAAAGCTGTGCTGCCGGGGTGATGATCGGCTCGGGCATCGGCGGGTTGCAGGCGATCTACGAGGCCTCGGTGCAGGTGCATGAGGGTAAGGTGCGGCGGCTTTCGCCGTTCTTCATCCCGTCGGCGCTGATCAACCTGGTCTCCGGCCATGTCTCGATCAAATACCGGCTCAAGGGCCCCAATCATTCCGCCGTGACCGCCTGCGCGACCGGCGTGCACGCGATCGGCGACGCGGCGCGGCTGATCGCGCGCGGTGACGCCGAGGTGATGCTCGCCGGCGGCGCCGAGGCGGCGGTCTGCGCGCTCGGCATCGGCGGGTTCTGCGCTTCACGCGCCCTCTCGACCGGCTTCAACGATCAGCCGACACGCGCCTCGCGCCCGTGGGACAAGGATCGCGACGGATTCGTCATGGGCGAGGGGGCTGCGGTCCTGGTGCTCGAGGAATACGAGCATGCGCGCCGGCGCGGCGCTAAGATCTATGCCGAGATCGCCGGGTATGGCCTCTCTGGCGATGCCCATCACATCACCGCCCCGGCCGAGGGCCATGAAGGCGCGTTTCGCGCCATGCGCAATGCGCTCCGCGACGCCGAACTCGACGCCGGTGACATTCAATACGTCAACGCCCACGGCACCTCGACGCCGCTCGGCGATGATCTCGAACTCGAAGCCGTCGAGCGGCTGTTCGGGAACGCGGCGCGCGGGGTCGCGATGTCCTCCACCAAATCGGCGACCGGGCATCTGCTCGGCGCGGCAGGCGCGGTGGAGGCGGTGTTCTCGATTCTCGCCATCCGCGATGGCGTCGCACCACCGACCCTCAATCTCGACGCCCCGAGCCGCGACAGCGTGATCGACCGGGTGGCGAATGCCGCCCAGGCGCGGCCGATTCGGGCGGCACTTTCCAACAGCTTCGGCTTTGGCGGCACCAACGCCAGCGTCATCTTCCGCGCCGCCCCCTGAACCGCCGCGCGAACCCGGCCGCCGCTGGTGGCAGGGCCTTGGTGGGCGCTGGCCAGGGGGAAGCTGGCCGGGGGGACGCTGGCTTTCGCGGCTATTCTGGGCGGTGGTGCTGGTCAACGCGCTGATCGGCGGCGGGCGCCAGATCGCGACCCGTCTGCTCGACTGGCCGGGGCCGCTCGCCGAGGCGAGCGACGTCGTCGTGCCACGCGGCGGCAGCGAGGTGGTCGCGACCGCGCTCGCCGCGGCCGGCGTCATTGGCGACCCGCGGTTTTTCCGTCTCGCGCTGCTGATCGATCGCGACGGCCCGCTCCATGCCGGGGAATTCGCCTTCCCCGCCCATGCCAGCCTGCGCATGGTGCTCGCCATTCTCCGCCACGCCCGCCCGGTCGAGCACTATGTGACCATCCCCGAGGGACTCACCGCCGCGGAAATCGCGACGCTTCTCGACCATGCGACGGCGCTCGCGGGGACCCTCCCGGCGCCGATCCCGGAGGGGACGGTCCTGCCCGAAACCTACGCCTATCCGCGTGGCCTCGCCCGCGCCGCCCTGCTCGCGCGGGCACAGGCCGCGATGCGCGCCGCGCTCGCCGCCGCCTGGGCCGGGCGGGCGCCCGATCTGCCGCTCGCAAACCCAGCACAGGCGGTGATCCTCGCCAGCATCGTCGAGCACGAGACGGCACGGCCGGAGGAGCGGCCGATGATCGCTGCGGTGTTTTTCAACCGGTTGCGGGAGGGGATGCGCCTGCAGGCCGATACCACCGTCATCTACGCCGTGAGCGGCGGCAAAAGTAGCCTGACGCGCAAGCTCACACGGGCCGACCTCGCCACCGACAACCCTTATAACACCTACCACGTCCAAGGCCTGCCGCCGGGGCCGATCGACAGCCCCGGGCTTGCCGCGATCCTCGCCGTGCTCCACCCTGCGGTGAGCGATGCGCTCTATTTCGTCGCCGATGGCAGCGGCGGGCATGTTTTCGCCCGCACCCTCGACGAGCATAACCGCAACGTCGCCCGCTGGCGCGCGCGCGAAAACCCGTGACGCGAGGGGGGGCGCAGGAGATTGGCCATGATCAGGAGGTGGGGACGCCATGGACGACACTGAATTCGATCGGCTTCTGCTCGCCGAAGCCTTCGCCACCATCGCCGCCGAAGGCTGGTCCCGGTTCAGCGTCGCGCGCGCGGCGCGGTCCGCCGGCTTGTCGCTGGAGCGCGCGCGGCTCCGCTTTCCGACCAGGGGCGCGGTGCTGATCCGCTTCGGCCGCCTCGCCGATGCCGCCGCCCTCGCCGGCGCGCCGGAGGAAGGCGCGGTGCGTGACCGGCTGTTCGAGATGATGATGCGCCGCCTCGATGTCCTGCAGGCGCATCGCGCCGGCGTCATCGCGCTGCTCCGCCACCTGCCCTTGGCGCCGCCGCTCGCCGCCCTGCTCGGCTGCGCGAGCCTCACCAGCATGGGCTGGCTGCTGGAGGCCGCCGGGGTTTCGGCGCGCGGCCCGCTCGGGCGGCTGCGGGCGAAGGGACTGCTCGGCGTCTGGCTGTGGACGGTGCGGGCCTGGATGGGCGATGAGAGCCGCGATCTTTCGGCTACCATGGCGGCGCTCGATACCGCGCTCGCGCGGGCGGAACGGGCGTCACGCTGGGTTCCGGACGGCAGCCGCCACGGCGCGGCAACGGCGGAGCCGCCCGATTTTCCCCCGCCTCCCGACGATTCCCGGGAGGGAGCGCCCGAAGACCAGGGTCCCGGCCCGGCCGGCGCTGCTCCCTGAGGCGAAACGCGCCCGGCGGGCGGAGATTCGAGGCTGGATTCTCAGAGCCTGAGCATCAGGGCCAGGAGCGGGTGCGATTGGCTTCCTGCTCGGGGGTCAGTTGCGTCGGCCCATCGGCGACACCGGGCGGCGGGTTGGGCAGGACCGACGGACTGGTCCAGCAATTCACCTCGCCGAGTGTATGCGTGCAATAGGGCGGCAGCGGCAGCGGCGGCTCGGTCACGCGGCAATAAGTCTCCCCGCGGTCGAGGCGAACCACCGAGCAATCCCGCCCGGTCAGCCCCGACCAGACGACATCGAACATGTCGCGTTTGAAGGCCATGACGCTGACCAGATCGGCGCCGGCGACGGCCGCCACCGGCTCCGTCCACGGCACGCCGCAGGCGGTGGGCAGAAGGCATGAGAGCAGGATCAGGAAACGTCGCATGGCTGCCTATTCTGCCGCCAGGAGATGAACATAATCTTGCCAAGCGGCCATCAGCCCCCGTTTGCCGCGCCGGCGATGTCCGGCTATGGTCCGCCCGGCTGGCTGCGGTGGAGTTCTGCGCGTGTCCGATATTTTCCAGGAAGTCGATGAAGAATTGCGGGCCGAGCGGGCACGGCGCCTGCTGTTTCGCTATGGCGGCTGGCTGATCGCCGCCGCCGTCGCCGTACTGGCGGCGACCGGCGCCTTCGAATACCGGCAATGGCGCCAGCACCAGGCGGACGAAAAACTCGCCACCCGCTATCTCGACGCGGTCCACGCCGCCACCGCCGAGCCCCGCGACACCAAGCAGGCGATGGCCGGCTTCGCCGCCATCATCCCCGAGGCCGGCCCCGGCTATCGCGACCTCGCTTCGCTGCAGCAAGCGGCGCTGCAAGCGGAAACCGGCCATCTGGCGGAGGCGCTGGCGATCTGGGACCGTCTCGCCAATGCCGCCGATACCGACAAGCCGCTCGCCCGGCTCGCCGCCCTGCTCTCGGTCCAGCATCAGCTCGACAGCGGCGATCCGGCAATGCTCACCTCCCGGCTCGAAGCCCTCGAGGCGCCGGACGATCCCTACCACGCCCTGGCCACCGAAATGCGCGCCCTGCTCGCGCTCCGCCTCGGCAAAACCGACGACGCGAAAAAGATTTTCTCCTCGCTCTCGCATGACGGAACGGCCCCGCCCGGCCTTCGCCAGCGAGCCGGCGCGCTGTTGGCCGAACTGGGCGGGTAATGGCCACCAATTTTTCGCGCCTGACCCGCCGCGGCGCCATGCTCGGCCCGCTCGCGCTGCTCTCCGGCTGCGGCGACTGGTTCGATTGGGACAGCGTCCTCAGCACACCAAAACACCCGCTGGAAGGCAAGCGCGAGGATGTCGTGCATTCCAGCCGCGGCCTGGTGGTCACTCAAGGAATCGGCAAGGTTACGCTGCCACCGCCGGTCATCAACGCCGCCTGGCCCCAGGACGGCGGCAATCCCGCCCATCTCATGGGACATTTGCAGGTCGGCGACAAAATCGGCGACGCCTGGCGGGTCGCGATCGGCACCGGCGGCGGTTTTCGCCGCGAAATCACCGCATCCCCGGTGGTCATCGACCAGACGGTGTTCACCATGGACAGCGATGCCGTGGTGGAAGCCTTCGATACCGCCCGCGGCACGAAGCGCTGGCGCCTCGACACCCGCGGCAAGCAGGATCGCAGCACCAATGTCGGCGGTGGCCTCGCGATCTCTCAGGATCTGCTCTACGTCGCGACCGGCCGCGGTGATCTCGTCGCCATCGATCCGGCCAAGGGCACCGAGCGTTGGCGGCAATCCCTCGCGATGCCGATCCGCTCGGCGCCGACGGTGGCGGATGGCCGCATCTTCGTCGTCACCATCGACGACAAAATCTATGCCCTCGACGTGAATGGCGGAAAACAGCTCTGGATGCACCCGGCGACGACGGTGACGACGGCGGCACTCGGCCTGCCCGCGCCGGCCTATGCCCAGGGGCTGGTGATCGCCGGCTTCGGCTCCGGGGATTTGCTGGCGCTCCGCGCCGAGAGCGGAACCCTCGCCTGGAGCGATCAGATCACCGCCAGCAGCAGTGGCAACACGCTCGCCGATATCGCCTCGATCACCGCCATGCCCGTGGTTTCCGGTGATCACGTCTACGCGATCGGCCTCGGCGGCCTGATGGTCGCGATCGAGCTGCATGTCGGGCGGCGGCTCTGGGAACGCGAGGTGGCGAGCGGACAGACCCCCTGGATCGCCGGCGACTGGGTGTTTCTCCTCTCCGAGGACGCCGAGGCCGCCGCGATCCACATCCCGGACGGCGCTGTCGCCTGGGTCACGCCGTTGCCGCATTATATGAATCCGAAGAAGCAAAAAGACCCGATCAGTTGGATCGGGCCACTGCTCGCGAGCGACCGGCTGATCGTCGCCGGCAGCAACGGCCAGGTGCTCTCACTCAGCCCCTATAGCGGCAAGATCCTCGGCGAAATCCAATTCAAGAAAACCAATGTCGCAGTGCCGCCGATCGCCGCCGGCAAAACCGTCTATATGGTGACCAATGACGGCGCCTTGCTGGCGATGCGCTGATGAAAAGCATAAATCTTTGTTCTTTTTTGAAAAAAAGAACCAAAAAACTTTTATCCCTTGCCGCCGTGCCTTCGGCGATTCCTGCGCGAAGAGCCCAGGATAAAAGTCTTTTTGCTTCTTTTTCTTCAGAAAAAGAAGCGCTTTCTTGGGCATGTTCGAGTCGTGATGGCGGATAAATCTCCCCGCGTCGTCGTGATCGGGCGGCCGAATGTCGGCAAATCGACGCTGTTCAACCGCCTCGTCGGCCGGCGCGTCGCGCTGATCGCCGATCTACCGGGCCTCACCCGCGATTCCCAGGAGGCGCCGGCGCGGCTCCGCGGCCGCGAGGTGATTCTGGTCGATACCGCCGGGCTCGAGGAAGCGGCGCCGGAGACGCTCGCCGGGCGGATGCGCGCCGGCGCAGAAAGCGCGGTTGCGAGCGCCGATCTCGTCCTGCTCGTCGTCGATGCCCGGGCCGGAATCACGCCGGCGGACGCGCATTTCGCCGCCTGGCTCCGGCGTCAGGGACGGCCGGTTCTGTTGATCGCGAACAAGGCTGAGGGGCGAAGCGGCGGCGCCGAGGCGATGGACGCTTATCGTCTCGGCCTCGGCGCGCCGATCGCCGTCTCGGCCGAGCACGGCGAGGGCATCGCCGATCTGATGGGCCATATCGCCGAAGCGCTGCCGGATGGCCCGAACGGGGCGGATGACGACGCGCCCCCTGCCCTGCCGCTCCGCCTCGCCGTTCTCGGGCGGCCGAATGCCGGCAAATCGACCCTCATCAACCGTCTGCTCGGCACCACGCGCCAATTGACCGGGCCGGAGCCGGGCCTCACCCGGGATGCGATCCGGATTCCGCTGCCGGATGCCGACGGCGCGATCGAGCTGATCGACACCGCCGGCCTCCGGCGGCGGGCGCGGATCGAGGCGTCGGTCGAAAAACTCGCCGCCTCCGCCGCGATCGCCGCGCTGCGGCGCTCAGACGTGGTGGCGCTGGTGATCGACGCCGCCCTCGGTCTGCACGACCAGGATCTGCAAATCGCCCGCCTCGCCGAGCAGGAAGGCCGCGCGGTGGTCATCGTGCTCAATAAATGGGACGCTTTGAGCGCGCCGGAGGCGACGCGGCGCGCCATCGCCGAGCGGCTGGAGACCAGCCTCGCCCAGCTTCGCGGCATCGCGACCGTCCCGCTTTCGGCGGCGACCGGCAGCGGCATGGCGCGGCTCCTGCCGGCGGTGCGGCGGGCGTATGAGATCTGGAGCCGCCGCATCGGCACCAGCGACATCAATCGCTGGCTGGAAGCCGCGCTGGAACGCAACCCACCCCCCTTGCTCGATGGGCGGCGCCTCAAGCTCCGCTACGCGACCCAGGCGAGCACCCGCCCACCCACCCTGGTCCTGTTCGGCGGCCGCGCCGACCGTCTGCCCGATGCCTATCGCCGCTATCTGGTCAACAGCCTGCGCGAAGCCTTCGACCTCCCCGGCACCCCGATCCGCATCGACCTCCGCCCGACCCGCAACCCCTATGAGGACGGCAAGCGCGAGCGGTGAGCGCTGAGGTAAAGGCGCCGCCAGCCCCTGCCCCTGCCCCTCCCCCGTGTCTCGCTCTCCCCCCGCCCGCGCAAGCCTGCTAAACCGCCCTCGTCCGGCAGGCCTGCAAAAGCCGGGAAAAGAGGTTCGCGATGCGCTATGTCTCCACCCGTGGCGATGCCCCGGTCCGCGATTTCGCCGAGGTTCTGCTCGCCGGGCTCGCCGAGGATGGCGGGCTCTATGTGCCCTCCGCCTGGCCGCATTTCTCGCCGGCCGATTGGCGGGCGCTGCGCCGGCTCGACTATCCGGCGCTCGCCGCCCGGGTGCTGCAGCCCTTCATCGGCGAGACGATCCCATTCGCGACGGTGGAAGCCCTGTGCCGCGACGCCTATCGTGATTTCCGCCATCCGGCGACGGTGCCGCTGGTGCAACTCGCCCCGCATCTGTTCGCCGCCGAGCTGTTCCACGGCCCGACGCTGGCCTTCAAGGATTTCGCGCTCCAGCTTCTCGGGCGATTCTTCGACCATGTGCTCACGGCGCGCGATCAGACTCTGACGCTGATCGGCGCGACATCGGGCGATACCGGCTCGGCCGCCATCGCCGCCTGCCAGAGCCGCGCGCGCCTGCGTATCGCGATCCTCCACCCCAAGGGCCGCACCAGCGCCATCCAGCGCCGCCAGATGACCACGGTCCGCGCGCCGAACGTCCTCAATCTCGCGATCGCGGGCACGTTCGATGACTGCCAGGATCTGGTCAAGGCGATGTTTTCGGACGCGCCGTTTCGCGCCGCCCACCATCTATCGGCGGTCAATTCCATCAACTGGGCGCGAATCGCGGCGCAAATCCCCTATTACGTCGCGACCGCGCTCGCCCTCGGCGCGCCCGAGCGGGAGGTTGCGTTCTCGGTGCCGACCGGGAATTTCGGCAATGTCCTCGCCGCCTACGCCGCCCGCCGCATGGGGCTCCCGATCGTTCGCCTCGTCGTCGGCGCGAACCGGAACGATATCCTGGCGCGTTTCCTCGCCGGCAACGACATGTCGCTGCGCCCGGTCGAGCCCAGCCTCTCGCCGAGCATGGATATCGCCGTCAGCTCCAATTTCGAGCGGCTGCTGTTCGAACTCCTCGACCGCGACGCCGCGGCGACCGCAACGATCATGCGGGATTTTCGCGCCAGCGGCCGGATGGCGGTGCCGGAGGCGGCATGGCGGCGGGCGCGGCGCCTGTTTTTCGGCTTTCGTCTCGACGATCAGGGCACCGAGGCGGAAATTCGCCGCCTCGCGACCGAAGCCGGCTATCTCGCCGACCCGCATAGCGCCATCGGCATCGCCGCGGCGCGCGCCCATCCGCCGGGGCCCGGCATTCCCGCGATCGCCATGGCGACCGCGCATCCGGCGAAATTCCCCGATGCCATGGAACGCGCAACCGGCCTCCGCCCCCCTCTGCCCAAGCCGCTCGCCGACCTATATGAACGGGAAGAGGCGATGGTCGAGGCGCCGCCGGACCTCGCCGTGGTCGAATCCCTGATCAGCGCCTTCGCCCAGAGAAACAGCCCAAAAGGAATTGCGTAGCATGACCGACGCCATCCGGCTCACCCGGCTCCCGAACGGCCTGACCATCGCGAGCGAGCGCATGGAGCGGGTCGAGACCATCTCCTTCGGCGCCTATGTCGGCGCCGGCACCCGCCATGAGGTACCGGCCGAAAACGGGGTCTCGCATTTTCTCGAACACATGGCGTTCAAGGGCACCAAGCGGCGGAATGCCGCCGAAATCGCCGAGGAGATCGAGGCGGTCGGCGGCCATATCAACGCCTATACGGCGCGCGAGCAGACCGCCTATTACGTCAAGCTGCTCAAGGAAGACCTCGCGCTCGGCGTCGATATCATCGGCGATATCCTCTGCCACAGCGCTTTCGTCCCCGAGGAGCTGGAGCGCGAGCGCGGCGTCATCCTCCAGGAGATCGGCCAGGCGAACGACACGCCGGACGACATCATCTTCGACCATTTCCAGGAAACCGCCTTCCCCGACCAGCCGATGGGCCGCCCGACGCTGGGGCGCGAGGCGGTGATCCGCCTCATGCCCCGCGCCGCGCTGACCGGCTACATGGCGCGCCACTACACGCCCGGCAATATCGTCATCGCCGCCGCCGGCGCCCTCGATCACGCGCATCTGGTGGCGCTGGTCGCCGAGCATTTCGCCGATCTCGGGCAAGCCGCCGCGCCGGCGCCGGACCCGTCCCACTATCAGGGCGGCGAATTCCGCTGCGCGCGCGATCTCGATCAGGTGCATA
The DNA here is from genome assembly GCA_021798915.1 of Pseudomonadota bacterium. Lineage (GTDB taxonomy): Bacteria > Pseudomonadota > Alphaproteobacteria > Acetobacterales > Acetobacteraceae > Acidibrevibacterium. The sequence continues at coordinate 31,350 of JAJZBM010000004.1, forward strand.
TCGTGCTCGGCTTTCCCGGCTGCGCCTATGGCGATCCCGATTATTATCCGACGCTGCTGCTTTCCACCCTGCTCGGCGGCGGCATGTCGTCGCGCCTGTTCCAGGAAATCCGCGAAAAGCGCGGCCTCGTCTATTCGATCTATTCCTTTGCCGCGCCCTATGCCGATGGCGGGCTATTCGGCATCTATGCCGGCACCGGGGAAGCGGAAGCGCAGGAGCTGCTGCCGGTGACGCTGGAGGAATTGCGCAAGGTGCAGACCGGGGTCGAGGCGCGCGAACTCGCCCGCGCCCGCGCCCAGGTCAAGGCGGGGCTTTTGATGTCGCTCGAAAACACCGGCTCGCGTTGCGAGAACCTCGCCCGGCAATTGCAGGTTTTCGGCCGCATCATCCCGGTCGCGGAGACGGTCGCGCGGATCGAGGCCGTAACCCTCGACGATGTCCGGCGGGTCGCAGCACGGCTGTTCCGCGCCAAGCCGACGCTCGCCACCATGGGACCGGCGGAAAAAGTGCCGAGCCTCGCGACCATCGCCGAGAGGCTCGCGGCATGAACCCGTCCGCCTTGCTCGGCGATCTTCTCGCCGCCGCGCGCAAAGCCGGCGCCGATGCCGCCGATGCGCTCCTGGTCACGTCGGCCTCGCTTTCCGTCACCCGGCGGCTCGGCGAGACCGAGCATGTCGAGCGGGCGGAGGGGCGCGATCTCGGGCTTCGCGTCTTCGTCGGCCGGCGCGCCGCCATCGTCTCGGCCGGCAGCGCCGATCCCGCCGGCTTCCCGGCGCTGGTCGCGCGGGCGCTGGCGATGGCGCAGGTGGTGCCGGAAGACCCCTTCGCCGGGCTCGATGAGGCCCCACGAGCCCCGCCGGAGGCCGGTTTCCTCGATCTTCTCGATCCCGCCGAACCGAGCACCGAAACCCTCATCGCCCGCGCCGCCCGCGCCGAGGAAGCGGCGCTCGCCGTCCCCGGCGTCTCCAATTCCGAGGGCGCGGAAGCGAGCTGGAGCCGGAGCACGGTGACGCTCGCGACCTCGGCCGGATTCGTCGGCAGCTACGCACGAAGCAGCCATGGTCTTTCCGTCACCGCGCTGGCCGGCAGCGGCACGGCGATGGAGCGCGATTACGATTACGCCTCTGCCGTGTTCGGCGACGATCTCGAGGATGCGGCGGCACTCGGGCGGCGCGCCGGCGAACGGGCGGTCGCGCGGCTCAACCCGGTGCGGCCGAAAACCGCGCGCCTCCCGGTGGTCTATGATCCGCGCGTCGCCGGCAGCCTGGTCGGCCATTTCGCCGCGGCGATCAATGGGGCAAGCATCGCGCGCGGCACCAGCTTCCTCAAGGACCGCATGGATCGGCCGGTCTTCGCACCCGGGATCACGATCCATGACGACCCGCATCGCCGGCGCGGCCCGCGTTCGCGCCCCTTCGACGGCGAGGGCCAGCCCACGGCGCCCGCCGCGCTCGTCGAAGATGGCGTTCTCCGTACCTTCCTGCTCGATCTCCGCAGCGCCCGCCAGCTCGGCCTCACGCCGAACGGCCACGCCACGCGCGGAACCGGCGGCCCGCCCGCGCCGGCGCCGAGCAATCTCTATCTCGCCCCCGGGCGGCAGACTCCGGCGGCACTGATGGCCGATATCACGGAGGGGATCTACGTCACCGAGCTGATCGGCATGGGCGTCAACGGCATCACCGGCGATTACAGCCGGGGGGCGAGCGGTTTCATGATCCGGGGCGGTGAAATCGCCGAGCCGGTCGCCGAGATCACCATCGCCGGCAATCTGATCGAAATGTTCGCGAACCTGATTCCGGCCGATGATCTCGTCTTTCGCCGCGGCACCGACGCGCCGACGATCCGGGTGGATGGTCTGACCCTGGCCGGGGCATGAGGCGAGGGGAAGGCATCATGCGCCGTTTCGCCCCGCTATGCGCCGCCCTCCTCCTCGTCCTCGCAATGGCGCTCGCGCCCGGGGCCGCCCTGGCGAGGGCGGGCGATTCGTCGTCGATGGGCAGCCGTGGCAGCCGCACCTATTCGGCGCCGCCGCCGACCAACACCGCGCCTTATACCGCGCCGGTCCAGCGCAGCCTGACCGCGCCCGCCACACGGGGGAACGGCACGATGTCCGGCGGGATGATGGGCGGCTATGGCAATGGGATGCATGGCTCGTTCCTCTCCGGCCTGTTCGGCGGGCTGATCGGCGCCGGACTCGCCGGAATGCTGCTCGGACACGGGTTTTTCTGGGGCATGGGCAGTTTCGGGGGGCTCATCGGCCTCCTCATCCAGATCGCGCTGATCGTCTGGCTGGTCCGTGTTCTGGCCCGCCGGGTGACCGGGGCGAGCCCGCGCGGCGCCGGATTCGCGCCATCCGCCGCCGGGCCCGCGCCGGGCCCCACGCCTCAGATGGCGCCGCCGGCCGGCGGGCGGGCGGGCCCGGCGATCGGCGCCGCCGATTTTCAGGCCTTCGAGCAGGCGCTCCACGCCATCCAGGCGGCCTGGAGCACGCCCGACCTCGCGGCCCTTCGCCGCCTCGCGACCCCGGAAATGGTCGGCTATTTCGCCGAGCAACTGGCTGAGCACACCAGCCGCGGGGTACACAACGTGGTGCGCGACGTGCGGCTGGAACGCGGCGACCTCGCGGAGGCGTGGTCGGAGAACGGGCGCGATTACGCGACGGTCGCGATGCGGTTCTCGATGATCGACGTGACCCTCGATGCCAGCGGGCGCATCGTCGATGGCAGCCCGAACGAACGGGTGAGCGCGACCGAGCTCTGGACCTTTCTCCGCGCCCCGGGCGGCGCCTGGATCCTGTCAGCCATCCAGCAGGCGCGCTGATCCGTTTTACCGGCAGCGCAGATTGACCTCCGCCTCGGCGCGGTGCAGGCGGTCGATCTCCTCGACCGCGATCGGGGTGTGGCGGAAGATATCGGCCTGCGGCCCATGCACGCCCTCTTGCATGCTGAGAATGGTTTCCGCCTTCTCGTAATCGTCATAGCTCATCATGTCGGCGATGGTATCGATGCCGCATGAGCATTTTTCGAGCAGATCATGGTTGAAACCGTTGGCGGCGAGGCAGCCGATGACGTAATCGGCGCGCGCATCGGTCGGGTAGTCATGCGCCGGGCGATGCCCCCCGGTCTCGGCCCGCGCCGCAAAGGCGATCAGGCCGAGCGCGAAAACCACCGCGATCGCGCGGCTCATGGTGTCACCCCCGCGTCCGGCGCGGCTTTGTCGAATACCAGATCCTCGCTGATCGCCGGCGCGCCGCTGGCGGGATCGGCCGGCGCCTCGGTCGCGAATTCGGCGAAGCCCCCCGGCACGGCTTTGCTGAGCACAAAGCGGTAGGTTTTCTGCTGGATCTGCGGCAGATGCGTGAACCGGTCATTATCGGCGAAGGGGCGGAGGGTGATGCTTTGCGCCGCGACCTCGTGGCCGTCCACGGTGACCTTGGTCGTGGTGATCTCCGCCTTGTCGATGAAGGCGGTGCGGATGTGCTCGCGGTAATAGGCGGCGGCGACGCCGGTCTCGGCGCGCATTTCATCGACATCGTGTTCGAGGAACACCATCAGCAGCGGGTTGCCGCGAAAATCATCGACGGCGGGGTAAAAAACATGGCGATCGCCGGTGAGAAAATTGAACATTACGTATTTCGTGCCATCTGGATGGACGAGTTTGATGGTCTCCGCGACGCGATCGGTGAAACCATTCGGTCCCTGGCGCGTAAAGCGATAGAGGAGGGTTTCGGGGTGGTCGATATTGGCGAGATGCGGGGTTTCGAACAAGGAAATCTGCGCCGGGCTGAGCGGCTTGGCGGCGTCGGCGGGATCGGCGGCGCCGGCCGGCCGCGCGAGGCAGAGGCCGAGCAGGCAGAGGATGGTCATTCTTGGCATCATGTTTGCGTGCATCTCTCGTGATCGCGGGTTGGCATGATCCTGACGTCGAATCTGGCATCCAATCTGGCGGCGAAGCGTGCAGCCTGGCTTCTCGTCACTGGCCTTTCATGGGCCGATCTGGTTCTCTGATGCAAGGGAGATGATGATGATTGAACTCGTGCTCGTCTACTGTCTGATTGCCGACGCCAAGACCTGCGTCGAAAAACGCCCGGCGTTCGAGGAGGAAATCACCCAGCAATCCTGCCTGATGGATGCCGAGCGCTACGCGATCGCCTATGTCAACGAGCACCCGGCGTGGCGGCTGGCCGGCTGGCGTTGCGAAATCGGCGTGCCACGCCAGGATCCGGCCTGATCGCGACCCCTCGCGGTGCCCATCCGGGCGAAGCCGCCGCTCTCGCAAGGTGAACAGTATCCCGTCCCGACGCAAGCGAGAATCGTGTCCATGATTTATCCGGATTTCCGTTTGGATGATTGATTAATTCTATAATAGCCGGATCGGTTCTTCAACTGACTTGATCGAATATGCTTATGCTGCAACGCACAATTGTACAATCAGACGAAAATACAGGCCGGGCAGCAGTTTGATGCTTGTCAACGCGGTGGCGTTGGCGATAGCTTGCGCGCAGGCCGCGGAGACGGTGGGCCGTCTGGCGGCCGTGTGATTGCGCTGCCGAGATAACGCTCGAATCCGACTAGCGATGCGGGATTATCTCGGGGTGTGACAGCCGGCAACGCTTTATTGAGGGAGGGTTTTCTACATGAAGCCGAGTAAGCGTTTATTCGCGTGGGCGGTGCTGATGAGCAGTGCCGCCGGGATTTTGGGGGCCGGGGCGGCCTTCGCCAATGACCAGCTCGAGAAAATGTCGCAGGATCCCAAGCAATGGGTGATGCCTGCGGGCGACTATTACGCTCAGCGTCACACCAAGCTGACCCAGATCACTGCCGAGAACGTCCACAAGCTGCATCCGGTGTGGACCTTCTCGACGGGCGTGCTGCGCGGCCATGAAGGCGGGCCGCTGGTGGTGGGTGACATGATGTATGTCCACACGCCCTTCCCGAACAAGGTCTTCGCGCTCGATCTCAACCACGAAGGCCGCATCGTCTGGGCCTATGAGCCGAAGCAGGATCCGAACGTCATTCCGGTGATGTGCTGCGATACCGTCAATCGCGGCGTCGCTTATGGCGAGGGCATGATTTTCCTCCATCAGGCCGATACCACCCTGGTCGCGCTCGATGCCAAGACCGGCAAGGTCGCCTGGTCGGTGAAGGATGACGATCCCGCCAAGGGCGCGACCGGCACCTCCGCCCCCTTCGTCGTCAAGGACAAGGTTCTGGTCGGCGTCTCGGGTGGTGAGTTTGGCGTCCATGGCCACATGACCGCCTACAATATCAAGGACGGCTCGGTCGCTTGGCGCGCCTATTCCGAGGGGCCGGACGATCAAATCCTGTTCGATCCCGACAAGACCACGATGATGGGCAAGCCGGTCGGCAAGGATTCGTCGCTCAAGACCTGGGAAGGCGATCAGTGGAAGATCGGCGGCGGCGGCACCTGGGGCTGGATGGCCTATGACAAGGAATTGAACCTGATCTATTACGGTTCGGGCAACCCGAGCACCTGGAATCCGAGCCAGCGCCCGGGCGACAATAAATGGTCGATGACCATCTTCGCCCGCGATCCCGATACCGGCATGGCGAAATGGGCCTATCAGATGACCCCCCATGACGAATGGGACTATGACGGCATCAACGAAATGATCCTCGCCGACACCAAGGTGCACGGCAAGGAAACCAAGGCGCTGGTGCATTTCGACCGCAATGGCTTCGCTTATGTCCTCGACCGTGCCAGCGGCGCGCTCCTGGAGGCCAACAAATTCGATCCGGCCGTCAACTGGGCGACCAAGGTCGATCTCACCACCGGCCGGCCGGAAGTCGTTGCGCAATACTCGACCGATCACAATGGCCCCGACCACAACACCAAGGGCGTCTGCCCGGCCGCGCTCGGCTCCAAGGACGAGCAGCCGGCATCCTTCAATCCGCAGACCGGCATGTTCTATGTGCCGACCAACCATGTCTGCATGGATTACGAGCCGTACAAGGTCACCTACACCGCCGGGCAGCCCTATGTCGGCGCGACCTTGTCGATGTTCCCGCCGAAGGGCGAGAACCATCTTGGCAATTTCATCGCCTATGACGTGAACGAAGGCAAGATCGTGTGGTCCGATCCGGAGACCTTCTCGGTCTGGTCGGGCGCCCTGACCACCCCGACCGGCGTTGCCTTCTACGGCACGCTCGACGGGTATCTGAAGGCCGTCAACGTGAAAGACGGCAAGCTGCTCTACAAGTTCAAGACGCCCTCCGGCATCATCGGCAACGTCAACGCGTTCGAGCATAACGGCAAAGAATACATCGCCGTTTACTCCGGTGTTGGCGGCTGGGCGGGCATCGGCATGGCCGCGGGCCTGACCGGCGATACCGACGGTCTGGGCGCGGTCGGCGCGTACAAGAGCCTCGCTAATTATACCCAGCTCGGCGGCGTCTTGACCGTATTCTCCGTCGAATAATTCTTCTGGTTCGCTCGCTTTCCCCGGCTGGTTCGCCAGTCGGGGATTTTTTTCAAACCCCGAGGTTTTCGCGTCGTCGGTTCCGTCTCAGCGGCGCACGCACCGAATGGGATCATCCAAGGAATGACGCATGCGCCGTGATCGCCCAACCGGACACCCCAACGCCGAGCCTCGCATGGCTGGCAGACCGTCCGGCCGCCTCGCCACCACCATTTTCGCTGCGGCGCTCGCATGCGCTGTCGTTTCGCTCGCGGCATCCGGGATCGCCCGCGCCGATGACGCGCCGGCCGACGCAAAACCCTATGTCGTGCAAAACGGCCGCGTCGATCATCATGTTTTCAATGGCTATCGCCGCTACGGCGATAATTGCCTGCGCTGCCACGGCCCGGATGGCGCCGGCAGCTCCTACGCCCCCGCCCTGGTCGATTCGCTCAAGCACATGACCAAGGAGCAATTCGAAGACACCGTCATCAACGGCCGCGTGGACGTCAACACCGCTAATCAGAACGTCATGCCGCCCTTCGGCCTCAACCCCGATGTCGTCGAAAATCTCGATGATATCTACGGTTATCTGAAGGCGCGCTCCGATGGCGTGCTCGGGCGGGGACGGCCGAAGAAAATCGGCGATGATGATGACAATTAAAGCGGCGGCGTTTGCCGCCCTGTTTGCCGCAGCGCTCGCCCCAAGCCTCGCGCGGGCGCAGGAGACCGCGCCGAGCCTCGCCTCGGCAACCGAGTTCCGCGTCTGCGGCGATCCCGCCAATCTACCATTTTCCAATCAGGCGCGCGAAGGCTTTGAGAACAAGATCGCCGATCTGTTCGCCGGCTACCTGCATGAACCGGTCTCCACGGTATGGTTTCCGCAGATCGTCGGCTTCCTCCGCAACACGCTGTTCGCCCATCGCTGCGACGTCGTCATGGGCACCGTCGCCGGCGCCGACATGGTCGATACCACCAATCCTTACTACCATACCGGCTATGTCCTGGTGACGCGGAGCACCGATCACATCACCAGCGCCGATCTCGGCGATCCTCTGTTCGCGGACAAGAAAATCGGCCTCATCGCCGCGACCCCGCCGACCGACATCGTCGCGCGCCATCATCTGCTCGCCCATGTCACGCCCTATAATCTCACCGTCGATACGCGGGTGGAGGCGCCGTCGCGCACCCTTCTGCTCGATCTCGTCGCCGGCAAGATCGATGTCGGCTTGGTCTGGGGGCCATTCGCCGGCTACTACATCAAACACGACAATTTGCCGTTGACGATGGCGTTCATCCCCGCGGAACCCGGTGGGCCGCGGCTCGATTATCGCATCGCGATGGGGGTTCGCCCGAGCGACGTCACCTTTCGCCGCACGCTCAACGGCCTGATCAGCCAGCATCAGGACGCGATCACCGCGATCCTGCGTGATTACGGCGTCCCGCTGCTCGATGAGCAGGGCAATCCCGCCAAACCGTGACACGCTGGCTGCTCGCCGCCTTTCTGCTCGCCTTCCCCCTCGCCGCCACCGCTGGCGTCGCGCTCCCGGATGGCTACCGGATGGACGATTACCACGCCCCGGTCCCAGACAGTGTTCCCGGCGGCAGCGTGGTTCATGCCGCGGAGGTGCAAAAACTCCGCGGCAGCGGCGCGATCGTCATCGACGTGCTTCCCGCGCCACGCCGTCCACCGGTGATGAAGCCGGGTACGCCGTGGCTTCCAGCGCCGCATCTCGACATCCCCGGCAGTGTCTGGCTGCCGGATTTTGGCCGTGGCGCGCTGAACAAGGTGATGGCCGACTGGTTTCATGAGAAGCTGCGCGCTCTCACCCATGATGATCCCGATCGGGCGCTGGTGTTTTACTGTCAGGCAGAATGCTGGATGAGCTGGAACGCCGCCAGGCGCGCCGCGTCGCTCGGTTTTCGCCATGTCTTCTGGTTTCCCGAAGGTGTCGATGGCTGGCGGGAGGCGGGTTTCACCCTCGCCCCGGCCACGCCGGAGACGCCACCCGAGGGCGAGGAGCCGCTCGCTCGGCCGCCATGAAGGCGTCGAGCGCTGCGGCGTCATTTTTCGTGAGACGAAGGCCCAGCTTCGTGCGTCGCCACAGCACGTCCTCAGCCTCTTCGGCGAATTCCTCGCGCATCAGATAGCGTATCTCGGCGGCATGGAGGCCGGCGCCGAAATCCCGACCCAGCCCAGCCCGATCCTTGGCGCCGCCGAGAACAGAGGCTGCCCTGGTGCCGTAACTGCGCGCCAGGCGCAGCGCTTCTGCCGCCTCGAGCCAGGGATGATGCCGCGCGAGCCCCGCGATAAGGGCCGCTAACCCGGTGGGTGGGAAATCTCCGCCCGGAAGCGGCACCCGATCGGTCCAGCGCCCGGTCGCGCAGGCCTCGGCGGGCAGGAAGGCGGTGAGCCGTTCCAGCGCCTGCTCGGCCAATCGGCGATAGGTCGTGATCTTGCCGCCAAAAATCGAAAGCAGCGGCGCACCATCTTCGCTATCGAGGGCGAGAACGTAATCGCGCGTCACCGCATGTGCCGCCCCGCGCCTGCCGCGCCCGCTCGGCTCGGCATAGAGCGGCCGCACGCCGGCATAAGACCAGACAACATCCCGAGGGGTGATGGCGGCGGCGAAATAGCGGCTGGCGGCGGCGCAGAGATAGGCGATTTCCTCGTCGGAGACCGAAACCTTGCCGGGATCGCCGACATAATCGCGATCGGTGGTGCCGATGAGGGTAAAATCCCCCTCGTAGGGGATGGCGAAAACCACCCTACGATCGTCGTTCTGCAGAATATAGCAGCGATCATGCGCGAATAAGCGGCGGACGACGATATGCGAGCCCTGCACGAGGCGGAGATCATGCGTGCCGGTATGGCGCAGTGTCTCCAGGATGTTTCCAACCCAGGGACCGCCGGCATTGACCAGAATCCGGCTTTCGATCTCGGTACGCGCGCCGGTTCTTTGGTCCACGACCGTCAAAATCCAGCGATCCGATCGGCGTTGCACCGCGATCGCCTTGGTTCTGGTCCGTATCGTCGCCCCACGATGCGCGGCATCGCTCGCATTCAAGGCCACCAGTCGCGCGTCATCGATCCAGCAATCGGAATATTCGAAGCCACGCCCGCGCAAACCGGGCTTGAGCGGCACCCCAACAGGATCGGTCGCGAGATCGAGCACCCGTGTCGGCGGGAGGTGCTCGCGCCCGCCGAGATGGTCATACAAAAACAGGCCGAGCCGCAGCAGCCAACGCGGCCGCATCCCGTCGCTGTAGGGCAGCACGAAACGAAGCGGCCAGACGATATGCGGCGCCATCCGCCAGACCACCTCGCGTTCGGCCAGCGCCTCGCGAACCAGACGAAACTGGTAATATTCGAGATAGCGCAAGCCGCCATGGAGAAGCTTGGTCGATGCCGACGAGGTGCCGCTGGCGAGATCGCCCTGCTCGCAGAGATAGACCGCAAGACCACGGCCAGCGGCGTCGCGGGCGATGCCACAGCCATTGACCCCGCCACCGATGATCGCGATATCGTAAGGCAATGTCATCGCCGTTCAGAATTCCCGCCGCGATGCACCGCTCATGCGGCGCGCGCGCCCGCGACCTCGGTGAAAAACCGGCCGACCCTTTCGATGATCAGCGGCTTGTCGTTATCGAGCGTCGCCACATGGTAGGAGTGCTTGAGCCAGAGCAGACGGATGTCATCGCCGCGGATCGCCTGCACGATTGCCATCGCGTTGGCCGGCGGCACGACGTGATCCTCACGCGCATGGATGACCAGGGTCGGACAGACGATCTTGTGCAAGAGATCGCCGGTCACCGAGACCAGAACGGAGACGTCGCGCAGACAGCCGACCGGTGTTTCCGCATATGCCAACTCCTTGACGCCGGGTGCCTTGATGTCCGAGCCGATGCCTGGAATGCGTCGCGGCGCCGGGTTCATCAATAGAACCTGCGCCATCGCCTCCGATCGGAACGCCGCCGGCGCCGCGATCGGTGCGATCGCCGTGACGAGATCGGGAAAGCGCGCGGCGAGATTGAGGGTCAGCGTGCCACCCATCGAAAGTCCGGTGACGAACACACGCTTTTTCCGCGCGGCGAGCGCACGGAGCGCATTTTCCGCCTCGCCGAGCCAGTCGAGATAGCCGGTCCGCTCCATGTCGTCGGGCGACGTGCCGTGCCCGGGGAGACGCGGCGCGGCGACCGAAAAGCCGAAGTCGCGGTGCAACCCCTCGCCGAGATCGCGGATGCTTTGTGTTGAGCCGGTAAAGCCGTGCAGGACGAGCACGCCGATATCATTCCCCTCGAACGCGAACGGTTCCGCGCCTTGCAACACATCAGCCATCGTCATCTCCCTTCCTGTTCATCCTTGTTTCACGCAACCGACACGGTGCCGCGGGCGGCATAGGCGATGGCAGCCAGAGCGATGATCGCGCCTTGCGCCATTTCCTTGCCCGGCTCACCCAAGCCGAAGCTGGTCAGCAAATTGAAAGAGAACATCAGCATGAAAGCGGCGACCGCCGGCCCGATGACGCCGCCTTTGCCGGAGCCGAAGGTGACGCCGCCGAGAATGACCGCGGCGAGAGAATCGAGCGCAAGATCGGCGCCCGTGCTGAGGCTGCCGAAGCCGACGAAGCCGACGATCAGGAATGCACTCAGCACCGCGAACAGGCTGGAGAGAATATGCCCGACATAAATCGTCCTGACGTAAGGAATTCCAGATGCCCAGGCGGCGCGCGGATTGGCGCCGATCGCATCGACGAAACGCCCAAACACCGAGCGCCGCAAAAACCACGCCATCGGAATCAGCGCCGCGATCCACACTGTCACCGAGACCGGAAAAATGCCGATTCGCGCCTGCCCGATATAGCGTAGCATCGGCGGTGATTCGCCGGGGGCGCGATATTGGCTGAGCGCGGTGACGATGCCGCTGAGGATCAACACCATCGCCAGCGTCACGATCACCGAGGACGCGCGGAGCCGGGTGATGAAGAACGCATTGACCGCGCCCACGAGGACGCCGAACAGAAGACAAAGAGCGATCAGTTCGGATTCAGGAAGACGCAGCAAGCCGCTGGTCAGAATGTAACTCACCACCAAAGCCACCCCACCGAAGGAGAGATCGAGGGACAGCATCCGGATGCATAGCGACTGGCCGATGACAGCGATGCCGAGCGGCGCCGCTTGGCGGAGAATCAGCAGCAGCAGGAACGGCTGCAACAAATTCGGCCGCGCCAGACCAGCACCGATCAGCAGAACCAGCGTGCCGAGATAGGAGATCGGCAAATTGGCGAGGCGGGTGCCAAGCCGATACAGCCAGCGCGGTTGCGCGCTGAGTTCGCCTTCAATGCCGCCGATCATATGCCGATCGCCTTGCGCCGTTGCAGACTGACCGCGCCGAGCAGCAGCACACCGGTCAAAGCGGCACTGAAGAATGGCGAAACACCGACGAGATTCATGCCGTTCGAGATCAGCCCAAGCGTGATCGTGCCGAGCAGCGCGCCGAGGACACTCCCGACCCCGCCGGAGAGCTGCACGCCACCAAGCGCGATCGCGGTCACCGAATTCAGCCCGAACGGTTCGCCCATGGTCGGATCACCGGAGGCGATGCGCCCGGTCAGATAGACGCCGGCGACGGCCCCGGCAAGCGAGCACAGAATGTAGCTCGCAATGCGCGGCGCAAGCACACCGACACCGCTCAGCGCGGCGCTGTGGGCGTTCGCTCCGATCGCGAACAGGCGAAGGCCGAATGCGGTTTTATGGAGAAGAATGGTAACGATGGCGAGCGCCAGGACGCACCAGAAAAATCCCGCCGGCAGGCCGGCGATGTTGGTTTCCGAGATCGCAATCAGCAACGGCGGCACGGTGCCGCCGGCCGCCGACATGATGAGCAGCGCCAATCCTTGCACGAAAATCATTGATGCCAGCGTCATGATCAGCGGATGGACGCCGAACACCGCGACCCCGAGACCATTGCCGAGGCCGACCAGTATCGCGAGGATCATGGCCACCGGCACCGCGACCGATGCCGAGAGCGAAGCGAGCACGACACTGGTGAGACTGATGACGGAGCCGACCGAAATATCGATCCCCCCGATCAGCGCGACGACGAGTTGTCCGAGTGCGACGATCAGCAGCGCAGTGATCTGACTATTGACGTTGGCGATATTGCGCGCGGAAAAAAAATCTGGCGTGCCGAACGACAATAGCAGGAACATGGCGACGGGCAGCCCGATGGCGATGATGCCGAGGCCGGTGCGGCCGAAAACTCGCGTCTCGTGCCGTGTCATGACACCGTCGCCGCGCGGCCCATCAGGGCATGACGCATGATCGTCTCCTCATCTGCCTCCTCACCGGCAAGTTCCGCGACCAGCGCGCCGTCATGCACCACCAGAATGCGATCACAGAGACCGATATGCTCGGTCAGCTCGCTGGAGGTGATGAGAACGGCGCCGCCATGATCGGCGAAGGCGCGCAGCAATCGGTAAATCTCCGCCTTGGCGCCGACATCGACGCCGCGCGTCGGCTCCTCGACGAGCAGAATATCGACACCGGAGGCAAGCCAGCGCCCGATCATCACCTTCTGCTGATTGCCGCCAGAGAGCGAGGCGACGCTCTGGCTCGCATCGCGCGCTCGGATATTCATCTCCTGCATCAGGGCGCGAATATGGCTGTCATCGACACGCGCGCGTGATGCCAGCGGCGCCCGACGCAACATGCCGAGCGCGATGTTCTGGGCGATGGAAAGCGGCTGATAGAGCCCTTCCAATTTCCGATCCTCGGGAATGAGGCCTAAACCGAGGCGCGTGGTGGCGACGACCGCGGGTGCGAGCCGCGTTGCTTTGCCGTTCGTCTGGTGTTTTTCCGCGCGCCCTCGATCGGCGGCGATCAATCCTGCGACGGCGCGCAGGATTTCGCGTTGGCCGTGTCCCTCCAATCCAGCGAGGCCAACGATTTCGCCACGTCCGATAGTGAAGGAAACCGGCGGGCGGCCACGCTCGGCGACGAAATCGGAAACGCTGAGCGCGGGATCCGGCCGGGGACGGTGCGGAGTTCGTTCCGGAAACAGATCGCCGAGTTCACGCCCGACCATCAGCGAGACGAGATCATTCCTCGTCAATTCGCGGGTCGGCCGGGTGGTGACATGTTTGCCGTCCTTGAGGACGGTCGTCGTGTCGCAAAGCCGGAAAATCTCGTCCAATCGGTGGCTGATGTAGAAAATCAGCTTGCCGTCCTGCTTTTGTTGGGTAATCAGATTGGCGAGCTTTTCCACGCCCGGCCCATCCAGCGCCGCGGTCGGCTCGTCGTATATGATAACATCCGCGTCGGCGACGGCGCTTTTGGCGATCTCGACGAGATGCTGCTCAGCGATGACGAGATCGCCACAGAGGACATCGACGGCGAGCCCGATGCCGACACGATCGAGCACCGCGCGTGCTCGCTCGCGCATGGTGCGTCCGTCGATGAGGCCGAAGCGCTTCGGTTCGCGGCCAAGAAAGAGGTTCTCGGCGATGGTGAGATTGGGCAGCAGGGTCAGTTCCTGAAACACCGTTGCGATGCCCGCCGCCCGCGCGTCCACGGCACCATTGAAGCGAACCGTTTTCCCCCGCAGCCGTATCTCGCCGGAATCGGGCGCGAAAACGCCGGCGAGAAGCTTCATCAAGGTCGATTTCCCAGCCCCGTTCTCGCCGGTGATGGCATGAACCGTGCCGCGATATCCGGCGAAGGAAACCGCCGACAGAGCGGCGATCGCGCCGAACCGTTTGGTGATGTCACGAAATTCGATCACGCATTCCGGGGCCACGGCAGGCATCGAAGCCACGCCCGCCGCCGCGAGATCCTCCGGCGCGAGAGCCGTCATGGTCGTGCTCCTGGACGAAAGATCACTCTTATTTCTTGAACATCTCCATGATCATGTTTTCCGGCAGCGTCGAGGGGAACCAGAACGCATCGTTGAGATCGGGGCGGTAATACTGAGCGAAATTCGCCGCCGTCACCGGCTTCGGATCCGAATAATAGGCTTTGTACATTTGCTGGCCTTCGAGAAGGGCGATCGCCGCCCGCACCATCGCCGGCCCGAGCCCCGGCGTGAAGATCGGCCCGACGCTGTCCGCACCGGCATCTTTCCAGGCGCGGAGGAAGCCGTTATTGGCCTCGCCGGTCATCGGCACCAGCGGCTTGCCGATTTCCTTGAACACGTCGAAACAGGCGCGCGTCATGTCGGCGCCGGAAAACCAGATGCCGTCCACCGGCTGCCCGGATGCGACCAGGTTTTCGCAAAGCTGCTTTCCCTTCGCGTAATTCCAATCACCATAAACCTCGGCGCCGATCTTGATGTTCGTCTCCTTGATCGCGTTCCTGAGGCCGTTATAGCGGGCGATTTCCTCGCCCGAGCCGGCGATGCCGCGAAACACCCAGATCGTGCCCTTGCCGTGCAGTTTATCCTTGAGAAATTCACCGCCGGTGCGCCCGAACGCCTCGCCGCCGCCATAGACGGAGACGGTGGCGTTGGTGAAGGTGCCGCCGGGGCTGAACACGATGACCGGAATTCCGGCCGCCGCCGCCGCGTTCACTTGCGCTTTGACGAGGTCGATCGCGATCGGCGCGATGATCAGCGCATCGACCTTGTGGGTCATCAGATCTTCGATATCGGCGACCTGCTTCGCCGGCTGCCAATTCGCCTCGACGAAGCGGAATTCCTTGACGTGGGGATCGTGGCTGCCGGCGTATTTGATCTCCTGAATGGTCTGGACGATCCAGGTATTGCCGACGCCGGGCCAGGACATGCCGATGGTCCAGGGCGGATCCTTCTTGAATTTACCGGCGGGCACGGTTTCGGTGGTGGAGGGCGCCATCAGCCCGGACGGCAGCAATTCGACGTCGCCCGCGACCGCTGGACGGCCCGAGAACGTCGCCGCGGCGGCGAGCAGCGACGCGCAGAACAGTGTTTTCCAAATCATGTCTTTCCTCCCTGATCGGCGCGGCGAGGCTCGGCGCCGCTGTTTTCGTTTTCCGGACAGATTTGGCCATTAAACGAAAAATAATATGCGCGCAATAGGGATAAAACGAATATTTCCCGCGCTTTCGCCAGCGCACCGCCTCATTCCGGCCGATCCAGGGTGCCGAGCCCGGCCTCGATCACCGCGACCCCGTGGGCCGCGCAGGTGGCGCGGAGGCGCGGGGCGTGCAGATGGTCGGTGACGAAGGTGTGGATCTGCGCCATGTGGCCGATCCGCACCGGCGCCGCGCGGCCGATTTTCATCTGATCACAGACCAGGATGACGCGCCGCGCGTTCTCGATGATGGCGCGCGAGACATTGACCTCGAGCGGGTCGAAATCGAGCAGCGATCCGTCCTCCTCGATGGCCGAGGCGCCGATGATGGCGGTATCGACCTTGAATTGCCGGATCAGGTCCACCGCCGCGCTGCCGACCACGGCGCCATCGGAACTGCGTACCGGCCCGCCGGCGATGACCACCTTGATCGCCGGGGAAGGATAGAGCGTCAGCGCGACGTTGATGTTGTTGGTGATAACGAGAAGATCCTGGTGGAAGGTCAGACGGTGCGCGACCTCCTCGGTCGTGGTGCCGATATTGATGAACAGCGAGGAGTGATCCGGGATCAGCGCGGCGGCGGCGGCGCCGATCGCCTGTTTCTGTGCGGCGGCGATCAGGCGGCGCGCCGCATAGGAAATGTTTTCGACCGAGGACGAAACCATCGCGCCGCCATGGGTGCGCGTGAGAATATTGCGATCGCACAGCTCATTGAGGTCGCGGCGGATGGTTTGCGGCGTGACGGCGAACCGCTCGGCGAGTTCCTCGACCCCGACGCGACCGGTGGTGCGCGCGATCGAGAGGATTTCGTTCTGACGGTCGCTCAACGTTTGCATTCGTGTGATCCGCAGCCGGAGAAACATCCAAGGTAGCGCCGCACCGCCGAAACGCCACTCACCCAACCCGGATAAAGTCTTTTTGCTTCTTTTTCTTCAGAAAAAGAAGCCCTTTCTCTCCCTTTCCGCAATCATCGCCCTTGCCTCGGCGCGGCCCCCGGCGCTAGCTTGAGCGCAGAAAATCACAATTGGGGGAAGAACGATGCCGCGCGCGGTTCATGTCTGGCTGCTGGCCGGGGGGATGGTTGCAGGGCTTTTCGCCCCCGCGCGGGCGGCGAATTATTCGGCGCTTTATGCGTTCGGTGACAGTTTATCGGACGCCGGCAACGCCTATCTCGCGACCTCGGCGCAGGGTTCCCCCGAGCCGGTCAGCCCGCCTTATTCCGATGGCCGGTTCAGCAATGGCCCCGTCTGGGTGCAGGATCTGGCGAGCCAGCTCGGCCTGCCCGCGCTCACCCCGAGCCTCGCCGGCGGCACCGATTTCGCGGTCGGCGGCGCGCAGACCGGGACGACGCCGGTGCATACCGCCAATCTCTCCGATCTGCCGGCGCAGCTCACGGCATTCCAGGCCGCCGTGCCGCAGCCGAGCGCGAGCGCGCTCTATACGCTCTGGATCGGTGCCAATGATCTGTTCAGCATCCTCGATACCCCAGGAATGACCCCGACGGCGGCGGCGGCGGACGCCAATGCCGCGGTCGGCAATGTGGTGAATTTCGTCGCCGGAATCGCAGCGGACGGGGCGAAGAATTTGCTGCTCGTCACCGTCCCCAATCTCGGCGTGGTGCCGGCGATCACCGCGCTCGGCCCGACCGCGGAGGCGTTCGCGACCGAGCTTTCCGCCTATTTCGATCAGGCTTTGGTCACCGCCGTCGGCCACGAGGCGGCGAGCGCGGGGATAAACCTCTCGGTTCTCGACAGCTTCAGCCTGCTCGACAACGCCGTCGCCAACCCGTCCGCGTTCGGGTTCACCAACGTCACTTCCCCGTGCTGGACCGGTTCCTACACCAGCGCGAGCAGCGGCACGCTGTGTTCCAACACCACCGCCGGGCAGGATCAATATCTGTTCTGGGATCAGGTGCATCCGACGGCGGCGGGGCAGCAGATCGTCGCCGACGCGGCTTTCGCGGAAGTGCCGGAACCGGGCTCGCTTGCGCTGCTCGCCGGCGGATTGGGCGTATTCGCCCTGCTTCGCCGCCGTCACACCGCGTCCATGGCATGAGTGACGACATCGCCATCACGTGCTCGGTCAACGGCGAGCGGGTCGCGGCAAGGGTTTCGCCGCGCACCCATCTCGCTGATTTCCTGCGCGAAGGCTTGGGCCTCACCGGCACCCATCTCGGCTGCGAACAGGGCGTGTGCGGCGCCTGCACCGTTCTGCTCGATGGCCTGCCGGTGCGCGGCTGCCTCACCCTCGCCGTCCAAGCCGATGGCGCGACGGTGGAAACCATCGAGGGCTTGAGCGCCCGCGGCGCCCTGGCCGCGTTGCAGGCGGCGTTCGTCGCGGTCAACGCGCTGCAATGCGGCTTCTGCACGCCGGGGATGCTGATCACCGCGCGGGATTTGCTCATGCGCGAGAAAAACCCCGACCGCGCCCGCATCCGCGATCATCTCTCCGGCAATTACTGCCGCTGCACCGGCTATCAGGCGATCATCGACGCGGTCGAAATGGTGGCGCGGGGGGAAGCGCCGGAGACGGTGGGATAGGAAGAAAAATCGTTCTTTTTGGAACGCCAGCTTTAATTGTCGCTCAGGCTTAAAATATAGGCGACGAGATCGGCGCTTTCATCGCGGCTAAGATGGTAATCCGGCATCCGCACATGCGGCGTTTGCAGAAAGGCGCGGAGCGACATTTCCGTGGTCGAAGGCATGCGCGCGATCGACGTGAACGATGGCGCCGCATCGCCGGCACGCTTCTCGCCAGGGGAGATCATGTGGCAATGGCTGCACCATTTCTCAGCCATGGCCTTGCCATCCACAAGATCAGGGGTTCGCACCGTGAGATCAGCGGCGCGAGACGTCGCAAAATCCAAGGTCAGGAACAAGCCAGCAGCGATAACGCCAGTCCATACCACTCGCATTTTCGTCTCCGTCATGGCGCCTGGGAGAGAAACCACGCTCAAAAAACACAAAACCGTGATGAAACATGGTCCAACCCACCCGCCGACGCAAGACGCTTCCTTCGATGAAAGCAGAATTCACACCCCGGCGCGGGGAATCACGCGGGAAAAAGGAGTCGCGCCGGTTTCGGTCACAAAGGCGATCTCCAGCGTCTCCGGGCGAAGGGCGGCGCGGAGGAAGCCATGCGCGCCGCTGGCAAATCCTGCGCGGTTGGCCGGGCCGGTCGCATAGGTCTCCGAGCCAGCGCCGGTGGTGACATAGGCGATGCCGTCCATCTCGACATACTGCATCGAATGGTCATGGCCGTTGATATAGACGGGGACACGATGGCGGCGAAGCAACGGCGCGAGCGGCGCGATCAGATCCGGCTGGTCGTGATGCGCGCCGCCGAGCGCGGTATAGAGCGGGTGATGGCCGATGACGATCTTCCACGGCGCGGTGGAAGCCCCGAGCGCCTGATCGAGCCAGGCGAGCTGCGCCGCAATGTCCTGGCCTTCGATGCGAACCCAGGTGCCGCGATAGGCCTGAATGAAGGGCGAGGTGTCGAGGAAAAAGAAATCGGCGGCGCTGCCATCGGCGAGCGTTTCCGTGCGCGAAAAATACCGCGCCGGCATGTTCCAGCGCGGGCTTTTGGTGTGATAGGCAAGCTGCGGCGCGATCTCGCCGCGATAATCATGGTTGCCGAGAATGACATGCCAGGGGATTTGCAGCGCCGGCGCGGTGTAGATCTCCTCGAAGGATTGCCGCCAATGCGTATCTTCGAGGCTTTGCACGCCGTTTTCATAGAAATTATCGCCGACCGAAATCACGAAGCGGCTGCCGATCGCCGCCGCCGTCTCGCCCATCCGGCGTGCGACCTCGGCTTGATGCTCGGCGCCACGCCGGCCCCAATCGCCGATGACGACGAAGGGCAAAGCCGGCGCAGCCGCCCGCGCCGGCACCGTGAGGGCAATGGTCGCCGGAAGCGCGCTCGCGAGCAGATGGCGGCGGGAGATATGCGACGAGACGGATGGCATGGGAAATCTCCTCAAGTTTCGTCGTCCGCCGTCCCCTCCCACCGATAACGGAAATCGCAATGGGTTGCGCCCTGCATGAGGGTTTGCGTCCGCGTGAGCGTGAGTGCTGGATGGTAGCCCTCGCAAAACGCCGCATCGCGCTGGCAGGAGAGAATGGCGCCGAGGTCGCCAAGACCGAGTTCCCTATACATCTCGGCGTAACGGCATTGTGTGACATTGAAATGAAATTCGCCGGCGGCGGCGGGAAGCGCCTCGATGGTGAGCGCGTCCTCGGCCCGCCAGAGCGACTGGATCGCGCGGAAATGAGCGAGATTCGCCCCCTCTGGCGCCGCTTGCGCGAATCCACGCGCCGCCTCCTTCGCCATCGCGATGACGGCGCGGGCAAGAACCCGCTTGGCCGCGTCTTGCCCGAATTCGCGCGCCATCTCATCGAACACACCCTTGGCGAAGGCGGCTTCGATCCGCCGCCGGGTGAGAATGGGCATCTCAGCCATCGCTATCACCCCTCCGCGGCCCGCGCGACCGGGCGCGGGCGGCTTTGTCCGTTCACGAGATAAAGCCCCGCCGCCACCGCGGCCAAGGCGAGGGCGAGAAAAACCGACGCCGGCTCATGCAGAACCACGATCCCGGCTGCCATGCCGAATAACGGCGTGAGGAACGAGAATGCCGCGAGCCGGCCCGCCGGGTAAAGCCCAACCAACCAGAACCAGGTGAGATAGCTCGCAAACGCGACGATCACCGATTGATAGGCGAGCGAGGCGTAGGCGATCGGCCCGGCATGAAACACTGCCCCCCCCTCCCCTTTGAGCAGCGCGACCCCGAGCAGGATCGGGATCGAGCCGGCGATCTGATAAAACAGCACCTTCGCCGCGGGGACGCCATGCAACCCCTTCACCGCCTTGACCATCACCGTCACCGCCGCCCACATCACCGCCGCCAGCGTCACCAGCAAATCGCCGATGAGCGAGCCGCCACCGGCATGGCGCAACCCATCGGCAAAGGCGATGGCGACGCCGGCGAAAGCGAGAAGCAACCCGGCGACCTGCCGCCCGCCGAGCCGCTCCTCCGGCACCAGGACATGCACACCGAGGGCGACGAAAAACGGCGCGGTATAAAGGAACAGAACCGCGCGCGAGGCGGTGGTGCGGGTGAGGCCGGCATAAAGCGCCAGAAATTCACCGCCGAACAGCAATGCCATGGCGATGCCAGCGCCGAACGAGCGGTCACGGCGGAACAGCCGCCAGAGCCCGAGCCCCCCCTCCCGCCCGCCGATCCAGGCGAGCAGCAGGAGGGTCGAGATCAGCGACCGCAGTCCCGCTTGCAGCGCCGGCGGCAGACCATCGGCGATGGCAAGTTTGACCAGAACTTGCTGCGCCCCCCAGACCAGGCACAGCAGCGTCATCACCGCGATCGCCCGCCCATCGAGACGGGTGTTCATGCCAAGAGGGCGTTCATGTCTCAGCCCGGCAGATCGAGCACGTTTTTCGCCAGGATGTTGCGCTGGATCTCGTTGGTGCCGCCATAGATGCTGGTCGGGCGGGCCTGGATGAAGAGCCCGGCGGGATGGAGGTCGCGATTGCCCTCCACCGGCTCCAGAAGCCCGCCATCCTCGCCGGCGATCTCCAGCATCGTCTCGGTGATGCGCTGGAACAATTCGCTCTGGTGGATTTTCAGCATCGAGACATCGGCGCCCAGCGCCTCGCCACGCCGGAGCTTCGCGACATGGGTTTCATAGAGCGCGCGATGATCGGCGAGATCGAGGCGAAGCCGCGTATAGCGGTCGCGAAACACCGGATCCTCGGCGCAACCGACATGCTCGGCGAGGCGCCGGAGGCGGATCAGGGCATAGGCCGATTGCCGCGGCGAACCGAGGAAGATGCGCTCGAAGCCGAGCAGCGCCTTGGCCATCGTCCAGCCCTGGTTCACCTCGCCGACCAGATTCTCCTTCGGCACGCGGACATTGTCGAAGAAGGTTTCACAGAATTCGTCATGCAGTTCGAGATTGATGATCGCCCGCACGGTAACGCCCGGCGCATCCATCGGCACCAGGAGAAAGCTGATCCCCTCCTGCTTCTTCGCCGTCTTGTCGGTGCGGGCGAGGAGAAAAATCCAGTTGGCGTCGGTCGCGAGCGTGGTCCAGGTCTTCTGGCCGTTGATCACCCAGTGATCGCCGTCCAAAACCGCCTCGGTGCGCAAAGCGGCGAGATCGGAGCCAGCATTGGGCTCGCTGTAGCCCTGGCACCAGATATGCTCGCCGCTGAGGATTTTCGGCAGGAATGCCTGCTTCTGCGCCGCGTTGCCATACCGGATGAGGAGCGGGCCGACCATGACCACGCCGTGGTCATTGGTGCGCGCGCAGCCGAAACGCTCGAACTCCTCGATCATGATGAGCTGCTTGCCGGCCGAAAGCCCCATGCCACCATAGGCGCGCGGCCAGCCCGGCGCGAGCCAGCCCTTCTGCGCGAGCTTCAGATACCAGACCTTGTTGTCGCGCCAGTGCAGACGCTTGGGGGGGTCGCGCAATTCCGGCGGGTAATTGGCCACGACCCACGCCCGCACGACGTGGCGAAACGTCTCGTCATCGAGCGCGTCCAGGGCCTCGGGCGGCAGATCGGCGGACGGCACGGGATTGGACATCAGCGTCACTCCTCACTTTCGGGGGCGAGCGCGGCATAACGCGCGCGATGCCAGGCGCTGGTGCCGAACATCGCGGCGATCACCATCGCCTTGCGCAGAAAGAGGCCGATATCGAATTCGTCGGTATAGGCGATGCCGCCATGGAGTTGGATCGCCTCGCGGGTCATGCGGAGCGCCGCGTCGGAGGCACGCGCCTTGGCCCGCGACACCGCGCCCGCGCGCGCGTCGGCCTCATTGCTGGTATCGAACATCATGGCCGCCGAGGCGACCGAGGCGCGGGTCAATTCGAGCAGGATTTTGAGATCCGCGCAGCGATGCTGCAACGCCTGAAACCCGCCGATCTTGCGGCCGAATTGTTCGCGGGTGCGGAGATAATCGAGGGTGAGCGCGAATACCCGGTCCATCAGGCCGAGAAGATAGGCGCTGCTGGCCAGCGCCGCCGCTTCCAGCGCCGGCGCGAAATCGCCGGCGAGCGGGATCGCCGGGCTGTCCTCGAAGGTCACGGTAGCGAAATGCCCGCCATCCTGGGTCGGCGAGGTCACCAGCGAGACCCCTTCGCCATCGGCCGGAACGAGCGCGAGCCCGCCTTCGGCGGCGACCACGAAGGCATCGGCGGCATTTGCCATCGGGACGAAAACCTTGCGCCCGGAGACCGCGCCATCGGCGAAGCTGGTCGCAAACGGCGCGAACAGGGCGCCCGGCTTCTCCTGCCAGGCGGGCAGAACCAGCCGCTTGCCCGCGAGCTGATCGGCAAGCCACGGCTCGGGGAGAAAGCGCGCCGCCAGCACCACCGGGATCAGCGGCTCCGGCACCAGGCCGGCACCCAGTTCCTCGGCCAGCGCGCAATATTCCACCATCCCGAGCCCGGCGCCGCCCTTCTCCTCCGGCAAGGAGAGACCGACCCAGCCCATCGCGCAGATTTCATTCCAGACCGCACGATCGAAGCCGAGGGAGGTGAAGCGGAGCGCCCGGATACGGCGGAAATCACCGCTGCGCGGCGCGATCGCGGCGGCGCTGTCGCGGATCAGGCGGAGATTTTCCGCGCCGGTATCGGGCTCGCTCATGAAGGCAGATGGAGCGGCGCCTCGCTCCGCGCCTGCAATTCGGCGAAGGAAAGGCCAGGGACGATGTCACGGACGACGAAACCGCGCGCCTCGACATCGAACACCGCGAGATTGGTATAGACCCGTTTGACCGCGCCGAGCGCCGTCGGCGGATAGCTCAACCGGTTCACCAGGCGCGGCCGGCCATCCTTGGTCTGATGCTCCATCACCACCCAGAGCCGTTTCGCCCCGACCGCGAGATCCATCGCGCCGCCGACCGCCGGCGCGGTGTCGTTCTCGCTCGTCGCCCAATTCGCGATGTCCCCGTTCGCCGCCACCTGATAGGCGCCGAGCACGCAGAGATCGAGATGGCCGCCACGGATCATCGCGAAACTATCGGCATGGTGGACGAAACAGCCGCCGGTGCGAAGCGTGACCAGCTGCTTGCCGGCATTGATCAGCCAGGGATCGACGGCGTCGGGCGTCGGCGCCGGTCCCATCCCGAGCACACCGTTCTCGGAGTGGAAAATCACCTCGCGATCGAGCGGCACGTGGTCGGCGACCAGCGTCGGGATGCCGATCCCGAGATTGACATACCATCCCTCCGGCACGTCTCGCGCCAGCCGCGCGGCCATGCCGATACGGTCGAGCGGGGTGAAATTCGCGGCGTTGCTATCGGCCATCATTCTCTCCTCTGTCGGATCGCGATCTTCTCAGATCGGCGGGTCGCCATAGGGCACATGGATCACGCGGTTGACGAAAATCCCCGGCGTCACCACCGCCTCCGCATCGAGCCCGCCGAGGGGGACGATGTGTTGCGCCTGGGCGATGGTCAGCTTCGCCGCCGTCGCCATCACCGGGTTGAAATTCCGCCCCGAGCGGCGATAGGTGAGATTGCCCCAGCGATCGGCCTGCCATGCCTCGATCAGCGCGACATCGCCGGCGAGCGCGTATTCGAGAACGCAGTTGCGACCGTTGATTTCGCGCGTTTCCTTGCCAGCGGCAAGCTTGGTGCCATAGGAAGTCGGGGTAAAAAAGGCTTGGACGCCGGCGCCGGCGGCGCGCATCCGCTCGGCGAGCGTGCCCTGTGGCACCAGCTCCAGTTCGATCTTGCCGGCTTTGTAGAGATCCTCGAACACCGTCGAACTCGGGGAGCGCGGATAGGAGCAGACGATCCGCCGCACCCGCCCGAGCGCGAGCAGCTTGGCGAGCCCCTCCCCGCCGCTGCCGGCATTGTTCGCGACCACGGTGAGGTCTTTCGCCCCCTGCGCGATCAGCCCATCGATCAGCGCCTGCGGCTGGCCGACGCTGCCGAAACCGCCGAGCAGCACCACCGCGCCATCGGCGATCCCCGCCATCGCCTCGGCCATGGTTGTAACGATACGATCGATCATCGCGCGCACACCACCCGGCCATTATTGACGACGACGACATCGCGCTCAACGACGCGGGCCCGAAACGCCCCCTCCTCCGGCCAAATCTCGGTGCGGATCGTCTCTCCGGGATAGACGGGGGAGGAGAAACGGAGATCGATTTCGCGCAAACCACGCGGATCGTAATCGCAGAGCGTCTTGAGCAGGGCGTGGCAAACGACGCCAAGCGTGCAGAGACCATGCAGGATCGGGCGCGGAAAGCCGGCGCGGGCCGCGAAGTCCGGATCGGCGTGCAGCGGGTTGTCATCGCCGTTGAGCCGGTAATAGAGCGCCTGCTCGGGCCGCGTCGCGAGATCGAGGGTGATCGCCGGGGCGCGTTCGGGCACCGGATGGACCGGCTTGACCGGCCCGGACGCGCCGCCGAACCCGCCATCGCCGCGCAGGAAGGTGGTGCTGGCGAGGGTCGCGAGCAGCTTGCCGCTCGCCGCCTCGATCACCTGTTTCTCGCTGTACATCAGCGCCCCCTTCCCTGCCCCTTTGTCGATCAGGCCGGTGATGCGGGTGCGGCCGATGATCTCGCCCTCGACCGGGATCGGGTGATGCCAGACGATGCCTTGCTCGCCATGCACGACGCGAACGGCGTCGATCCCGGTGTCGGATTTCGCCGCCCAAAACCCGGGATGGCCGAGCACCACGGCGATCGCCGGAAACGCCACGAGATCGCGGTGATGATCGAGAAAATCGAGCTGACGCTCATCCATCGGATCCTGCCCGAGCCCGATCGAGAGCGCGTAAAAAATCGTATCCCGCTTCGTCACGTGCTGACGCACCTCGGGAATCGGGTAATGGAGCAGTTTTTCCGGATCGATCGCCACATCACTCTCCTATTTCGATCACCGCATCGGCGGCGAAGGCACCCTCGGGCAGGGCAAAAACCGGGTTGAGGTCGATCGCGCGGAGCCGCGCCCCCGCCGGGCCGGCCGCGGCGGACGCCGCGAACACCGACAGCGCCGAGAGCATGCGCGACAGCGCCGCGATATCCACCGCCGGCCGCCCGCGCGCGCCGAGCAGCAGCGGTGCGGCGCGGACCGAGCGGATCATCGCTTCCGCGACCTCGACGCCGAACGGACAGCGGCGGAAGACCACATCCCGCAACACCTCGACGAAAATCCCGCCCAGACCGAAGGCAGCGATCGGGCCGAAGACCGGGTCGCGATGGACGCCGAGCAGGCATTCGACCCCGCCCGTCATCGCTTTCGCGACCAGAACCCCCTCGATCTGCGCCGCCGGCCGCGC
Source organism: Pseudomonadota bacterium (assembly GCA_021798915.1). GTDB lineage: Bacteria > Pseudomonadota > Alphaproteobacteria > Acetobacterales > Acetobacteraceae > Acidibrevibacterium. Next base: position 57,134 of record JAJZBM010000004.1, read on the forward strand.
CGCTTTGGCGCGCGCGATCAAGGTCTCGAACCCCGCGCGCACCGCCGCCGGGTCGCGGATATCGAGCAGAACCCCACCGATTTCGGATTTATGGAGAATATCGGCGGAAAGAATCTTCATCACCACCGGAAAACCGAGCCCTTCCGCCGCCGCGATCGCCGCCTCGGCGCTTTTGGCGACGCGCTCGGGGACGCAGGTGATTCCCGCTTCGGTGAGCAGACGTTTGGCTTCGGCCTCGCTCGGGGTCGCCGCCGGCAGGGTGACCGCGGCGCGCGCGGGCGGCGGCAACGCCGGGGGAGCCGCGAAGGCCGCGCCGAAACGCCCCATCGCCGCGATCGCCGCCACCGCGCGGGAGGGATCCTCGAACACCAGGAAACCGTCTTCCTCATAGGCGCGCACACGCGCCTGATCGGCGACCACCGAGAGCGCGAACAGCCGCTCGGGATGGCGCCTCCGCACCGCATCGAGTTCGGCGCGGAGCTGGGGCGCGATGGATGCGGCCCCGCCGGTCTGCGAGAAAAACGCCAACACCGAGGCATAGCCGCCATCGGCGACCATGCTCTCGGCGAAACGCCCGACGAGGGAAAGATCGTTCAGCACCTGCGCCGTGCAATCGACCGGGTTGCGCGGCGCGGAAAACGGCACCAGGGCGCGCAACGCCGCCTGCGCCGCCTGCGGCATTTCCGGCATCGGGAGGCTGAGCGCCTCGGCGGCATCGCTGATCAGAACCCCGGCGCCACCACTCACCGTGATCACGCCGAGGCTGTTTTGCGCCGGGTAGATGCGCTTGGTCGCGGCATAGGCGATGTCCAGCATCTGCTCGGTGCTTTCGGCGCGCACCACGCCGAATTCGGCGAGCACGGCATCGGTCACCGCGTCATCGCCGGCGATCGAGGCGGTGTGGGATTGCGCCGCCGCCTGGCCGAGCGCGCTGCGGCCGACCTTCATCAAGACCACCGGCTTTTTCGCCGCCCGCGCCGCGCCGAGCGCCGCGAGGAAGCTCGCCGCCTCGCGGATCCCCTCGGCATAGGCGGCGATGACGTCGGTGTCGGGGTCTTCCGCGAGCCAGCCGATGACCTCGCCGACGGTGACGTCGCTCTCATTGCCGGTGGTGATGCAAAGCGGCGTGCCGAGACCACGGCCGCGCGCGATGGCGAAGACATGGGTGCCATAGGCGCCGGACTGGCTGGCGATGCCGATCCGCCCGGGCAGCGGAAATCCGGTCTCGAGGGACGCCGTGAAGGTCGGGTAATAGCCGAGCCGGGCGTTGAACAAGCCGAGACAATTGGGGCCGAGCAGGCGCATGCCGCCGGCCCGCGCCTGCGCCACCATCTCCGCCTGCGCCGCCGCCCCCGCATCGTTCATCTCGGCGAACCCCGCGGTCAGCACGATCGCGCCCTTGACCCCACGCGCGACGAGCGCGGCGATGGTTTCGACGGCGAACGCCGCCGGCACGGCGACGATCGCGACATCTGGCGTCTCGGGGAGGGCGGCGATGGTCGGAAAACAGGGAAGTCCCTGCACCGTCTCGCGTTTCGGATTGACCGGCAGGAGGCGTCCGGCAAAGTGCTGGGCGCGCATATAGGCGATCGGCCGGCCGCCGATCCGGGTCGGGTCATCGGAGGCGCCGATCACCGCGACCGAGCGCGGCGCGAGCAAAGGGGTCAGGGAGGCGAAACGCCCGGCTTGGAGATCGCTCATCGCCGGTGACGCACCCTGCCGGCTTCATTCCGCGCCATGGATCGACACCAGATCACGTTCCTTCCTCCCGCTCGTTGTCGCCCGATCATGGCCCAGCCCGGATTGCCGAACAACCCGCCCCCGCATCCGCGCCCGCCATGGCTGCACCGCGCTATGGGAAGACATTTGACGCGGCGGGAGCGATCGCGCATCACCGCAGCGATATGCGCGCGGTCATCGAAATCATTGTCATTCTGTTGCTGATCGGGATCAATGGTCTCTTCGCGCTCTCCGAACTCGCCCTCGTCTCCTCGCGCCGCGCCCGGCTCGCGGTCTTGGAGCGCAAGGGCGAGCCGCGCGCCGCCCTCGCCCGCACGCTGGCGGAAGATCCGCAGCGTTTTTTGCCGACGATTCAGATCGGCATGACCCTGATCGGGATTCTCGCCGGCGTCGTCGGCGGCGCTCGCCTCGCGACCAGCTTGACGCAGTGGCTCGCGGGCATGCCGCTGATCGGGGCCTGGGCGAGCAGTCTCGCCTATGTCGTGGTGGTGGTTTCGATCACCTATTTCACCCTGGTTTTCGGCGAGTTGGTGCCCAAGCAATTGGCGCTCCGCTGGCCGGAGCGAACGGCGGTGATCGTCGCCCATCCGGTTGCCATGCTGGCGCGCCTGGGGACGCCGGTGGTATGGCTGCTCGGGCGTTCCTCGGCGGCGATTTTGCGCCTGTTCGGCCAGGGCCACCGAACCAACCCGGAGGTGACGGAGGAGGAATTGCGCGCCTTCCTGCTCGAAGGCACGCAGGCCGGCGTGCTCGAGACCGAGGAGCGCGACATGATCGAGCGCCTGCTTCGCCTCGCCGACAAGCCGGTGCGCGCAATCATGACACCGCGCACCGAAATCACCTGGATCGACCGCACCGATCCCAGGCGCGACATCATCGCGACCCTCAAGGCCTCGCCGCATTCGCGCTTCGTGGTCTGCGACGGGTCGGTGGACAACGTCGTCGGCATCGTCCAGATCAAGGACATTCTCGACCGCCTGCTCGATGGCGGCGAATTCTCCCTCACCGCGAGCCTGCGCCAGCCGATGGTGATCCCCGACCGCGTCTCCGCCCTCGATGCCCTGACGCGGCTCAAATCCGACCCGCTCGGTATCGCCGTGGTGATGGACGAATACGGCAGTTTCGAAGGGCTGGTGACGGCAACCGATCTCCTGGAGGCGATCGTCGGCGATCTCAACGAGCCGCCGCCGGAGCCGACGGCGCCGAACCAGCCGGAGACCGAGCGGGTGCTGGATGGGCTGATGCCGGTCGATGAACTGAAATCGCAACTCGATCTCCCGGCCCTGCCGGCGGAAGGCAGCTATCACACGCTGGCCGGGCTGATCCTCGCACTTCTGCGCCGGGTGCCGCAGGCCGGCGATCGTATCGTGTTCGGCGGCTGGCGCTTCGAGGTGCTGGCGATGGATGGCAGGCGGGTCGAGCGGGTGCGGGTCGGCCGCGATCCGGTGGGCGGGCCATGAGCGCGAGCCAGGTGAACATGAGCAGGAGAAACGCGAGACACGGCAACGCGAGGGCGCGTGGACACGTTCTTTCGCGGTGATCTCGCGACCCCAAGCGGGCGGCGTCTGGCCTGGCTCGACAGCCTGCTCACCGATCACGCGGTGTTCCGGCTGGTGTGGAGCAATGCCCGCGCCGTCGTGCCGGGGCGGCTCTACCGTTCCAACCATCCGACGCCGGCGCGGCTCCGCGCCATGGCGCGGCGCTGGCATCTCCGCACCGTGATCAATCTCCGCGGCCCCTGCGGCAATGGCTCGGACGCCCTCTCGCGCGAGGCGGCGACGCGGCTCGGGCTTCGCTTCATCGACGCCCCGATCGCCAGCCGCACGCCGGGGCGGGCCGATCTTCTCACCCTGATCGACACCATGCGGAGCATGGCCGAACCGGCGCTGATCCATTGCAAATCCGGCGCCGACCGCTCCGGCTTCGCCGCCGCCGTGTTTCTTCTGCTCAACGGTGCGAGCGTCGCAACCGCAATGGCCGAACTCTCCTGGCGCTACGGACATTTCCGGACTTCCCGGGTCGGCATCCTCGATGCTCTTCTTCTTTCCTACGCGCGCGACGCCGAGGGCCGGCTCTCCTTTCCCGATTGGGTTCGGAGCGAGTATGACGAAATGGCGCTGCGTCGGGATTTCGCGGCGCACGGCCTGGCGAGCTTCCTCGTCGACCGGGTGTTGCGGCGCGAATGACGCGGATGGGGTGAAACCTCGGGAGGAGGCGGATGATGCAGGAAATCGACGCGGTGGAAATTTTTCGCGGCCTCGACTGGGAAGGACCTTTTCCGGAAACCGCCATCGATCGGGCGGGCGATGCGCTGGAAGCCGGCAAGGTGCTCTATTTCCCCGATCTCGCCTTTCGCCTGCTGCCTGGGGAGGAGTTGTTCCTCGACGACAAGGTCTCCGACCACAGCCGCAAGAATGTGAGCTTCGACCCGCTCACCGGCCAGCTCGGGGCGACCGCGCTCGCCGGCGCGGAGGAGAAGAAGCTGGCGGCGATGCTGGATCGCTTCGGCCGCCAGGCGCGCGCCCTCCTCGTCGGTCTCATCCCTGCCTATGACATCGGCCTCGAACGCGCCCGCACCAGCTTCCGCCCGGTCGAGATCGCCGGCCGCCCGACCTCGCCCCGCCATGACGATACCAGGCTCCATGTCGATGCCTTCCCGAGCCGGCCGATGCGCGGCAAGCGCATCCTTCGTGTCTTCTCCAACATCGCCCCCGACGATACCGTCCGCCGCTGGGAGGTGGGTGAGCCATTCGCCGATTTCGCGACGAAATTCCTCCCCCGTCTCCGCCGCCCGCTGCCCGGCGCCGCCTGGTTTTCGGAGCGGATCGGCCTCACCAAAGGGCGGCGGAGCGCCTATGATTCCCTGATGCTCGGCCTGCATGACCAGGGCAAGCTCGATCTCGCCTATCAGCGCTCGGCGCCGCGGGTGAAACTCGCCTTCCCGCCGGGTTCGACCTGGATCGTCTACACCGACCAGGTGCTGCACGCGGCGATGTCCGGCCGCTTCGCGCTGGAACAGACATTTCATCTGCCACCCGACCGCATGCTCCACCCCGAACGCACCCCGCTCCGGGTTCTGGAACAGCTGTCGGCCCGGGCTTTGGTCTAGCATCCAGCGGGGTCGAAGCCGGCGGGTGCGAAGGCGGATCGGGCCCGCCCATAACCGCGATCAGATCACCTGAAACCCGGCCCAGAACGGATCACGCGGATCGACGAAGAGCGTATTGAGCCCGTGCAGACGGGCCCAGCCGGCGACGCTCGGGTGGATCGCCGCGTGGCCGGCGAGCGTCGTTTGCCCCTCGACGCGGCCCTCGAACAATGAGCCGATGATGCTCTCGTGGATGAAATCCTCGCCGACGCGAAGCCGCCCGCGCGCCACCAATTGCGCCATCCGCGCCGAGGTGCCGGTGCCACAGGGCGAGCGGTCGATGCCCCGCGCGCCATAGAACACCGCGTTCCGCGCCGCCGCGCGCGGATCGCGCGGCGCGCCCGCCCAGAGGATGTGGGAGACACCGCGGATCGTCGGATCGTCGGGGTGGATGACGGTCGCGGCGCGGTTGACGGCATCGCGCAACGCCGGGCTCAGGCGGAGGATATCATCGGCCGAGAGTGCCTCAAGCCCTTCATAGCCCGGCTGCTTTTCGACGATCGCATAGAAATTGCCGCCATAGGCGATATCGACGGTGATTTCGCCCAAGCCCGGACATTCGACCCGGAGATCGGCTACGGCGAGATAGGAGGGGACGTTGTGGAGGCGCACCGCCTCGATGAACCGCCCCTCGCGCCGATATTGCGCAACCACCCGCCCGGCCGGCGCATCCAGCGCCACCTCACCCGCCCGCGCCGGGGTGATGAGGCCGTGTTCGAGCGCCATGGTCACCGTCCCGATGGTGCCGTGGCCGCACATCGGCAGCGCCCCGGAGACCTCGATGAACAGGATCGCGGCGTCGCAATCGGCGCGGAGCGGCGGGTAGAGGATGGCGCCGGACATCACGTCATGCCCGCGCGGCTCGAACATCAGGGCGCGGCGGATCCAGTCGAAACGGGCGATGAAATCGGCGCGTCTGTCGCTCATCGTCGCCCCGACGAGCGGCGGCGCACCGCCTGCGACGAGCCGGACCGGGTTGCCGCAGGTATGGCCGTCGAGGCAGAAGAAGCTATGCGGCTCCATCGCCCGGGTTCACCCGGCGATCCGCTCGATCGCGGCGCCGCAGCCGGCGAGCTTCTCGACCAGCGCCTCATAGCCGCGATCGAGGTGATAGACGCGGTTGACGAGGGTCTCGCCGCGCGCAGCGAGGCCAGCCAGCACCAGCGAGACCGAGGCGCGGAGATCGGTCGCCATCACCGGCGCGCCGGAAAGCGCGCCAACCCCGCGCACGATCGCCGAGGCGCCATGGACATTGATCCGCGCCCCCATCCGGTTGAGTTCGGGGACATGCATGAAGCGGTTCTCGAAAATCGTCTCGGTGATCATCGCCGCCCCCTCGGCGACCGCCATCAGCGCCATGAATTGCGCCTGCATGTCGGTCGGAAAGCCGGGATAAGGCTCGGTCATCACATCGACGCCGGCAAGCCTTCCGGCGCGCCGGGCGCGGAGGCCGGACTCCGTCTCCTCGATCACCATGCCGGCCTCGACGAGCCGGCGGATGAGCGCCGCGAGATGCGTCGCCTCGCCGCCCGTGAGCAGGAGTTCGCCGCCGGTGACGCCGACCGCGCAGAGATAGGTGCCGGTCTCGATGCGGTCGGGCAGGATCTTATGGGTCGCGCCATGAAGCGCGGGGACGCCGGTGATCACCAGCCGGTCGCCGCCGATCCCGCTGATCTCCGCCCCCATGGCCTTGAGGCAGGCGGCGAGATCGCCGATTTCGGGCTCGCGCGCGGCATTGGCGATGATCGTCTCGCCCTCGGCCAGCGTCGCCGCCATCAGCAGATTTTCGGTGGCCCCCACGGATGGGAACGCCAGCACGATCTCCGCGCCGCGCAGCCGGCCACGCACCCGGGCATCGATATAGCCGCTCTCGAGCCGGATCTCGGCCCCCATCTGCTCGAGCCCCTTGAGATGGAGATCGACCGGGCGCGTTCCGATGGCGCAGCCGCCGGGGAGCGAGACCCGCGCCTCGCCACAGCGCGCGAGGAGCGGCCCGAGCACCAGCACCGAGGCGCGCATCCGCCGCACGATGTCATAAGGCGCCTCGGTGCTGGTGATCCGCCCGCCGATCGCAAACCGCCGCCCCTCGCGTTCCGGCGTGAGGCCGGCCTCGGCAAGGAGGCTCGCCATGGTGTCGATATCGGCGAGCTGCGGGACGTTCTCCAGCACCAGACGCGCCTCGGTCAGCAGCCCCGCCGCCATCAGCGGCAGCGCCGCGTTCTTGGCGCCGCCGATCGCCAGCCGGCCTTCGAGTGGCCGGCCACCACGGATCAGGATGCGATCCATGCCGGCCGCGTCCGATCAGAAGACGGTTCTTTTTTGAAAAAAAGAACCGAAAAACTCTCCATTTGGTCTCCGCGCGGCGGACACAGCCATATGATGTCTGGCAAGATTTCAGCCTCGGCCTGATCGCTCTCTGCCGCATCCTCTATCACCGCAACGCCATCGCTGAAAAGGCCGCACCCTCACCCCGTCCTGCTCACGCCGCAGCCGGAGGCAGGTATTTTCGCGCCTGCATCTCGCCGAGCCAGAAGACCAGTGATTGTTCGGTATCGATGCAATCGCCAAACCCGGCCTCCCGGATCTTGATGGTGCTGAGCAGCGAGGCGGTGGAATGGGGCCGCGAGAACGCGAAATCGGCGAATTGCCAGGAGGAACCGACCAGGTGCTCCAGCGATACCGGCGCAAGGTCATACCGTGCCGCCAGTCTCTGCCAGGTCGCCGCGTGGCCGGGCATGACGCGCGCGAGCGGCATCGCCTGCGGCAGGCCAACCGGAATTGCGAAGAGACGCGCAATCGCCGGCCATAGACTCTCCCAAGTGAAGACATCGCCATTGGTGATATTGAAGGTCTGATTGAACGCCGCCGGCGTGCCCGCCGCCCAGAAAATCGCGGCGGCGAGGAGGCGCGCATCGGTCGCTTCCGTCACCCGGGTTCCGGTTCCGGGATAGACCAGCGGCAGGCCGAGTTCACGGCTGATCGCCGCATAAGCACCAATCGCGGCGATCATGTTCATCATGCTGCCCAAAGCGAAACCAAAAATCACCTGCGGGCGGAAAATCGTCCATCCCCAGGCTTTGCCGACTTGCCGCGCGGCGAGAAAATCCTCCTGCTCCCAATAGAAATTGGGGTGGATATGCCGCGGCGCGCGCTCACGCCCCGGCACGCTGATCTGTCCGAGATGCACACCATAGGCCTTGGCCCCTTGCAGAAGCGTCACATGGCGGAGCCCCGGATTGTTCGGCTCGATCGCCGTCATCAGGTTGACGAGCATACCGAGGTTGGTCGCGATCTGATCACCTTCGAGCCAGCCTTGCGTGAGATCGGGTTTTTCAAACAGCGCCGCATAGACGATACGGGTGACGTTGCCGAGAGCGCCGAGCCGCCCTTCACAGGACGCGGCGTCGGCGAGATCGACGGCGATGTGCGCGGCCCCGGTCTCCGGCACCGGCGCCTTGCGCGAAAGCCCGATGACATCCCATCCGCCGCGCGTGAGGTAATGCCGGATCACCGCGCGCCCGATCAGCCCGCCCGCACCGGCAACGAGAACGGTTCCATTCGCCGCCATGGCCATCTCTCCCTTTCTCCGGGCATATTTCCCAGTATACTACGCGGGCATTGCGGTCGAACAAGCCGCCACGTGGCCGGTGCGGACACCTGAAACCATCTCGCGAGCCCTTGTGGCATCGCGCAAACAAAGGGGGGATTGCATGGTTACCAGAAGACATTTCATTGCAGGATCGACACTATCTGTGGCGGCACCGAGACTCGCGCACGCCGCCACGCCGATCGGAATCGGGGTCATCATTCCGCTCAGCGGTGGCGCCGGCCGGCAGGGGCAGGACGTCGCCAACGCCGTGCAATGCATGGCAACGCTGATCAACGATGCAGGCGGGGTCTTGGGCCGGCGGCTCGAATTGCTGATACGGGATGATGAGAGCACACCCGCGATCGGTGTCGCCAAGGCGAACGAGCTTGCCTCCGCCGGCGTCGCCGTCGTGCTGGAGGGGTGGAACAGCCCGGTGACTTTGGCGATGCAGCCGATCCTCGCCCGTGCCGACGTTCTCGACATCACGATGATCTCCAAGGCCGATCCGATTCTGGCGAGCGCCGCAAACCCGCTCGCCATCCGCCTGAACAGCGCGAACGCGCAGGACGCCAAGGTCATCGCCGATTATCTGAAATCGCGCATGAACGCCGGCCGTCTCGTCTTCGTCACCGAAAACGACGCCTACGGCAACGGTGCGCAGCACGGCATCGAGGAGGAGACCAAGCGCCTCGGGCTCTCCTATGACATCGTCAAAACCTTGAAATTTCCCTTCCCGCAAACCGATTTCCGGGTCGAGGTGACCAGCATTCATGATGCGAAACCCGATGCCGTCATCGTCATCGATGCCAATGAGGGCGCCGGACTTCCAGCCTTCCTGCAGCAATACGTGCAAGCAAGAATAGATGCGCCGCTCATCTGCACGGTCGGCACGGTGAGCCCGAGTGTCATCGAAACCGCCGGCGCGGCGGCCAATGGCCTGATCAGCGCCGATATCTATTTCCCCGAGACCGAGCCTTTCGCGAGCAATCGGGAGAATCAGCGTTTCGTCGCGCAGATGCAAAAACAGTTCAAGACCATGCCGGATAAATACATGGCCCTCGGCGCCGCCGCGCTGCAGGTCTGGGCGAAGGCCGCGGCGAAGGTCGGCAGCCTCGATCGCAAAGCGGTTGCGGAGGCGATCCGCGGCCAGGACATTCCCGGCACCATTTTCGGTGATGTGCGGTTCAGTGCTGATGGCCAGATGGCCCATCATTACGCGATCTTCACGGTCAGGGCCGGAAAAATTGTCGTCGCGGGATGAGCCGCCGGCCTTCGCCGCCGACCGGCTTTCGGTCCGCTTCGGCGGATTCCACGCCCTGCGCGAGGTTTCATGGTCGGTCCGCCGCGGCCAGATCCTCGGCATCATCGGCCCGAATGGTGCCGGCAAGAGCACCTGCTTTCTGGCCGCGACCAATATGGTGACGCATAACGGCCGGCTCATGCTGGACGGAATCGATGTCACAGCACTACCCGCGCATCACCTGCCGCGGCGTGGCCTTCGCCGGACGTTTCAACAAAACGCGTTCTTCGATGGCATGAGTGTTTTGGAAAACATGATGGGCGCCCTCGTCGAGCATAGGCCGAGTTCGCTGGCAGGATCCGTGTTTCTGCCCTGGCGCGAACGCCGCGTGCGGCGCACGATCGAAGCGGAGGCGGACGCGCATCTGCAGCGCTATCACGTTCCGCGGGCTTTGCATCGGCATCTGCCGGGCGAACTTTCGTACGGGACGCAGCGGATGCTCTCGATCGCCCTCGCCGCCGCGCCCGGCGCGCGCGTCGTGCTGCTCGACGAACCGGCGGCGGGGCTCGGCGGGCCGGACATGCTCGCGCTTCGCGACGTTCTGATGCGCATGCGCGCGGAGGGTCTCGCCATCGCCCTCATCGAACACCACATGGATCTCGTCATGCGCCTTGCCGACGAAATCGTGGTCTTCGATCTCGGACAGGTGATTGCGCATGGGACGCCGGCGCAAATCCAGAGCGACAGGCGGGTCATCGCGGCCTATCTCGGGCAGGCGGCATGAGCGCGCGATTAGAGATACGTGATCTCCGCGTCGCCTATGATCGTAACCTCGCCGTCTCCATCGCGCATCTCACGGTCGAGCCCGGCACACTCGCCGCCGTGATCGGCGCCAATGGCGCGGGCAAATCGACGCTGATCAACGCCATCGCCAATTGGTCGCGCGCCGCGCCCCGCCTGAGCGGCGAGATTCTGATCGATGGCCACGCGATCGCCGACAAGCCCGCCGATCTTCTTGCACGAAAGGGCGTGGTTCTGGTCCCGGAAGGACGCGGCGTGTTCATGGGTCTCACGGTCGAGGAAAATCTGCGCGCCGGAACCCCGGCCGTGACCGCCGGCGGCAGAGCCTATTCCCTTGCCGATATCTACACGCTCTTTCCCAGGCTTCGCGAGCGTGGCACCACCCCCGGCGGCGCGCTGAGCGGCGGGGAGCGCCAGATGCTGGCGATTGGCCGCGCACTCCGAATGGCGCCGCGGTTGCTGCTGCTCGATGAGCCTTCGATCGGTCTCGCGCCGCGCCTCGTATCGCTGCTCCTCGAGACCATCCGTGCGCTCGTCGATCGCGGGCTCACGGTATTTCTGGTCGAGCAGAACGTGCCTGCGGCGATGGCGGTGGCTGATCGTCTTTATCTCCTCGAACGGGGGCGCCTCGTTGCGAGCGGCAGCGTCGCCACGATGAAAGATGATCCTCGTATCATCGAAGCCTATCTCGGAGCACGAGACGGATGAATGTTGCGCAGCAATTGGTGAACGGGATCATCATCGGCCACGCCTACGCGCTGGTCGCGGTCGGCTGGACCTTGCTGCTCGGCGCGGCACGGCTGGTGAATTTCGGCCACGGCCAGATTTACATGGTGAGCGCCTTCATCGCCTGGTGGGTCATGAGCACGACCGGCATGACTTACGCGCTCGCCGTTCCGCTCGCGATACTGGCGAGCGCAGCACTCGGGGCCATCATGCAGCGTTTGTTCCTGCGCCTGACTTTGTCCCAGGATCTCGTCAATCTCATGATCGCAACGCTCGGTTTCGGGCAGATCCTCGAGGGTGCCGCCGGGCTGGCCTTCGGCCCCAAGCCCGAGACTCTCATGAGCCCCTTGCAGGCAATGGTTTTTACGCTCGGACCGGTCTGGTTCACCGCGCAGGATGCGCTCACGGTGGCGGCGACCATTCTCGTTTTTCTTGGTCTTTACCTCGCCCTCAATCGCACCCGCCTCGGCGCCGCGGTACGCATGGCCGCCGAGGATCCGCCGCTCGTCGCCCTCTACGGCATTCGGATTGCGCGCGTCTATATGAGTATTTTCGCGTTCGAGGGCGCCGCCGTCGCGTTTGCCGCCGTCCTCATCGCGCCGCGCACGCCGATCCTGACCTCGATGGGGTTCGAGCAGGTGGTGATGACCTTCGTGGTCGTGGTGCTCGGCGGGATCGGCAGCGTCGGCGGAAGCTATCTCGCTGGATTGCTGCTCGGCCTATTCACGACGTTTTTCAGCGCCCTGGTCTCGCCGGCCTATACCACCGCCTCGGTCTTCGCGCTGCTGATCGCGTTCATGGTTCTGCGGCCAGGCAAACTCGCCGCGTCGCGGAATTTTGCCCGATGAAAACCCTTCCCGCTCCCTTGCGCTTTTTCAGCATCGCTGCCCTCGCGCTTCTCGGCTTTTTTCTGCCGCGCCTTCTCGGCGGCTCGTCCCATGCGTACGACACATTCGGGATGATCGCGACGTTCAGCGCGATGTCTTACGGGCTCGATATCATTCTTTCCGATCTCGGTGAAATCAGCCTCGCCCACAGCGCGTTTTTTGCAACCGGCGCCTATGCGGCGGCGATTCTTTCGGTTCATTACGGGCAAGGGGCCTGGGTTGCGCTGGCGGGCGCGGTTCTGGCCGCGCTCGCGCTCGCGCTGGTGCTCGGGATGATCACCCTCCGCACCCGCGAATTCGCGTTCTCTCTGGTGACCTACGCCGCCGCCGTGGTTTGCATGAACATTGCCGCCAACTGGGATTTTCTCGGCGGGTCGGATGGGATCGTCGGCATCCCTCCACTTACGCTCTCGCTAGGCTCGGCGTCCTTCACCGCAAGTCAGCCGCGGCAATTTTGGCCCTTCGCCTATGTGCTGCTGTTACTCACGCTTTATGTCGTGCATCGCTTCCGCCGCTCGCGCCTCGGGCAGGCGGCGCTGATGGTGCATATGAACCCACGGCTGGCAAGTATGTGCGGTCTGGCCGGAAACCGAGTGCGGCTCCTGGTTTTCCTCGTCTCGGCACCAATCAGCGCGCTGGCCGGATGGCTCTATGCGTTTCAGCGTGCCTATGTCGGCACCGATCTGTTCGATACCTATTTCCTGGTCCTGATGCTGACCGGCGTCATTCTCGCCGGACGGCGGCTTCTGCTCGGGCCGCTGCTCGGCACCGCCTTGCTGGTGGGGCAGAAAAGCTTCTTCTCGCTCGGCGCCTATGGCGACAAATTGATCCTCGGCACGGTTCTGGTCGGCATTCTCTGTTTCTGCCCCAAGGGCCTCGCGAACCTTTGGCGCCGGCGGTCGCACGCGGCAGTGGAGAAATAGGGTATCGTCAAAGCAAACTGACCCCAGGATCCAGCGGGCGGTAACTTGCCGGTATGAGCCAGTCGGTGAACCCGACATCGGCCAATCCGGCGCGGTTCACTAGGACTCATCGTTGGCTTTTTTCGGGGCGACGATTATTAATCTATGTAACTAATTTTATGGTTGTGTTCCACCCGCCGCGCTGCTATAGTCGGCCGCATGGAAACCGACACCGCCGCCACCGTCTTTGCCGAGCTTGGCAATCGCACGCGCCTCGGCATCCTGCGCTTGCTGATCAAGGCGGGGCATGACGGTTTACCGATCGGCGATATCCAGGCCCGGCTCGACATTCCGGCATCGACGCTAGCGTTCCACCTTCGCGGTCTCGTCGGCGCCGGGTTGGTGAATCAGGAGAAGCAGGGTCGGATGGTGCTCTGTCGGCCCCGCCTCGATCGGATCAACGACGCGATTTCCTTCCTCAAGGAGGAATGTTGCCTCGGAATCAGAAAGCCGACGCCCCGGCGCCGAAATGCCGCATGAGCGTTTTTTTGATCAAAAATAACTATAATGCTAGTGATATAGCTTTTCTGGAGAGGGCTATGATGACCCATGGCCTTATCGGAGCGTATAGCGACAACGCTGGCAACCGCTCTCGACAAATCGGCCTGCCGTGCCCCGGCAGGCGCGCTGCGACGCCGGCGAAGGGAGACTCGCAATGACGACACGCGCAACCGTTCCTGGCCAAAATTCGATGAAGCCACTTCACATCGCTCTCGCCGTGCTCGTCGCGACGATTTGGGGTGTCGCCTTCGTCGTCAGCAAGATCGGACTCGAAAGCTTTACGCCCCCACAGTTGACGGCACTGAGGTTCCTTGTCGCGGCGGTCGCCGCGATATGGCTGCCGCGTCCGCGAATTCCCTGGCAGTCGCTGATCGGCATTGGACTGACGGTTTTTACCGGACAATTTCTCTTGCAATTCTTCGGCATCGCGAACGGCATGCCGGCCGGTCTCACCGCGATCGTCGTTCAAATGCAGGCGCTCTTCACGGTCGTCTTCGCCGCTATTGCGATCGGCGACAGACCAAGCGCCCAGCAGACCATTGGAATGCTCACGGCCCTCATTGGCCTAACGCTGATCGGTCTCACCCTGGGCGGCGGCGTCACGGTATTCGGATTCGCGCTCACCCTGGCCTCGGCCGTCAGTTGGGCCATCGGCAACGTGCTGGTGAAGCGGTTGCCCAAGACCGACATGCTCCGTCTCATGGTGTGGGCGAGCCTTGTTCCGCCGCTTCCGGCGCTAGCCATCTCCGCGTTTCTCGACGGACCGGCATCGCTGATGCACGTGATGGCAGGCGCTTCGTGGTTGGCGTTCGGCGCCCCGATCTATCTCGGCCTCCTGGCCAGTGTTCTGGCTTACGCGGTATGGGGTAGCTTGCTGCACCAATATCCGACCGGCGCCGTCGCGCCGTTTGCCTTGCTGTCGCCATGCGTTGGCGCGATCGCATCGGCGCTGGTATTCGGCGAGCGTTTCGGTTTCCTGCGGCTTGCCGGCATGGCGTGCATCCTGCTCGGCGTGGCGATCGTCGCATTCCCGCTCCATCGATTGATCGACTTTTGTGCGGCGCGAGCTAATACGCATTGACGATGCCGACCGCCTCCCGTCGCATTCAATCCGACCGGAGCCAGGCACTCGACAGACGCGGTTCATCGCGAGATGTTTGATCCCAGGCTTTGATGGTACGATATTCTTCCGCGCGTGGAAGGAAGCACTATGGGCCAGGTTCTCCACGGCAGCGCCTCGATGAAGCGTATCCCTGTTTTCCCGCAGCCGCTTTCGTTGACAATTCCGCCCCTACCGGCCGGTAGCCACCGCGACCTTCTCGGCCAGGGCGCCCGGCGCCTCGGCGAGGTGGTCGAAACGCCGACGATAGCTGCCGAGCCCCTGGGTCTGCGAGCGCAGATCGATGATCAGCCCGTGCAGCTCGGCCGCCGGCACCAATGCCTCGACCTCGTCCCAGCCCGGCCAGCCGGGCTTTTCGGCATAACCCAGAATTCGCCCCCGCCGCGCCGACAGCAGACGCTGTGCGCTCGACGTGAATTCGTTGGGCAGAATGAGCGTGACCTGATCGACGGGCTCCAGCAGCACCGGATCGGCCTCGGCGAGCGCCTCCTGGATCGCCATCCTGGTCGCGGTCTTGAACGCCATGTCGGAACTGTCGACACTGTGGAATCCGCCATCGACCAGCGTCACCGCGACATCGACCACCGGATAGCCGAACACGCCCTTCTGCAACGTCGTCTCGGCGGATTCGGCGACGGCGGGGATGAATTGCCGTGGCACCGCGCCGCCGACGATCTTGTCGATGAACGCAAACCCCTCGCCACGCCCGCGCGGCGCGATCTCCAGCGTCACATCGGCAAACTGGCCGTGGCCGCCGGTCTGGCGCTTGAAGCGGGCATGGCGGCGGGCTGGGCGGCGGATGGTCTCCTTGAACGCAACCAGCGGCCGATGCGCGGCAAGCCGCAGGTGATACGCCTTGGCCAGACGCTCCAGCACCGTATTGAGATGGATTTCACCTTGCCCCTGCAGCACCGTCTCCCCGGTTTCGGGGTTTTGCACGACGGTCAGGGCCGGATCCTCCTCGGCGATTTTCTGCAAGGCGCCAGAGAGCTTCACGTCATCCTTGCGGTCCTCGGTCGCGATCGCGAGCGTATGCACCGGGGGCGGCGGCGAAGGCCAGGGAAGGGGCGCGGCGCTGCCATCGGGGCTGAGCACGCTTCCCGTCATCGCCGCCTCCAGCCGGCCGAGTGCCACCAACGCCCCTGGGCCGGCCTCGGTGATTTTCTGCATCTCATCACCGATGAAGCGCTGAATGCCGCCGACGCGCGCGCCGGCCAGCGTCATGCCGTCGCGGATCCGGCCCCGCCAGACCCGCGCCAGCGAAAGCTTACCGGCATGGCCGGCATGGATGGTCTTGAACACTTGCGCCAAGGCATCTCCCTCCGGGGCAACGCCGCGCCTTTGCGCGGTGTCGAGGGCCGAGGGGGCGTCGTGGCGAAGCGCTTTCCACAGCCGCCGCACCCCCTGCCGGCGCTCGGCGGCACCGAACAGCACTTCGGCGATGGCGCCGGCGCGCTGGTCGCGGCGCAATTGCTCGAACACCTCCTCCGGCGTCGGCACGATGTCTTCGAGCAATTTTTCGAGCAGCGCGTCATCGTGATCGGCGAGCGTCTCAAGGAGCCCCACCCGCGCCTCCTGCTCGCGCGGGACGATCTCGGAGGGCATCGCGATCAACTCCGAGGCCGCGCCCACGCGATAGCGCCAGGCACGCTCGCTCGCGACATCGACATAACCGGTGATCTGCTCGCCGACCCGGATCGGCACCTCGCGCAGCACCAAGGGCCGCCGGCTCAGCCCCTGCAACGCCGCCAGCGTGTCACGCACCCGGCCGGCAAAACCGTCGATCCGGTTGATGAACACCAGATACGGCATCCCGGCCTCGGCGAGGGCGCGGAAATAAGGCGCACACGCGAGCGCCCGCGCGGGATCGGGATCGGCGACCAGCACCGCGAAATCGGCCACCGCCAGCGCCGCCTCGGTTTCGTGGAAAAATTCGATGGAGCCGGGGCAATCGAGCAGCGACCAGGTTTCGCCGAGATAGGTCGCGCCGCCCACCTGCAACCCCGCCCCGCGCGCCCCCCGCGTCCGTCGCGGCGGCGCTTCGGCGAGGTCGAGGAGCGCCTCGAACAGCGCCGTCTTGCCCACCCCGAACGGGCCGATCAGCGCGCATGAGCGGGAAACAGCCTCGTCGGACATCTCTCACCCCCTCGAAAAATCGTTCTTACAAAATCCTTTCGGCGATCCTCCGCCTTTTTCCGTCCCCTCTGCAAGCCTTTCTCGCGCCCTTGCCTCCACGGCCACCCGCCGCCATTCTCGCCGCCCGGTCCGCGCCCCGGACAGGCATTCGAGGAGATATCATGCGCCGCTACAAAATCGCCGCCATCCCCGCCGATGGCATCGGCCCGGAAGTGATCCATGCCGGGCTCGAGGTTCTGGCCACCCTCGCCGCGCGCCACGGCGACTTCGCCCTCGACGTCGAGACGCTCGATTGGGGCTCGGCGCGCTATCGCAAGCTTGGCGCCTTGATGCCGGAGGACGGGCTCGCGCATCTCCGCGGCATGGATGCGATCTATTTCGGCGCCGTCGGCGCGCCGGACGTGCCCGACCACATCACCCTCTGGGGCCTCAGGCTGCCGATCTGCCAGGGCTTCGACCAATACGCCAATGTCCGCCCGACGCGCATCCTGCCCGGCGTGACGAGCCCGCTCGCCGGGATCGGCCCGGGCGATCTCGACTGGGTGATCGTGCGCGAGAATTCCGAGGGCGAATACGCCGGCAATGGCGGGCGGACGCATCGCGGCCTCCCTGAGGAGGTCGGGACCGAGGTCGCGATCTTCACCCGCACCGGCGTCACGCGGATCATGCGCTTTGCCTTCCGCCTCGCCGCCGCACGCCCGCGCAAGCATCTGACAGTGGTGACGAAATCCAACGCCCAGCGCTTCGGCATGGTGCTGTGGGACGAAATCGCCGCCGAGATCGCCGCCGAGTTCCCGACCGTCACCTGGGACAAGGAACTGGTCGATGCGATGACCACGCGCATGGTCCGCCGGCCGGCCTCGATCGACACCGTGGTTGCCACCAACCTTCACGCCGATATCCTCTCCGATCTCGCTGCCGCCCTCGCCGGCTCGCTCGGCATCGCGCCGACCGGCAATATCGACCCCGAGCGGCGCTTCCCCTCGATGTTCGAGCCGATCCACGGCTCCGCCTTCGACATCACCGGAAAGGGCATCGCCAATCCGGTCGCGAGCTTCTGGAGCGCGGCGATGATGCTCGAGCATCTCGGCGAAGGCGGCGCCGCGCGGACTCTGATGACGGCGGTGGAACAGGTTTGCGCCGCCGGCATCGTCACCCCCGATCTCGGCGGCAAGGCGACGACGAAGGAAGTCACGCAAGCAATGTGCGCGGCGATCGCCGGGGCGAACAGGGCAGAGTGAAAGGGGTGGGGTAAAGGTAAAAAAACTTCGTTCTTTTTTGGAAAAAAGAACCAAAAAACTTTTATCCGTCGGGGCGGTGCCTGCGGCACCGCCCCCCGTAGATGCGAAAAGCGTTATTTCTCGGCGAAAGCCTTGTCCCAGACAGCATGCGTCGTCGCGCCCTCGGGGCGCTTCGAGATCACCGGATCGGACTTCCCGGCCAGCAATTCATCCACCGTGCGCTCATAAGCCGCCATCTCCAGATAGCCGAGGCCGTGGCTGCCGCCGGGAATGAGCTTCGCGACCTCGCTCATCATCGTCGTCTGATGCCGCTCGGTCTGGGCGCCCGTCGTATCATTGTCGAGCACGATCTGCACCGCCTCCTTCTGGTGGTCGATCGCATACTGCCAGCCCTTCATCGAGCCGCGCAGAAACCGCGCCAGACGATCGACCATGTTGGGATCGGCGAGCTTGGGTTGCAGCGCATAAAGCCCGTCTTCCAAGGTCGCAACGCCCTCGGTCTCGTATTTGAACACGATGAGCTGATCAGGCTTCATGCCGGCCTCGATCAACTGCCAGTATTCGTTATAGGTCATGGTAGAAATGCACGCCGCCTGCTTCTGCAGCAAAGGATCGACGTTGAACCCCTGCTTCAGCACCTTGACATCGGCATTGGGGCCGGAGGTGCTATAGTTCAGCTTCGCCATCCAGGCGAGAAACGGATATTCGTTGCCCGCGAACCACACCCCGAGCGTCCTGCCCTTGAAATCCTTCGGCGTACGCACGCCGCTATCCTTGCGGCAGGTGAGTTCGAGGCCGGATTTCTGGAACACCTGCGCGATATTGACGAGGGGAACCCCTTTTTCCCGAGTTGCGAGCGCCGACGGCATCCAATCGACCACGACATCGGCGCCACCACCGGCGATCACCTGCGAGGGATTGATGTCTGGGCCGCCCGGCTTGATGGTAACGTCGAGATTTTCGTCCTTGTAAAATCCCTTGGCCTTGGCGACGTAATACCCGGCGAATTGCGCCTGCGTCACCCATTTGAGTTGCAAGGTGAGCGGATCGGCGGCAAGCGCCGGGCGGATCAGGCTCCCGGCGAGAAAGATGGCGGAAAGCAACAGCGATCTCTTCATTTTGTCCCCCTTCGATGTGTTTACGACGAGCCGCGAAACGACGGATGCCAGAACGTCACGGCACGTTCGAGCACGGCGAGCGCGCCAAAACTCAGCGACCCGGCCAGGGCCGCGACGGTGATGGTCGCCCATACCAGATCGAGATTCATCTTGGCTGCCTCTGTCGAAATGCGAAATCCCATGCCGAGGATGGGAGTTCCGAAAAACTCCGCCACCACCGCGCCGATCAGGGCCAGCGTCGAATTGAGCTTGAGCGCCGTGAAGATATGCGGAAGCGCCGCCGGAAGACGGAGCTTCACCAATGTCGCGCCATAGCGCGCGGCGTAGCTTTGCATCAAATCGCGCTCGATCGCGCCGACTTCGGCAAGACCGGCGGTGGTGTTCACCAGCATCGGGAAAAACGTCATCACCACCACGACAGCAGCCTTGGACGGCCATTCGAAGCCGAACCACATCACCATGATCGGCGCAATGCCAACGATCGGCATGGCGCTGATCAAATTGCCCATCGGCAATAACCCGCGCTTCAGGAATGGCGAGCGGTCGATGGCGAGCGCGACCAGAAACCCGGTGCCGCAGCCAAGCGCATAGCCCGCGATGACGGCGTGGAGATAGGTCTGCGCGAAATCCTGCGCGAGCAACCCGAGATGGGTGCCGAAAGCGCGCGCGATCGCCGAGGGTGGCGGGAGAAGAACGAAAGGCACGGCAAAGCCAATGACCAGCATCTCCCAGAGCCAGAGCAAAAGAAGGCCGAATAGAGTCGGGGTTGCCAGCCGCGCGAACCATCCCTCGCCGCGGGCGAACCCGACCATCGCCAGAAACAACGCGACGATGGCGAACGCCGCCACGGCCAGCGCCGTGCCGATCATCATCCTCGAAGCGGCGTCGGCGATCGCGAAACGCGCGAGCGTCGCGGCGATCAAACCAAGCGCGGCCCAAACCAATGCCGCCGCCCTCACAGCCGCCCGCCCCGGCGCCGCGCCGCCAATGTCTCGATCAGCGACACCGCGGCAAGACCCAGCATCGACATCGCCGCCGCCATGAAAAGGGCAGCCCAGATCTGCACCGTCTGCCCATAATAGGAGCCGGCGAGCAGCCGCGCCCCGAGTCCGGCCTGCGCCCCGGTCGGCAATTCGGCGACGATCGCGCCGACCAGCGCGAGGGTCACCGCGATCCGCAGGCTCGGGAACAAAAACCCGAGCGAGGCCGGAAAGCGCAGCAGCGAAAACACCTGCAGCGGCCGCGCGTCATAGGTGCGCATGAGATCGCGTTGCAGCGGATCCGGCGCGCGGAGGCCCTTGACCATGCCGACGGTGATCGGAAAAAACGCGAGATAGCCGGCGATCGCCGCTTTCGGCAACAGCCCGGTGATGCCGAGATTGCCGAGCACGACAACCACCATCGGCGCGATCGCCAGCACCGGCACGGTCTGGCTCGCGATCACCCAGGGCATCAGCGAGCGGTCGAGCAGACGGACATGGACGATGCCGATCGCGAGAAGAAGACCGAGCACAAACGCGAAGCCGAGCCCGGCCAACGATGCCGAGACGGTGACCCAGGCATGATAGACGAGGCTGCGCGGCGAGGTTACCGGATGGGTGAACAGACTTTGCGCCAGCTCGACCGCGATTTGATGCGGCGCCGGCAGCACCGGTCGCGTCATCGACCAGGTGGCGGCGGCAAGATCGCGCAACCCCGCCCCCTCCGCCAATTGCTCGCGCGCTTGTGGCGCATTGAGCGCCACCGCGCCGACATACCAGACCGCGATCAGCGCAAGGATGACGGCGATCAGCGGCAGTATCGCGCCTTCCCGCGTCGATGACAGGCGCCCGCCGCGCATTTAGGGCTCAATCATAGGAATGCCCGGCGCGCAGCGCCTCGCGCACGCGATGGGCGACCGCGAGGAAGGCCGGGGTTTCGCGGAGATCGAGATCGCGCGTCGCCGGCAGGTCATTCTCGATGATCTCGACGACGCGCCCCGGCCGCGCCGACATGACCATGATGCGGGTCGAGAGAAACACCGCCTCGGGGATGGAGTGCGTCACGAACACCGCGGTCATGCCGGTGCGCCGCCAGAGTTCGTGGAGATGGAGATTGAGCCCGTCGCGGGTAATCTCGTCGAGCGCGCCGAACGGCTCGTCCATCAACAGGAGTTTCGGCTCGAAGGCCAGCGCCCGGGCGATCGAAACCCGCTGTTGCATGCCACCCGAAAGCTGCCAGGGGAATTTGCGCGCGAAATCGCCGAGCCCGACGAGACCGAGATAACGCGCCGCCCGCGCCTGCCGTTCGGCACGCGGAAGACCCATGATTTCGAGCGGCAGCATGACGTTGCGGGCGACATTGCGCCACGGATAAAGCGCCGGTGCCTGAAACACATAGCCATAGGCGCGCCGCTTGCGCGCCTCCGCCGGCGTCATGCCGTTGACGAGAAGCACGCCGGAGGTCGGGTGTTCGAGATCGGCGATGGCGCGCAAAAGCGTCGTCTTGCCACAGCCGGAGGGGCCGATCAGCGAGACGAAATCTCCTGCCGCGATGCTGAGATCAACGCCGGCGAGCGCGGTGACGCGCTGGCCACCGGCATCGAACACCAAGGAGACGTCGCGCGCCGAAACCACCGCCTCGGGGATCACGAGATCGTCGCGCATCACCGGCTGGAGCAGCGCCACCTCCGTCATTCAAGCCCGCGCCCCCTCGGCCCGCGCCTTCTCGGCCAGCCGGGCATCGGTTGCCAGCACGGCGCGCAGCAACACATTGGCCCCCGCCGCGACGTGTTCGGGCTCGGCCTTTTCCAGCTCATTATGGCTGACCCCGCGCTCACAGGGAATAAAGATCATCGCCGTCGGCGCCACCGCCGCGACATAGGCGGCGTCATGCCCGGCACCGGAGATGATCTCTCGCCAGGCAAGCCCGAGATCGCGCGCCGCATCGCGCACCGCATCGACGCAGTCCTTGGCGAACGGCACCGGCGGCGAGTTCCACACCCGTTCAAGCGCCAACGAGACGCTGCTGGCTTCCGCAATGGCGTTGAGTTCGCTGGTGATCTCTTCTTCCATCTTTGTCAGAACCGCGTTCTCGGGGTGGCGGATGTCGATGGTGAAAAACGTCTTGCCGGGGATCACGTTGCGGCTGTTCGGTTGCGCCTCGATCAGCCCGACGGTCGCGACCGCATGCGGCGCGTGGCGGCGGCCGACGGCATTGATCGCGGCGATCATCCGTGCGCTGGCCAGCAGCGCGTCTTTACGCATCGGCATCGGCGTCGAGCCCGCGTGGCAATCCTCGCCCTCGACCGTGACCTCGTACCAGCGCATGCCCTGGACATCGGTCACGACGCCGATGGTTTTGCCTTCCGCTTCCAGGATCGGCCCCTGCTCGATATGGATTTCGAAAAACGCCGCGAGCGGATGCTCGCCGCACGGCACCTCGCCGCGATAGCCGATCCGCGCCAATTCCTCGCCGAAGCTGTTGCCTTCGCGATCGGCGCGGGCATAAGCGTATTCGCGCGAGAATTTTTTCGCGAACACTCCGGAGGCGAGCATCGCCGGGGCGAACCGCGATCCTTCCTCATTGGTCCAGTTGATGACCTCGATCGGCGCCTCGGTTTCGATCCCGGCCTCGTTCAGCGTGCGCAACATTTCGAGTCCCGAAAGCACACCGATGATGCCGTCGAACTTGCCGCCCGTCGGTTGCGTGTCGAGATGACTGCCGACCGCGATCGGCGCGAGGGCGGGGTTTTTGCCGGCGCGGCGGGCGAAGATATTGCCCATGTCATCGACGGTGATGGTGCAGCCTGCCGCCTCGCAGGCGGCAACGAACCAGTCCCGCACCCGGCGGTCGAGATCGGAAAGCGTCAGCCGCCGCACGCCCCCCTTGGCGGTCGCGCCGATTTGCGCGGTCTCCATGATGGTGTCCCAGAGACGTTCGGCATTGATCCGAAGATTGGTGGCGGCTTGGCTCATTCCGCGGCCTCCCGCAAAGGGTTGTTGGGGTGGTGTTTCCAGGTCAGTTTCGGCTTGCCGCTCGCAACCGGTTCCATGGTGATGCAGTTCTCCACCGGACAGACGTGATAACAGAGATTGCACCCGACGCATTCGGCATCGATGACCGAAAAACGCCGCCCCACCGCCTCGCGCGCAACCGCGATCGCCTGGTGCGAGGTATCCTCGCAGGCGATGTGACAGAGCCCGCATTGGATGCAGAGCGCCTGGTCGATCCGCGCGATGGTCTTGTAATTGAGGTCGAGCGCCTCCCAATTGACGAAATTCTTCACCGCGCGGCCGGAAAACGCCTCGATCCGGGCATAGCTTTTCTCATCCATCCAGTTGGCGAGACCGGCGATCATGTCATCGACGATGCGAAACCCGTGATGCATCGCCGCCGTGCAGACCTGCACCGCGCCAGCGCCGAGGGCGATGAATTCGGCGGCGTCGCGCCAGGTGGAGATGCCGCCGATCCCGGAAATCGGCAGACCGGCGGTTTCCGGATCGCGGGCGATCTCGGCAACCATGCGGAGCGCGATCGGCTTCACCGCCGGGCCGCAATAGCCGCCATGCGAGCCCTGCCCGCCGACCACCGGCTCCGGCGCCATGGCGTCGAGATCGACGGATACGATGGATTGGACGGTGTTGATCAGCGAGACGGCATCGGCGCCGCCACGCCGCGCTGCCCGCGCCGGGGCGCGGATATCGGTGATGTTGGGGGTGAGCTTGACGATCACCGGCATGCGTGAATGCTGCTTGCACCAGCGCGTCACCATCTCGACATAGTCGGGAACCTGCCCCACCGCCGAACCCATGCCGCGCTCGGACATGCCGTGCGGGCAGCCGAAATTGAGTTCGATCCCGTCGGCGCCGGTCTCCTCGACCAGAGGCAGGATGCGGCGCCAGCTTTCCTCCTCGCACGGCACCATCAGGCTGACGACGACGGCGCGATCCGGCCAGTCGCGCTTGACCTCCTTGATCTCACGCAGATTGACCGCGAGGGGGCGATCGGTGATCAGCTCGATATTGGAAAATCCCGCCATGCGCGCGCCATTGAAGGAAGTCGCGCCGTAGCGGCTGGAAACATTGACGATCGGCGGATCCTCGCCGAGCGTCTTCCACACCACGCCCCCCCAGCCGGCGCGAAAGGCGCGGACGACATTGTATGCCTTATCGGTCGGCGGGGCGGAGGCGAGCCAAAACGGGTTCGGAGCCTTAATCCCGACGAAATCGACGCGAAGATCAGCCATGCACGTGCTCCTTCATCCGAGTCAGATCGGCATCGATCGCCTCCGCCGCGATCTTGCCATCCTGGACGGCGCGCACCGTGAGATCGAGCCCGGCGACACAATCGCCGCCAGCGTAAACCCCGGGGAGGCTGGTGCGGCGCGCCGCATCGACGGCGATGCGGCCGTCACGCAGCACCGGAAAACCGTCTTGCTCGGGAATGACGAAGCGCTGGCCGACGGCTTTGAACACCTGATCGGCGCCGAGGGTGACTTCACCATCGGCGAAAACCACCGCACCCTGCGCATCGAGGCGGGTACGCGCGAAAACGACGCCACGCACCGCGCCGCCCTCGGCGAGGAAGCGGACGGGGGCAGCGAAATGGCGAATACTGACGCCGTGGGTCTCCGCCCATTCCTGTTCGTCTCTGGTCGCCGACATCTGCGCCGCGCCGCGGCGATAGACGATCGTGACCTCTTCCGCGCCCAGAAGCCGGGCCTGGGTCGCGGCGTCGATCGCTGTATTGCCGCCGCCGATGACGACGACGCGGCGCCCGATCGGGATCTCCGTCTTGTCGGGCATCTGACGCAGCCGGGCGATGAACGAAACCGCATCCTCGACGCCGAACAGCGGCGTCTCCTCGATCCCGAGCGCGTTCACCCCGGTGAGGCCGAGAGCGAGAAACACCGCGTCATGGTCGCGCCGCAAATCCGCGAGCGTGAGATCAACGCCGAGGGCGCGGCCGGTGGTGATGGTGATATTGCCGATCGCCAGCAGAAAATCGATCTCCCGGCGGGCGAAATCATCGGGAAGTTTATAGGCGGCGATGCCGTATTCATTGAGCCCGCCGGGTTTGGCGCGCGCCTCGAACACCGTGACGCGATGGCCGGCGCGGGCGAGGCGATGGGCGCAGGCGAGGCCGGCGGGGCCGGCGCCGACGACGGCGATGCGCCGCCCGCTCGCCGGCGTCGCGACGAACGGATGGTGATTCCGCGCCATCAGCCAATCGGTCGCCCGGCGCTGCAAGGCGCCGATGGCAACCGGGCGTTCTTCCTGCGCCGTCCGCACGCAGGCGCGCTCACAGAGGATTTCCGTCGGGCAGACGCGCGCGCAGCTCCCGCCAAAAATGTTTTCCTCGAAAATCTTGACCGCGGCACCACGAAGATTGCCGGTCGCGATGCCACGGATGAAGCCCGGCACATCGATCCCGGTCGGACAGGCCGCCGTGCAGGGGGCATCGAAGCAGAAATAGCAGCGATGCGCCTCGACGATCGCGGCATCCGGCGAGAGCGGCGGATGGGTGTTGGCGAAATCGCGCGCGACCTCCGCTCCTTCGCGGCGATGGGAAAAAATATCGGGAACGGCTGAGCTGTCGGTGGGGCCGGTCATGGGCGTGATGGGCTCCGTTCGCTGCGTTTCTGAAGCGAGCGTGATAGAAATTGACTGCCCGGTCAACTTATTTCACAATGCAGGCATGCATTTTTTTGAGTGATCGAAGTTTGGGCAAATCGCGCAAAGAACAGGCAGAACCCACGGCCGAAGGGCTGGGGGGACGCATCCGCCAGGCCCAGCGCGCGCATATCATCGCCTGCGCCGAGCGTGTTTTCGCCGATCATGGGTTCGGCGGTGCAACGATGAGTCGCATCGCCGAGACAGCCTCCCTCCCCAAGGCCAATCTGCATTATTATTTCGGCACCAAGCGGCTTCTCTATCGCGCGGTTTTGGAGGACATCCTCACCCTCTGGCTCGATGACATGGACCCGATTGTGCCCGAGAATGATCCCGCCGCCGCACTCGGCGCCTATATCGCCGCCAAGATGGCGCATTCGCAGAACCGCCCGCATGCGTCCAAGGTTTTTGCTGCCGAATTGCTGCATGGCGCGCCCGAACTCCGCGCCTATCTCGGGCTCGATCTGCGCCGCAAGGTCGCCGAAAAATCGGCGGTGATCGAGGCCTGGATAGCGCGCGGCCTGATCGCGCCGATCGATCCCAAGCATCTTTTCTTCACCCTCTGGGCGATGACCCAGACCTATGCCGATTTCGATACGCAAATGGCTGCCGTGCTCGGCATCGACAAACTCGGCGCCGCCGATTACGCGACCGGGACAGCAACGATCACTCGCCTGGTGCTGCGCGGCCTCGGGATCGCGCCCGCCGGCGAGACGATGAAACAACAGAGGAGGACAGCATGACGGTTCTGATCCGAGGCGGCACGGTGGTAACCGCGGAAACCAGTTTTCGCGCCGATGTGCTCTGCGCCGAGGGCGTGATCAAGGCGATCGGCCCGGCGCTGGAAGCCCTCGCCGGCGCTGAGATCCTGGATGCCGGCGGCATGCTGGTGATGCCGGGTGGGATCGATCCGCACACCCATATGGAACTGCCGTTCATGGGCACGACGGCGAGCGAGGATTTCTATACCGGCACCGCCGCCGCCCTCGCCGGCGGCACCACCATGGCGATCGATTTCGTCATCCCCAATCCCGGCGTTTCCTTGCTCGAATCCTATCACACCTGGCGCGGCTGGGCGGAAAAAGCCGCCGCCGATTACAGTTTCCACGTCGCCGTCACCTGGTGGTCGGAGCAGGTGCGGGAAGAAATGGGCATCCTCACGCGCGCCCATGGCGTCAACAGCTTCAAGCATTTCATGGCCTATAAAGGCGCCATCATGGTCGATGACGGCGTCCTGCTCGCGAGTTTCGCCCGCGCCCTCGAACTCGGCGCGCTCTGCACCGTGCATGCCGAAAACGGCGAGGCGGTTTTCCATCTGCAAAAAAAACTCCTGGAAGCCGGCATCACCGGCCCCGAGGGCCACGCCCTGTCGCGCCCGCCGGAGGTGGAGGGCGAGGCGGCGAACCGCGCCATCGCCGTCGCCGGCGTGCTCGGCGCGCCGCTCTATATCGTCCATGTCTCGACCGAGGAGGCGGCGCAAGCGATCGCCCGCGCCCGCGCGACCGGCGGGCGTGTCTATGGCGAGGTGCTCGCCCAGCATCTGGTGATCGATGAAAGCGTCTATCGCGACCCCGACTGGGCGCGCGCCGCCGCACACGTGATGAGCCCGCCGTTTCGCCCGAAGCATCATCAGAACGCGCTCTGGGCCGGCCTCGCCTCGGGGCAGTTGCAAACCACGGCGACCGATCATTGCTGTTTCTGCGCGCCGCAGAAGGCGATGGGGCGCGATAATTTCACCCAGATCCCGAACGGCACCGGCGGCATCGAGGACCGGCTCAGCGTCCTCTGGCACCATGGCGTCGGCAGCGGCCGGCTCACCCCCAACGAGTTCGTACGCATCACCTCGACCAATACCGCGCAGATTTTCAATATCTACCCACGCAAGGGAGCGGTCGCGGTGGGGTCGGATGCCGATCTCGTGGTCTGGGATCCGGCCGGGCGGCGTACCATCTCGGCCCGCACCCATCATCAGAACGTCGATTTCAACGTCTATGAGGGGATGGAGGTGCAGGGCATCGCACACGCGACGGTGAGCCAAGGCCGCGTTGCCTGGAAAGCGGGCGATCTCCGCGCCATCCGCGGCGCCGGGCGCTATATCGATCGGCCGTGTTTTGCGCCCTATTTCGCTGCGATCGGCAAGCGGAACGAGGTCACCCGCCCGCAGGCCGTGGCGCGCAAGCCCGCGGTCCACAACACGCCATGAGCGGGATCGTGCGACCGGCGCCACGGATCGAGGTAAAGCGCCTCGATCCGCGTCTCGACGCCTGGGGCTTGCCGCGCCATCACTCGGCGCACGCGGCGGCGATCGATCTCCACGCCTGCCTCGATGCGCCGCTCACCCTCTCCCCTGGCGAGCGGCCGGCGCTGATCCCCGCCGGATTCGCGCTTTATATCGGCGATCCGGAGATCGCAGCATTGATCCTGCCACGCTCCGGCCTCGGCCATCGCCAGGGGCTGGTGCTCGGCAACCTGGTCGGCCTGATCGACCCCGATTATACCGGCCCGATCATGGTCAGCGCCTGGAACCGCAACCCGCCGGGCGGCGAGACGATCACGCTTTCGCCCGGCGAGCGTTTCGCGCAGATGGTGTTCGTCCCGGTGCTACGACCGGAATTCGTCGTGGTGGACACGTTTTCGAGCGCGACCGAACGCGGCAGCGGTGGTTTCGGCTCGACCGGACGAGGCTGACGCCCCCGACTTGCGGCCGCAGGCCGGCTTCGCTATAGGCTGCCGGCACGGTCGGAGTGTAGCTCAGCCTGGTAGAGCACTGTGTTCGGGACGCAGGGGCCGGAGGTTCGAATCCTCTCACTCCGACCAGTTTCTCCCTTGAAACATCAGAGATATATTTCTAGAAACCTCGATCTGCACAGGGCTCTCTTGTGCGGATGAACAGCGCCCGGCTTCCCGCCGAGACAAGCAGGGTTCTCGCGGTCACCCCCGATCCTGGCCCCCATTATGGGAACCAGTTCAATGCTCGGCGCGGGCCCGGCCGCTCGCGCGGCTCGATGAGAACAGGAGGGTGATCGGCACGACGCAGAAGGCGGCGATCGAGGTGATCGCGAAGATATCGGTATAGGCCAGCACCGCCGCCTGTTTCTGCAAGGTCATGTTGAGCAGGCCGTCGGCGATCCCCGGGGCTTGCGATGCTGCCGTTCCGTGCGCGATGAGGGTGTTGGCGATCGTCGCCTTGGCCGTGACATAGGGCTGTTCGAGCGGCGTCAGATGCTGGGAGAGATAGGCGCGGCGGACCTGGGTGCGCTCGGTCTCCAGCGCGGTCGCGAGTGAAATCCCGATCGAACCTGAGATGTTGCGGAACATCACATAGAGCGAACTCGCATCGGCGTTGGCCGAGCGCGGCAGGGTGGAATAGGCGATCGTGCTGTTGGGAACGAAGAGAAAGGCGAGCCCGAAGGTCTGCGCCGCGCGCATCAGGGCGAGCGTGTTGTAGTCGACATCGGGCGTCAGGCCGTGGGCATAGGCGAGCGCGCAGCCGAGCGAGAAGAAGCCGAATCCGATGAAATATTTGGTCGGGATATAGGGAAGCAGCCTCGTGATGATCGGGATGAGCGCGAGGATGAGCAGCGCCCCCGGCGAGAGGATGAGGCCGGCGAGCGTCGCGGTATAGCCGAGCTGTTCCTGCGCGAGCTGCGGGATCAGGACGGCGCTCGAATAGAGAATGGCACCGATCATGAAAATCATCACCGAGCCGAGCGCGAAATTGCGATCGCGCAGCACCCGGAGATTGACCACCGGGTTCTTCGCGACCGAAAGCCACACCGCCGCCCCGATCAGCCCGATCGCGGCGAGAATGGCGAAGGTGCGGATCGTCGGGTCGGCGAACCAGTCATCGTCCTCGCCGCGGTCGAGCATGATCTGGAGGCAGCCGATGCCGAGCGCGATCAGCGCGACGCCGATGTAATCGATGCCGCGGCGGTTGGCGCGATCGGCCTTCACCCAGGGCGGATCCTCGACCAGCGCGCCGACCGCGAAAAACGCGATGACGCCGATCGGCACGTTGATCAGGAATACCCAGCGCCAAGTATAATTATCGGTGATCCAGCCGCCCAGCGTCGGCCCGATGACGGGCGCGAAAATGGTCGCGATGGCCACCACCGAGAAGGCGCGCCCGCGCTGCGAGGGCTCGAAGGTATCGAGAATGATCGATTGCTGATTGGGTTGCAGGCCACCGCCGAAAAACCCCTGCATCAGCCGGAAGATGATGATCTGCGGGAGCGAGGTCGCAACCCCGCAGAGGAAGGAGCTGATGGTGAAGGCGGCGATGCAGATCATGAAATAACGCTTGCGCCCGATCACCCGCCCGAACCATCCCGAGATCGGCAGGACGATGCCGTTGGCGACGAGATAGGAGGTGAGCGTCCATGTCGCGTCGTCGTAGCTTGCCGACATCGAGCCGGCGATGTGCGGCAGGCTGACATTGACGATGGTGGTGTCGATGATCTCCATGAACGCCGCCATGGTGACGACGATCGCGATCGCCCACGGATTGGCGCGCGGACGCCAGGCGGCGTGATCGAGGGTGGTCGTGCTCATTCGTCGTTCTTCCCCGTCAAACGGACACAAAAGAAGCAAAAAAACCCTTTACCCGGCGTTCCCCGCACCGGGCAGTGCCGCAGGCACGCCCCAACAGACAAAAGTTTTTTGGTTCTTTTTTTCAAAAAAGAACAATCTTTCTTCTTTTCCTGATCAAACGACCCCGTCGCGCCCCATGGCGAGGAATTTCTCCGCCCGTTGGCCGCGCAGCATCTCGGGATCGAGGGCGAGGAGCGGCGTGAGAGCGCCAGCGATGGCCTCGGCCACGGCGGCGATCGCGACCGCGGGCGCACGATGGGCGCCGCCGAGCGGCTCGGCGATCACCTGGTCGATCAGGGCGAGACGTTTGAGGTCATCGGCGGTGAGTTTGAGCGCCTCCGCCGCCGCTTCCGCCGCGCTCGCCTCACGCCACAGGATGGAGGCGCAGCCCTCGGGGGAGATCACCGAATAGATCGCGTGCTCGAGCATCAGGACGGCATCGCCGCTGGCGAGCGCGATGGCGCCGCCGGAGCCGCCCTCGCCGATGATCGTCGCGATGATCGGCACCGGGGCGGCGAGACAGGCCTCGATCGCCCGTGCGATCGCCTCGGCCTGGCCGCGCGCTTCCGCCTCGATCCCTGGATAGGCGCCGGAGGTATCGACGAAGGTGAGAACCGGCAGGCCAAACCGCCCGGCGAGTTCGATCAGCCGCCGCGCCTTGCGATAGCCTTCCGGCCGGCTCATGCCGAAATTATGCTTGACGCGGCTTTCGGTATCATTGCCCTTTTCGGTGCCGAGCACCATCACCGCGCGCCCCTGGAAGCGCCCGAGCCCGCCGATCACCGCTGCGTCATCGGCGAAGGCACGATCGCCGGCGAGCGGCGTGAACTCGCTGATCAGGGCGGCGACGTAGTCACTCGCCTTGGGCCGTTCAGGGTGGCGCGCAACCTGGGCTTTCTGCCAGGGTGAGAGCCTGGCGTAGGTGGTGCGGAGCTGACGGTCCACTTTTTCGGTCAGGCGCGCGATTTCCTCGGCGATATTGATCCCGCCCGGCTCGGCCATCCGGCGCAGCTCGTCGATCTTGCTTTCCAGCTCGGCGATCGGTTTTTCGAAATCAAGGAAGTGGCGCATGGCGAGGGGCTTTAGCACAAATTTCCCAGGGACCAATCCCGCGCCGCTCATGTCCGCCGACGCGCCAGCGGGTGATGCCGTGCAACCGCCGCTTGCAGCCGCTCGGTGGTGAGATGGGTATAGATCTCCGTCGTCGCGATGGCGCTGTGGCCGAGCAGGGTCTGCAAGCTGCGGAGATCGGCGCCGTTGGCGAGCAGATGGGTCGCAAACGAGTGGCGCAGCACGTGCGGCGAGACCGCAACCGGGTCGAGACCGGCGGAAAGCGCGGCCTGTTTGAGGAGCAGGGCGAGGCCCTGGCGGGTCATCGGGCGGCGCGGATCGCGGCCTGGAAACAGCCATCGCCCCGGCTTCCGCCCGGCTGGCGTTTCCTGCCCGGCGAGCAGGCGCTCGGCCGCCGCAACGGCCGCCGGCGACAGCGGCACCAGACGCTCCTTGCCGCCCTTGCCGCGCACCAGAATAGCCGCTTCGCCAGCGGTGATGGCGGAGGGCGACAGCGCGAGCAGTTCGGAAACCCGGAGCCCGGTCGCGTATAGCAGTTCCAGCGCCGCGACCGCGGTCGCCCCGCTCCTTCCGGGAAGCCGCCCCGCCGCATCGAGGAGGGCGATGATCTCCGCGGGCGTGAGAAATTTCGGCAAAGGCTTGCCGGGGCGCGGCGAATCGAGCCCGGCGCTCGGGTCGTCCTCACGCACCCCCTCGCGTAGCAGAAAACGATAGAACTGGCGGAGCGCGGAGAGATGCCGCGCCTGGCTCCGCGCCGCCAGACCCCGGGCGCGGAGGCTGCCGAGATAGGCGCGGAGCAGCGCCGGTTCGGCCGCGCTGAGCGAAATGCCGTATCCCGCGGCAAACGCCGCGAAATCCTCGAGATCGGCGCGATAGGCATCCCTGGTGTTGGCGGCGGCATCGCGTTCGGCGGCGAGCATTTCCAGAAACGCCTCGATATGGCGGTCCATGGCGGCTCGCCGGGATCAGCGCGGCGCTGCCGGACGCGCGAGCGGCAGGGTCTTTTCGACCATCGCGGTGTGCGGCGCCGGCGGGAAGACGCCGAGCACCAGCACGCCGATGCCGGCGGCGATGATCCCGAGCAGAACCACGATCAGCAGGGTTATGCGCATGCGCTCTCTCTTGGCGTTGGGCTTCGCCCCTGTGCTAGCTTCCGCCATCATGATACGCAACACTGAGCCATCCGCCGACACCCCGCCAGGGGACGACATCGCCGCCCTCGCCGGGCGCTCCCTGGTCCTGATCGGCCTCATGGGGGCAGGGAAAACCTCGATCGGCCGGCGACTCGCCGCCCGTCTCGATCTCCCCTTCTTCGATGCCGACGCCGAAATCGAGGCCGCCGCCGGGCTCAGCATCGCCGAACTCTTCGCCCGCTACGGCGAGCGCGAATTCCGCGACGGCGAGCGGCGGGTGATCCAGCGCCTGCTCGCCGGGCCGCCGATGGTGCTCGCGACCGGCGGCGGCGCCTTTCTCGACCCGGCGACGCGGGCCGAAATCAGCGCCCGCGCGGTCTCGCTGTGGCTGCGCTGCCCGATCGCCATTCTCGCCCGGCGGGTTGCCGGGCGAACCCATCGGCCCCTGCTCGCCGACGGCGATCCGGCCGAGATCCTGACCCGCCTGCAAGCGGAACGGGCGCCGCTCTATGCCGAGGCGGAGATCATCGTCGATTGTGCGGACGAGACGCTGGAGGCGACGACGCGGCGGGTGCTCACGGCGATCGCCGGTTATCGCTCGCCGCGCCGGCTGCGGGTGCCGCTCGCGACCCAGCCCTATGACATCGTCGTCGGGGAGGGACTGATCGACCGCGCCGGCGCGCTGCTCGCCCCGATTCTGCCGCAAAAGCGCGCCGTCATCATCAGCGACGCGACGGTCGCACCGCTGTACCTCGCGCGTCTCGAGGCCAGCCTCGCCGCAACTGCGATCGCCTGCGAAAGCCTGATCGTCGCGGCCGGCGAGGACAGCAAATCGATCGACAGCTACGCGCGGCTGGTCGATGGCCTGCTCGGCTTCGGGATCGAGCGCAAAACCGCGGTGATCGCACTCGGCGGCGGCGTGGTCGGCGATCTCGCCGGTTTCGCCGCCGCAACCACGCTACGCGGCCTGCCTTTCGTGCAGATTCCGACGACGCTGCTCGCCCAGGTCGATTCGAGCGTCGGCGGCAAGACCGGCGTCAACACGGCGCGCGGCAAGAATCTGGTCGGCGCCTTCCACCAGCCGCATGTGGTGCTCGCCGACACCGCGACGCTGGCGAGCCTCCCGCCTCGTGAATTGCGCGCCGGCTACGCCGAAATCGTCAAGGCCGGGCTGATCGGCGATGCCGATTTCTTCGCCTGGTGCGAAACGCATGGCGCGCGCGTCATCGCCGGCGATCGTGCCCTGCAGGCGGAGGCGATTCTCCGCGCCGCTTCCTTCAAGGCGGCGGTGGTCGGCGATGACGAGCGCGAGGAGAAGCCGGCCGATGGCCGGGCGCTCCTCAATCTCGGGCATAGTTTCGGCCATGCTCTGGAGGCGGAATGCGGCTATGGCCGGATTCTGCATGGCGAGGCGGTGGCGATCGGCCTTGGTCTCGCGTTTCTGCTCTCCGCCCGGCTAGGCCATTGCGCGGCCGCCGACGCCGAACGGGTGATCGCCCATATCAGCGCCGTTGGCCTTCCGGCGCGCCTCGCCGATCTCGGCCGGCCGCTCTCGGCGCGGGCGTTGATCGCCCATATGCGTCATGACAAGAAAATGCGCGATGGCCGCCTCGCCTTCGTGCTGGCGCGCGGGATCGGCGCCGCCTTCACCTCGCGCGAGGTCGCCGAAGACGCGGTGCGCGACCTCCTCCGTGACCAAGGCTGCGCGGAATGATGGAGACACCGGAGAAAATGGCGGAAGATATATTGGTGGGCGGTACTGGGATTGAACCAGTGACCTCCCGCGTGTCAAGCGGACGCTCTCCCGCTGAGCTAACCGCCCACCGTCCGGAGCCAACCGCCCCGGAAGCAGCGCTTCTAGCGCAAGCCGCCGCCCGGCCGCAACCCCGCCCCGGGTCTTTCTCTCTGGCCCCACGGCGAGGGGTGTGATGGACCTGCCCGACCTCGCCGCCCCGAATAACCTGATCGAACGCCATCCGCGCGGCAACCCGGTTCCGGTCATTTTCACCTCCCCCCATTCCGGGCGCGACTATTCCGCCGCTTTCATCGCCCAGGCCCGGCTCGACCCGAAAACTCTCCGCCGCAGCGAGGACAGTTTCGTCGACGAGCTTTTCGCCGCCGCTCCGGAATGCGGCGCGGTTCTGCTCGCGGCACGGTTTCCGCGCGCCTTCTGCGACGTCAATCGCGAGCGCTGGGAACTCGATCCCGCGATGTTCGAGGAGTCGCTGCCTGATTTCGTCAACCGCGCGAGCCCAAGGGTCGAGGCCGGGCTCGGCACCATTCCGCGTGTCGTCGCCTCGAACACGCCGATCTATCGTCAGCGCCTTCCCTTCGCCGAGGCGGAGGCGCGGCTCGCAACCTGCTGGGCGCCGTTTCATGACCGGCTGGCGGCGCTGATCGCGCAAACCAGGGCGGAGTTCGGCGCCTGCCTCCTGGTCGATTGCCATTCGATGCCGCATGCCAGCCTGCTTGGCCTCGGCCGTGTCGATATCGTCCTCGGCGATGCCCATGGCACCACCTGCGCCGGCGCGGTCACCGCCCGGATCGAGGCCGCGCTCCAGGCCCTCGGCTTCGTCGTGCGCCGCAACCACCCTTATGCCGGCGGCTTCATCACCCGCCATTACGGCTGCCCGCAGGACGGCGTCCACGCCATTCAGATCGAACTCGCCCGCCGGCTCTATATGGACGAGGCCAGCATCACCCAAACCGCCGGTTTCCCGCGCCTCCAACAGGCGATCACCCGCTTGATCGCGCTGCTCGCCACCGAGGCGCAGGGGTTGATGGCGGTTTGACGGGCCACGGCGCCGGCCCGTGCCTTCTCACGCCGGATACTCGAAATCGAGAAACGAAACATGGGCCGCAACGATCCGCCAGCGGCCCGCCATGCGGATCCAGGTCTGCATCTGTCGCCCGGTGCGGCCGCTGTCGTTGCGGCGAAAGAGCGTGCTCGCGGTGCCGGCATCGCGGCCGAAGGTGGTGACGACGGTGCCGGCGAGATCGCGCGCCATCCACACGCCATCGGTCTTTTCCCTGATCTCGCGCTGGGCCTCGAGATAGAGGGCGATCTCATCGCCGCCATACTGGTGCTCCGCCAAGCCGTAGCGGACGACATGCGGGCTCGCCCAGAAAAACGCCGCGAGCGCCGCGAAATCGCCGGCCACCAGCGCCGCTTCGTAACGATAAAAAACCGCCCGCAATTCGTCCCATGCCGGGGGGAGGTTGACCGCCGGGCCGCCCTCGTTTTTGGCAAGCGCCGCGAGCACCGCCGCCTCGTCGGCGACCCAGCCGAAAATACCGCCCTGGGCGGTAATCATGGCGAGGGCAGCCTGATGAAAATGCGGAAAATAGGAG
Organism: Pseudomonadota bacterium; assembly: GCA_021798915.1. Lineage (GTDB taxonomy): Bacteria > Pseudomonadota > Alphaproteobacteria > Acetobacterales > Acetobacteraceae > Acidibrevibacterium. The sequence goes on from JAJZBM010000004.1 coordinate 93,141, forward strand.
CCGGTGCCGTCTGACACGACGACACATTCATAGCCACGATCATTGGCTTCGCGAAGCGTCGTCTGGACGCACACCTCGGTGGTGACGCCGCAGATCACCAGCTGACGAATGCCGCGATGATGCAGGATCGCTTCGAGATCGGTTGCATGGAAGGCGCCTTTGCCGGGCTTGTCGATCACCGGCTCATCGTGCGCCGGGGCGAGTTCGGGGACGATCGCGTGACCGGCCTCGCCGCGCACCAAAAGCCTTCCCATCGGGCCGGGATCGCCGATCGCGCGCGTCGGCCGGCCACGCACGCGCTTGGCCGGCGGCAAATCCGAGAGATCCGGCCGATGCCCCTCGCGGGTATGGATCACCATCATCCCCGCCGCCCGCGCCGCGGCGCGGAGCCGGCTGATCGGCGCGATCAAGCGCCGGAGCACGCAAGGATCATTGCCGAGGGCAGCGCCGAATCCGCCCGGCTCCAGAAAATCGCGCTGCATGTCGATGATCAGCAGCGCCGCGTGCGCCGGATCGAAATCGAACGGATAGGGTTGGGCAGCGATACTGACCAAGGTCGTTGCTCCTCATTCTCACGCTCTCGCGACGTCAGAGCGCGCTCATGAACAGCAAGCGGCGTGCCAAACCGGGAAAACCCTAACGGAAAAAACGACCACGCCCGGCGACGACGCGCGCGCCGTCAGGCCGGCTCGGGTTTTTCGCGCCCAAAGACGCGGCTCAACACCGGCCAGTAACGCTCGCCATCGCCCGTCGCGATGGCGTTTTCCAGAAGCCGCGCCGCGTTTTCCGCGCCGGTGACGGCGAGACGATGCGCATCCGCGAGGTCGAGCGCGTAGCCAAGATCCTTGCGCGCATAGGCGGCGGAAAAGGCGCGTTCTGGAAATACCCCCGGCAACAGCGCTTTCATCCCATGATTGCGAAGCGCGAAACTATCCGCGGACCCGCGCGCCAGGGCCTCGAACAACACCCCGCCGTCAACGCCCTCGCCGCGCGCGAGGGCGAGCGCCTCGGACAAGGCGACCACGGTTTCCACCAACACCATATTGTTGAGAATTTTGACCACCTGGCCCGCGCCCGGCGGGCCGCAATGGGTGATGTCGGTTGCAAAATTTTCGAGCACGGGCCGTAATGCCGCGAAAATTTCCGGCGCCGCGCCGACCATCACGCTGAGCCTGCCCTGCTCGGCCGCCTCGCGGGTGCGCGCAACCGGGGCATCGGCGAACCCCGCGCCGCGCTCAGCGAACGCGCCGGCGAGATCGCGCGCCAGCGCCGGCGGCGAGGTGCCGAGATCGACCACGATCTGCCCGCGCCGGACATGGGCCAGCACGCCCTCGGCGCCCTCGCAAAGGGCCGCAACCTCGCGCCCGCTGGGCAGCGAGAGAAACACGATCGCCGCCGCGCGCATCACCTCGGCGACCGTCGTCGCCGCGCGCACGCCCAGCGTGGCCAGACGTTCGAGCGGCGCGCCGCGAAGGTCAAAGCCAATCACCGGCCGCCCGGATTTCCGCACAAGATTACGGCAAATCGGCTCACCCATGACGCCGAGGCCGATGCAGCCGATCACGCCGGCGGCGCTCATGGCGCGATCAGGGCGCAGCCGCCCTCACCCGGCGGCCGGAACGCCGCGCCATCCGCCATCGCCGCGATCTCACGATAGACATCGAACGGCGCCTTCGACTCGGTGGGAGATTTCACCTGCATCAGATACATCGCGCACATCACCCGGCCGTCACCGCGGATCATGACATTGGTATTGTTCATATCATTGATCGGGCTCTGGTGCATGCGCGCGGCGACCGCAGCGGGATCGGTGGTTCCGCCGTCCCTGACCGCCTGCAGATAGTGACGCACGCCGCTATAGACCCCTGCCTGCAACATGCTCGGTGGCTTGGGTTTATGCGCCATGAAGCGCTGTGACCAGGCCCGCGTCGCGGGCGTGCGATCCCAGTAGAACGCTGTGGTCAGCACCAGGCCTTGCGCCGTCGGCAGGCCGATCGCGAGCACGTCGGTGATGAACATCACCAGCGCCGCGAGACGCTGGCCACCGCGGGTGATGCCAAACTCCGCCGCCTGTTTCACGGTATTTTGTGTATCGACCCCGGCATTGCAGAGTCCGATGATTTTGGCGCCCGAACTTTGGGCCGCCAGCAGATAGGAGGAAAAATCGGTGGCGCCGAGCGGATGGCGAATACTGCCGAGCACCTTGCCGCCGCTTTGTTCGACAAAGCGCCGTGAATCGCGTTCCATCGCCGCGCCGAACGCGTAATCGGCGGTGATGAAGAACCAGGTTTCGCCGCCATTCTTCGTCAATGCGGTCGCGGTGCCTTTGGCCTGGGCGTAGGTGTCGTAGCTGAAATGAAAGCCGAACGGCGAGCAGGCCTTGCCGGTGAGATCGGACGTCGCCGGGCCGGTGATGATGAAGATGCGTTGCTTCTCACGCGTGACTTGCTGGATCGCGAGCCCGGCGGCCGAGGATGCGCCGTCGGCGATGACATCGACGCCTTGGCGGTCGATCCATTCGCGGGCGATGCCGGCGGCGAGATCGGGCTTGTTCTGATGGTCGCCGGAAACCACCTCGATCCGCCGCCCGAGCACGGCGCCGTTGAAATCCTCCGCCGCCAACTGCGCCGCGATCACCGAGCCGAGGCCGCCATTATCGGCATAAACGCCGTTCGGATCATTGAGAACACCGATGCGAAGCGGGCGCTCCTCCGCCGCGCGGGCAGTGAACGGCGCAGCAGAGGCGACGGCGCCGGCAAGCCATGCACGCCGGCCGAGAGCACTCATCGTCCGCTCCCCGGCAAGGTCCGGATACGTTCGAGCACGGGCAGGATATAGCGGCGAAACCAGGCCGGATTTTCGCTCATCGGAAAATGGCCGAGGTCGCTCATGATGGTCACCTCGACGCCCGGAATTTGCGCTGCGGTGCGCGCAGTGTCCTCCGGGGTGCAGGAGAAATCATACTCGCCGGTGAAAAGAAACAGCGGGCATTTTTTGGTGTCGATGCCGGAAAGACGGCCGCGGAGATCCCCGTCGACGCGGTAGAAATAGAGATCTCCCTGAAAAACACCTGGCCCACTCTGGAGATAATGCCAGAGCGTTTCATGGCGGGAGGCCGGCGGGCTGGTCGGCGCGATCAACCCTGAGACCAGTGCCGCGCACACCGCGCCGCCATGCACATCGGCGCGGTTGAGCCAGGACGTGTCGTACCACGGCGTCTGAAAATCCGCTGCTTCGAGGCCGATGAGCGCGCGAAATTCGGCGGCATGGGCGATCGCCAGTTCGAGGACGATGCGCCCGCCGATCGAGCATCCCATCGCGACCGGGCGATCGAGGGCGAGGCCGGCGCAAAACGCGCGGATGGTCGCGACGTAATCGGCCGTGGTCAATTGATAGGTTTCGTGCTCATAGCCTTCCGGTGGATTGGATTTGCCGTGCCAGGGAAGATCGAAGGCGATGACCCGGAAATACCGGGTTATCGCCTCATCGGTCATGAGATGGCGCCATTGCCGGCCATCGGCGCCGGCGGTGTGCAGGCATACCAGCGGAATGCCGCTCCCCGCCTCCTCGAAATAGAGGCGTTGCTTTCGCCCAGCGATGCTCAGATGGAGATAGCGGCCGGTGATCGGCTCGATCATCGCGCCCGCCATGTCAGCCCCCCGCAACCTGGCGCGGCAAGGCGAGAAGATCCTTCATCACCTGCAAATGTGCCATGAACGGATGGAGATCGCCCTCGATGGTCATCTCCCCGCGCTTGGTCAAGGCAAAAAGATCGTGCCAGCCGGGCGGCGGTGGCGCCTGCCAGAAACGCTCCCAACCGAGCACCGAGCCACGCACCGCGAAACGCCAAGCACGCATCAGATGCGGCCCGCGCGCCAGATGCAACCGCATGCCGCGTTCCAGCGTGACGAGAAACGGAATCGCGCCGATGCCGATCAGGCAGGTCACGCCCAATGCGGCACCACGCCGGCAGAGATCGTCATCTTTGGCGAGCAGCGACGCCAACGCCTCGAAACGCCGCGCCAACCCCTCCGCCGCTTCCGCGTCACTCATCCGCCCAATTCTCCCAACGATGTGGCCTCCCAACGATGTGGCCTCCCAGCCATGTGGCACGTGAGCCACAGCGGGGCCGCTCCAGTAAATTCGGCCCGTTTTGCTTGCTTTGCAGCGAGCCTAGGTTTTTCGTCCCATCCCCGTCAAGCTGGCGCCAGCCGCCCAGCGCCGACATAAGCCGAGACCACCAGCGGATCATCGCGCAATTCCGCCGCCGGCGCCGCGGCGACGATGGCGCCGTCGGCGAGCACGATGGCGCGATCGGCAAACCGCAAGGCGGCGCGGGCGTTCTGTTCGACGACCAGGATCGCGACCGCGGAAAGCCTGGCCAGTGCTGCGTAGAGTTCATGCACGATCCGTGGCGCAAGCCCGGTCGAAGGCTCATCGAGCAGCAAAATCCGTGGCTCTCCCATCAGCGCGCGGCCGATCGCGACCATCTGCTGCTCACCGCCGGAAAGCAGTCCGGCGGCGCGGCCGAGCAGGGGTTGAAGACGCGGAAAAATCTCCAGCACCGCCTCGCGCCGCCGCATCCGCGCCGCTGCCCCCGCGCCCGCCGCCCCGAGTTCGAGGTTTTCCGCGACACTCATCATCGGAAAGAGCTGCCGCCCCTCCGGGCAATAACCGAGACCAGCGCGCGCCCGCGCGGCGATCGAAGCGCTATCGAGCCCCTCCCCGGCCAGACGGATTTGCCCGGCGCTCAGCGGAATCTGGCCCATGATGGCCCGCAGCAGCGTGGTCTTGCCGGCACCATTGGCGCCGATCACGGCGAGGCGTTCGCCGGGCGCGAGAGTGAAATTGATCCCGCGCAGGATCACCACCCGGCGATATCCGGCGGAAATCGACGCGACTTCGAGAAGCGCGTCCGCGCTCATGACGCAAGCGCCATCGCGTCTACGCCGAGATAGGCTTCGATCACCACCGGATCGGCGAGCACCGCGTCCGGCGCGCCCTCGGCGATGGTCTGGCCGTTGTCCAGCACCAGCGCGCGCATGGCCAGTGGCGCGATCGCCGGCAGCACGTGCTCGATCGCGATGATCGCAGTGCCGCGCCCCGCCGCCGCGCGGAGCACCGCCTGCACGCGCGCGATCTCGGCCACCGTCATCCCCGCCATCGCCTCGTCGAGCAGCAGCACCGCCGGGGCGAGCGCCAGCGCACGGGCGATTTCGAGCAGACGCTGGCGCCCCGGCGGCAGCGCGTCCGGAAAGCGTTCGGCATCGCCGACAAGGTCGGTCGCGACGAGCAGGGCGCTCGTCGCCTGCTCGGCATCGCGCCAGCGAGGATGGTGGGATGTGGCGGCGAGGAGTACGGTCTCGAATACCGTAAGGCGGGGAAAAAGGCGGCTGGTCTGGAACGTCCGCGCAAGGCCGGCGCGGGCGAGGAGATGCGGCGGCATCGTGCCGCGGGGCGCGCCGCGAAAGCGGATCTCGCCGCTGCTGGGCGCGGAAAACGCCGAGAGCATATCAAACAACGTGCTTTTACCGGCACCGTTGGGGCCGATCACGGCGAGGATTTCCCCCGGCGCCACCGCGAGATCGACCCCGGCGACGGCAACGACGCCGCCGAAGCGCTTGCCCAGACCGCGGCAGGCCAAAACCGCGCTCTCGCCATTGACTGCCACAGCCGCTGGCGCTTTTTCCATGGCCGTGGGCGTAAATGCCGTGGGCTTGAATACGCCAAGTGGCGGGCGGCGGAGCCATAAGCTGAGCGGCGGGATCGAGGCAAGGCCGCCCGGCATCGCGATCGCGAGCACCAGGGTGAGTGCTCCGAGGATGATCTGCTGTTCGGTCGGAAAACGCGCCCAGAGCACGGTGCTGAGCAGCGAAATCAGGACGCCGCCGAGGACCGGGCCCCAAACCGTGCCGATGCCGCCGGCGAGCACCATCAAGACGGTCTGCAATTCGATGGTGCCGGCAAAGCCGCTGGCGGGGTCGATATAGCCGACATTGCGCGCGTACAGCGCGCCAGCAGCAGCGGCGAGACCGGCGCTCGCGCAAAACGCCATGACCTTGACGCGGCTGGTATCGACACCGGCGGCGGCGGCGGCGATCGCGTCGTCGCGGAGGGCGGCGAGGCGCAGCCCGAAACGCGCCCGGCTGATCGCCATGGTCAGCGCGACCGCCCCGGTCGCCAGCGCCACCATCGCCATCGCCGTCGCCGCCGGCCCTTCGGCGGTCGGGATCGAGGTGCCCATCGGCCCGCCGGTGATCGCGAGCGCATTGACGATGATTTGCGCGACACGGGCGAGACCGAACATGCCGAGCGCGAAGAAAATACCCGAGAGGCGCAGCATGATGCGCCCGAGCGGCCAGGCGAGGAGGGCGGCGAGAGAGGCGGCGAGGACGATGGCGAGCGGCCAGGGCAGCGCCCAGGTCAGCATCGCCAGCGCGCCGGCATAGGCGCCGAGCCCGAAGAATGCGACCTGCCCGAACGAGACATAGCCCGCCATGCCGCCGATCAGGTTCCAGCCCACCGCCAGCGTCACCGCGAGCGCGGTCGAAAACAGCAATTGCACGACATAGGCGTTGGCGCCGAGGGCGATCATCACGCCGGCGAGGGCGAGCCCGGCGAGAACCACGATTTCGATGATCAGCCGCGTCATGGCGCGCTCATACCCGCCCCAGGCGGCCGAGCAGGCCTTGCGGGCGAAACAGCAGAACGGCGATGAAAAGAAGATAGATGATCGCGCTCGCGATATCGGGGCCGAGATAATATTGCGACAAAACCTCGGCGAGACCGAGGATCTCGGCGGCGATCCAGGCCCCGAGATAATTGCCGAGGCCGCCGAGCGCGATCAGGGTGAAGGATTGCACGGTGAGATCGCCGCCGCTCGAGATCTGAAACGGCACCAGCGCGATCACCAGCGCCCCGGCACCGCCGGCCATCGCCGTCCCGAGCGCAAAGGCGATGATGCGGATGCGGCGGATCTCGAGGCCGCAACTCGCCGCGCCGAGCGGTGATTGCGCGGTCGCGCGGAGCGCCTTGCCGGCCAGCGTCCGGTGCAGCCAGAAATCGACCAGCAAGGCGGCGATGAAAGCGGCGAGCGAGCAGGCGAGCAGCCCCTCCGGGATCGCGATCGGGCCGAGCCGGAGCGCGCCTTGAAGAAACGGAATCGATTGGAACTGCCCGCCCCAGAGCAGAAAACTGGTGTTGGAGACGACATAGGACAGGCCGAAGGTGGCAAGCAGGGTGCGTAACTCGCCATCGGCGCCAACGAGTGGAATGCGCTCGAGAATGCCCCATTGGACCACCGCGCCGAGCGCACCCAATACCAGCGCGACCGGCAGCAGGGCGGCGATCGGCGTGAACCCGGCATGGGCGAACAAACTATAGCCGAGCAAGCCGCCGAACACGATCAGATCGCCATGGGCGAGGTTGACCACCTTCATCACGCCATAGATCAGGTTCAGCCCCTCCGCCATCAGCAGATAAACACCACCCCAGAGCAGGCCGAGAATGACGAGTGCTATGATGCTGGCCACGGCGCGCCGCTACCAGGCGCCATGAGGCAATTCCGGCGCCGCGGTCGCCTGATCGGCGGGCCAGACCAGCGCCTGCGCGCCGTGCTGCCATTGCAGGACATAGCTGGTATAGCCGATCTGGAGGCCGGTCGGGCTCAACTGAAAATGCCCGGCGACCGTATCCACCGACGCGGCGAGCAGGGCATCGCGGATTTTGTCCTGATCGAGACTGCCGACCTTGCGCACCGCCTCGGCCAGAACCTTGAGGCTGGCATAGGCGACGGCGGCGTGATAATCCGGCATACGCTCGAATTTTTCCTTGAAGGCGGCAACGAATTCCGCATTTCCCGCGGTGTGCAGAGTCGGGAAATAGAGCGTCGTGCCGAACACGCCATCCGCCGCCGCGCCGAGACCGCGGCCGAATTCCGGCTCGACCGGGCCGATGCTGAAGGCGAACATCTTGGCGTTGATGTTCTGCGCCTTGGCCGCGCGCACGATCCCCTCGGAATCGGCGAGATAGGTCGCGCCGACGATCACGTCGGGATGCGCCTCGGCGGCCTTGAGGACGAGGGCGCTGAAATCGGTGGTGGTCGGCGGGAAGCTTTCCTTGAAAACGACGCGCATGCCCTTCGCCGTCGCCTCCTGCTCGATGCCGCGGGCGAGCTGTTGCGGGAACTGGGTGTTCTGGATGAGGAGGGCGATGGTTTTGTAGCCACGACTCGCGGCGAGATCGATCGCCGGCCCCATATAGCGCGGTGTCTCGGTGATCGCCTGCACGAGATAGGGGAATTGCCCCTGGAACGCATCGACATTGGCGCCGAGCGAGGGCATCACCTTCTTCGCGCGGGTGACCAGGGGCGCCACCGCCGACATCAGATCAGTCTCATAAGGGCTGAGCAGCAGATCGACGCGGTCGGAATAGATCAGTTTCTGATAGAGCTGCACCGCGGTCGAAGGATTGCCCTGATCGTCGTAATTGACGATCTCGACCTTGCGCCCGAGCAGGCCACCGGCCTTGTTGATTTCCTCGGCGGCGAGCCGGTAGCCCTGCAATTCGAAAACCGCGGGCGGTGAATAGGGGCCGGTCTCGGTGATCGAACAGCCGACCCGGATCGGCCCTTCCTCGGCCGCCCGCGCCGCCGGCGCCGCGCACAAAGCGCACCAAGCGGCGGCGAGAATGATCCTCCCCGCACTCCGAACCTGTCGCTGCCTCGCCATTGTCATCCCTCCCCTGGGTTGCGCTCCGGTTTCGGCCCGGGCGATTATGATTGCGCGGTCATGGCTGTTTTTCGCCGCCCATGCCTGGAAAAATCTCGGCGGCGCGCCGGCGCTGGCCGAACACCGGCTCCTTGTGCGCAACCGGCGGCAGCGCCCAGGCGCCGGTCGCCGGCGGGCGCACCTCGGCATCGACATGAACGTCGAGCACATAGGGTTTTCCGGTCGCGATGGCATGCGCGAGCGCCGGCGCGAGATCCTGGATGCGGGTGATGGTCACCCCCTCGACACCATGGGCGCGGGCGAGGGCGGCGAAATCGGGATTATAGGGGGCGCGGTTTTCGCCGGCATAAAACGCCGTGCCGATCTCGCGCCCCTCGAACAGGCCATATTGGATATCGCGGATGGCGCCCCAGGCGAAATTATTCCAGATCACCCAGATGCAGGGGATATCGTATTCGACCGCGGTGCAGAGCACATGCGGGGTCATGGTGAAGCCGCCATCGCCGCAGACCGAAACGCAAACCCGCTCGGGGGCGGCGAGTTTCGCGCCGAGAATACCGGAAACCCCAAACCCCATCCCGGAAAATCCCCAGGCATTGAGCATGGTCTGCGGCCGGCGGGCTTCCCAGAACTGCATGAACCAATTGTGATGGACGCCGGAATCGAGCGACAAAATCGCGTCATCGGGCAGCACCGCGCGGATCGCCGCAACCACCGGCTCGGGGCGGAGCGGTGTCGTATCGAGGGCGAAATTGGGACGGGTGAAGGCGTCCCACTCCTTGCGCCAATGCTCGATGTGCCCGAGCCATTCGCGCCGCTCGGGCCGCGCCTCGGCACGCCGCTCGACCTCGGCCAGCATCTGGCGGAGAAACCCCCGCGCATCGGCGATGATGCCGAGATCGGCGGGGTAGTTGCGACCGATTTCGGTGACATCGACATCGACATGGATCAGCTTGGTCGCCGGGAAATTCCAGGAATATCCCTCCATCCAGGAGGACGCCGAACGGTCATCGAAGCGGGCGCCGATCGCGATCACGAGATCGGCGTGGCGGCCGGCCTGATTGGCGGGATATGCGCCGTTGCGGCCGATGAAGCCGAGCGAGAGTGGATGACCCATCGGGAGACATCCCATCCCGTTGGGAGACGCGATCACCGGAATGGCGAGACGCTCGGCAAACGCCGCGAGTTCGCCGGAGGCCTCGGCCAGGGTCACCCCATGGCCGATGAAGAGAACCGGCGCGCTCGCCGCCGCCAGCATCGCCACCGCACGCGCGACATCCTCGGGATCGGCGCCGCCGCGGCGGGCCCGCGGCGCGGGATTCGGCTCGGGGGTGATTTCGGCCTCTTCCTGGAAAACGTTGAACGGCACATCGACCTGCACCGGCCCCGGCCGGCCGCCGAGCATGGTGTCCATGGCGAGGCGCAGCGTGTGCGCCAGCATATCGACCCGCGTCGGCTGGAAGCTGCGCTTGACCACCGGCCGGCAGACCGAGGGAAAATCGGCTTCCTTGTGGCGATAGAGTTCCTGAAACGGGCCGCGATTGAATTGCTGGGTCGGGACATCGCCGGTGATCGCGAGGAAGGCCGAGGAATCGGCGAAGGCGTTGGCGAGCGCCATGACCAGATTGGCCGAACCCGGGCCGCAGGAGGTGAGCGTCGCCGCCGGGTGGTGTTTGACGCGGAAATAGGCATCCGCCATGTGGCCGGCGGTCTGCTCATGGCGCGGCGAGATCAGCGTCACCTTGTCGCGCACGCCGTGCAGCGCATCGAGCATGCCGACATTGCCATGACCGCAAATGCCGAAAACATGTTCGATCTTTTCGCGGACGAGGAATTCGGCGATCAGATCACCGCCCTTCATACGTGGCACGGCTGGCCCCTCCCCTTGGGTTCGGCTATTGGTGCCGGTGATCATCCGGCATTATTGGAATGTTTGCAAGATAGTGAGATAAGATTAAACTCCATCGGCCGAGCGAGGACGAAATGGCCCAGAACCACCCCCTTTCCACCCGTCATGCCGCCACCGACCCCGACGCCGCCACGCCCGCCGAGGAAAAGGCCGAGCGCGGCGGCATCCAGTCGATCGAGCGCGCCTTCGCGATCCTCGAGGAAATCGCCCGCAACCGTTCCGGCATCAGCCTCGCCGAACTGAGCAAACGGCTCGGCCTCCACAGCTCCACCGCGTTTCACCTCGTGCAGACCATGGTCGGGCTCGGCTATGTGCGCCAGATGCCGGACAGCCGGCGCTATCGCATCGGCCGGCCGGTTTTCGCCCTCGCCAGCGCCTGTCTCGATGATATCGAACTGACTTCGCTCGCGACCCCGGTGCTCGAAGCCCTCTCGGCGGCCACCGGCGAGACCGCGCATTTCGGCGTCCGCTCCGGCGGGGACGAGGTCGTCGTCGTCGCCAAAACGCCGGGCGCCGGCGCCTTCCAACTCACCGACCGGGTCGGCGTGGTGCGCCCGGCGCATGCGACGGCGCTCGGCAAGGCGCTGCTCGCGGCGCTGCCGCCGGACCGGTTCGAGCGCTATCTTGCCCAAGCCAGTCTCATCGCGCTGTCGCCCAAAACGATCACCGACCCGGAATGGCTGCGGCGCGAAATCGAACGTATCCGTGAGGACGGAATTGCATTCGACGATGGCGAATTAGACGCCGAAATCCGCTGCCTCGCCGCCGCCGTCCATGATTTCACCGGCGCCGTGATCGGCGCCATCGGCGTCTCCGGCCCGCTCTGGCGGCTCTCGCTCCCGGTCCTCCAGCGCCACAGCCAGGCGGTCAAAGACGCCGCCGCCAGCCTCGCCGACGCGATCGGCGCGCCAAAGTGAGCAAGAAAACCGTTCTTTTTTATAAAAAAGAACCAAAAAATTTTCTTCCGCTGGGCAATCCTGCGGCACTGTCCGCTCCGAGGGCCAATTCGGAAATTTGGTTGCTATGTGGTCGGCGGGCATTTTTGGCGCCTCGGCGTTCCACCATCAATTCATTGAAATCATTGGTGGGTGCGGCAGGGATTGAACCTGCGACCCCCGCCGTGTGAAGGCGATGCTCTCCCGCTGAGCTACGCACCCGCTGTCGTGAAGGGAGAAGACGAGGCCTCTGCGGTTCCTAAAGCCAAGCCCTTCCCGATGCAAGAGGCGCCGGGCGATGCGCGCGATCTTCCGGCTCCCGCCCGGTCTCGCTTGCATGGCTGGCATGCAGCATGCTTTGGTTGAGTCGGGTTTAGACCAAGACTTGGGCCTGGGTTGGCGCCGGGTGGCGTCATGGCGGATCACGCGGGGGGTGGGTTTGGCGTATGCATTGCAGCAACTGATCAACGGGGTCACGCTCGGCATGATCTACGGGCTGATCGCGGTCGGCTACACCATGGTTTATGGCATCATCGGCATGATCAATTTCGCCCATGGCGATGTGTTCATGATCGGCGCCTTTCTCTCGCTGATCGCGCTTTCGGGCCTTGCCTCGCTCGGCATCACCGCCGTCCCGCTGGCGCTCGCCATCACCCTGGTTTTCGCCGCCGCCCTCGCCGCACTCTATGGTTGGACCATCGAGCGCGTCGCCTATCGGCCATTGCGCGGCTCGTTTCGCCTCGCCCCGCTGATCAGCGCCATTGGCATGTCGATTACCTTGCAGAATTTCGCCCAGGTGACGCAGGGGGCGCGGGTCAAGCCGCTGGCGCCGCTGGTCCCCGGCGGGCTGGTGCTCACCCGCGCCGGCGGTTTCGCGGTGCAGCTCTCCTGGATGCAGATCACGATCGCCGTCACCACCGTGCTCTGTCTCGCCGTGTTCACCTGGCTGGTGACGAAGACGCCGCTCGGCCGGGCGATGCGGGCCTGCGAGCAGGATCTCAAAATGGCCGGCCTGCTCGGCATCGATACCGACCGCACGATCGGCCTCACCTTCGTCATCGGCACCGCGCTGGCCGCCGTCGCTGGGCTGTTGTTCCTCCTCTATTACGGAGCGATCGATTTTTATATCGGCTTCATCGCCGGGGTGAAGGCGTTCACCGCCGCCGTGCTCGGCGGCATCGGCTCGCTGCCGGGGGCGGTGCTGGGCGGGCTTCTGATCGGCCTGATCGAGACTTTCTGGTCGGCCTATTTCAGCGTCCAGTACAAGGACGTCGCGGCGTTTTCGCTGCTCGCCGTCACCCTGGTGTTTTTGCCGACCGGGCTGCTCGGCCGCACCGACGTGGAAAAAGTATGAGCCAGCGCGCGCCCCTGCTCGACGCGTTTCTCTCCGCGCTGGTCGCGCTCGGCCTGTTCGCGCCGATGGTCGGGCTTGAGACCACGGTCGGCGTCCACGGCATCGTTCTGGTGCCACGGCCGCTCGCGGTCGCGGCCCTGGTCGGCGCGGTGTTCGTGCTACGGCTTGCGGTTCGTCTGTGGCAGGCGCGCCGCCCGCCGGCGCCCGCCGGCGCCGGTGCCGTCCGGATCGGGCGGGCATGGGCCGGCATGGGTCGGTTTCTCGTCCCCGTCCTGCTCGCCGCCGCCCTCCTCATGCCCTGGGTCGCCAGCCGCGCGACGATCGATCTCGGCGTTCTGCTGCTCACCTATGTCATGCTCGGCTGGGGGCTCAACATCGTCGTCGGCCTCGCCGGGCTGCTCGATCTCGGCTATGTCGCCTTCTATGCAGTCGGCGCCTATGCCTATGCCCTGATCGCCGAGAATACCGGGCTCGGCTTCTGGTCGTGCCTGCCGGCGGCGGGGGCGCTGGCGGCGCTCTGGGGCATTACGCTCGGCTTTCCGGTGCTGCGTCTGCGCGGCGATTACCTCGCCATCGTCACCCTCGCCTTCGGTGAGATCATTCGCATCGTCTTGCTCAACTGGGTGTCGCTGACCGGCGGGCCGAACGGCATCGCTGGCATTCCGCGCCCGACCCTATTTGGTCTCCGCTTCACCATGACCGACGATCCCGGCACCTTCGCCGGCTTCTTTCACCTCGTGCCCTCGCCGGTGCAGCGGCAGATGTTTCTCTATTACATCATCCTCGCCCTCGCTCTGCTCACCAACTGGGTGACGCTCCGCCTGCGCCGCCAGCCGCTCGGGCGGGTATGGGAGGCGCTGCGCGAGGACGAGATCGCCTGCCGCTCACTCGGCATCAACATCACCACGACGAAGCTCACCGCCTTCGCCGTCGGCGCCTGTTTCGGCGGCTTCGCTGGCGCTTTTTTCGCCACCCGTCAGGGCTTCATCAGCCCCGAGAGCTTCACCTTCATGGAGAGCGCGACGGTGCTCGCGATCGTCGTGCTCGGCGGCATGGGCAGCCAGCTCGGCGTCGTGCTCGCGACCTTGATCATGATCGGCGCGCCGGAGATGTTCCGTGCCCTTGCCGATTATCGGATGCTGATCTTCGGCCTCGCCCTGGTCGTGATGATGGTGCTGCGCCCGCGCGGCCTGGTCACCGAGCGCAAACCATCGGTGACGCTGGGACGCGGCGCGGCCGCCATTCCGGCGGCGCTGATCGCCGAGGGCCACGGCTGATGGCGGCGGCAGAGGCGCTGCTCGAGGTTCGCGGGCTCGGCATGCGGTTCGGCGGCATCGTCGCCCTCGACGATGTTTCCTTCACCGCCCGGCGCGGCGAGATCACCGCCGTCATCGGGCCCAACGGCGCCGGCAAGACCACGGCCTTCAACTGCATCACCGGATTTTACCGCCCGAGCGCCGGCAGCCTGCAGCTCACCCACGCCGATGGGCGCGGTTTCGCGCTCGCCGCCATGCCGGGCCATCTCATCGCCCGCCGCGCCCGGGTTGCGCGCACGTTTCAGAATATCCGCCTGTTCGCCGGCATGACGGTGCTCGAAAATCTGCTCGTCGCGCAGCATGTGCCGCTGATGGCGGCAACCGGCCTCGGCGTGCTCGCGATCCTCGGTCTCGGCCGCTACCGCGCCGCCGAGCGCCACGCCATCGCCAAGGCCCGGCTGTGGCTGGAGCGGACCGATCTCCTGGCGCGCGCCGATGATCCCGCTGGTGCTCTTCCCTACGGCGCTCAGCGTCGGCTCGAAATCGCGCGGGCGATGTGTACCGACCCGGTGCTGCTCTGCCTCGACGAGCCGGCGGCCGGGCTCAACCCGCGCGAAACCGCCGCCCTCGATGCCCTGCTGCGCGGCATTCGCGACGAAGGCTGCTCGCTCCTGCTCATCGAGCACGACATGGGCATGGTCATGCGCGTCTCCGATCACATCATCGTGCTCGATCACGGCCGCAAGCTCGGGGACGGCACGCCGGCCGAAATCCGCGCCGATCCGCGTGTGATCGCCGCCTATCTCGGCGAGGATGAGGAAGACGCCGACCACCTTGCGCCGGCGGATGCGCCATGAGCACGCTCCTCGAACTCGCTGGCGTCAGCACCTTTTATGGCGCTGTGCAGGCGCTGAAAAACGTCGATCTCACCGTCGATGAAGGCGAGATCGTGACCCTGATCGGCGCCAACGGGGCCGGCAAATCGACGCTGATGATGACGATCTGCGGCCAGCCGCGGGCACGCGCCGGGCTGATCCGCTATGATGGCGCCGAGATCACCGATCTCCCCACCCACCGCATCATGCGCCGCGGCATCGCGCAGGCGCCGGAGGGGCGGCGGATTTTTCCGCGCATGAGTGTGCGCGAAAACCTGCTCATGGGGGCGGAAAGCACCGGGCAACGCGCGAGCGAGGCGGAGATGGCGCGGGTTTTCGCCCTATTCCCGCGTCTTGCCGAACGCCACGCGCAGCGCGGCGGCACGCTCTCGGGCGGCGAGCAGCAGATGCTGGCGATCGGCCGCGCCCTGATGGCGCGCCCGCGCCTGCTGATGCTCGATGAGCCGAGCCTCGGTCTCGCGCCGCTCATCGTGCGGCAGATTTTTCAGGCCATCCGGACGCTCAACCGCGAAACCGGCCTCACCGTGCTGCTCGTCGAGCAAAACGCCTATCAGGCGCTGCGGCTCGCCCATCGCGGCTATGTGCTGGTCAACGGCGCGATCACCATGGCCGGCTCGGGCGCGGACTTGCTGGCGCGGCCGGAAATCCACGCCGCCTATCTCGAAGGCGGGCACTGACGGGACGAGACGCCACCACACACATCAGAGGGAGATTGATCTCATGACGAAGCCATTTTTGCTGGCCAGCACCGTTTTGCTGCCGCTCGCCATCGCCGCCCCGGCCAGGGCCCAGATCCAGATCGCCTCCGCCGGCCCGCTCACCGGCTCCAACGCCACTTTCGGCGCGCAGATGAAGGAAGGCGCCGAGCAGGCGGTGGCCGATATCAACGCGCATGGCGGCGTGCTCGGCAAAAAACTGGTCCTGACCGAGGGTGATGACGCCTGCGACCCGAAACAGGCGGTCTCGGTCGCGAACCAGCTCGCCGACAAGGGCGTCGTCTTCGTCGATGGGCATTTCTGCTCCTCGAGTTCGATCCCGGCGAGCAAGGTCTATCTCGAACAGGGCGTGTTGCAGATTTCGCCCGCGTCCACCAACCCGGCGCTCACCGATAATGGCGGGTGGAACGTGTTCCGCGTCTGCGGCCGTGACGATCAGCAGGGTCAGGTCGCCGGCGCCTACATCGCGGCCCATTTCAAGGGCCAGAACGTCGCCATCCTCCACGACAACACCGCCTATGGCAAAGGTCTCGCCGATGAGACCAAGAAATTCATGAACCAGGCCGGGCTCGCGGAGACCCTCTATACCGCCTATGTGCCCGGCGAGCGTGACTATTCCGCTCTGGTCAGCCGGCTCAAGGCCGCGAACATCACGGTGATCTATCTCGGCGGCTACCAGACCGAGGCCGGGCTGATCATCCGCCAGGCCAAGGAACAGGGGATGAAAGTCACGCTGATCAGCGGCGATGCCCTCGTCACCTCGGAATTCTGGCAGATCACCGGCGCGACCGGCGAGGGGACGATGATGACCTTCGCCTCCGATCCGCGCAAACGCCCGGCGGCGGCGGCGGTTGTCAAGGAATTCCAGGCCAGGAGCATCGATCCCGAGGGCTATGTGCTCTATTCCTACGCCGCCGTGCAGATCTGGGCGGAAGCGGCGCAAAAAGCCGGCACCGTCGATCCAAAGAAGGTCGCCACCGAGTTGAAAACCGGCGGCCCGTGGGACAGCGTGCTCGGCCCGATCGGCTTCGATACCAAGGGCGACGTGACCAAGCCGGATTACGTCTTCTATGTCTGGCACGACGGCAGCTATCACGAAATGTGAAACCGGCGGGCGCGCCGTGATTGACCGCCGAAGCGGGGCTTGCGACGCTCGGGCGGAAAAAAATCGGAGGAGAGGTCGCCATGTCGCGAGAGCCCGTGATCATCGACGCCGTTCGCTCGCCCATGGGGCGGGGCAAGGCCGGGGGGGCGCTTGCCGCGCTCCACCCGGTGGATCTTCTCGCCGCCGTGCTCAAGGGGCTGGTCGAACGCAATGCTCTCGATCCCGGCACCGTCGATGACGTGATCATCGGCTGTGTCAGCCGGGTCGGCGAGCAATCCGCGACCGTCGGGCGCATGGCCTGGCTCGCCGCCGGCTTTCCCGAACACGTCCCGGCGACCACCATCGACCGCATGTGCGGCTCCGGCCAGCAGGCGATCCATTTCGCGGCGCAAGGGATCAAAGCCGGGGTCTATGACATCGTCATCGCCGGCGGCGTCGAACAGATGAGCCGGGTGCCGATCGGTTCCGCCCGCCTCGACCGCGACCCGGTCGGCAAGCTGGTCAGCGAGCGCTATGCCCCCGGCCTCGTCCATCAAGGCGTCTCGGCCGAACTGGTCGCCGCGCGCTATGGCCTGAGCCGCGACGCGCTCGACGCCTATTCCGCCGCCTCGCATCAGCGCGCCGCGCATGCCCGCGCCGCCGGCGCCTTCCAGGCCGAGATCGTGCCGGTCGCGGTCGACAACGTCTTGGTGAGCGAAGACGAAACCATCCGCCCCGAGACCACGCCGGAGGGTCTCGCAGCACTCCGTCCCGCCTTTGAAAACCCGAAGCACAGCGAGCGGTTTCCGGAAATCCGCTGGTCGATCACGGCGGGCAATTCGTCGCAGATCACCGATGGCGCGAGCGCGCTCTTGCTGATGAGCGAGGTGACCGCGACCCGTCTCGGCCTCACCCCGCGGGCGCGTTTCGTCGGCTTTGACGTCTGCGGCGACGATCCGCTCCTGATGCTGACCGCGCCGATCCCGGCGACACGGCGGATTTTGCAAAAAACCGCGATGAAGCTCGATGATATCGATCATGTCGAGGTCAACGAGGCCTTCGCCCCGGTGCCGCTGGCCTGGGCGCAGGCGGTCGGCGGCGATCCTCTGAAGCTCAATCCGCTCGGCGGCGCGATCGCGCTCGGCCATCCGCTCGGCGCTTCCGGGGCGCGGTTGATGACGACGATGCTGCACGCTTTGGGGCGGAGCGGCGGGCGCTATGGCCTGCAGACGATGTGCGAAGCCGGCGGTATGGCGAACGCAACGATCATCGAGCGGCTGTGAGGGCGGGGATGGACAGGAACACCGGCGAACAGGCGGCGGAACTGGCGCTGTTTCGTGAGACCGCGCGACGGTTTTTTGCCGCCGAAGTGGTGCCGCATATCGCCGCCTGGCGGAGCGCCGGCATGGTCGCGCGCGAGGCCTGGCGGCGGGCGGGCGCGGCCGGGCTGCTCTGCGCCAGCATGCCGGTGGAATTCGGCGGCGGCGGTGGCGATTTTCGCCACGAAGCGATCCTGATCGAAGAACTGGCGGCGATCGGTTTCGGCGATTTCGCGATCTCCCTCCACAACGCCATCATCGCCCCCTATTTTCTGTACTACGGCACGGAGGCGCAAAAGCGCCGCTGGCTGCCGCGCATGGCGTCGGGCGAGATGATCGCGGCGATCGCCATGACCGAGCCGGATGCCGGCTCCGATTTGCAGGCGATCCGCACGACGGCGCGGCGGGTTGGCGAAACCTATGTCATCAACGGCCAGAAAACCTTCATCAGCAATGGCCAGCTCGCCGACATCGTCATCGTTGCCGCCAAGACACGGGCTGACGCCGGGGCGAAGGGGATTTCGCTGATCGCCGTCGAAACCCGCGATGCGCCCGGCTTCCGGCGCGGCCGCAACCTCGAAAAAATCGGCAAACACGCTCAGGATACCTCGGAACTGTTTTTCGACGACGTCGTCGTTCCGGCGGAAAACCTGCTCGGGGGCGAGCCCGATCGCGGTTTCGCGCAATTGATGCAGCAATTGCCGCAAGAGCGCCTGGTGATCGCGGTCGGCGCGGTTGCTGCGATGGAGGCGGCGCTCGCCGAGACCATCGCCTATGCCCGCGGCCGCCGCGCTTTCGGCAAAACCTTGCTGGATTTTCAAAACTCCCGCTTCGTTCTCGCCGAAGCCAAAACCACGGCGCGGGTCGCGCGAGTGTTCGTCGATGATTGCATCGAACGGCTGCTCGCCGGGACGCTCGATGTCGGCACCGCCGCGATGGCGAAATATTGGACGAGCGAAATGCAGGGCAAGACGATAGACGCCTGCCTGCAACTTTTCGGCGGCTATGGCTATATGGCGGAATACCCCATCGCGCACCGCTACACCGATGCCAGGGTGCAAAGAATCTATGGTGGCAGCAACGAGATCATGAAGGAGCTGATCGCGCGCGATCTCTGACATCAGCGCCCGATCGCGCTCGGCGGGATCGCGGCGGCGGGCACCGCGATCCCGCCGGCATGATTGACGACCGAGCCGATCTGGACGCCGGCGACCCGCCATTCGCCGCTGCCGAGACGAAACAATAGCGGCGCCCCGCTGCTGCCCGAAGTCGCGTGGCAGGTGTGATGCAGCAGCGTCTCGCCGCGCGCATCGCGGATTTGCTCGGCGATCAGGCAATGGAGATCGGCTTCGATGATCTCGATGTGATCCTTGCTGTACCCGCCGAGCAATGCCGGTGTGCGCGGCGGCGGCAGCGTGCGGTCGAGGCGAAGATACTCGCCTTCGCGGACCAGCGGGGCGGACAGCGTCAATACCGCCCAATCCGAACCGGCGCTCTCCGATTCATGAAACGGATCATAGCCGGGCGCGATCGCGAAATCGGCGACGCGCGCCACCCCGGCGGCGTCGCCGCGATTGGTGGCCAACAAGAAATGGATCAGCCGGGGTTGAATGATCAGGCGGGTGTGCTGGCGGAAAAGGCAATGCGCCGCCGTGATCGCGATGCGCGGCGCGACCATGAAACCAGTGCAGTGGCCGCCGAGCGCGGTCTGCACGCGACCAAGCGCCCGCCAGGGAAAATCGGCGGGATTGACCGGCTGGCGATCGTCATTGCGCCCGATGCCAGGTAGGATGGTAGACGATGGTGATGGCTCGGCGAACTGGACGTCGGCCGCGAACACCGGGCCGGCCGGCGGCAGGCTCGCGAAGACGGTCGCGCACGCGAAAGCCGCCGCGCGCCATGCGCTCACACCACCCCGCCTAATTCGGCAGCGGGCGGAACTGACCATCATTGCCGAGCAGCGAGAGAACGCCACTGCGGATGTCGAAGGAAGCGCCGTGGAGGCGCAAACCGCCTTCCGCCTCGGCCTTGGCGATCCAGGGAAAGCTGCGGAGATTTTCCAGGGAAAGTTTTATGGTCTCGAACTCGCACATGGTTTGCGCGTCCTCTGGCGCCGCCGCGGCAAGCACGCGGTGACGCGCTGCCTCGGCGATCGAAACCCAGGCATTGATGAATTCGCCATCGGCGAGCGGCGAGCCATGCAGCAGCGCATTGACGCCGCCGCACATCGCATGGCCAAGCACGATAAGTTCGGAAACCCGCAACACGCGCACGCCGAATTCGAGCGCAGCACTGGTGCCGTGATGCATCGCATCGGGGGCATAAGGCGGCACCAGGGCGGCGATGTTGCGGACGGTAAAGATTTCCCCCGGCGCCGCATCGAAAATCAGTGACGGATCGACCCGACTATCGGCGCAAGCGATCACCATCGCGCGCGGGGATTGCCCTTCCGTCGCCAGCGTCGAAAAGCGCCGGCGATGTTCCGGCCAGCCGGTTTGGCGGAAGCGATGATAGCCAGCGATCAAGGCGTCCATGTGCGATGCTCCGTTCAGCTGCGGCCGTGACAATGCTTGTATTTTTTCCCGGAACCACAGGGGCAGGGCGCGTTGCGGGGTGTGTTGGCCCAAGGATCCTGATCGCGTTGATCTTCCGCCGCCACCGCGACCATCGTGCCGCCGCCATCCTCGGCGCCGATCGGCTCGAAGGCCTGCATGATCGAAGCCGGCGCCGGGTGCATTTCCGCCATCACCTGCGGACGCGGCTGAAAATCCGGCGCCGGCGGTGCATCGGGCGACAGCTCGACCCGCGAAAGCAGCATCGTCACCCGCTCTTTCAATTCATCGAGCATGGCGTTGAACAGAGCGAAAGCCTCACTTTTGTATTCGTTCAGCGGATCACGTTGGCCATAGGCGCGCAAACCAATGCCCTGGCGCAAATGATCGAGCGCTAGAAGATGTTCCTTCCACGCCTGATCGAGCACTTGCAGGAGCAGGGATTTCTCGATGAAACGCATCAGATCGGGGCCGACATTCGAGGCCTTGGCCGCGAGATGGGTTTCGGCCGCGCGCTGGATGCGGCGCTCGACTTCCTCGCCGGTAATCTCTTCTTCCTTCGCCCATTCGCCGATCGGGAGATCGAGATTGAGAACCCGGCGAACATCCTCGGCGAGTTCTGCACTCTGCCATTGTTCGGCGAAGCTGCGTTCGGAAATGCGGCGTGCGATCAAGGTCGAGATCACTTCTTCCCGCATGTCGTTGATGATGGCATTGACATCTTCGCTCAACATGAATTCGCGGCGCTGGGCATAGACCTCCTTGCGCTGCGCGTTCACGACGTCATCATAGCGGAGGACGTTCTTGCGCATATCGAAGTTGCGAGCTTCGACTTTCTTCTGCGCTTTTTCCAGCGCCTTGTTGATCCAGGGATGAATGATGGCTTCGCCGTCCTTGAGGCCGAGTTTTTGCAAAAGTCCCCCCATGCGATCGGAGCCGAAAATCCGCATGAGATCGTCTTCGAGGGAGAGAAAAAACCGTGAGGCGCCGGGGTCGCCCTGGCGGCCGGAGCGGCCGCGAAGCTGATTGTCGATGCGGCGGCTTTCGTGCCGCTCGGTGCCGATCACGAACAGGCCACCGGCTTTCTTGACGATCGCCTCGGCCTCGGCAATCTCGCCGCGGATCGCCTCGGCGCGGGCGGCGCGGGCGGCGTCATCGTCGATCTCGGCGAGTTCGCGTTTGAGGCGCATCTCCAGATTGCCGCCGAGCTTGATATCGGTGCCGCGCCCGGCCATGTTGGTCGCGATGGTGACCGCGCCGGGCGCGCCCGCCTGGGCGATGATTTCGGCTTCCTGCTCGTGAAAGCGGGCATTGAGGACGGCGTGCGGCACTTTCTTTTTCTTCAGAATAGCGCTCAGGATTTCGCTTTTCTCGATGCTGACGGTGCCGACCAGGATGGGCTGGCGGCGCTCACGGCATTCGCCGATGAGTGTCGCCACCGCCTCGTATTTCTCTCCTGCCGTGCGATAAACCTCGTCATCCTGATCGTCGCGCGTCACCGCGACATTGGTCGGGATCTCAACGACGTCGAGCTTGTAGATCTCGGCGAATTCGTCGGCCTCGGTCATCGCCGTGCCGGTCATCCCGGCGAGCTTGGGATAGAGGCGAAAATAATTCTGAAAGGTGATCGAGGCCAGGGTCTGGTTCTCGGGCTGGATCTCGACATGTTCTTTCGCTTCGAGCGCCTGATGCAGCCCTTCCGAATAGCGTCTTCCCTCCATCATCCGGCCGGTGAACTCATCGATGATGATGACCTTGCCCTGATTCCCGGTGGGGCGCACGATGTAATCGACGTCACGGGTAAAAAGCGTGTGCGCGCGCAAGGATTGCTGCACGTGATGGACGAGGGTGACGTTGAAAATATCGTAAAGATCGCCCTCGGTCAGGATGTCGGCCGCGCGCAGCGCGTCTTCCACCGCGCTGGCGCCGGATTCGGTCAGCGTCGCTGTGCGGAGTTTTTCGTCCTTGTCGAAATTGGCCGGATCCTTGACGATCTCGGCAACGACTTCATCGACGCGGCGATAGAGATCGGAGGAATCCTCGGCCGGGCCGGAGATGATCAGCGGGGTTCGCGCCTCGTCGATCAGGATGCTGTCCACTTCGTCGACGATGGCATAGCCGAAATCGCGCTGCACCATGTCTTCGAGCCGGTATTTCATGTTGTCGCGCAGATAGTCGAAACCGAATTCGTTGTTGGTGCCGTAGGTGATATCGGCGGCGTAAGCGGCGCGGCGCTCGGAATCATCGAGGCCGTGGACGATGATACCGGTGGTCATGCCGAGAAAGGCGTAGATCCGCCCCATCCATTCGGCGTCACGGCGGGCGAGATAGTCGTTCACCGTCACCACATGCACCCCTTTGCCGGCCAGTGCATTGAGATAGACCGGCAACGTCGCGACCAGGGTTTTGCCCTCGCCGGTTTTCATCTCGGCGATCTTGCCGTCATGCAGAACCATGCCGCCGATCAATTGCACGTCGAAATGGCGGAGCCCGAGCACCCGCTTCGCGGCCTCGCGCACGGTCGCGAAGGCTTCCGGCAGAATCTCATCGAGGCTCGCCCCCTCGGCGAGGCGGGCACGGAAAGATGCCGTCTGGCCGCGCAGCGCGTCATCCGAAAGCGCCGCCATCGCCGGCTCATGGGCGTTGATTTCCGGCACCCGGCGCTGATACGCCTTGAGTGAGCGGTCATTGGCGGTGCCGAATATCGAACGGGCGATGCGGGCGAACATGCGGGAAGCCTTCCGGGTCAGGCGCTGGCGACAAGGCACACCCCCACCCCCGCGCCTTGGCCGGGACAGGGCTCTGCTGTCAGATAAGGCGACCCCTGGCGCCGGTCAACGCGCCCGCAGCCTCGATGGGGCGAGACCGCGGGCGGGCGCCGCGTCAGACTCCGCGGCTGGCGCGACGGCGCGCGAGAACGAGGCCGGCGAACGCGCCACCGAGCAGGGCGAGGCTGGCCGGCTCCGGCACCGTGTCATAGCCGATCGCCTGCAAGGCGAGCGCTTCCGGTGAATCCAGATTCAAGGCGAGGTTTGCGCCGCTCTGAAACGCGTCCTGCACCTCCGGCGGCGAAGTCGGCTGCCCAGGGTTCTGGGTCGTGCCCCAATCCGCGAAATCGCCAGAGGAGTCTTGATTGAAGGTTTCGATACTGGTCTGCCCACCATCGAGCGAAAAATAGGAACTGGCCGAACTGGATGTGGTATAGCTCGGTGTCCCCGGCGCGGAATAGCGGAACAGGTCGAGCGGGCCGATGGTGGCGAGCCCGCCGATCAACGGCGCGCCCGCGGCGCTGGTCGCGCTTTTGCCATTGTTGGTGAGTTCATTGAGGGTCGAACCGGCGCCGCCGATGCCGAGCACCTCGTCGATCTCGTGCTGGATGACCGGGTTCGGAGCGTAGCTACCCGAGCCACCGAAGCCGGCGAGATAACTGGTATTGAAGGTGATGATCCCGTCGAAATTGCCGCCTGTCGCACCGGGGCTGGTGAGAGCGCCCGGGGCAGTAAAGCCGAGCGCGCGCAAATCGGCGGTGGTCGCCATGATCTGCGGCGCCTGGTTGCCGGTGGCGAGATGATGATAGCCGCCGAGTTCCACCGCGTTCTGGTTTTGGATGGCATTGGTGTCGAGCGCCGAGGCATAGCTCGCATAGGGCATCAAACCGGTCGAAGACAGACTCTGGCCAAGAAAACTCGCGCTGCTGGTGATCTGGAAATCGATATTGACGGTGATCGGATTGGTGAAGGTATTGTCGTAAAATGTAATCGCCTGGGTGATATCGTTCTCGATCGTCGTGGCATCGGCGCTGGTGGTGATCGAAGACGAAAACGTGGGATCGATCACCAGCGCCTGGGCGGGTCGGCCGGCGCCCGCGAGCAACGCCAGGCCGAGCAGCGGCACGGCCAGCCGGTAACGCGAGGCGGCTTGCGTGGTTTGCAACTTATGAGTGGCGCCCGAGGTGAGAAAAATAGCCATCGTTACAGCTCCAAAACCGCGGGCAACATGAATGATCTCTTGCCGATCAGGGGGTTGCCGCCAGATATCAAGAAAAAACCGGCGTGGTCAATACGTTTTAACGGGCGCTCAAAAAATAGTTCATTATTGGATTTCAAGTATAATTTTTAACGTTTCAGCGTGTATTGAGATGAACCCGCGCGAGCCGCCCAGCCGAGGCGTTGCAATTCCGGAACCGTCCCCTCCTCCTCCGGCCAGCCAAGACAAAAATAGCCGACCAATTGCCACGCTTGCGGCACGTCGAGAATGGTGGGGAGGGTCGCCGGGTCGAGAATGGACACCCAGCCGAGGCCGATCCCCTCGGCGCGCGCAGCGAGCCAGAGCGTGTGGATCGCCGCGACCACCGAATACTCCGCCATCTCCGGCATGGTCCGGCGGCCGAGCCCGGCGCCCTGTGCGGTCGCGCGGTCGGAGAACGCGGCGAACTGCACCGGCGCGACATCGAGTCCGGCGAGTTTGAGCCGGGCATAGAGCGCCGCCCGCTCGCCATCATAGCCGGCCAGCGCCGCCTGGTTGCAGGCCTCGAAATTGGCGCGGACGGCGGCGCGGCGGGCGGGATCGGCGACGATCACGAAGCGCCACGGCTCGCTGAGCCCGACCGAGGGGGCGAGATGCGCGAGGGCGAGCAGCCGCTCCAGCGTGCCCTCGGGGAGGGGGTCGGGGCGAAAATGCCGCACGTCGCGGCGCAGAACGAAAAGCTGTTCGAGATCGGCGCGAAACCGCGCGTCAAACAGCGGGGCAACCGTCTCCCTCAAAACAACCGTCCGCCATCGGGCAGCTTGAAATCAGGGCGCACCAGCACCACTGCGCCGTCCTCATCGGGGAGACCGAGGGTCAGCACCTCGCTCTCGAAGGTGCCGATGCGCCGGGGCGGAAAATTCACGACGGCCAGCACCTGCCGCCCGATCAATTGATCGAGATGATAGTGAACGGTGATCTGCGCCGAGGAGCGCTTGACGCCGATCTCACCGCCGAAATCGATCCAGATCTGAAAAGCGGGTTTTTTCGCCTCAGGAAACGGCTTGGCGTCGATCACCGTTCCGAGACGAATGTCGATGCGTTCGAAATCCTCGCTGGTCGCGCTCATGGCCGCCATCCTCTGTGCCGGTCTCCGGTCCGGCTTGCGCCATCCCCGGTATCCTTCGCCGCCGATCTCGCTTTATATAGCGCCATTGCCGACCATGTGCGCGAGGGAGAAAACATGCGTGATTTTCATCTGCCGGGACGAAGCCCGGTCTATGCCGCCTCGGGCATGGCGGCGACCTCGATGCCGGCCGCGACGCTGACGGCCATCGACGTCTTGCGTTCGGGCGGCAATGCGCTCGATGCCGCGATCGCCGCGGTCGCCGTATTGGGCGTGATCGAGCCGCAATCGACCGGCATCGGCGGCGATTGTTTCTGCCTCTACGCCCCGGCCGGACGCGGCCAGGTGATGGCGCTGAACGGCTCCGGCCGCGCCCCGGCGGCCGCCGATATCGATTTTTTCGAGCGCCAGGCCCTCACCACGCTCCCCGATCACTCGCCGCACGCGGTCACCATTCCGGGTGCCGTCGCCGCCTGGGAAAAACTGCTCGCCGCCCACGGCACCAAGGGGCTAGACGAGTTGCTCCGCCCGGCGATCCGCTTCGCCGAGGAGGGCCATCCCGTCGCACCCCGCGTTGCCGCCGATTGGGCGGATGCGGCGGAGAAGCTCCGCACCACCGGTGCCAGCACCTTCCTCCCCGATGGCGCGCCCCCCAAGCCGGGAACCCTCTTCCGCCAGCCGGCGCTGGCGGCAACCTTGCGGGCCATCGCCCGCCATGGCGCCCGCGCCTTCTATGAGGGCGATATCGCGGCAGATCTGGTAGCAACGCTCCGCGCCCATGGCGGGCGGCATGAGATGAGCGATTTCGCCGCCGGGCTCACCGGGCCGGAATTCGTGACCCCGATCCACGCCGCCTGGCGCGGCTTCGAGATCTGGCAATGCCCGCCCAATGGCTCGGGCCTCCTGGTCCTGATGCTGATGGGCCTGCTCGACGGCTTCCCCCCCGACCCCGAGGGGCCGCTCGGCCTTGCGCGCCTCCACCGCCATACCGAGGCGGCGCGGCTGGTCTATCGCGACCGCGACGCCTTCCTCGCCGACCCCGCGCGGGCCGATGTGCCGGTCGCGCATTTGACCAGCCCCGGCTATCTCGCCGCGCTTCGCGCGCTCATCGATCCGGCACGGGCGATGGCGCATCTGCCGGCGGCGGGCGAGAGCGAACTCCCGCGCCATCCCGACACGGTTTATCTTTGCGTCGTCGATCGTGACGGCAATGCCTGCAGCCTGATCAACTCGCTCTATCAGAGCTTCGGTTCGGGGATATTTGCGGAAAAATCCGGGGTCATGCTGCATAATCGCGGCCTCGGCTTCCGGCTCCAGCGCGGCCATCCGAACTGCATCGCCCCCGGCAAGCGGCCGATGCACACCATCATCCCCGGCATGCTCACCAAAGACGGCGCGGCGGTGATGCCGTTTGGCGTCATGGGCGGGCATTTCCAGCCGATGGGGCAAAGCCTGCTGCTCAGCAATCTGTTCGATTATGGCCTCGATCTTCAGGAAGCCATCGATCTCGCGCGGTTTTTCCCGCAAGCGGGGAATCTCGAGCTGGAGCGCGGCATTCCGGACTCCCTCGCCACCCGTCTTGCGGCGCTGGACCATCGCCCAACCCGGATCGAGCGCCCGCTCGGCGGCGGCCAGGCGATCATGATCGACCGCGCCCGCGGTGTGCTGATCGGTGGCTCCGATCCGCGCAAGGACGGGCTGGCATTGGGGTATTGAACACATGAGCGAAGCCTGTGACCTCCCGGCAACCGAAGCCCGGGCCTTGATCGGCGCGAAAAAACTCTCGCCGGTCGAACTCACCGCAAGCTGTATCGCGCGCATCGAGGCGGTCGATCACGCCGTCAACGCCGTGGTCGCGCGCGATTTCGACCGCGCCCGCGCCCAGGCCCGCGACGCCGAAGCGGCGGTGATGCGTGGCGCGACGCTCGGGGCGTTGCACGGCCTTCCGGTCGCGATCAAGGATCTTGAGGAGACCGCCGGTCTCCGCACCACCTATGGCAGCCCGATCTATCGCGACCACGTCCCGGCCGAGGATGCGCGCATGGTCGCGGCCCTGCGCGCCGCCGGGGCGATCGTGCTCGGCAAGACCAACACCCCGGAATGGGGCGCCGGCGCCAATACCCGCAACGCCGTCTATGGCGCGACCGGCAACCCCTTCGATCCGCAAAAATCCGCTGCCGGCTCCTCCGGCGGCTCGGCGGTCGCTCTCGCCACCGGGATGGTGCCGCTGGCTTCGGGCTCGGACATGG
This sequence comes from Pseudomonadota bacterium, assembly GCA_021798915.1. Classification (GTDB taxonomy): domain Bacteria; phylum Pseudomonadota; class Alphaproteobacteria; order Acetobacterales; family Acetobacteraceae; genus Acidibrevibacterium. Next base: position 121,232 of record JAJZBM010000004.1, read on the forward strand.
GCGGCAGTTTGCGCAATCCGGCGGGGTTTTGCGGCATCGTGGGCTTTCGCCCTTCGCCGGGGCTGGTCGCCAACGAAAAGCGCGGCCTCGGCTGGTCACCGCTCGGCGTTCTCGGCCCGATGGCGCGCAACGTCCCCGATCTCGCGCTGATGCTCTCGGCCATGGTCTCCGATGACGCGCGCGACCCGCTCGCCTACACCGTGCATGGACGAAAAACGCGCGTGGGCGCCGATTATTTCCCCCCCGCGACGATCGATCTCGCCGGGCTTCGCGTCGCCCTCACCCCCGATCTCGGCTTCGCGCCGACGGAGCGCCACATCGCGACGGTATTTGCCGAAAAGACCGCGCTTTTCCGTGGGATTTTCGCCCGCGCCGAGGACGCGACCCCGGATTGCGCCGGCGCCGATGAGGCGTTCGCGATCCTGCGCGCGGTCAATTTCGTCGCCGCCCATCGTGAGAAAACCGAGCAGCGGCCGGACGATGTCGGCCCCAATGTGCGCGCCAATGTCGCCGAGGGGCTGGCCTACAGCGCCGCCGACGTCGCCCGCGCCGAAGTGCTGCAAACCGAACTCTATCGGCGCTGGCAGGGTTTTTTCGGCGAGTACGACATCATCCTCTCGCCGACGCTGACGATCTCCCCGCGCTCCTGGCGCGAGCTGTATCCGGCCGAGATCGACGGCAAACCGACCAAGAATTATTTCCACTGGCTGGCGCTCGCTTATGCCGTGACGCTCGCCGGCCACCCGGCGCTCTCGCTCCCGCTCGGGCGCGATCACGCCGGCATGCCGTTCGGCCTCCAGATCATCGGCCCGAGGGGCGGCGACGCACTGGTTCTCGCGGTCGCGCAAGCGCTCGAGCATCTCCTCGCCGGCGATGCCCGCACCGCGCGCCCGCTGCCCGATATCGCTGCCCTCAAAACCGCGCCGCCGCTTCGCGCAGCAGAGGGGTTTTTGGGCTTCGCTTGATCTGGATTAATGCCTATGCCGCCCCGTCCTGGTAGGTTGCGCGGATCGTCCCTGCACGGAGAGAAAACATGGTCGAGGACTGGCTCGCTCTGATCGCCAACATGAACGGCGCGGTGCGCGATCTGCGCAAGGCCGCGCCGGACACTTTGAAAGCGTTTTCCGACATGGCGCAGGCGGCGCATGGCGGGGAGGGGCTCGACCATAAAACCAAGGAACTGATCGCGCTCGCGATCGGCGTTGCGACCCGCTGCGCGCCGTGCATCGCCTATCACGCCGAGGGCGCGGTGAAATATGGCGCGACACGCGAGCAGGTGGCGGAGACTCTGGCAATGTCGATCTATATGGGCGCCGGCCCCTCGGTGATGTATGCCGCCGAGGCGCTGGAAGCGGTCGATCAGATGTTGGCGAAAACCGCCGCGAAGGCGTAATGCGGGGCGGCTGGCTCGCGGCTGCCGCGCTGGCCCTCGGGCTCGCGCCAGCAGCCGGCGCCGCGGCGGGCGAGACGCTGGACGCGGTGCGTGCCGCCGGCGTGCTCCGCGTCGGCCTGCCCGGCGATTACGCCCCCTTCGCGCTGGTGACGGCCGGGCAGTGGCGCGGGTTCGATATCGATGTTACGCGCGCGATGGCGGCGGCGCTCGTGGCGCGGGTGGTTTTCGTCAAGACCAGTTGGCCGACCCTGATGGATGATCTCGGCGCCGGCAAATTCGACCTCGGCGCCGGCGGCATCACCATCACCGCGGCGCGCGCGGCGCGGGCCGCATTTTCCACCCCGCTTCTGGAAGACGGCAAAACCCCTCTCGTCCGCTGCCCCGACGCCGCGCGTTTCGTGACGCTGGCCGCGATCGATCGCCCCGGCATCCGCGTCATCACCAATCCCGGCGGCACCAATGAAAGTTTTGATCGCGCCCATCTGCACGCGGCGAGCATCGTGGTCTTTCCCGATAATCGGGGCATTTTCGCCGCCCTCGCCGCCGGGGCCGCCGACCTGATGATCACCGACGCAACCGAGGCACGCTATCAACAGCGCGAGACGCCGGGGCTCTGCGCCGTCCATCCTGATCGCCCTTTCTCTGCCAGCGAAAAAGCCTATCTCCTGCCGCCAGGGGATCGCGCATGGCGGGAGTGGGTGGACGCGTTTCTGGCCCGGGCGCGGAAAAACGGGGCGTTGGCGCGATGGCGGCAGGCGTGGCTTGGGCAATGACATAAAAGACCTTCTTTTTCTGTAGAAAAAGAAGCAAAAAGACTTTTGTCTGTTGGGCAGTGCCTACGGCACTGCCCGGTGCTCAAACAGATAAAAGTTTTTTGGTTCTTTTTTTCAAAAAAGAACATTTTTTTCTAGAGGGGGAAAGATCATGACGAGACTTGCGGGAAAAATCGCGTTGATCACCGGCGCCGCGTCGGGAATTGGCCGGGAGACGGCGGCGCTGTTTGCCGCCGAGGGCGCCACGGTGGTGGCAAGCGATGTGGACGAAGCGGGGCTGGCCGGAGTTCCGGGCCGCGCGGTCAGGCTCGACGTCACCAGCGAGGATGATTGGCAGGCGGCGTTCGCGCAAGCCAAGGCGGCGTTCGGGCGGGTCGATATCCTGGTCAATGCTGCCGGGATCGCGATCGGCGGCGCGATCGAAAATACCTCGCTCGCGGATTGGCGGCGGACCATGGCGGTCAATGCCGAGGGCACGTTTCTCGGCTGCCGCGAGGCGGTGCGCGCCATGCGCGAGAGCGGCGGCGGCGCGATCGTCAATATCTCCTCCGCCGCCGGTCTGGTCGGTGATCCGAAACTCGCCGCCTATTGCGCGAGCAAGGGGGCGGTGCGGCTGCTGACCAAGTCGGTCGCGCTTCATTGCGCGCGCGCCGGCTATAAAATCCGCTGCAACTCGGTGCATCCCTCCTTCGCTGAAACGCCGATGCTGGAACGCATGTTCGCCCGCGCCGCCGACCCCGAAAAGCTCCGCGCCGGGCTGATCCGCGCAACGCCGCTCGGCCGCCTCGGCAGCGCCGGCGACGTTGCCGGGGCGATCCTCTATCTCGCCTCCGACGAAGCCGCCTTCATCACCGGCGCGGAATTGGCGGTGGATGGCGGGCTGACCGCGGCGTGATGATCGATCACATCTCGCTGGGCGTCGCCGATCTCGCCCGCGCGCGGCGCTTCTATGACACAGCGCTGGCGCCGCTCGGCTATCGCTATCTGCGCGGCAGCGAGACCACGGCGGGCTATGGCGACGACGACGCGGCGTTCTGGATCGTCGCGGCATCCCGCCCGGTGGCGCCCGATCCGGCTTCGGGCCTCCATGTCTGCTTTCGTGCCCCAAACCGGACGGCGGTCGCGGCGTTTTATGCCGCGGCACTGGGCGCCGGCGGGCGCGACAATGGCGCCCCCGGCGAGCGGGAGTACGAGCCCGGCTATTACGCCGCTTTCGTCATCGACCCGGACGGCTATCGCATCGAGGCCTATTGCGGAGAGACAGGGTGACGCCGCTCCCGGTCATCATCGATTGCGATCCCGGCACCGATGACGCGATCGCCCTTCTCCTCGCGCTCGCTTCGCCGGAGATCGCGCTCCAGGCGATCACCGTGGTCGGCGGCAATGTCGGGCTGGAGCATACCCTGGCCAATGCCCTGGCGCTGGTCGAACTCGCCGGGGCCAGGGTTCCGGTCCATGCCGGCGCGGCGCGGCCGATCCGTGGTGAATTCACCTCGGCGCCCCGGGCTCATGGCGAAAACGGTCTTGCCGGTGTGACCTTGCCTCCGGGCGGGGGGGCGGCGCCGGGGCTCGCCGCCGAAATCATCCGTGCCCATCTCCGCGCCGCGCCCGCCCCGCTTACCCTGGTCGGCATCGGCCCGGCGACCAATCTCGCCCTCGCCTTGCTGGCCGAGCCCGATCTCGCAGGCAATATCGCCCAAATCGTCCTGATGAGTGGTGCGCGCGCGGGCGGCAATGTCACCGCGGCCGCCGAGTTCAACGCCTGGAGCGACCCCGAGGCGTTGGCGGTGCTGCTCGCCGCCGGCTGCCCGCTCACGCTCGCGCCGCTCGACCTCACCCATCAGGCGCTGGTGACGCCTTCGCGTCTCGCGCGCCTCCGCGCCGCCGGGACGGGAGCGGCGCTTGCCACCGCCTGCGCCATTCTCGCAGCCCAACCGCCGCATCCGACCCTCCCAGGCCCTCCGCTGCATGACCCCTGCGCCCTCGCCTGGCTGATCCGCCCCGCCCTCTTCACCGCGCGCCCGGCCTTCGTCGCCGTCTCCTGCGCCGAAGGGGCGATGCGGGGACAGACGACGATCGCGCCCGCCCCGGAAGAGACCGCCAATGCCCTGGTGCTTGAGACGCTTGACGCCGACGGCTTCTTCGCGCTGCTCGGCGAGCGGCTTTCGCGCCTGCCGTGACCTTCCGCCTACAGGGACAAGCCGCCCTCGCCCGAATTGGCTTGGCGGGTGCGCGTGGTTAGCCTGTCTGCCAGGGATTCGTGGCGCTCGCGGCGCTCAGCCGTATCATTCTCGGCTTTCGCCACCCCGCCTGCCGGTATATGACCGCGCTTACGCCGGGGACGCGCTCGCCGATGATTTCGGCTGAACAACCGGTTCGCCTGGAAATTGGGCCGAGATTACGCGGGCGCGATCGCGGTGGTGATATCATTCCCGCCATCGACCAACCGCTCCCAGAATAGCGCCGCGCCTTCCTCGCCCGCGGCCGTGCGCGGGATGAATCCGAGGCGCGGATAGAGATCGGCGACGACGCCGTTTTTCGCGGTCGGGCGATATTCGCCGACCAGACGCACAAAGCCGCGCGCCCCGGCCAGCGTCAGCAGATGGCGAAGGATGAACGCCTCGGCGGTGCGGGAAAAGACGCGGCAGCTCATCAGCCAGCTCACGATATGGAGCGTCTCCCCATCCGCCTCCGGCCGCGCGATCAGCGTCGAGACCAGGCCGTGATCGCCGAATTTGTCGCGCAGGTGAAACGCCAGCACGATGGCGTCGTCATCGGCGAGGAAGGCGCGGATTTCAGCCTCGGAGAAGCGCCGCGTGGTGAGGTTGAACTGGTTGGTTTTCTGTTCGAGTTGGGCGACACGGGCGATATCGCCCTCCTCCGGACGCCAGATCCGCCCACGCATCGCGAGCCCGTCGAGATAGCTCCCGAGATCGGTCGCCCCACGCGCCTCCGCCGCCGCCGCCTCGCGCGCGGCATAGGCATCGGCGCGGGCGAGATCCTCGGCGGTGTAGCTGTCGAGATAGAGCCAGCGCGTCGCATCCAGACGCTCGATGAAGCGGCCGGGATCGTCGCCGAGCGGCACGACCGCGACCTCGGGCAGGGCGCCGGCGACGAGATCGCATTCGGCGGGGTTGTCGTCGAGGAAGATCAGGGAATCGAGGCCGAGATTGAGCGCCTGTGCGACCCGCTTGATACCGTCCGCCTTGTTCTCCCACGAGCATTCGAAGGCGGCGAAATCCTCACGCACGAGGCGGGTCGCGGGATGGGTGAAGCCGGTTGCGGCGATCTCCGGGTCGTTCTTGCTGCACACCGCGAGCACGATGCCGCGGGCGCGCAAGCCCCGGAGATAGTCCTGCCAGTCGGCGAAGGCCTCACCGGCTGGTGAGCCCGGGCCGAGGACAATCCCGCCGACGCCGTCATCACCGATGACGCCGCCCCAGAGCGTGTTGTCGAGATCGAGCATCAGCGCCTTCTTCGCCCGGCCGAACGCCGCCCGGAAGGCGGCGCGGAAATAGGCGACGTAATCGGGCAAATGGCGCTGATCGAAGCCGGTGCGGGCGGCATAGTAATTGCCCGGGCTCGCAAAGCGCACGAACCCGGCTTCCGCCGCCAGACGGTCGGTCTCGATCCAGGAAACGCGGCCGCGCCCGCACGCCAGCAGCGCCGCGTTGAGGGCGGCGACCTGACGTTCCGGCGCCGCGTCGGCGAAACGCTCGGCGGGGCCGCAAAACCGCATCGGCGGCGGCACCATCAGATGCTGGAGGATGCGGCAGCGCCCATCGCCAGCCAGCGCCTGCCACAGGTTTTCGAACAACGCTACCTTGGCGGCGCGCGAAGCGGCCACGGTTTCGTGATCAGCGCCGATCGGCAGCGGATCGACGCCGTCGCGCCAATCGGTCGCGAGCAGAACGCAATCCGGGGCGAAGCGGTGCAGCGCCGAGCCGGGATCGAGCGCTTCCGGGATCAGGGCGCCGAACGGGGCCTGATAGATCACCGGCCATACCCCTTCGAGGGCGAGCGCGCAGGCGGTGGCACGGACGATGAAATCGGTGGTCAGGCTGCCGAGGATGGCAAGGCGCAGGACGGCGACCCCGGGCGGCGGCGCGGCCGCCAAAATCTCGCCGCCGGCCGAGAAAATCAGCGGGAGCGTCAGCGCCTTGGCGCCAAGCCGGGCACGAAGCGCCGGAAAATCGACGCCAGTCACGGTCTCGTCTCTCATGTCAGGGCTCCGCCGGTGGGAGAGAAGATCAGAGCGAAACCTCGACCCCGTGGCGCGCCAGCGCGGCGGCGATCTTGGCGACGCTATTGGCCTCGCTGATTTCCTGGGCGCTGAATTCGATGCCGAAACCGCTCTCGATTTCACCCATCAGCACCACTTGGCGAAGACTGTCCCAGTTCTTGGTATTTTCGGCACTCGATTGGGCGTTCAGGCTGGCACGGTCGAGACTCAGCGTCTCGGCGATCAGGCCCAGCAAATCTCCGCTCATGAACCGGTTCCTTCGTGGCGCTCGATGGAGACGAAATCTAGTGTGAAACCCGGCCCCATCGCAATCTCTTTTAACGCTTCCGTTAATGCGCCCGAGCAATGCCCGGGGCGGCGGCGCTGGTTCAGGACAATCAGGTGAAGGGAAAGAAGACCAGGGCGCTGCCCCTGGCCCCCGTTAAGAGGCTAATCCGGGATCGACCTCGCAGAAAATCTCGAGGCATGGCGGAGGGAGGGGGATTCGAACCCCCGGTACGGGTTTACCCCGTACAACGGTTTAGCAAACCGCCGCCTTCAGCCGCTCGGCCACCCCTCCGCGGGCGGGAAACGCTCGCGCCGTCATCTCCTAGGTCAGCGCCTCGGCGAGGTCAATCGCCTTGTCGTCGCGGCCTCGTCTCCCTACCGCCGCACTTCCATCTGGATCGGCCCTTCGCGGCGGCCATGGGTGAATTGATCGACCAGCGGATTGCCGCTCGCCATCAAATCCGCCGCCCTCCCCTGCCAGACGATGCGCCCGCCATGCAGCATCGCCGCGCGGTCGCCGATCCGCCGCGCGCTCGCCATGTCGTGGGTGATGGCGATCGCGGTGCTGCCGAGGCGTTTCACGCAGTCGACGATCAACCCATCGATCACCGCGCCCATGATCGGGTCGAGCCCGGTGGTCGGCTCGTCGAAGAACAGGATCTCGGGCCGGGCCGCGATGGCGCGCGCGAGGCCGACGCGTTTTTGCATCCCACCCGAGAGTTCGGCCGGAAACAGCGGCGCGACATCGGCGCCGAGCCCGACCTGGGCCAGGATCTCGATCGCCGTCTCGCGCGCCGCGCGGCGGGTGATCTGGTGGCGCGCCAGGAGACCGAAAGCGACATTCTCCCAGACCGGCAGGCTATCGAACAGCGCCGCGTTCTGAAACAACATGCCAACCCGCGCCCGCACCGCCGCCAGCGCCTTGCCCGAGAGCCCGCCGAGGGCAACGCCACCGATCTCGATGGTTCCGGCATCGGGGGTGATCAGGCCGAGAATGCACTTGATCAGCACCGATTTCCCCGAGCCCGACCCGCCGATGACGACCAACGAGGTGCCGGCGGCGATGTCGAGGTCGATCCCGGCCAGAACCTGCTTGTCGCCGAACGCCTTGGTGAGGCCGCGCAGCCTGATCATCGGAACGGCGGCGCTCATCGCGCGAAAAACATCTCGGTCAGCACATAGTCGAAGGCGAGGATCAGGACCGAGGCGCTGACCACTGCGGCGGTGGTCGCGGTGCCCACGCCCTCGGCGCCGCCGCGGCTGTTATAGCCGAAGAAACAGCCCATCAGCGCGATCAGGAAGCCGAACACCGCCGCTTTCACGAGGCCCGACACCACGTCCATCGTCTGCAGGAAAGCCAGCGTGTTGGCGAGATAGGTGTTCGGGTTGAAGCCGAGCTTGGCGGTCGCGATGATGAAGCCGCCGAGCACACCGATGATGTCAGCAATGGCGACGAGCAGCGGCAGCGCGATGGCGGCGGCGAGCAGGCGTGGCGTCACCAGATATTTCATCGGGTTGGTGGACAGCGTCGCCAGCGCGTCGATCTGGTCGGTGACGCGCATGGTGCCGATCTCGGCCGCCATCGCGGCGCCGACGCGCCCGGCAACCATCAGGCCGGCGAGCACCGGGCCGAGTTCGCGCGTCACCGAAAGCACGACGAGATTGGCGATCGCGCCCTCGGCCGAAAACCGCGCAAAGCCGGTATAGGATTGCAGCGCCAGCACCATGCCGGTGAACACCGCCGTGAGGGCGACGACCGGGAGGCTGAAATAGCCGATCTCGATCAGGGCGCGGCCGAACATCCGTCCGTAATAGGGCGGGCGGACGAGATGCGAGATCCCATTCAACGTGAACAGCGCGAGCCGGCCGGCGAAACCGCTTGCATCGAGCACGAAGCGGCCGAGCGCCGCGAGCACCGTGAGCGGCATCGGCCTAGAGCGCCGCGGTGGGAAGCGCGATGCGGGCAATACGCGTACCAAGCCCGGTCAGGATTTCATAGGGCGAGGTGCCGAGCGAAGCGGCGATGCGTTCCGGTGGCGCCTCTGGGCCGATCAGCTCCAGCCAGGCCCCCGGGCCGATGCCGGGATGGGCGGTGATGTCGCAGGTGATGAGGTCCATGGAGACACGCCCTACCAGCGGAACCGGGGTGCCGTCAAAAAACGCCATCCCCTGGCCAGCGAGACGGAACGGCCAGCCATCGGCATAGCCGATGCCGAGCGTCGCGATCCGGCTCGGCCGCGCCGCGCGCCAGGTCGCGTTATAGCCGACCGGCGCCCCTTCCGGCACCTCTCGCACCTGCAACACGCGCGCCCGGAGGCGGCAGGCGAGCCGCATCGGATTGCCGCCCCCGGCATGCGGGATCGGGTTGATGCCATAAAGCGCCGCCCCGGCGCGGGCGAGGTCGGAGGCGAAGGCCGGGCCGAGAAAAATGCCGGAGGAATTGGCAAGGCTCCGCTTCGCCGGCGGCAGACGCGCACACGCGCTCGCGAAGCGCTGGCGTTGCGCCTCATTCAGCGGGTCCGCCGCCGTCTCTCCGGCGACGAGATGGGTCATCACGAAGCGAAGATCGAGCCCCTGGAGCAGCGCCGGCGCTTGCGCGAGGCGGTCGAGTTCCGCATCCTCGAGCCCGAGCCGCGCCATCCCGGTATCGATATGCAGGATGGCCGGCAAGCGGCGCCCGAGACGGTTCGCGGCGGCGGCGAAAACGGCGATTTCGGCGAGCGTGCCGAGCACCGGCACGAGATCATGGTGCGCGAAGGCATCGATGACGTCGTCGCCGGGGGCCGGGCCGAGCCCGTTCAAAACCGCGAGCATCGCCCCCGGAAGGCGCGGCCGCAGGGCCAACGCCTCACCGAGATGGGCGGTGAAGAAATGCCGGCATCCGGCCGCGAACAAGGGCGGCGCGACGAGGGCCGCGCCCAACCCATACGCATCCGCCTTGACCACCGCCGCGACCGCGCCGCCATGATGGCGGGCCGAGAGATCACGCCAATTGGCGATGATCGCCGCAGGATCGATCTCCAGAACCGCGCTCGCACCGGGCGGAGTCATACCGCGCAAGGCCGGTAAAATCGTTCTTTTTTGAAAAAAAGAACCAAAAAACTTTTGTCCGTTGGGCAGTGCCTGCGGCACCGCCGCCCCAAGAAAACGGAAAAAAAGTCTTTTTGCTTCTTTTTCTTCAGAAAAAGAAGATCTTTTCTTGCCTCAATGAATATCATCACCGTGATGATCCGGATCGAGATCGGCAAATCGGGTGAACTCGGCCTCGAAGAAGAGGTCGATCTTGCCGGTCGGGCCGTGGCGCTGTTTCGCGATGAACAACTCGGCTTTGTTATAGACCTGATCCATGTCGCGTTGCCATTTGGCGAGCGCGTCCTGGTATTTTTCCTCCGACTCGAACGCGAGCTGCTTGGGCGCGCGCTGCTGGAGATAGTATTCATCGCGATAGATGAACATCACCGCGTCCGCATCCTGCTCGATGGTGCCGGATTCGCGCAGATCGGAAAGTTGCGGGCGCTTGTCGTCGCGGCTTTCGACGGCGCGCGAGAGCTGGGAGAGGGCCATCACCGGGACCGCCAATTCCTTGGCGATCGCCTTCAGCCCCTGGGTGATCTGGCTGATTTCGAGCACCCGGTTTTCCGGCCGCGTGCCGGCGGCGGGGCGCATGAGCTGGAGATAATCGACCACCACCAAAGCGAGGCCGCTGGTGCGCTTGAGCCGGCGGCAGCGGGTGCGGAGCGCAGAGAGCGTGATCGCCGGTGTGTCGTCGATCTCCAGCGGCAAGCCGGTCAGGGTGCGGCTGACCTCGACGAAGCGGTCGAAATCACGCTGGGCGATATCGCCGCGGCGGATGCGGTCGCTGCTGATGCGGGCGTTTTCGGCGAGAATGCGGGCGGCGAGCTGTTCGGCGCTCATCTCGAGCGAGAAAATCGCCACCGCCGCCCGCGGGGCCGCACCGGCGGCGGCCTCGGCGCGGAGTGCGAGAGCCGCGCCAAAGGCGATCTTGGTCGCCAGCGCGGTTTTCCCCATGCCCGGCCGGCCGGCGAGGATCAGGAGATCGGCGGGATGGAGGCCGCCCAGGCGCTGGTCAAGATCGCGGAGCCCGGTCGAAAGGCCGGAGACATGGCCACTCCGCCGGAACGCCCGCTCGGCGCCGGTGATCGCCTCGGTCAGCGCGCGATCGAAGGTGATGAAGCCGCCCTCGGCCGAGCCGCGCGTCGCGAGGTCGAACAACGCCTGCTCGGCGGCCTCGATCTGCGCCCGGCCGTCGATCGCCTCCTCGTCGCCGAACGCGCGGTTGACCACCACCTCGCCGAGATCGACGAGCTGGCGGCGGATCCAGGAATCGTGGATGGCGCGGCCATAATCGCCGGCGTTGATGATGCCGACCATGGCGCCGAGCAACTGGGCGAGATAGGCGGTGCCGCCAACCTCGGCGAGGATGCCGGAATGCTCGAACTCCGCTTTCAGTGTCACCGCGTCGGCGAGCTGCCCGGCTTCGACGCGGCGCGCGATCGCTTGATAGATCCGGCCATGGATCGGGTCGGCGAAATGCTCGGGCGCCAGGAATTCCGACACCCGCTCATAGGCCTTGTTATTGGCGAGAAGCGCGCCGAGAAGGGCCTGCTCGGCCTCGAGATTGGCGGGCGGTAGGCGCAGCGTGGCACCACCGGGCGGCGCGGGGTCGAACTTGTTCATGCCGGCGGCACTCTACCCCACCCGGCGCCCGGCGTCGTGCCTGCATGCCCTGTGGATTGGGTGAATAAAGGGGATGGTTTGCCCAATGGCGCCATTCAGCGCGGGCCGCTCAGTATGGGCCGGCAAATTCCGCCGCCCGGCGCGCGCGGGCGATGTGGTTGAGAACGCCATTGATCAGGCCCGGCTCGTCGCCGGAAAAAAATCCGTGCGCGATATCGAGATATTCGTTGATCACCACCCGCGCCGGCGGCCCGTCCGCCATCAGAATCTCGGTAACCGCGGCGCGCAGCAAGGCGCGCAGCACCGCGTCGAGCCGCGCCAGCGGCCATTCCGGCGGCAGGGCATCGACGATGTCGTGATCCAGCACCTCGTTGCGCGCGGCGGCGCGCAGGATACGCGCGAACAGATCGACCTCGGCCTCCGGCACGCGTCCTTCGGCGAAGCCACCCGCGCCCGGCGGATCGCCGAGGCGGTGGCGGATGAATTCCTGCATCACCGTCTCCACGCTTTGCTCGCGCTGCTCGGCCTGGAACAAAGCCTGCACCGCGGCGACCCGGGAGGCGGTGCGTGGGCGGGCGCGCGCGGTCATCGGGGGTTTCGACACATCACAGCGCCCCGAGGCGACGGCCGGCGTCGATCTGCTTGAGCACCGCGACCGCCGCCTCCGCCCCCTTGTTGTGGCCATCGGTGCCGGCGCGTGCTTCCGCCTGGGCCAGGGTGTCGACGGTGAGGAGGCCGGTGCCGAGCGCGATGCCGTAGGTCAATGAGAGCTGCATCAGCCCGTTCATCGCGGCGCTGCAGATGAATTCGTAATGGTCGGTCTCACCACGCACCACGCAGCCGAGCGCGATGAAGCCGTCGAAACGCTTCGCGCCGCGCAGGGCGAGGCGGATCGCCTGGGCGAGTTCATAGGCGCCGGCGACATCGATGGTCTCGTGCGCCGCCCCGGCAGCGTCGAGAATACCCTCCGCCCCCCGCGAAAGACCATCGACCACCGCCTGATAATAAGGCGCGCGGACGATGAGAACGGCGGGCGGCGGGCCGGAAATCTCGGGCGCCCGTGGCAGCGCCGCGTCCTCGGTGCTCATCGGCGCGCCTCCGCCGCCGGCGCCTCGATCGGCCGCTGCTCGATGATCTCGATGCCGTAACCGTCGAGGCCGACGATGGTGCGCGGCGTGTTGGAGAGCAGGATCAGATCGCGCACCCCGAGATCGAGCAGGATTTGCGCGCCGATGCCGTAATTGCGGAGTTCGAGCGGCGGCCGCTCGGCGACGGCGAGCAGGCGCACCCGCTCGGAAAGCGCGTTCTGGCGGTGCTCGCGCAGCAGCACCACGACGCCGCGCCCCTCGCGTTCGATCATCGCCATCGCGCCATGCAGGCTGGAGCTATGGGCGCCGCCGAGAATGTCATCGAGGAGATCGACCGCGTGCATGCGCACCAGAACCGGCCCGGGCGCGCCGAGATCGCCCTTGACCAGCGCCAGATGCTCGCTGTGCTCGACGGTGGTCGCATAGACGCAGAGCGTCCAGCCGCCGCCGATGGCGTGTTCGATATGCCCCTCCTGCACCCTGCGCACCAGCTTCTCGGTGCGGCGGCGATAGGTGATGAGATCGGCGATGGTGCCGAGCTTGAGGTTGTGGAGCTGGGCGAAGGCGACGAGATCGGGCAGCCGCGCCATGCTGCCGTCATCGTTCATGATCTCGCAGATCACGCCGGCGGGGATCAGACCGGCGAGACGGGCGATGTCCACCGCCGCCTCGGTATGGCCGGCGCGGACCAGCGTCCCGCCCTCGCGCGCGGCGAGCGGAAAAACATGGCCGGGGGTGGTGATGTCCGCCCGCCGCGCCTCCGGGTTGATCGCAACCGCGATGGTATGGGCGCGGTCGGCGGCGGAAATGCCGGTGGTGACACCTTCGCGCGCCTCGATCGAGACGGTGAAGGCGGTCTGGTGGCGGGTGCCGTTCGACTGGCTCATCAGCGGCAGGCCGAGTTGTTCGATCCGCGCCTGGGTGAGGGCGAGACAGATCAGCCCGCGCGCGTGCCGGGCCATGAAATTGACCGCATCCGGGGTCGCGAACTGCGCCGGAATGACGAGATCGCCCTCGTTCTCGCGGTCCTCGTCATCGACGAGGATGAACATCCGCCCGGCCTGGGCCTCGGCGATCAATTCCTCGGCGGTCGCGAAATAGGTCGAGAGATGGGCGGTTTTCAGCGTATCCGGCATGGTTCTGTCCTTCATGGCCGCGCCTGGAGCCGCGCGACATAGCGCGCCAGCAGGTCGATTTCGATATTCACCGCCATCCCCGGGGCGAGGGCGCCGAACCCGGTGACCGCGGCGGTATGGGGGATGATATTGACGCCAAAATCATTTTCCGCCGCCGTCCCCGGCCCCCCGACCTCGTTCACGGTCAGCGAGACGCCGTCGATCGCAACGCTGCCCTTCTCGGCAACGAAGCGGGCGAGGGTCGCGGGCAGACGAAAGCGAAAGCGCGTCGAGCCGTTCTCGGGGATCGCGGCGAGGGTTTCGCCGACGCCATCGACATGGCCGGAGACGAGATGGCCGCCGAGTTCGTCGCCTAGGCGAAGCGCGCGTTCGAGATTGACCGGGCTTCCGGGACGCCAGGCGCCGAGCGTGGTGCGGGCGAGGGTCTCGGCGGAGACGTCGGCGGCGAACCAGTCCGCCCCACGCGCGATGACGGTGAGACAGCAGCCCGAGCAGGCGATCGAGGCGCCGAGCGCGATCGCTCCGGTATCCGGCCAGGGGGCGGCGATGACGAGGCGCATATCGGCGCCGGCGCCGAGCGGGCGGATTTCGCGCACCGTGCCGAGTGCGGTGATGATGCCGGTGAACATCTATGCCGTCCTCTCGAACTCGCTCAATACGTCTTCGCCGAGCAGGGTCACGGCGCGGCGCGCGAAACGCGGCAGCGCCGCGAGGCTGGTTGCGCCGAACCCCTGTGCCGCCGGCCAGCCATCGCCGCCCATCACGGTCGGCGCATGAAACCAGGCCAGCCGATCCACCAGATCGTCACGGAGCAGCGCCGCCGCAAGCTGCGCCCCCCCCTCGACCAGCAAGCGGGTGATGCCGGCCTGGCCGAGGGCACGCAAGCCGGCGGCGAGATCGACCCCGGCCTCGGCGCCGGGCAGTGGAAACAGCCGCGCGCCGAGATCGGTGAAAACCCGCCGGCGCGCGGCCTCGGCGCGATCATGGATGAGAAACCAGACCGGCCCGAGATCGAGGCTGGCGAGGACGCTCGCGGTGAGCCGGGTGCGGAGATGGCTGTCGGCGATCACCCGCACCACCGGGCGGGCGCGAAACCCGGAGAGGCGGCAGGTGAGGCGCGGATCATCGGCGAGCAGGGTTCCGACCCCGACCAGCACCGCGTCATGGCGGCCACGCAAGGCGTGCGCCGCGCGGCGGGCGGGCTCACCGGTGATCCACTGGCTTTCGCCGGCATGGGTCGCGATGCGGCCATCGAGGGTGGTCGCGAGCTTGAGGGTCACCAGCGGCCGGCCGCGCGTCACCGCGCTCACGAAACCGGCGGCGAGATCGGCCGCCGCATCCGCCATCACCGCCTCGACGACGTCGATCCCGGCGGCGCGGAGGGCGGCGATGCCGGCGCCGTTGACGCGCGGATCAGGATCGCGGAGCGCAACCACCACCCGGCTGACGCCGGACGCGATCAGCGCCGCGGTGCAAGGCGGCGTGTGGCCGACATGGCAGCAAGGTTCGAGCGTGACATAGGCGGTGGCGCCTTGAGCCGCCGCCCCGGCCATGGCCAGCGCCTCGGTCTCGGCATGTGGCCGGCCGCCGGGTGCGGTCGCACCCCGGCCGACGACCCGGCCATCGCGATCGACGATGACGCAGCCGACGGCGGGGTTGGGCCAGGTCTCGCCGAGCCGGCGCGCCGCCAGGGCGAGGGCGGCGCGCATATGATCCCGATCGGCGGCGGCACTCTCAGCCCTGGTCATCGAGGGAGCCGAGAAATGCCTCGAAATCCTTGGCTTCGCGGAAATCGCGATAGACGCTGGCGAAGCGCACATAGGCGACTTCATCGACCTCGCGCAGCGTCTCCATCACCGCTTCGCCGATCTGCTGGCTCGCGATGTCATTCTCGCCGCTGGCCTCCAACTGGCGGACGATGCCGTTGACGATGCGTTCGATCCGCTCCTCCTGCACCGGGCGCTTCCTGAGGGCGATGCGCACCGAACGGGCGAGCTTGTCGCGCTCGAACGGCACCCGCCGGCCATCGGCCTTGACCACGGTGAGTTCGCGTAACTGCACCCGTTCGACGGTGGTGAAACGCTGGCTGCAGGCCGGGCAGAAGCGCCGCCGGCGGATCGCCGCCGCGTCATCGGAGGGGCGGCTGTCCTTGACCTGGGTATCATCATGCCCGCAGAACGGACAGCGCATCGTCTCAGCGTCCGGCGCCGAGGGACGGATAGATCGGAAAACGCCGGCAGAGTTCCGCGACCCGCGCCGCGACCGCGGCCTCGGCAGCTTCATTGGCGCCGTCATTGCTGTGGGCGAGACCCTCCAGCACGTCCCCGATCATCGCGCCGACGGCGCGGAATTCCGCGATGCCGAAGCCACGCGTCGTTGCCGCCGGGGTGCCGAGACGGATGCCGGAGGTGATCGCCGGCTTCTCCGGATCGAACGGGATCGCGTTCTTGTTGGCGGTGATGCCGGCGCGCTCCAGACTCGCTTCGGCGGCCTTGCCGGTGACCCGCTTGGGGCGGAGATCGACCAGCATCAGATGGCTGTCGGTGCCGCCGGTGACGATCGCCAGGCCCTGTTCGACCAGGCTCTGCGCCAGCGCCTTGGCGTTGTCCACGACCCGCGCCTGATAGGCGCGGAATTCCGGGCGCAAGGCCTCGCCGAAAGCCACCGCCTTGGCGGCGATGACATGCATCAAGGGCCCGCCCTGGAGCCCCGGAAACAGCGCCGAATTGATCTTCTTGGCAAGCTCGGGATCGTTGGTCAGCACCATGCCACCGCGCGGGCCGCGCAGCGTCTTGTGGGTGGTGGTGGTGACGACATGGGCATGCGGCAGCGGGCTCGGATAGAGCCCGGCGGCGACGAGGCCGGCGAAATGCGCCATATCGACCATGAACCAGGCGCCGATCGCGTCGGCCACCTTGCGGATGCGGGCGAAATCGATGATCCGCGGATAGGCGGATCCCCCGGCGATGATCAGCTTCGGCCGCTCGGCGCGCGCGAGACGCTCCAATTCCTCGTAATCGAGCAAGCCATCCTCGCGGCGGACGCCATATTGCACGGCGCGGAACCATTTGCCGGAGAGATTGGGCGCGGCGCCATGGGTCAGATGCCCACCGGCGGCGAGGCTCATGCCGAGGATGGTCTCGCCGGGCTGGAGCAGGGCGAGAAACACGGTCTGATTGGCCTGCGCCCCGGAATGCGGCTGGACATTGGCGAATTCGGCCGAAAACAGCGCCTTTGCCCGCGCGATCGCAAGTTCTTCAGCGACGTCGACAGCGGCGCAACCGCCATAATAACGCCGGCCGGGATAGCCTTCGGCGTATTTGTTGGTGAGCACCGAGCCCTGCGCCTCGAGCACCGCGCGCGAGACGATGTTCTCACTCGCGATCAGCTCGATGCCGTCCTGCTGGCGCGCCAGTTCGCGCGCGATCGCCCGCGCCAGTTCGGGATCGGCCTCGCCGAGCGACGCCTCGAAAAACCGTGTCCCGGAAAACTGTGCCGCGTCCGGCGCCGCGCGATGCTCAGGCATATCTTTTCCCATGCTCCAAAGACCGATTCATGAGCGCGTCTAGCACCGCGCGCGGCGCGGGGGAACCGCGCCCGCCGGGGGGCTGGGCCGCGCCATCCATTTTCACGAGAACACCGGCTACGGTATGCCGCCGCCCATCCCCATCCCGCCGAATCCGCCGCCCATCATGCCGCCGGCGCCGGGCACGGTGCTGCCCATGCCGGCCCCGTTCATGCCCATGCCGGCCATCATGCCGCCGAACGGATTGATCATGCCGATACCGCTCACGATCTGATCCCAGGCCGAGACATTGCCGCCCGGCGAGGGCGTGATGCGATCGACCACCCGCACCGGCAGCGCGTCCTTCTGGCCGAGCGTCTTGATCGCCCGCAAGACGCCTTTGTCGTCGAACGTCAGGAGCACCACCTCCTGCTTGGCGACCTCGAGGGTGCTGGCGACGATCGGCTTGGTCACCTGGCCGATATAAATCCAGGTATTGTCGTCGAATGTCGCCTTCGAGGTCGGGGTGCCGAGCAGGGATCGCGCGTCGGCGCGCGTCGAGACCCCGGGCACCAGCTCCGCGAGCTGATCGGGGTCGACCGGATTGCCACGCACCTGGGTCGGCGGCGCGAGCGGGCCGCACGCGCCGAGGGCACCGAGCAGGACGAACAACGCGAACAGGCGAACGGAAGCGGCAAGCATCAGCAAACCTCGGCGATATGACCGAACTCCCGGCCGGGTATCGAGTCCCCGCGCATCTGACCACCGGCATTTGACCCGCGAAACCCAGGCGCTATGTCTCGCACGCGGCCTCGACAATGGCGACAGGAACGGCCGCGCCGCCGCCCGGCATCGGGTTCGCGCCCTTTTTCGGCGATCGCGGGGCGGCATGCAAGACGTATTCAGCGCCGGGGTGCGCCCCGGCGGCGCGAGAGGATGGGTGGAGTGGCGGATTTGGCGTTCTGGCGGCGCGGGCAGCGGGAGCGAGCCGGGTTTTCCCTTTATGGCCACGCCGTGGGCGCGGCGCGGCGGCCGTTTTTCTATGACGTCCTCGCCGTTCCCGATACGCTCGATGGCCGCTTCGACCTTATCGGGCTCCATGTCTCGCTTCTCATCCGCCGCCTCCGCCATGACCGCCGGCCCGGCCCGGCGCTGGCGCAGGCGGTGTTCGATGCGATGTTTTCGGACATGGATATCAATCTGCGCGAACTCGGCGTCGGCGATCTTTCGGTCGGCAAAAGAGTGCGGGCGATGTGGGAGGCGCTGCATGGCCGCGCCCGCGCCTATGAGGCGGCGCTCGATGCCGGCGACGCCGCCGCCCTCGCCGCGGCGCTGGCGCGCAATGTCTGGCGTGGCGGCGCAGCACCCCGGGCGGAGGCGCTGGCGGCGATCATGATGGCGAGCGACGCCGCCCTCGCCCGCCAGGCGCTCGCCACCCTCGCCGCCGGCGAGGTCACCTTCCCTGCCCCCGAAACCCTGCCCGGCGGCCGCCCGTGACGCCGGAATTCCACCGCCCGCGCGCACAGGCGAGCCTCGCCACGGCCGGCGAGACGGTGGCGATCGCGGCCCGGCATGGCGAACGCGCCGCGCTCGCGCGGCGCTTCGCCCTGCCCGCCATCGCCCATTTCGCGGCGCGGTTTCATCTTCTCCCGGCGATCGACGGCAGCGTGCTCGCAGAGGCCCGCCTCGTCGCCCGCTTCACCCAGATCTGCGTCGTCAGCCTGACCCCGTTCAGCGCGACGATCGCCGCCCCGTTCACCGTCCGCTTCGTCCCCGCCGGGCGCGAGTCGGAGGGGGACGATCCGGAGGCGGTCGATACCATCGGCGTCACCGCCGGGATGCTCGATCTCGGCGAGGCGGCGGCGGAGCAATTCGCGCTCCTCCTCGACCCCTACCCGCGCCTGCCCGGGGCGACCCTGCCCGCTGCCTTTGCCGCCCCGCTCGACGCTGGCCCACCGGATGCTGGCCCACCGGATGCTGGCCCACCGGACGCTGGCCCGGCCCATCCCTTCTCGGCGCTGGCGGCGCGTCTTCGCCGTTGAGCGCATCCCCTTGTCGTCAGGGGATGCGTCTGCTAGACGCGCCCCCTTCGATCTTTTACGAGAGAGTGCGGCACCCGCCCCGGGTGAGGCTGGCATTCGAGCAGGAGAGGCGTGAGCCATGGCGGTCCCCAAAAGAAAAACCTCGCCCTCGCGGCGCGGCATGCGGCGCAGTCACGAGGCGTTGGGGCATGAAGCCCATGCCGAATGCCCGAATTGCGGCGAATTGAAGCGCCCGCATCATGTTTGCAGCCATTGCGGCCATTATGACGGCCGCGAAGTGGCGCCGGCCGGCAAGGAGCTGAAGGGCGCCGTGCGCGCCTGACGCCGGCATGGTGATGCCGCCCGCCCCCGGCTCGGCCCGAGTCCTGGCTCCGTTGCGGCCGGTGAGCCGCGCGTGAGCACCGCGCCGACCCTCGCGATCGATGGCATGGGCGGCGACCATGCGCCGGAGGTCATCGTCGCCGGGCTTTCCATCGCCCTCGAACGCCATCCGGAGGCGCTTTTCCTGCTGTTCGGTGACGAGGCCCGGCTCACCCCGTTGCTCGCCCGCCATCCCCGGCTCGCCCGCGCGACCACGCTCCGCCACGCCGCCGAGGTGATCCCCGGCGACCTCAAGCCGACGGCGGCGCTTCGCCTCCGCCAGGCCTCGATGCGACTCGCGATCGACGCGGTCGCCGCCGGCGAGGCGCAGGGGGTGGTCTCGGCGGGGAATACCGGGGCGCTGCTGACGCTCGCCAAAATCGTCCTCAAGACCCTCCCCGGCATCGACCGCCCGGCGATGGCCGGCATCGCGCCCTCGGCGCGCGGCGACGTGGTGATGCTCGATCTCGGCGCCAATGTGCAGTGCGATGCCCGCAACCTGGTCGAATTCGCGGTGATGGGCGATGTCTTCGCGCGGGTGACCCTCGGCCTGCCGGCGCCGCGCATCGGCCTCCTCAATGTCGGCGCCGAGGAGATGAAGGGCGATGAGCGGCTGCGCCAAGCGGCCGAAATCCTCAAGGAAAGTCCGATCGCGGCGCGGTTCCATGGCTTCGTCGAGGGCCACGACATCGCCGCCGGCACCACCGACGTGGTGGTGACCGACGGGTTCACCGGCAATGTCGCACTCAAGACCGGGGAAGGCGCGCTGAAGCTGATCGGGCAGTTGCTGCGCCAGGTGTTCACCGCCAGCGTCTCGGCGCGGATCGGCTATCTGCTGGCGAAATCGAGTCTCGAGCGGCTGCGCGAATGGCTCGACCCCAGGCGCTATAACGGCGCGGTGATGCTCGGGCTCAACGGCGTCGTGGTGAAATCGCATGGCGGCACCGACGCGGAAGGTTTCGCTCATGCGATGGATGTCGCGATGGACATGGTCTTGCACAATTTCAACGAGCGCATCCGCGAGGGGCTGAGCGGCGTGCTCGCCGCCCAAACCGCGAAAGACGAAGCCGCGAAAGACGAGGCGGCGAAGAAGCCCGCCGCCGCCGGTCTTGCCGATGCCGGGGGCTGATCGGATGGCGCGGCATGCCGTTCTCGCCGGCGTCGGTGGCTATCTGCCGAAGCTGATCGTCACCAACGACGATCTCGCCCGCTCGCTCGACACTTCGGATGAGTGGATCCGCGAGCGCACCGGTATCCGCCAGCGCCACATCGCCGGCGCCGACGAAACCGCGGCGATGATGGCAACCGAGGCGGCGCGGGCGGCGCTGCGCCGGGCTGGCGCCGGGCCGGACGAGGTCGATGCCATCATCCTGGCCACCAGCACCCCGGATCAGGCGTTTCCGGCGACCGCGACGCGCGTCCAGGCGGCGCTCGGCGTTGCACGCGGCTTCGCCTTCGACCTCTCCGCCGCCTGCTCGGGTTTCATCTATGCCCTCGCCGTCGCCGACGGGATGATCCGCGCTGGCCAAGCCTCGGGCGTCCTGGTGATCGGCGCCGAGGTCTATTCGCGCATTCTCGACTGGCAGGACCGCACCACCTGCGTCCTGTTCGGCGACGGCGCCGGGGCGGTGTTCCTGCACGCCGCCGAAGGCCCCGCGACGCCCGATGCCCCCGGCGTGGTCTCGACCCATCTCCACGCCGATGGCCGCCACGGTGACATCCTCTATATCGATGGCGCGGTCGGCCAGCGCGAGCGGCCGGGGACGCTCGCGATGAACGGCGCGGCGGTGTTCCGCCATGCCGTCGTCAACCTCGCTGCCGCGGTCGAGGAGGCGCTGGCCGCTAACCGGCTCGATCGCTCGGCCGTCGATTGGCTGGTGCCGCATCAAGCCAACCGGCGGATCATCGACGCCATGGGCAAGAAGCTCGGCCTCGCCCCGGAGCGGGTGGTGGTGACGATCGACCGCCACGCCAATACCTCCGCCGCTTCGATCCCGCTCGCGCTCGCCGAGGCGGTGGGCGATGGCCGTATCCGCCCCGGCCATCTCGTGCTCATGGAGGCGCTCGGCGGCGGCCTCACCTGGGGCTCGGCGCTGGTCAGGATGTAGTCCGGCCCCGCTTGCGCAGCGAGGCGCAACGATGGCGCGGCAATCCCCTGATCCTAAGGCATTTCTTGACGAGGCCGCGGCTTTTGCCTAGCTTCGCGCGATGGACACCGTGACGCGCGCGCATCTCGCCGAGACCATCTATACCGAGATCGGTCTCTCCCGCAACGATTCCGCCGATCTTCTAGAGACCCTGCTGGCGCGGATCGCGGCGGCGCTGGCCGAGGGCGAGACGGTGAAAATCAGCCGCTTCGGCACGTTTTCGGTCCGCCAGAAGGGCCGCCGGATCGGGCGCAACCCGAAAACCGGCGTCGAGGTGCCGATCCTGCCGCGCCGCGTCCTGGTGTTCCGCCCGAGCCAGGTGCTCAAGGCGCAGGTCAACGGCCACGATCTGCCGGATGAAGACTGATGAGCGGCAATCCGCCGGCAGGCGGCCGGCGCGACAGGGCCGCCGATCCGGCGTCGGTTGACGGCGCCGAGGAAGGGCGCACCAAACCACGCAAGGCGCCGAACGCCTTTCGCACCATCAGCGAGGTCGCCGACGATCTTCACATCCCGCAACACGTCCTGCGCTTCTGGGAGACCAAATTCCCGCAGGTCAAACCGCTGAAGCGCGGCGGCGGGCGGCGCTATTACCGGCCGGAGGATATCGCGCTTCTGCGCCGGATTTCCGGCCTGCTCTACGTCCAGGGCTACACCATCAAGGGGGTGCAGCGTCTGCTGCGCGAAGGCGGGGGAAAACTCGCCGATGACATCCCGCCGCCCTCGCCCGAGGATGCCGAGCCCGAATCGCCACCCGCGCCAGCCCCGGTCGCGCAGACCGAACTCCCCATCCCCGGCCTCGCCCCACCATCGTCGCGCGCCGCCCCCCGCCCCGTTGCGCGAAGCGGGGACGCGCCCTCCGAGGCCGAGCGCCTGCGCCTCGTGCTGGTCGAAACCCTTCGCTCGCTCGAGGATTTGCGCGCCCTGCTCGATTGATCCCCTCGATTGATCCCCAAGACGCCAGCGGCGATCGCGATTACGGCTCTGCCGCCGGTGTATCGTCATAACACCCGGCGCGGCGGGCGCGTTCGCGGACCAGGGTGAGAATCGTGGCACAGGTCGGCATCGTCTGGCCGGTGAGCGCGCCGAGTTCGACCACCGCGCCGAGCAGCGCATCGATTTCCATTTTCCGGCCGCGTTCGAGATCCTGCAACATCGAGGTCTTGTGCGCGCCAACCGCGGCGGCGCCTTCGATACGCTTGTCGACGTCGATCGCAAACCGCACGCCGAGCGCCTCGGCGACACTCTGCGCCTCGAC
Organism: Pseudomonadota bacterium; assembly: GCA_021798915.1. Taxonomy (GTDB): domain Bacteria; phylum Pseudomonadota; class Alphaproteobacteria; order Acetobacterales; family Acetobacteraceae; genus Acidibrevibacterium. The sequence continues at coordinate 144,142 of JAJZBM010000004.1, forward strand.
CATCATCGCCCGCGCGATGACGCGCAAATCCGCCACCCCGGCGAGACGGTCGAGGGTCGCGGTGGTGAGCGCCGAGAGCGGATTGAAGGCGAGATTACCCCACAGCTTGACCCAGATCTCATCGCGGATCCGCGGCCTGACCGGCGCCTTCAACCCAGCGCCGATCAAACAGCGCGACAGCGCCTCGATCCGCGCGCTGCTTCGGCCATCGGGCTCGCCGAGGCTGAAACGGTCGCCATAGCTATGCTCGATCACGCCAGGGGCGATCACCTCGGCGGCGGGATAGACGACGCAGCCGATGACCCGCGCGGGCGGCAGGAGATCCCATAAATCCCCCGCCGGATCGACGCTGCGCACCCGCCGGTCGCGCCACGGGCCATCGAGGCCGTAAAAATACCAGTAAGGGACGCCGTTGATGCCGGTCACCAGCATGGTCTCCGGCCCGAAGAGGCGCGCGATCTCGGGCGCCGCCGCCGGCAGGGCATGGGCTTTCAACGTCACGATCACCGCGTCCTGCTTGCCGGCCGCGGAAGCCTCGGCCAGCGCCCGCACGCGCACCGTCTCGGTCCGGCCGCCGCTGATCAGGCGCACGCCGTCCGACTGCATTGCCGCGAGATGCGGGCCACGGGCGATGAAAGTGACCTCGCCCCCGGCCTGCGCGAGGCGGGCACCGAGAAAGCCGCCGATCGCGCCGGCGCCGAAAATCGCGATTTTCATGCAACGAGGCCGAGTTTTTCGGCGAGCCCGATGCGTTGCAGCTTGCCCGTCGCCCCTTTCGGGATCTCGGCGAGAAAGACGATCTTCCGCGGCACCTTGAAGGGGGCCAGCCGTTTCGCGGCGAATTCGCGGATCTCCGCCTCGCTCGCCGCCGCGCCGTCACGCAGCACGATCGCCGCCGCCACTTCCTCGCCGAGCTTCGGGTGCGGCAGCGCGAAAGTGAGGCATTGCGCAACCGCCTGATGGTCCATGATCACCGTATCGACCTCGATCGGGCTCACCTTCTCGCCGCCGCGGTTGATCAGCTCCTTCAGCCGGCCGGTGAGGCGGAGATAGCCGGCCGCGTCCATCACCCCCTGGTCGCCGGTGCGAAACCAGCCGCCGCTGAACGCCTCCGCATTGGCTTTCGGGTTGTTTTCATAGCCGGCGGTGACGTTGCGGCCGCGAATGACCACTTCCCCGATCTCGCCGCGCGGCAGGAGATGCCCGGCCCCATCCATGATCGCGATCTCCGGCCCGGCGGCGATGCCGACCGAGCCGGCGAAGTGCTGCGCCGGCGGCAGCGGGTTGGAAGCCATCTGATGCGCGGCCTCGGTCATGCCATAGGCCTCGATCACCGGCACGCCGAAACTCTCCTCCAACGCCGCCATCACCTGCGGCGGCAGCGGCGAGGAGGAGGAGCGGATCAGGCGCAGCCGCCCGGCTTCGATCACCGCCCGGTTGCGCTCGGCGAGACCCAGAATCGCCTGATGCATGGTGGGAACGGCGGTGTACCAGCTCGGCCGCGCCTCATCGAGCCAGGCGAAGACGCGGAATGCATTGAAGCCCGGCGTGCAACAGACGCTGGCTCCGGCGCCGAGCGAGGAAAGCGTCGCCGCGATCAGGCCGTGGATGTGGAAAAGCGGCATGATGTTGAGGCAGACATCGTCGGGCACGAGATGCAGGGTCTCGCCGATGTGATAGGCCGAGGCGGTGACGTTGATCTGGCTGAGCGGGACGATTTTCGGCCGCGAGGTGGTGCCCGAGGTGTGCAGAACCAGCGCGATATCGCCGCCCGTGGCCGGGCCGGGCGCCGCCGGTGTGCCGGCGAGCGGGGTTTCCGGGGCGAGGGTGAAGCCGCCGGCCGGCCCGTCTTTCCCGGCCACCAGTTCGATCACCGGGATCGCGCGCGCTTTGGCGACCGCCCGCGCCGGGCTTTCCATCCCTTGTCCGATCACCAGAGCTTTCGCGTTGAGATCGCTTAGATAAAAATCGAATTCTTCGGCGCGATAGGCGGGGTTGAGCGGCGCGGTCGTCGCACCGGCGGCGATGGCGACGAAAGCCGCCGCCATCTCCGGCCCGTTCGGCAAAACGATCGCGACCCGGTCATTACGGCCGATCCCCATCCGGTTGAGCGCGGCAATGGTGGCGCGCGCCAACGCCCGAAGACCGCCATAGGAGAGCGCCCCGCGCCCCGGCGCCGCGATCGCCGGCGCGCCCTCGGCGCCACGCGCGAGAAGATCAAGGATGGTATCGGCGGGATAGGCGGTCATGGGCGAGCTCCAACATGTCTGTCACGGGGCAAGACTAGCAGATCGACCCCGAGAGTCAGCCACCGCCGGGCGCACGCTTTCGCGGATATGGGTCTCGGCCACGGCTTGCGCGGGCTCGGGGAGATGGCTATCAGCGCCCCCGGGAAGTGGAGATGGCATCATGAACGAGAAACTTCGGCAACAGCGTCATGTCGTCGCGGCGTGCTATCTCGGCTGGACCCTCGATGCCTTCGATTTTTTCATCATGGTCTTCGTGCTGCGCGATATCGCCCGCACCTTCACCACCTCGATCACCGCCGTCACCTGGGCGATCACGCTGACACTCGCGATGCGTCCGGTCGGCGCGTTCATCTTCGGGCGCATCGCCGATCGTTTCGGCCGCCGGCCGACCCTGATGGCCAATGTGCTCGCCTATTCGGTGCTCGAATTCGCCTCCGGCTTCGCCCCCGACCTCACGGTGTTCATCCTGCTCCGCGCGCTTTACGGCATCGCCATGGGCGGCGAATGGGGGGTCGGTGCCTCACTGACCATGGAAAGCGTGCCGACCCGCTGGCGCGGCACCGTCTCCGGCATTCTGCAAGCCGGCTATCCTTCCGGCTATCTGCTCGCCTCGGTGCTCTATCTCGCGATGCCGGTGCTCGGCTGGCGGGGGATGTTCATGGTCGGCGCGGTGCCGGCGCTATTGGTGTTCTATATCCGCCGCAACGTCCCCGAGAGCCCGGACTGGGCGGCGCGGCAGACCCGGCCGCGGGTCGGCTTCGCAACCGCGATCGGCCGCCATCTGCCGCTCGCGGTCTATGCCATCATCACCATGACGGCGTTCAATTTTTTCAGCCACGGGACACAGGATCTCTATCCCAGCGCCTTCCTCGGCGGCCAGCACAAGCTCTCCGTCGCGACCATCTCGACCATCGCCATCATCTATAACCTCGGCGCCATGGCCGGCGGCTTGCTGTTCGGCACGCTCTCGCAGCGGATCGGCCGTCGCGCCGCCATCGTCATCGCCGCCCTGCTGTCGCTGCCGGTGTTACCGCTCTGGGCGTTCGGCTCGACCCCGGTTGCGCTCGCCATCGGCGCTTTTCTGATGCAGGTCTGCGTCCAGGGCGCCTGGGGCGTCATCCCCGCCCATCTCAATGAGATTTCGCCGCCGGAAATCCGCGGCACTTTCCCCGGCGTCGTCTATCAGCTCGGCAATCTCCTCGCCTCCGCCAACGCCACCATCCAATCGACGATCGCCGATCACATGGGCCACACTTACAGCTACGCCCTGGCTGGCGTTGCCGCGATCGTCGCGGTCCTGATCGCCCTCCTGATCGGCTTCGGCGGCGAGGCGCGGCATCAGGAGATGGGCGGCGACTGAACCGCCCTTCCCGTCACGCCAGCCGATCGGCGAATTGCTTGCGGAATTTTGCGACCTTGGGCGCGACCACCGCCGCGCAATAACCGGCGCTGGGGTTTTTCGCGAAATAATCCTGATGATACGCCTCGGCGGGATAGAACACCGCGAGCGGCGCGATTTCGGTGACCAGCGGCGCATCCCAGATGCCGGACGCGGCAATCTCCGCCATCACCCGCCGCGCCGCAGCGTCCTGCTCCGGCCCATCGGTCAGAATGATCGAGCGGTATTGGGTGCCGACATCGTGCCCCTGGCGGTTCGGCGTCGTCGGGTCGTGGATCGCGAAAAACAGCCGTAACATATCCTCATAGCCGATCTCGGCGGGATCGAAAGCGATCCGCACCACCTCGGCATGGCCGGTGCGGCCGGTGCAGACCTGCTCATAGCTCGGCTGGGCGACGGTTCCGCCGGCATAGCCGGAGACGACGCTGGCAACGCCGCGCACCCGGCGAAACACCGCATCAAGACACCAGAAACACCCGCCGCCCAGGGTTGCATACTCGGCCACGGCCCGCCCCTCTCTTCAGAGAAAAAGTTTTTTGGTTCTTTTTTTCAAAAAAGAACCACTTCCCTCCCCTTTTTACCCGGTAATTTCACTTCCGGCGAAGAAAAACGCGATCTCGTTCGCAGCATTCTCCGCGCTATCGGAGCCGTGCACCGAATTGGCCTCGATATCTTCCGCGAATTCGGCGCGGATGGTGCCGGGGGCGGCTTTTTTCGGGTCGGTCGCGCCCATGATCTCGCGGTTGCGGGCGACCGCATTTTCCCCCTCCAGCACCTGCACGACCACCGGCCCGGAGGTCATGAAGGCGACGAGGCCAGCGAAGAACGGGCGCTCGCGGTGGACGGCATAGAACGCCTCGGCCTGTTCGCGGCTGAGGCGGAGTCGCTTTTGGGCGACGATGCGCAGTCCGTTCGCCTCGAACACGGCGTTGATCCGCCCGGTGAGGTTGCGTCGGGTCGCGTCCGGCTTGATGATCGAGAGCGTGCGCTCGACGGGCATGGCTTGATCCTTCGTTGTGACGGCGGGAGATGGGGCGGGCTTTATCCGCTCAGCCTCGATACCGCAAGCCCGGCGCATACCGGCTCTTGCTCATCGGCGTCAGCCGGGCGATCCAGGGCGCATGAGTGTGCTCGAAATCACCGCTATCAGCTACGCGATCCAAGGGCGGACACTGCTGGATCGCGCCGACCTCGCCATCGCCGCTGGCCAGCGGGTCGGGCTGATCGGCGCGAACGGCGCCGGGAAATCGACCCTGCTCCGCCTTATCGCCGGCGAACTCGCCGCCGATGGCGGGGAAATCCGCCTCGCCAGCCGCGCCCGCCTCGCCTGGGTGCGGCAGGAAGCGCCGGATGGCGAGGGCAGCGTCCTCGATACCGTGCTCGCCGCCGATGGCGAACGGCTGGCGCTGCTCGCCGAGAGGGACGTGGCAGCGCCGACGCGTCTCGCCGAAATCCATGAGCGCCTCCGCGCCATCGGGGCGGAGGCAGCGCCGGCCAGGGCAGCGCGGATTCTCGCCGGGCTCGGCTTCGATGACGCGGCGCAAGCCCGCCCGATCGCCGATTTCTCGGGTGGCTGGCGGATGCGGGTGGCGCTCGCCGCGGCGCTGTTCGCGGCACCCGATCTTCTGCTGCTCGACGAGCCGACCAATCATCTCGACCTCGAAGCGGCGCTGTGGCTCGAATCCTGGCTCACCCGCTTTCCTGGCGCCGCACTCGTCGTCTCGCATGATCGCGGCCTCCTCGATCGCGCCGTCCACGCCATCGCCCATCTCGATGGCGGCAAGCTCTCCCTCACCCCCGGCGGGTTCGAGGCCTTCGCCCGCATCACCGCCGAGCGCCGCGCCCAGGAGCGCCGCGCCGCCGAGCGCGTCGCCGGCGAGCGGGCGCGGATCGAAGCGTTCGTCGCCCGCTTCCGTGCCAAGGCAACCAAGGCACGCCAGGCACAGTCCCGGCTCAAGGCACTGGAGCGGCTGCCGCAGACCATCGCGGTGGTGGAAGCGGCGCCGGCGCGGTTCGATTTTCCCGCCCCCCGCCCGATCGCGCCGCCGATGCTGCGGCTCGATGCGGTCAGCGTCGGCTATGACGGACGGGCGGTGCTGCGCGGCATCTCGCTTCGCCTCGACAGCGAGGACCGGATCGCGCTTCTGGGCGCCAACGGCAACGGCAAATCGACGCTGGCGAAGCTGCTGGCCGGGCGGCTCGCGCCGCTCGCGGGGGAGGTGGAACGGGCGCGCGGGCTCTCTGTCGGCTATTTCGCGCAGCACCAGATCGAGGATCTGCGGGTCGGGGACAGCCCGCTCGATCACCTCGCCCGGGCCTTGCCACGCGCCAACGCAACCGCTCTCCGCGCCCATCTGGCACGATTCGGCCTCGATGCGGAGCGGGTGGAACGGCGGGTCGGCGAGCTTTCCGGCGGCGAGCGGGCGCGCCTTGCGCTGGCGCTGGCAACGCGCGAGGCGCCGCATCTCCTGGTACTGGATGAGCCGACCAACCATCTCGACCTCGACGCCCGCCAGGCCCTGGTCGCCGCACTCGCCGAATTTCCCGGCGCGGTGGTGCTGATCAGCCATGACGCGCATCTCATCGATCTCATCGCCGACCGGCTATGGCTGGTCGCCGATGGCCGGGTGCAGGTATTCGCCGGCGACCTCGCCGCCTATCGCGCCGGCCTCGCGGCCTCCGCACCGGCGACCGCGGCCGATGAGCGGCGCGAGAGTGGCGCCCGTGTCGCGCGCCGCGCGCGGGCGGATGAAAGGGCGGCCACGGCCCCGCTCCGGCGGGCGGTGAGCGCGGCAGAGGCGCGGCTCGCGGCGCTCGCCGCCGAACGCGAAGCAATCGAGGCACGGCTCGCCGATCCGGCGCTTTATGACGCAACGCCAGCGGCGGAGATCGTCCGCGCCAATAAGCGCCTCGCCGCCATCGCCGACGCCATCGCCGCCGCCGAGGAAGCCTGGCTCGCCGCCGCCGAAGCGCTGGAGGACGGGGTGGAACAGGGGTGAAGGCGAGATTCGTGGGAAGGCTTCTTTTTCTGAAGAAAAAGAAGCAAAAAGACTTTTAGCCGTCGGGCAGCGCCTGCGGCGCTACCCGGACGGGGCGCGTGCTCCAGCGCCGTGAGAGCGCGATGGCGTTCTGATCAACGGCGCGCTCGAACAGGACGGCGAGGGGTAATGTCGCTGCAAGGCCAACGATGAGCGCGAAACCCGCCGCCGCCCCGACACCGATCCGCCCCACGGCCACGACGAAGACGGCGCTGCCGAGTGTCGTCAGGATGGGAAAATGCAATAGATAAATCGCGAAAGACAATTTCCCGAGCCACTGCGCGAGCCGGCTTCGGAGAAGGAAATGCGCCTCCGGGAGAAGCAGAACCGCGACAAAAATCGCAACCGCGGCGCCTTCCTGGCTGAGGGAAAACCAGGCGAAGGGGCGAACCAGTGCGCGGGCCACATCAGCGCGCTGGAGCCAGCGCGCCGCCGGCATGAACCAATCATATTCCGTCAGAATACCGAGAAGAAAAACGGCAATGCCCAACGCCGGCCGCCAGCGGCGAGCCATCAGGGTGGAAAACCATTGGCTGCGGGCAGCCAGCGAGAGCACGCTGCCGAGGGCAAAGAGATCGAGCGCGTTCACCCCGATCATCCCGGCGCAGAACGCCAGCGCAACGGCATGCAGCCAAGGATTACAGGCGCGAAGCCAGACCAGCAGAAGAACCAGGAAAGAGCCCCAGAGTTCCAGATGCAGGCTCCAGACGGGCGCATCGACCGATGCCGTCCAAGGAGGCAGAATCCCGACCAGCGGTCCGAACAACGTCGTTTCCGCGTATCCGGTGATCAGGGACAGGCCCGACAGGTCGGCAAACGCCTGCCCCAAGGCCACCGGTCGCAGCCCGGCGAGCCAGGACGATCCAGACAGCGCCGCCGCGACCGGCGCAGCATGGGGCCATGCGGCCTGGAGCAAAGCGGCGAAAACGCAGGCGGCCGCGGCGGGAAGACCGAGGCGGATGACACGGCGGCCGAGACCCGACACCAGCGCATGCGGGCGGCGCTCGAAGCTCGGTGTCAGCACGAACCCCGACATCACGAAAAAGACGAATACCGCGAAATTGCCGTCCGCCAGAATTCCGAAATGTCCCGACGAGACGGGTAGAAAAGCCAAGGCATAGTGCTGAAAGACGACCTGCATCGCCGCCAGCCCTCTCAGCCCATCAAGGTATGTCTCTCTGGCTTTTGACGTCTTCATCGTTATCCGCGGCGGGCGGAGCGGGTGATGCCGCGCCGGCGCTTGCGTCCGTTTGCCCCGGAAACGGCAAACCCGCCGCGTTGTCACGCGGCGGGTCCGCAAGACAGTGGATAATGGAAATCAGCCGTAGTGGATATGACCGGACAAGGTGGAACTGCTGACGCCGGACACTGTGATCTTGGTGCCATCAGAAAGAGTGATCACGGTCGAACTGCCGGACGCGGTTTCGGTCGGCTGCGAACCGCCGGAAGCCGTGCTGTATCCATAATTGTAAAGATCGATCTGATCATTGGCATTCCAGCCGGTGATCAGATCGTTGCCACCGCTCGCGCCATTGATGAATTGGAAGAAATTGGTGCCGGCGCCGCCGGCCATGGTCGCGTTGCCAGCGCCGCCGATAAGGTAATTCCAATAGGAGCCGCCCATCAGCGTCGCCGCATTGCCGGCGCCGGCGCTGTTGAACAGGACATCGGCGCCGCTGCTGCCGCTTGCGTTCAGCGTGGTATTGCCGGCGGTGGCAACGAGGATATTGCCGATTCCACCACCAGTGAGCATGACATCGCCATTGGTACCGCCGAAGGCGATGACGGTGTTCATCCCGGATCCGACATTCACCGTGTCATTGCCGTTTTCCGACAGCATGGTGAAGGCGCCCTGGCCGGAATTGTACATGCCATCGCCATTCATGGCGAACGCGGTGCTGTTACCAAGTCCGGCGGTGAAGGTGCTGGCACCGCCGCCGCTCACGGTGACGTTGTTGACGAAGACCATTGCGCCCGATTCTGTGGCGCTGCCCATATAGGTGCCGCCACCGGCATTGGCGAAAATGGTCTCCGGCCCGGCGCCGCCCATCACGGTTCCGGCGCCACTATTGTCGACCACCTCCAAAGTGCCAGAGCCACCATTAACGAGGGCGTTATTGCCGCTCGACCCGTTGAGGAACACGGTATCCTGGCCGCCGCCGGCATTGATGGTATCGGCGCCATAGGCAGCGAGGGTATCGGCCCCGGTGCCAAGATACATGATGTTGCTCTGGCCGCTTCCATCCTGAATCATGTCATTGCCGGAGCCGGCGATGATCGTATTGTTACCGGAGCCGTCGAAGAGCAGAGTCCAGTTGCCGCCGCCGGACGAGGGGCCGAAGAAAGTGTTATTGCCGCCGGCCGCCGCGAGCGAGCCGGATTCCCCCTTGCCGGCATAGAACGTCATATTGCCGGAGCCAGAGACGATGCTCTGATTGGTCCCGGTATTACCCGCGATGGTGCTGTTGCCGGTCGCGAGATTGGAAACGCCGTTGAAGCCGGGGGCCAGGGTGATGGTCGCGCCGGTGATGGTCGCGTTGTCGAGGGGATTGATGACGAAGATACTCGGCACCGTCGGGTTGGTGGACGGCGTCGACGGATCGAGGCTGGTGTAGAGATTGGTGCTGGCGAAGGTTGTGGCGAAGCTGCTCAGCAGCGTGTTCTGGAACGTCGTGTTATCGGTCGTGTTGAAATTCAGATTCTGAAACGTGCCGTTGCCAGCCGGAACTGATACCGTGGTCATCGCCTTGTCCCCTTCTCCACGCTCAACCCCTATCAGGCGGGCGGACGGAAATCAAGAATTTTTTGTGTGAAACCCGTAACCAAACCAGAATTTTTCTAAATTTTAAATAAATTGACACATTTCGTTCCAAAATCCGGCAGGTCCGCCGCGCGCTGCATGGCGTTGACACGGTCTCGCTCCACTGCTAATGCGAATTATTCTTATTATCAGCCAGCCTATGACGCCCGCCGAGGAGATCCCCCATGCCCAAAGCCGCCCCCCACGGCCGTTTGATCCTGCCCGCCCTCGTCGCTGCCGCCCTCGTCGCCGCCACCAGGCTGCCGGCGGCGGAGCCGGAGGCGTTTCTTACCCGCCTCCATCACCATACCACTCTCGCCTCCACCGTCCCCGATAACGGCGACCAAAACCCCTACGCCATCGCCATCGCACCGGTCTCGGCTGGAAAAATCCAAAAAAACGACGTTCTGGTCGATAATTTCAACGACAAGAACAATCTCCAAGGCCTCGGCACCACCATCGTCGCCTATCGCCCCGCCGCGAAAAGCCTGTTTCTGTTCGCAACACTGCCGCGCGACCTCGCCGGCTGCCCGGGCGGCGTCGGGTTGACCACCGCGATGACCATGCTGCACTCGGGCCACGTCATCGTCGGCAGTCTCCCGAGCCATGACGGCACCACCGCGACCAAGGGCCAGGGCTGCCTGATTGTGCTCAGCCCCGCGGGCGCGGTCGAGACCGTCATCACCAGCCCGCGCATCAACGGTCCCTGGGGCAACATGGCGGTGATCGATCGCGGCGCCACCGCGACGTTGTTTTTGAGCAATACCGGCTTCGGCGTCGGCGCCCCGGGCGATGATACGCCGGTGATCCGCAAGGCCAGCGTGCTCCGCCTCGACCTCGCCATCGCGCCCGGCAAGCCGCCGGCGGTGAGCCACGAGACGGTGATCGGCGAGGGATTCGGCGAACAGGCCGACAAGGGCGTCTTCGTCATCGGCCCGACCGGCCTCGCCCTCGGCGCCGACGGCACGCTCTATGTCTCGGATGCGATCGGCAACCGCATCACCGCCATTGTCGACGCCGCGACCCGCGCGGACAGCGCCGGCACCGGCCGCGAGGTCACCAAGGACGGCCTGCTCAAGCGCCCGCTGGCGCTGGCGATGACGCCGGGCGGCCATCTCCTGGTCACCAACGGGCTCAACGGCCAGGTGGTCGAGATCGACCCCAAGAGCGGCCGCCAGCTCGGCGCGCAATGGATCGACGCCGACAAGGCCCAGACCCCGCCCGGCAACGGCGATCTCTTCGGTCTCGCTCTGACCCCGGAAGGCGATGGGCTCTATTATGTCGAGGATGACATGAACACGCTGGTCCTGGCGCGATGACCACGGTTGGACGCGCCTGCCCCTTCGCCTCCCGCCGCGGCCTGCTCGCCGCGACCGCCGGGCTCGCCGGGGCCATCGTGAGCCGCAGCACCCGTGCGGACATCGCACCCGCGCCTGAGCAGATACCGTTCCACGGCGCCCACCAGGCCGGAATCCTGACCCCGCAGCAGAGCCACGTCTATTTCGCCGCTTTCGACGTCACGACCCCGCATCGCGACGCGCTGATCGCTCTTCTCCGAGGCTGGACGGAAGCCGCCGAGCGCCTCACCACGGGCAAGACAGCGGCGCCCTTGGGGGCCGATTTGAGCCAGCCAGGGGCCGATTCGGGTGAGGTGCTCGGCCTCGGTGCGGCGCGGCTCACGCTCACCTTCGGCTTCGGGCCGGGGATGTTCGAACGGAACGGCGCCGACCGCTTCGGCCTCGCCGCATTTCGGCCGGCCGCCCTGGTCGATCTGCCGCGCTTCAACGGCGATCAGCTCGTCCCCGAGCGCTCGGGTGGCGATCTCGCAGTGCAAGCCTGCGCCGACGACCCGCAAGTGGCCTTTCATGCCGTCCGCCAACTCGCCCGGCTCGCCTATGGCACGGCGCAGCTCCGCTGGGTACAGGCCGGTTTCCTGCCCCGCACCCCGGCCGGGGAGACGCCACGCAACCTGATGGGGTTCAAGGACGGCACCAACAACCCCGCCGGCGATGACGCGGCGGCAACGGTCTGGGCCGGGGCCGAGGCGCCGTCCTGGCTGCAAGGCGGCAGCTACCTCGTCGCCCGGCGCATCCGCATCGCGCTCGAACATTGGGACCGCACCGAGGTCGATTTCCAGGAGCAGACCATGGGCCGGCGCAAATATTCCGGCGCGCCACTCGGGGCGAACCATGAATTCGATCCGCTGCCCCTCTCTGGCACCGACGCCGATGGCAACCCGGTGATCGCCGAGAACGCTCATGTCCGCCTCGGCGCCGCCGCGAGCACCGATGGCGCGCGCATCCTCCGCCGCGGCTATGCCTATGATGACGGGGTCAGCATCACCGCCGAGCGCTGGCCGCCCTGGCGCCAGGGTCTGGAATACGATGCCGGCCTGTTCTTCCTCGCCTATCAGCGCGACCCGCGCACCGGCTTCATCCGGATTTTCGAGACCATGGCGAAGCTCGACGCGCTCAACCAGTTCACGACCCATACCGGGAGCGCCCTTTTCGCCTGCCCGCGCGGCGTCAAGGCCGGGGAATTCATCGGCGAGGCGCTGTTCGCCACCGGCTAACGGCGTCTCCCCGCGCCGATGATCTCGTGGCGCAGGCGGTCGAGCCGCGCGAGCGTCGCGCCGCAATCGAAATCCCGCACCCGCGCGAGACCCGCGCGCCCGAGTGCCGCGCGGCGTTCGGGATCGCCGGCAAGCGCGACGATCGCCTCGGCCATGCCCGCCGGATCGTCGGGGTCGATATAGACCGCCGCCGCGCCGGCGAGATCGGGCAGCGCGCCACGCCGCGTCGTCAGCAGCGCCGCCCCGCTCGCCATCGCCTCGATCGCGGTCAGGCCGAACGGCTCGGCCCAGCGGCTCGGCACCACGACGATCGCCGCCCGCGCCATCGCCGCCAGCACCTGGTCATGCGTGCGATAGCCCTGCATCTCGATCCCGGAAGCGGCCGCCCGGTCACGAATGGCGCGGAGAAACGGCGTCTCCGGGCTTGCGGCCCCGAAGCGGTCGGCGCCGATCAGGCTCGCCCGCCAGCCCGGAAGCCGCGGCAAAGCGCTGGCGCAGGCGGCGACGAACCCATCCACCCCCTTATCGGCGACCACCCGGCCGACATAGAGGATTTCCGGCGCGCGTGACGCGTCCGGCAGTGGCGGCGGAAGCGCCGCGAGATCGAGGCAGTTCGGCACCACGAACACCCGCGCCGCCGCGTCCGGCGCCAGCCCGTCCAGAAACCGCCGGCGCAGGAAGTCGGAGGCGACGATCACCCCGCCGAGCGCCGCGAGCAGCCCCTCGCGCGCCGCCGCCGTGCGGCTCGCGCGCATGTCCTGGGGATCGTTCTGCAGGCAGAGAACCACCGGCGCGACGCCGTGACCGGCAAGAAAACGGGCGATATCGGGGCGGTTATGGACCCCGATCAGCACCGGCGCGAGCCGCCGCGCCGCTCGCTGCACCCCGATCGCATAGCGCGTCGCGCGCCGCAGCGGGCGAAAGGCCGGGCGCACCGGCTGAAACGCGACCCCGGGAAACGGCGGCGCGGCCGGCGCCGGGCCGAGCACCAAGGGGGCGAAACCGTCGCTCCGTGCAAACAGCCGCGCCACCATCAGCGCGATGGCACCGGCGGCTTGGGGCGAAAAAATCTCGCTCGGCGGCAGAACCTCGATGATTCGCGGCGGCGGCGCGGGCGATGCTGGGGACGATGTCATGATCGCCGAGACTAAAGCGGCGCCGGCTGGCGCGCCAGCGCTCGCCCCGTCGCATCCCCCGGCCACGCGGCCGGGGGGCGGAGGCAGGTTCAGCCGAACAGCTTGGCCGCGATCGAAGCGACATGGGCACCCTGGAAGCGGGCGATCTTCAGCTCGTTCTCGGAAGGCTGGCGTGAGCCGTCCCCGGCGGCGATGGTGGTCGCGCCATAGGGCGTGCCGCCGCTCATCTCGCTCAGGATGGTGAGCCCCGGCTCGGCATAGGGCACGCCGACGATGATCATGCCGTGGTGTAAAAGCGTGGTGTGGAAAGAGGTGATGGTGGTCTCCTGGCCGCCATGCTGGGAGGCGGTGGAGGCGAAGACGCTGCCGATCTTGCCGATCAGCTTGCCCTGCGCCCAGAGGCCGCCGGTCTGGTCGAGGAAATTGCGCATCTGCGCCGCCATGTTGCCGAAGCGCGTCGGGGTGCCGAAAATCACCACGTCGTATTCGGCGAGTTCGTCGGGCGTCGCGACCGGCGCCGCCTGGTCGAGCTTGACATGCGCCTTCTCGGCGACCTCACGCGGCATCAGTTCCGGCACCCGTTTGATGGTGACGGCGCTGCCGGCAACCGAGCGCGCGCCCTCGGCGACCGCGCCGGCCATCTTTTCGATATGGCCATAGGTCGAGTAATAGAGAACCAGGATTTTCGCCATGTGACAGCTCCTTCAGGGAGTGGGTGAGCGGTTGCGGAAGTCTCGCGGGATAAACTTCGCTCCCGTAAGATAACGCAGGTTTTTATATCCAAATCGCGCGCTCGTCGAGAGGCGAAATCCGCTGCCGGAGAAGGAGGACCGCCATGCCGAAGAGACCGCCGCGGAGAGAGAGACTGCCGCGGAGAGCCTGGCGCGCCAGCGCCATCGCCGGCCTGCTGCTCACCGGGCTCGCCGGCTGCGCGACGCCGCCGCCGCTCGCGACCCCGCCCTTCCCGCCGGTGCCGCCACCGCGCCAGGAGGCGATGCCAAAGCCGCCGGTCTCGGAACAGGCCCTGCTCTGGCAGCCCGGCCATTGGGACTGGAACGGCCATGGCTATGACTGGATCGCCGGGGAATGGGTGCCGCGTGACGGCCACAGCAATATGTGGATGGAGGGCTACTGGAAACGCGAACAGGGCGCCTGGATCTGGGTTCCCGGGCATTGGACGTGATGGCGGATGAAGGCGGCGGGTTGGCGGGCGGTCCCGCCTCCGTCTATGGTCGCGGCCTGGTTCGTTCCTGGCGGAGGCCGTCGATGTTCAAGGCTCATATTCTGATGGCGCCGCGGTGGCGCTGCTTTGCTGCCCTCGCCGCGGTGCTCGGGCTTGGCGCCTGCTCGATGCCCTTCGGCGGCCCCAACCTGCCGCCGGCGCCGCACCAGCCGACCGCGGTGAGCCTTTTTGACGGCAGCTATGAGGGGAAAATCCGGGCGATCGGCGCCAACGCCGCCGATTGTCCGCAAAGCGGCTATGGCGTCGCCGAAATCGGCGATGCGACGCTCACCCTCCCCTACCGCCCGGGGGTGATCTTCAGCGTCCCCGTCGCCGCCGACGGGGCCCTCCATCAGACCGTCGAGGGCACCAGGATCGAGGGGCGGGTGGCGCAGAACCGGCTCACCCTGCTGGTCTCCTCCGGCGCCTGCCAGACGCGCTATCGTCTGAACTATGTCTGGAATCATTCATGAGCGCGGCAGCGCACGCCACAGCCGCGCCGAAGCCGGCGGACGGGCCGTTCACCCTCGCCATCGATATCGGCGGCACCGGGCTCAAGGCGTCGGTCCTCGACCATCGCGGCGAGATGGCGGCGCCGCGCATCCATGTCCCGACACCGCAACCCTGCCCCCCCCCGGTCCTGCTCGCCGCCCTTGCCGAAATGGTCCAAAAACTCCCCGCTTTTCACCGTATCTCGGCCGGGTTTCCGGGCGCGGTGCGCGGCGGCATCGTGCTGACGGCGCCCAATCTCGGCACCGCGGCCTGGGCCGGGTTTCCGCTCGAAAGCCAGCTCGCTGAGCGCTTTGGCCGCCCGGCGCGGGTGCTGAACGACGCCGAGGTGCAGGGGCTCGGGGTGATCAGCGGCGCCGGGATGGAGATGATCCTGACGCTCGGCACCGGCGCTGGGATCGGCATCTTTTTCAACGGCCGGGTCTCCCCGCATATCGAACTCTCGCAGCATCCGGTGCATAAAAAACTCACCTACGACATGTTCCTCGGCAAGGAGGCGTTCGAGACCCTCGGCGTCAAACGCTGGAACAAGCGGGTGCGCACGGCGATCGCGATTCTCGCCCGCGTGGTGCTGTTCGACCGGCTCTATATCGGCGGCGGCAACGCGGTCCATATCAAGGGCGAACTGCCCGCCAACGTCACCATCGTCGCCAACGAGGCCGGCATCACCGGCGGCATCGCCCTCTGGCACGACCCCGCCTGACCATTCGCCCCCCGCAAAGGACCGCGCCCCATGTTGTTCGATTTCGCGACCATCGACGCCACCAACCGCTACAAACTCCTGGTTTCCACCGTGGTGCCGCGCCCGATCGCCTGGGTGGTGAGCCTGGATGCGGAGGGTCGGCGCAATGCCGCCCCGTTCTCCTTCTTCAATGCCTTCTCACAGGATCCGCCGGTGGTCTGCATCGGCATCGGCGGCCGCCGGCCGGGCGATGTCAAAGACACCGGCAACAATATCCGGGTCACCGGCGAGTTCGTCGTCAACCTCGTCGCCGCCGAGAATGCCGAGCAGATGAACATCACCGCGATCGAGTTCGGCCACGACGTCGACGAACTGACCGAGGCCGGGCTGACCACGCTGCCCTCGGTCAAGGTCAAGCCGCCGCGCATCAAGGAAAGTCCCGTGGCCATGGAATGCGAGCGTCTCGCGACCATCGAGCTCGGCAATGAACGGGCGCTCGTCCTCGGCCGGGTGCTCGCCATGCATATCCGCGACGACGCCGTCCTCGATGCGCAGAAATGCTACATCGACACTCCCAAGCTCGACCTCATCGGGCGCATGCATGGCCGCGGCTGGTATGCCCGCACCAGCGACCGCTTCGAGATGCCGCGCATCAACGAGAAGGATTGGACGCGGCGCGGGGAATGAGCCGCGGCACGCCGACCGAAACCACCGCGCCGCCGACGATCAGCGCCGCCGCCAGCCCGAGGCCGGCCCCGGCGCGGGCCGCGCCGCACAGCACCAAAAGCCCGGTCGAGAGCAGCGGCGTCGCGTAGGAGAGCGTCCCGATCGTCGCGAGATCGCCATGCTTGGTCGCGTGGTCCCAGAAGAAGAACGCGAGCCCGACCGGGCCGAGACCAAGCCCGACGAGCGCCATCCATTCCGCCCGGTTCGGCGCGATATCGGGCTCGGCGAGGCCGTGGACGAGTAGCGCCGCCAGCGCGACCAGGCCGCCGACCCCGGCGATGAGATCGCTCGGCACGGCGCGGAGCGCGCGGTTGGCGACCGAATACCCGGCCCAGGCGAAGGCGGCGGCGAAGGCGCAGGCATAGCCGAGGACGCTTCCGCCGCCGGCCGCGCGTGGCCCGGCGAGCACGATCAGCGCCGTCCCGGCGAGCCCGATCGCCGCCCCCAGGACATGCCGCGGCCGCAGCCGCTCGCCGGGCAGGAGGGCGGAAAACAGCACGATGAGCAGCGGCCAGAGATAGTTGATCAGGCTCGCCTCCGCCGCCGGCGCCTGATCGAGGGCGATGAAATAGAGCGCATGATAGGAAAAAATTCCGGAAAACCCGAGCCCCCAGGCCCGCCAGTTCTGGCGCAACCGCCCGAGCCGCCGGCGCGCCGCCAACACCGCCATGCCGGCCGCAAAGGCGATCCCGAAACTGAGCGCCAGGGTCTCGAACGGCGGCAACCGCCGCGTCACCACCGCGAGTGCGGCAAGGCTCGACCACAAAAGAATGGCGAGGCCGCCGATCGCCGTCGCCCGGTTCACGCGCGCGCCGCGCGAACGCTGTTGATCGCCATGCCGGACGCTCCTAACAAAGCCGCAAAGAAGGACAGGCTATTACCGCGATCGGAGGAAACCGGCCATGCTGGATGATGAAGACCTGCCCAAGCGGCCGCGCCGGCGGCTCGACCCCCTCCCCCTCGATGCGCTCGGCTTGGCCGAACTCCGCGCCTATATCGCCGAACTCCAGGCCGAAATCGCCCGCGCGGAGGCAGAAATCGGTCGCAAGGAACGCCACCGCGCCGCCGCCCAAGGGGTGTTCAAGACCTAATGCCAGTATCCTGAGCGCCGCTCGCGGCGTTCGCCAGCCGCGCGCGGATCGCCGCGGCGGCAGCGGCAGTGTCCGCCCCATCGATGCAGTGCCACTTGGGCGAAATTGCCGGCACCGGCGGCGTGGTCGCGAGGATTCGCCGCAACACCGTAAGCGTCGCGTCCGAGGCGTCGTCGCGCCGGGCGGCGATCCGTGCCTCCAGCACCGCGCGGGGCACATCGAGCCAGGCGCCGAAAAACGGCACCCCGAGCCGGAGCGCCAGCGCCGCCGCCGCCGCGCGCAACCCCGGGTCGAGAAAACTCGCATCCAAAATCACGACATGGCGTGAGGCGGCAGCGGTCGCCGCGGCGGCGAGGAGGGCCTCCCCGACCGCTTCATTGGCCGCCTGGCCATAGGCTTCCGGCGGCAGCCGGGTTTCGGGGGTGACGTGATGGAGACGCTTGCGGATTTCATCGCTCCTCAGCACCAGCGCCCCTGGCGCCGGGCCGAGACCACAGGCGAGCGCTTGCGCCAGCGTCGATTTGCCGCTGCCCGGCAAGCCACCGATCGCGAGCACGAGCCCGGCCCCCGGCGGCGCGAGATAGCTGCGTGCAGCCGCGAGATAGGAGAGCCCGGCCGCCACCCCGCCATCTTCCCCCCGATCATCCGCCTCCTTGGCGCGTGCGACCTCGACATGCGCGCGCACCAAAGCGCGAAGCGAAAGGAAAAGCGGCAATTCCGCCACCATCCCGACATCCCCGGTGCGCCCGACATAGCGGTTGAAGACCAGATTGGCGGTATCGCGGCGCCCCCGATGGTCAAGATCCATGAGCAGAAAGGCGATGTCATAGCCGAGATCGATGGTCGCCAGGGCCTCATCGAATTCGAGCGCATCGAACAGCGTCGGCTGCCCCTCCCAGAGACAGACATTGCCGAGATGGAGATCGCCATGGGCATGGCGGACGAACCCGGCATCGGCGCGCGCCGCGAGGGCTGCGCTGCGTGCGGCAAGCGCCGTCCGCGCGGCGCGCGCCCATGCGGCGAGTTCGTCGGCCGGCAACCCCGCGGCACGCGCGGCGATTTCATTCTCGGCGATCAGGCGGCCGAACGCGCCCGGGCTGTCCCAGCCGGAAACCGGCGGCAGAATGCTGTGAAACGCGGCGATACGGTCGGCCAGCGCCCGCGCCAGCGCCGGGGTCAGGGCGTCACTCGCGGCCAATCGGTCGAAAAAATCCGCCGCCGGCACCGCCGCCATGCGCAACACCCATTCGACGATCTCCCCCTCCGCGCCGAAACCGAGCGCCCCGTTCGCCGCGCGCCGGATCGGCACGATGTCGTGATAGATTTCCGGCGCGGTACGGCGGTTGAGCGCCAGTTCGCGGCCGAGAAAATGCCGCCGCGCGGCGAGGGTGGTGAAATCGAGATAGGGGAGACGCACCGCCTTCTTCATCTTCCAAGCGGTGCCGCGCCCGACGAAGACGGCCGAGATATGCGTCTCGCGCGGCGGCGCTCCGGCGAGGGCGGCGAGAAACGCGGCGGCTGCTCGCTGTTCCCGCGGGATCGCCGCCGCCATCGAAGCGGCTCAGGCGGAGTAGCGGCGCATCTCGTCACCCCCGAGCGCCGCGAGCAAGGTCGGATCAATGATCCGCACCTGATGCGCGTCCTCGATCTGAATGACGCGCCGGCGGCGGAGGTCGCCGAGGGTGCGGCTCACCGTCTCGACGGTGAGGCCGAGATAATCGGCGATATCGCCGCGTGACATCGGCAGCATGAAGCCGCCTTTGCCGCTCTCGGGAAGACGGCCCTCGACATCGGCGAGAAAACTCGCGACGCGCTCGGTCGCGGTCTTGCGGCCGAGCGAGACGATCTGCTCATGAGCCGCAGCGAGGGTGCCGCACAGCACCTCCTGGATGGTTCGGGCCACCTCGTGATCCTCGCATATCAGCCGTTCGAGGTCACGGCGCGAGAAGCTTGCCAAGCGGGATTCGGTCACCGCCTCGGCGGCATAGAAATGCCGCGGCCCGCCATCGAACCCGACCCACTCACCGGCGAACACGAAGGCGCCGATCTGGCGCCGGCCATCGGCGAGCAGCTTCGCGGTGCGCAAGGTGCCGGACAGCACTTTATAGACATGGGTCGCGGGACTCGCCTCGGGAAAGATTTCGGCATCACGCGCCACGGTGAGCAGATGATGAGCGATCTGAGGGAACGGCAACCCCATCGCGTCTTGCGGCGCGACACGGAGCATGGGAGGGAGGATCCGGGCGGAAGCTGACACGGACATGGCGCGGCGGCCTTTCTCTGTTGCGTTCTGGCATCAGGATAAAAAGCCCGGCCAGATCCTGAAATCAGGAATGATCCGATCAGTAGAATTACGGAGTGGCGCGATTACCGAACCACCCGGTGGTGGCCAGGGCGGAACCGCCGCACCGCATCGAGCAGGCGCTCGGGGGCGAGCGGCTTGTCGAGCACGCTCTCCACCCGCGCCGCCGGCGACAGCGGCCGCTCCAGGCCGTGGCTGATCGCGATCATCGGCAAATCCGG
Source organism: Pseudomonadota bacterium (assembly GCA_021798915.1). GTDB lineage: Bacteria > Pseudomonadota > Alphaproteobacteria > Acetobacterales > Acetobacteraceae > Acidibrevibacterium. Next base: position 164,090 of record JAJZBM010000004.1, read on the forward strand.
AAAGGCATCCCGGGTTTCCGCGATCACCTCCGCTTCGCCGCATCCGTCGCGATGCGGGTCGAGCACGACGCAGAACACGCCGTTCATCGGCAGGCTCGACGGGCGGTCATGGCGGGCCTCGGCAATCACGCCGTAGCCATGCGCCTGCAACAGCGCCGCGAGCGAATCACGCACCGCGGCGTCTTCGCCGATCAGGCAAATAACGCCCTGGTGGGGAATAATCGCGCCGCCACAGCCCGCTGACATCATGGCGTTCAGCAATCCCTTCGTTGGTGCCGCCGAAAACATCGCCGCCACATCCGTTCGTGACCATTCCATTGACAAGTTTTTGGATTTTACGAATTGCCGACGGTATTTCCATACGGAGATATCCTTAGCTCGACTTTGGTGGGGGCCAGAGGGCAGAGCCCCCTCCCCTTTCCCTTCCCCCGAGCGCCCCGCGCCACCTGCCCTTGCCTCGGTGGCCCTCCGGCGGCATCCTGATGCGGCGCAACATCCCCCTTGATCCCCCTTGGCACCCTCGCCGCGGAGAGAACTCACGATGAACCCGCCTTTCGACGCGCCTGACCTCGGCCTGGAGAAATTCGCCCTTGGACAGCCGGTGCCGCGTCTTGAAGACCCGAGCCTGTTGCGTGGCGAAGGCCGCTATAGCGATGATCTCTCCCGCCCCGGTCAGCTCCATGCGGTGATGCTGCGCGCCCGCCACGCGCATGGCCGCATCGTCGCGATCGATTGCGAGGCCGCACGTGCCATGCCGGGCGTGCATCTGATCGTGACCGGCGAGATGATGCGAGAGGCCGGGATCGGGCGCCTGCCGCAGGGGTTCCAGCAGCCGGGGAGCGAGGCGGCGCCGCTGATCTCGCCGCCCTATCGGCCGCTTGCGATCGATCGCGTCCGCTATGTCGGCGAGCCGATCGCCTGTGTCGTTGCCGAAACCGTGGCGCAGGCGAAAGACGCGCTGGAGGCGATCTTGGTCGAGATCGACCCACTGCCCGCCGTCACCACGGCGGGGGAGGCCGCCGCCGCCGGCGCGCCGCAACTCCATGAGGGCGCGCCGGGCAATATCGCGCTCCGTTTCCATTATGGCGATCGTGCCAAGGTCGCGGCGGCGTTTGCGCAAGCGGCGCATGTGACAAAGCTCGATCTTCGCAATAACCGTCTCGTCGTCTGCCCGATGGAGCCCAGGAGCGCGATCGGTGAATACGAACACGAAACGGATCGCTTGACCCTTCATGTCGGCTGCCAGGGGGTGTTTGGCCTGCGCGCCGCGCTCGCCGAGGTCATGGCCGTCGGGGTCGAGAAAATCCATGTGCTGACCGGCAATGTCGGCGGCTCGTTCGGGATGAAAGCAGGCTGCTATCCGGAATATCCGGTGCTGCTGCACGCTGCGCGCCGGCTCGGCCGGCCGGTGAAATGGACCGATGAGCGGAGCGAGAGCTTCCTCTCCGACAGCCACGGCCGCGATCATGAGATGCACGCCGAACTGGCGCTCGACGCAGAGGGCGGAATTCTCGCCGTTCGGGTCTCGGGCTTCGGCAATGTCGGCGCCTGGCTCACCAACGCCGCGACCGTGCCGCCGACCGGCAATGCGGCAAAAAACATCGTCGGCGTCTATGCCACACCGCTGATCGAGATCGACACCGCCTGCGTCTTCACCAATACGACGCCGGTCGGCCCCTATCGCGGCGCCGGGCGGCCGGAGGGGAATTACTATATCGAGCGGCTGATCGAAACCGCGGCGGCGGAAATGGGCCTCGATCCCCTCGCACTCCGCCGCCGCAACCTGATCCGCCCGGAGGCGATGCCCTATGCGGCGCCGAGCGGCATGACCTATGACAGTGGCGAGTTTCCGGCGATTCTGGAGCAGGCTTTGGCCCGCGCCGATTGGGAGGGGTTTGCCGCCCGCCGGGCCGAGAGTGCGGCGCGCGGGTTCTTGCGCGGGCGCGGGATCGGGCACTATCTCGAAGTCACCGCGCCGCCGTCACGCGAAATGGGCGGGATCCGCTTCGATGCCGATGGCGGCGTCACCATCATCACCGGCACCCTCGATTACGGCCAGGGTCATTTGACGCCGTTCGCGCAGGTGCTGGCCGCCAGACTCGGCGTGCCGATCGCCCGTGTGCGGCTTTTGCAGGGCGATAGCGACGCATTGATCGCCGGCGGCGGCACCGGCGGTTCGAAATCGCTGATGGCGAGTGGTGCTGCGATCATCGAGGCGAGCGAACAGGTGATCGCGCGCGGCAAGAAAGCGGCCGCGCATTTCCTGGAAGCGGCCGAGGCGGATATCGAATTCACCATCGCGCCCGAGGGCGGCCGCTTCGCCATCGCCGGGACCGACCGCGCGATCTCCCTCCTCGCCCTCGCCGCCCGGCTGCGCGAGGCGACGAATTTGCCCGAGGACGTGCCAGCGAGCCTCGATGTCCGCCATATCCATCAGGGCGCGCCATCGGCTTTCCCCAATGGCTGCCACATCGCCGAAGTGGAGATCGACCCCGAGACCGGCACCACGCGGGTGGCGCGCTATACCGCGATCAATGATTTCGGCACCGTGGTCAATCCGCTCCTGGTCGCCGGGCAGGTGCAGGGCGGGATCGCGCAGGGGATCGGCCAAGCGCTTCTGGAGGCGACGCATTACGACGAGGAGGGCCAGCCGCTCACCGGGAGCTACATGGATTACGCCCTGCCGCGCGCCGGCGATCTCGTCACCATCGACAATGATTTTCACCCGGTGCCGGCGCGGACCAACCTCCTCGGCGCCAAAGGCTGCGGCGAGGCGGGCTGCGCCGGGGCGTTGCCGGCGGTGATGAACGCGGTGGTCGATGCGCTTCGTCCGCGCGGCATCCATCATCTCGACATGCCGGCGACCCCGGCGCGCGTTTTCGCCGCCCTGCACGAAGGCGCGTCGGCGGCGGGGTGATCGGGGCGGTCGGCTTGCGCGCTCCTCCGCGTTCGCCGATCATCGCGCCGTGCCTCGCCATCAGGGAAACAGCATGCATCGCCGCGCCGCACTCGGGTTGATCGGTCTTGCCGGGCTCGGTGCCGCGCTTCGCCCGGCGGGGGCGCAGATGCACCAGAAAACCCTGGTGATGATCGCCGATCTGGCCGGAACCCCGTGGTCCGATCTGATGGCAACGGGGTTGCGCCAGGGCGGCCAGGGATTTTTCCTCAATACCAGCCTGATCGGCCCCGACCGCCCCGATCCGGCGCGCCAGGCCGTGCTGATGCAGGGGCTCATCGATGGCAAGGGCGGCACTGTCGATGCCATCGCCCTGATGCCGCTCGAGACCACGCGGCTCGCCCCGCTCGTCCAGGCGGCGCGTGATGCCGGGATCCTCGTCCTCACCCTGCAGGGCCATGCGGTCGCCGAACGAAGCTGGGATATCGAACCGGTCGATCCCGCCGCTTTCGGCGCGCTGCAGATGCAGGCGCTGGCGCATGAAATGGGCGGGCAGGGGAAATATGCCGTCTATGTCGGCACCCTTGGGATGCCGTCGCACAAGATCTGGGCGGACGCCGCCATCGCCCATCAGAAAGCCCATTTCCCGGCGATGGCGCTGGCCGCGCCACGTTTTCCCGACGGTCTCGACATCGCCGCCGCCAGCCGCATCACCGAGGAGGTGATCGAGGCTTTCCCCGATCTCGGCGGCATTCTCACGTTCGGCGAAAACGGCGCGGTCGGCGCCGGGAAAATCGTCGCCGCGCGCGGCCTCGCGACGCGGCTCGCCGTCGTCGGCATGGCGCTGCCCCGGCAGGCCCGCGATTTGATCATGGCGGGTGCGATCCGGCGCGCCTTCTGCTGGAACCCGATCGAGGCCGGCAGCGCCATCGCTGCGGTGTGCGGCATGATCTTCACCGGGCACGGCCTTCATACCGGGGTCGAGATTCCGGGCCTTGGCCTCGCCGATATCGACCTCGCCCATCACCTGATCCGCGCCGACCGGGTGATCGAGATCGATCGCGCGAGCCTGCCCGGGCTGATCGCCCAAGGGCTTTAGGCGAAGTCCGGGGGCTTTAGGCGAAGCGCCGAAAACCGCCCAAAGACGCGTTTCCCACCTTACTCCGGAATGAGTTCGGCGCCGAGACGGGCGAAGGCCAGGGAGAGATCGCCGACGCTCGCCGCGTTCGCGCTCGCCGCGGTGCCGCGTCGGGCGCGGGCGGCGATGCCCTCGAAAATCACCGCGAAGCGAAACAGCGCGAAAGCGGTGTGGAACGGGCGCAATGGCGGTGCCGGCCCGCGCCGGGCGCGGTAATAATGCGCGAGATATTCGGCTTCCGTCGGAATCCCGAGAGCGGCGAGATCGAGGCCCTTGAGGCCGCCATACTCCTCCGGCCGGCTGCGCCAGGCGAGCGCGCTGAAGGCGAGATCGGCGAGCGGATGGCCGATCGTCGCCAATTCCCAGTCGAGGACCGCGACCACGCGCGGCGCGCTCGGGTGGAACATGAGGTTGCCGATGCGAAAATCGCCATGGCAGAGCGTCGCCGTGTCGTCGTCGGGGATGTTGTCGGCAAGCCAGGCGGCGAGGCGCGAGAGATCGGGGAGATCGCGAAACCGCTCCCCCTCCCATTGCCGGGTCCAGCGGCTGATCTGGCGCTGAAAATAATTGCCCGGCCGGCCGAACCCCTCCAACCCGACCGCCCGCCAATCGACGTCGTGCAGCTTCGCCAGCGTCTCGGCGACCGAGCGGAACATCGCCCCGCGTTCGGCGGCGCTGGCGCCGGTCATCGCGCTGTCGGCGAAAACCCGGCCCTCGATGCGTTCCATGATGTAAAAAGGCGTGCCGACGATGTCGCGCTCGCCGTGATAGAGCAGCACCGGCGGCACCGGCACGTCACTCTCGGCCAAGGCCGCCAGCACCCGGTATTCGCGATCGACGGCGTGGGCGGAGGGCAGAACCGGCCCGTCCGGCTGTTTGCGGAGCACCAGGCGGTGATCGGCGAAGGTGACGAAATAGGTCGGGTTGGATTGCCCGCCGGCGATGGGTTCGAGCCGCATGTCGCCGCGCGCGCCGAGGCGCTGGGCGAGAAAAGCGGCGAGGCGCTCGGCATCGAAGGGCAGCGTGGCCGGGGAGTGGGTCATCGTCTTTCGTTTCCTTCCGGATTTGGGCAGTGTTGCGGATCGCGCCTCGCGCGCCAAGAGTTCTTGCGCGGGCGCCCGGAAAGGAAACACCGCCGATGCGGGGCGTGATCTGGCTGCTCATGGTGCTGCTCGCCGGGTTTTCCCCGGCGCGCGGCGATGAGATCAAGCTCGCGACCTGGAATCTGGACTGGCTCACCACCCGCCCGCCGGGCGACCCCGCTTTGCCCGCCGATGTCGCGCCCAAGCGGGCCGAGGATATCGCCGCACTCCGCGCCTATGCCGCGCGGCTCGATGCCGATGTCGTCGCGATCGAGGAGGTCGATGGCGGGCAAGCGGCGGCGGCGGTTTTCCCGCCCGAACGCTATGCCGTTTTCATGACCAGCGATCAGGTGGTGCAGCGCGTCGGCTTCGCGGTGCGGCGCGGCTTGCGCGTCACGCCGCATCCCGATCTCGCCGCCCTCGATGTCTATCCGCCGGCGGCGCGGGCGCATTTGCGGAGCGGCGCCGACATCACCCTCGCGCTTCCCGGCGGTGAGATTCGCCTGCTCGCCCTGCATCTGAAAGCCGGCTGCCGCAGCGACCCGCTCGCCGCAAGCCGCCGCCCCGCCTGCCGCGTGCTCGCCGAACAGGCGCGGGTTCTGGAAACCTGGATCGCCGCCCGCGCCGGCGCCGGCGAGGCGTTCGTGGTGATCGGCGATTTCAACCGGAGAGCCGAACCCGACGATGATTTCACCGCGACCCTCGCCGGCGCCGTGCCGCTCACCGAGGCGACCGCCGGGCGCGCCTCGCCGTGCTGGGGTGGCGAGCCGTTCATCGATCGCATTCTGCTCGGCGGCGCGGCGCGGCGCTGGCTGGAGCCGGACAGCCTGCGCGTCCTCGTCTATCACGACGCCGATCGCAATACCCGGCGGCGGCTTTCCGATCATTGCCCGGTCTCGGTCCGTCTCGATGTCGAGGCGGCGCCGTGACGCGGCGCGATCTTCTCGCCTCCGTCGCCGCCATCGCCCTCACTGGCTGCGCCGTGCAAACGCCGGAGAGCGGGCTGCGCTTCCTCACGCCCGAGGAGACGGCGAGCCTTACCGCCATCGCCGACCGGCTGATCCCCGCCGACGCGCTCGGCCCCGGCGCGGGAACGGCGGGGGCGGCGCGCTTCATCGACCGTCAGCTCGCCGGCGCCTATGGCACCAGCCGCGATCTTTATATGCGCCCGCCGTTCCTGCCCGGCGTGCCGAGCCAGGGCGTGCAATCGCCGCTGACCCCGGCGGCGCGCTATCGCGCCGGGCTCGCCGGCCTCGATGCCCATTGCCGCGCCGCCTTCGCAGGAAGCGGTTTCGCCGATCTCGATGGGGCGCGGCAGGATCGCGTGCTCGCCGATCTCGAAGCCGGGCGGATCATGCTCGCCGATGGTGGGCGGGCGTTTTTCGAACTCGTGCTGCGTGACACGATCGACGGATTCTTCGCCGATCCGCATTATGGCGGCAATCAAGGGATGGTTGGCTGGCGGCTGATCGGCTTTCCGGGGGCGCGCTATGATTATCGCGAGGTCGTTGCGCGTCACGGCGAACCCTATCGCGAACCGCCCGTGGCGCTCGCATGACCATCCGCCTGAAACCGGTCGATGCGGTGATCATCGGCTTCGGCTGGAGCGGCGCCCTGCTCGCCGAGGCGCTGAGTGGCGCCGGGCTTTCGGTTCTGGCGCTCGAGCGCGGGCAGTTTCGCGATACCGCCGAGGATTTCCCGCCGAGCCGCGCGCCGGATGAATTGCGCTATGCGGTGCGCCACGACCTGGTCGTGAAACCGGCAGAAAACACCATAACTTTTCGCAATCGCGCCGATCAGACGGCGTTGCCGGTGCGCGCCTGGGGCTCGTTCCTGCCGGCGAGCGGCGCGGGCGGCGGCGGCGTCCATTGGAACGGCCAGACCTGGCGGTTTCGTCCGAGCGATTTCCTCCTCAAATCGACGATCATCGAACGCTATGGCAAGAATTTTCTCGCGCCCGACCTGACGATACAAGATTGGGGCGTCACCTACGCCGAACTCGAACCCTATTATGACCGTTTCGAGTATCTGTGCGGCATTTCTGGAAAAGCCGGCAATCTCGGAGGAAAAATCCAGCCCGGCGGCAATCCTTTCGAGGGGGCGCGGGCGCGCGACTATCCGACCCCGCCGCTGACCATGCCCTATGCGCCGACGCTGTTCGCGGCGGCGGCGCGGGCATGCGGCTATCATCCGTTTCCGCAACCCGCGGCCAATCTCTCGCGGGCCTATACCAATCCGCTCGGCGTCACGCTCGGCGCTTGCAGCTATTGCGGATTTTGCGAACGCTTCGGCTGCGGCAACTACGCCAAGGCGAGCCCGCAGACGACGGTGATGCCGGTGTTGCGCCGGCGGCCGAATTTTTCCCTCCGCACCGGCTGCACGGTGCTCACCATCGCGCATGACGGCAAGGGCGGCAAAGCGCGCGGCGTCACCTATGCGGACGAAAGCGGTCAGGTGTTTTTTCAGCCCGCCGAGATCGTCGTCCTTTCCGCCTACACGTTTGAAAACATCCGCCTGCTCCTACTGTCCGGCATCGGCACGCCCTATGACCCGGCGAGCGGCAAGGGGGTGGTCGGGCGCAATTACAGCTATCAGACGACATCCTCGGTGCAACTGGGATTTGCCGATACCTTGCTCAATCCGTTCATCGGCGCCGGCGCGCTCGGCATGGTCGTCGATGACTGGAACGGCGAACATTACGATCATGGCCCGCTCGGTTTCATCGGCGGCGCCTATCTCGCAGCACTCGCGACCAATGGGCGGCCGATTTTGAACCATCCGGTGCCGCCGGGGACGCCGCGCTGGGGGGCCGCGTGGAAGCGGGCGGTCGCGAAATCCTATCTTCGCACCACGCGACTTCTCGCCTCCGGCAGCTCGCTCAGCCATCGCGGTGCGTATTGCGATCTCGATCCCGGCTATCGTGACCGTTTCGGCCGGCCGCTCCTGCGCCTGACCTTCGATTTCCACCCCAATGATCTCAAAATGTCGGAATTCGTCACCGCGCGGCTGGCCGAAATCGCCCGCATGATGCGCCCGGATTGGCTGGTGGTCGCGAAACGCCAAGCCCCCTACAGCATCGTTCCCTATCAGAGCACGCATAACGTGGGCGGGGCGGTGATCGGCGGCGATCCCGCGACCAGCGTCGTCAATCCCTATCTGCAAAGCTGGGAGCACGATAATCTTTTCATCGTCGGCGCCTCGGCGTTTCCGCAGAATCCGAGCTACAACCCGACCGGCACCGTCGCCGCCCTCGCGCTCCGTGCCGCCGAGGCGATCACGCGCCGTTATCTCCGCGCCCCCGGACCACTCACGTGAGAGTCTCTCGCATGCAAACCGCGTGGTGGGCAGTGGTGTTTCTGTTATGCGCAGCGCTGCCCGCCAGCGCCGAGGATCGGGTCCGCGAGGGCGCCTATCTCACCGTGCTCGGCGATTGCGCCGCCTGTCACACGCCGCCGGGCGGCGCGCCGTTCTCGGGCGGGCGGCGGATTCCGACGCCATTCGGCACGGTGATCGCGCCCAATCTCACGCCCGATCGCGAAACCGGGCTCGGCGCCTGGTCGGAGGACGAATTCGCCCGCGCGCTTCGTTTCGGGCGCCGCCGCGATGGCGGCTTCCTCTATCCCGCCCATCCCTATCCCTATTTCGCTCGTTTTACGCGCGCCGAGGCGGGTGCGATCCACGCCTATCTCGCAACCCTCGCGCCGGTTCATCAAGCAGCGCGCGGCGCCGATCTTTCGTTTCCCTTCGATCTTCGCTTTCTGCTCCGCTTCTGGGATGCGCTCTATGCGACGCCCGCGCCGCCCTTGCCCGATCCCGGCCATGACGCGCTCTGGAATCGCGGCGCCTTCATCGTCACCGGGCCGGGGCATTGCGGCGCGTGCCATACCGCGAAAACCTGGCTCGGCGGCGATGTCGCGGCGCGCGCCTGGCAGGGGGGGGTGGTCGCGGGCTGGGTCGCCCCGGCTCTCGACGGCGACCCGCGCACCGGGCTCGGCGCGTGGAGCGCGGCCGAGATCGCGGCGTTTCTCGCCACCGGCGCGGCGCATGGCCAGTTGGCGAGCGGCCCGATGGCCGAAATGGTGACCCTCTCCGGCGCCCGCATGACGGCGGCCGATCGGGAGGCGATCGCGCGGTATTTGAAGAGCCTGCCGCCCCCGCCGCCCTCGCCGCCCCCGCCGCAACCGCCGCCGGCGGTGATGGCAGCGGGGGCGGGGCTCTACCGCCTCCGCTGCGCCCCGTGTCATGGCCGGGACGGCGAGGGAACCCCGGGGCTGTTCCCGCGCCTTGCCGGTAGCGCCGTGGTGATTGCGGCGCGGCCGGATACCGTCCTGCGGGTGATCCGCGACGGCGCCCGCGCCGCGGCAACCGATGCCGCCCCGACCGGCGCCGCCATGCCGGGTTTCGCCGCCACACTCGATCGCGCCGCCATCGCCGCGATCGCGACCTATATCCGCAATAGTTGGGGCAACGCCGCACCAGCGGTCGCAGCGAGCGCGGTTACGCCGTAAGCGGCATCACATGCACCGCGTCGGCGGCGAAGGTGATCGCCGCCGCTTCACCCGGCCGGGGCAGCGGCGGGCCGGCGCCGGGCGGCGGGCGCGGAAAGACGAAAGCCGCGCCGTCGCCGGCGAGAAAGACGACCCGCGCGATGCCCGGCAACACCGCGACCTCGCCGATCCGCCCGGCGATGATATTGGCCGTACCCTTGGGGAGGGCGTCCTTTGGGCCGGCATCGGCATGAAGCGTGATCGCCGCCGGTGGCACCGTCCAGGCGATCGCGGTGCCGGGTGGGAAATTGGTGCGGCCTGCGGCGCGGATGATTTCCCCATGCCAGGCGATCAGGGTCTCGGGCGGTGTTTCGCCGCCCCCGAGCGTCTCGCCCGCGAACAGATTCTGCAGATCGACGACGCGCGCGACGGCGGCCGAGGCCGGCCGCGTCATGATCGCCGCCGGCGTCCCGGTCTGCAGGGTTCGCCCGTGCTCGAGCACCGTCATCCGGTCGGCCAGCGCCGCCGCTTCTTCGAGATCATGGGTGACGAGGATGATCGGGATCGAAAGCCTGCGGCGCAGAGCGGCGAGTTCCTGGCGGAGATGGCGGCGGGTTCGGGCATCGAGGGCGGCGAAGGGCTCATCGAGCAGCAACAGCGCCGGATCCCGCGCGAGCGCGCGCGCCACCGCGACCCGCTGGCGCTCGCCGCCGGAAAGCGTCGCCGGCAGGCGTTCGGCGAGAGCGGCGAGGCCGAATTGGGCGAGCAGGGCGCGCGCCGCCGCGCTGCGCGCCGGGCGCGGCACATGGCCGAGAGCGGCGGCGACATTGTCCGCCGCCGAAAGATGCGGAAACAGCGCGTAATGCTGAAACACTAGGCCGACGCGCCGGCGCTGCGGCGACAGATCATGCCCGCGTGCCGCATCGAACCAGGTTTCACCGGCGCAGGCGATGGTGCCGGCGCGCGGCCGGTAGAGCCCGGCGAGGGCGCGAAGGAGGGTCGTCTTGCCGCTTCCCGAGGGGCCGATCAGGGCGTGGAGTTCCCCCGCCGGCACCGCGAGCCGGGCATCGAGCGGGATCGGCCCGCTCTCTGCGAGCCGTGCGACGAGCCCGCGCGTCTCTTGCCACGCCGCCGCTTCAGCCATCGTGCCGGCCGACCCGCCCGCCGAGCATTTGCACCAGCCCGAGCGCGGCCAGGGCGAAGACGAGCAGCAGCAGCGACATCCGCCCGGCGCCGCTGCCATCGAGTGTCTGGGCATGGTCGTAGATCGCGATCGCGACGGTCCTGGTCTCGCCGGGGATGCCGCCGCCGACCATCAGCACGACGCCGAATTCCCCCATGGTATGGGCGAAGGTGATGGCGACGCCGGCAAGGATGCCGGGCCAGGCGAGCGGCAACTCGATGCGCAGAAACGCGGCCCAATGGCTGAGCCCCGAAACCCAAGCGGCTTCACGGATTTCCGGCGCGATGGCGGCGAAGCTCCGCTCGATCGGCTGCACCGCGAATGGCAGATTGACGATCAGCGAGGCAAGAACGAGGCCGCTGAAGCTGAACGCCAGCGTGTGTCCGAACATTTTTTGCCAAAGCACCCCGAGCGGCGAGGCGGCACCGAAGGCGACCAGAAGATAATAGCCGACGACACTCGGCGGCAGCACCAGCGGCAAGGCGAGCAGGGCTTGCACCATCCCCTTGCCGGCAAAATCCCGCGCCGCCAGCGCCCGCCCGGCGATCACGCCAAACGGCAGCAGGATCACCGCCGTCGTGCCGGCGAGTTCGAGCGACAGGGCGAAAGCGGTCCACTCCACCGGCGTCTCAGCCCGGCCGTTCGCCGGGGAGCAGAAACCCATAGCGGCGGAAAATGGCACGCGCTGGCTCTTGCTGCACGAAGGCGTAGAAATCCCGCGCCGTCGCCCCGGCACCGCGGAGCAGCACCATGCGCTGGCGGAGCGGCTGGTGCCAATCGGCGGGGATCAGGGCGAAATGGCCGACTGTCGCGAATACCGGCGCGCTGGCGAGCGAGAGCGGGATGACGCCGCCCGCGGCGGCGCCGGCGCGGATGAATTGCGCCGTCTGGGCGGCGTTCTCGCCGAGCACGAGATGCGGCGTGAGGGCTTCCCACAGCCCGGCATGGGTGAGCGCCTCGCGTGCGGCGCGGCCATAGGGGGCATGGGCGGGATTGGCGATGGCGAATTTCCACGCCCCGCCACCCGCGAGTGCGGCGCGAAGGCCATCGAGCGCCGGATCGGCGGTGAACGCGGCGCCGGGGGCGGCGAGGATGCCGATCCTGCCTTCGGCGTAGAGCACGCCAGCGTCGCGCGTATGGCCTGCGCGCGCCAGCGTTGCGACATAAGACTCGTTGGCGCTAAGAAATATCTCGAACGGCGCGCCATTGGCGATCTCGGCCGCGAAATTGCCCGAGGAGCCGAACACCAGCTTGACCTCGCGCCCACCCGCGCGCGTGAACGCGGCGGCGGTTTCGGTCAGCGCATAGGTGAGATCGGCGGCGGCGGCGACCACCGGTGCGCCCGCTGGTGCGCCCGCCGGTGCGCCCGCTGGGGGCTCGGCGGCCAGCGCCCGCCCGGCGCGCATGAAGCCGAAGGCAGCGGCCGAAAGCAGAGTTCGGCGGGATGGGCGAAGACGGGGCATGAGCTGGTTCCGGCATGATAGCGTGGGGCGCGATATAGCGGAACGAGCATAACTCGCGCCGCCACCGCCCGCCAGTGCGGGTTTGACGGGACGCGGCCGGGGCGGCAAAATCCTGCGGCAAAGTCATGGTGTTTCGCGGTGTGTTCCGCGCCATGGCCGTCCGCCATGCCCGCATCAAGCAAGAATGAAACGGAGTTCCCATGATTCCCGCCCTGATGCCGACCTACAACCGTGCCGACCTCGCTTTCGTGCGGGGCGAAGGCATTTGGCTGTACACGGCGGATGGACGACGATTCCTTGATTTCGGGGCCGGGATCGCGACCTCCTCGCTCGGCCATAACCACCCGCATCTCGTCGCCGCGATCACCGCGCAGGCGAGCCGGGTGATGCATGTCTCCAATCTCTATCGCGTGCCCGAGGCCGAGCGCCTGGCCGAACGCCTGGTCGCCGCGAGCTTCGCCGATAGCGCCTTTTTCTGCAATTCCGGCGCCGAGGCCAATGAGGGCATGGTCAAGATGATCAGGAAGACCATGGCCGCGACCGGGCAGCCGGAACGGTTTCGCGTCATCTGCTTCGAGGGCGCCTTCCATGGCCGCACCCTCGCCATGCTGGCCGCGACCGGCAATGCCAAATATCTCGCCGGCTTCGGCCCTTGTGTCGAGGGCTTCGATCACGTGCCGTTCAACGATATCGCGGCGGTGCGCGCCGCGATCGGCCCCGAGACCGCCGGCATCATCGTCGAGCCGATCCAGGGCGAGGGGGGCATTCGCCCGGCGCGGCTCGAATTCCTGCGCGCCCTTCGCGAGATTTGTGATGAACACGGTCTCGTCCTCGGGATGGATGAGATTCAAAGCGGCATGGGCCGCACCGGCCGGCTATTCGCCCATGAATGGGCCGGGATTTCGCCGGATGTCATGTCGCTCGCCAAGGGTATCGCTGGTGGTTTTCCGATGGGTGCCGTGCTCGCCCGCGAATTCGTCGCCAAACACCTGACCGCCGGCACCCATGGCACCACCTTCGGCGGCAATCCACTCGCCTGCGCCGCCGCCAACGCGGTGCTCGATGTCGTGCTCGCCCCCGGCTTCCTCGCCGGGGTGGAACGCATCGGCGACCGGCTGTGGACGGCGCTGTCCGCGGTGGTCGGCGAATTTCCGACGATTTTCGAGGATCTGCGCGGCGCCGGGCTGATGCTTGGCCTCAAATGCCGCATCCCCCAGGCCGAGATGCAGCAGGCGCTGCTCGAAGAAGGGCTGCTCGCCGTCAATGCCGGGGAGAACGTCGTGCGCTTCGTCCCGCCATTGATCGTCTCGGCCGCGGAATGCGATCAGGCGGTGGCGATGATCCGCGCCGCCGCCCGCCGCCTTGCCCCCTCCAGCGCGGCGGCGGCGTGATGACCACCGCCCTGTCGCGGCCCAGCGCCGAGGGCGCCAAGCGCCCGGCGCCACGCCATTTCCTCGATCTCCGTGATTTCGACGGGGCGACGCTGCGCCACATGCTCGATGTCGCGGTCGGCTTCAAGCGCGCCGGGGTGTCGTCGCGGCCGCTGGCGGGCAAGACGCTCGCGTTGATTTTCGAAAAGCCGAGCACCCGCACGCGGGTCAGCTTCGAGGTCGCCATGCGTCAGCTCGGTGGCGATGTGGTGGTGTTGTCGGGGAGTGAGATGCAGCTTGGCCGCGGCGAGACTCTGGCCGATACCGCCCGCGTGCTGTCGCGCTATGTCGATGCCATCATGCTGCGCACCGATCGCGCGGCGAAGCTGCACGACCTCGCCGCCCATGCCAGCGTGCCGGTGATCAACGGTCTCACCGAGCTTTCCCATCCCTGCCAGATCATGGCCGATATCATGACCTTCGAGGCGCATCGCGGCGCCATTGCCGGGCAAACCCTCGCCTGGTGCGGCGACGGCAATAATGTCGCGCGAAGCCTGATCGAGGCGGCGGTGCGGTTCGGTTTCACGCTCCGCCTCGCAACCCCGGCCGCCCTCGCGCCGCCCGCGGCGCTGCTCGACTGGGCGCGGGCCGAGGGCGGGCGGATCCAGGTCACAGAAGATCCGCGCGCCGCGGTTGCCGGCGCGCGGGCGGTGTTCACCGATACCTGGGTGAGCATGGCCGATGAGCGCGCCGATGAGCGCCGGGCCCTGCTCGCGCCCTACCAGGTGGACAGCGCCCTGATGGCCGAGGCGGCGCCGGATGCGCTGTTCCTCCATTGCCTTCCCGCCCATCGCGGCGAGGAAGTGACCGACGAGGTGATCGACGGGCCGCGCTCGGTGGTGTTCGACGAGGCGGAAAACCGTCTGCACGCGCAAAAGGGCATTCTCGCCTGGGCGCTCGGTGCGGCGCGATAGGCTCGGCAGTCAGCCCGCCTCAGAGATGGCTTCGCCTCAGAGATAGCCGGCGCCGGCCTCGGCGGCGAAGCGGTCGGGCGGGCCTTGCCAGATGATGCGCGCGTGTTCGAGCACGTAGACCCGATCGGCGTGGGGGAGCGCGAAGGTGACGTTCTGCTCGCCGAGCAGAACGGTGATCGACGTCGTCTCGCGGAGACGCTCCAGCGCCTTGGAAAGCTGTTCCAGGATCACCGGGGCGAGGCCGAGCGTCGGCTCGTCGAGGATCAGCAGGCTCGGGTTCATCATCAAGGCGCGGGCGATCGCGAGCATCTGCTGCTCGCCGCCGGAGAGCGTGCGCGCCAGTTGCTTGCTGCGGGATTTGAGGATCGGGAACAGATCATAGAGCCAGATGAGGCGCGCGGCGCGCTCGGCTGGGGGTTGGTGCTGGCCGCCGAGATCGAGATTTTCCTGAACGCTCATATCGCCGAATAATTCCCGCGTCTCCGGGCATTGCGCGATGCCGCCACGGGCGATCGCGGCCGGTGTCTTGCCGGCGAGCGCGCCGCCCCGCCATTCGATCGCCCCGGCATAGGGAACGAGGCCGGAGATGGCATTGAACAGCGTGGTCTTGCCGGCGCCATTGAGCCCGACGACGGACACGAACTCCCGTTCATGCACTTCGAGCGCCACCCGCTCCAGCGCCTGCGCCTTGCCATAGAACACGCTGAGATCCGTGACCTTGAGCAGGGGGACGCCACTTTTCTCCGGCGCGATGGCGCGGGCATGGGTCTCGATCGCGCCACCGAGATAGACCCGGCGCACGGTCTCGTCGCGCATCACCGCGTCCGCCTGGCCTTCCGCGATACGCTCGCCGAGATACATCGCGAGCACCCGATCGACCAGCGCCGCGACGCCCTTGACATTGTGATCGACCAGCAGAACCGCTTTGCCCTCCTCGCGAAAACTTCTGATCAGGGCAGAGAAACTTTCCACCTCGGCCAGGGTGAGGCCGGCGAAAGGTTCATCGACCAGCACCACTTCCGGGTCACGCGCGATCGCTTTCGCGAGTTCCATGCGACGAAGATCGGCAAACGGCAGCGTCGTCGGATGGCGATCGAGCACCGCGCCGAGCCCGACCCGCTCGCCGATCGCGCGCGCTTTGGCATCCACCGAGCGCTCCGCCGCGAGCTGGAACAGGCTATCGGGCAGCAGCGCGAGCTTGATGTTTTCGAGCACGGTCTGACGATGGAGCGGGCGCGAATGCTGAAACACCAGGCCGATGCCGGCGCGCGCGATACGATGCGTCGGCCAGGAGACGATCTCGCGCCCGGCGAGACGCACCGAGCCGATATTGGCGCGCTCGATCCCCATGATCAGCTTCATCGCCGTCGATTTGCCCGAGCCGTTGGGGCCGATCAGGCCGAGGATTTCGCCCGCCGCGATCGAAAAGCCGAGATTCTTGACCGCGACCAGGCCGCCGAAACGCTTGGTGAGGCCGGAGACTTCGAGCAGCGGCGGGGTCATGCGCGCTCTCCGCGGCGCAGCAGATAGCCGACCAGGCCATCGGGGAAGAACAGGATGACGACCAGCGCGATCGCCGAGACGACGAAGGTGTTGAGCTGGCCGAGCGGGCGCAGGATTTCGCCGGCGACGATCAGGAACACCGCGCCGATGGCAGCGCCGACGATGGTGCGCCGCCCGCCGAGCACGGCGGCGATGATGATCTGCACCCCGACCGAGATATCGACGACGGTATCGACCGACGCGGTGCCGAGATAAAACACCAACATCGCCCCGGCGAGGCCGGAAAAGAGGGCGCTGACCGCGAACGCGGCGAGCTTGTGCTTGGCGACATTGAAGCCGAGCGCTTGCGCCTCGATCGCGTCCTGACCGCAGGCCTGCAAAATCAATCCCGCCGCCGAGCGCGAAAAACTATAGAGGATGAGCCCGCTGATCACGAGAAACGCCAGCGCCAGCCAGTAATTATGCCCGGAATCGACGGAGAGGACATCGTTGATGGTAAGCCCGATCTCGCCGCCGGTGACGCCGGCGAAGATCACGATCACCTGCTGCAACACCAGCACCGCGACCAGGGTGATGAGGCCGAAATAGGGGCCGCGCAGGCGCAGGGCGGGGAGCGCCAGGACGAACCCGCCGATCACCGCGGCGAGCGCCCCGGCGATCACGCAGAGCCAGACCGGAACGCCATGATTGTCGAGCAGGCCGGCGCTATAGGCGCCGAGGCCGATGAGAAAGGTGGGGCCGAAATTGACCTCGCCGGCGAAGCCGAACAGCAGATCCCAGGCCATCGCGAAAACACCGAAATAATAGGCGACGGTGAGCACCGCGAGAATATAGGCCGAGACCCAGAACGGCAGGCTCGCTAGGGCGAGAAGAATGATGAGGGCAGTGACGATGCGCATGATCGGAAAAAACCTCAGCGTCGCCCGAAGAGCCCTTGCGGGCGGAGATAGACCACCAGGACGAGCAGCAGGAGCGAGGGGATGGTGCGCAAGGTGGGGCTGATCAGGTAAGCGGTGACGGTTTCGAGATAGCCGATGATATAGGCCGCGATCAACGAGCCGGAGACGCTGCCGAGGCCGCCCAAGACGACGATCGAGAACGCGCTCGCGGTGAGCACGCCGATATTGTTCGAGCTGGTGCCGAGAAACATCGCGAGCAGCACACCGGCGATGGCGGCGAGCACGCCATAGATCGCCCAGACCAGAAGATATACCGAGGAGAGTTCGAAGCCGAGCAGCGTGAGCCCGCGCGGATTGATGGAGGCGGCGAGCAGGGTTTTCCCGGCCCGGGTGCGATTGACCAGAAGCCATAGGAGACCGATCGAAACCCAGCAGATCGCCGCGGTCAGAATTTCATTCGCCGGGGTACGGACGCCGAAAATATCGACCACGCCATTGATCAGCGGGCGGACGGTGATCGGGCTGTCGGTGAAGAAATAGGCGATCGCCTCCTGGATCATGATCCCCCAGAGCAGGGTCGCGGTGAGGACGAAAATCTCGGTCTCGTCGCGCGGGATGGCGCGTGAGCGCTGGATCGGGCGGACGACGAGGCCGTAGGTCGCGAAAGCGGCGATGATCCCGCAGCCGACCCCGGCGAGAGCGCCGACATATTGCCCGGCACCGAGCGGGCCGGCGATGTACCAGGCGGCGACGGCGGCGGCCACCATGATGCCGCCATGGGCGAGATTGAGCACGCCGGAGACGCCGAAAATCAGCGAGAATCCGATCGCGCCGAGCGCGTAAAGCGTACTGATGGCAAAGCCGTCCACCAGGATCTGCAAGCCGCGCATCACGCGTCTTCAGTCATTGGGCGAAACTCCGGTCGGGAAATTCCGGCGAAAAGATCGGACCGCCGACCGGAACCCCGGCCGGCGGGAAGGGCGGTTACTGCGCGCTCGCGTGCTGGGTCGGGAGCTTGATGAAGCTCGGGAATTTCAGCGTGCCATTGGCAATCCGCGCCGGCCAGACGGTGATCTGCTTGCCGTCCTGCCACTGGATCATCAGGCCGGAGACGAAATCGGCGCCGTATTTCAGGCCGTGTGGAAATTCGCTGTCCTGGCCATAAAAAGCGATGCGGCCGATGGTGCCGACGTAATCGGTTTTTTCCATCTCGGCGACGATCTTGTCCGCGTCATTGGAACCGGCGCGCCCGACCGCCTCGGCGATGATGTGGACATCGTCATCGGTGGTGTAGCCGGTATAGGCCGGCGTCACGCCGAAGCGCTTGAAATAGGCCGTGGCGTAGGGGATGGTCTTGGGCGTGATCGCGACATCGGGGGTGGCCACCACCTGGGCGATGACGCCCTCGGTCGCGCCGTTGGTGTCGCGCCAGAACGAGGTCGTGGTCGCCTGCGAACTGATCCCCGACATCGGCACCGGCACCTGCTCGCTATGCCATTGCACCGTCGGCTGCACGCCGACATGGCTGATCCCGGTGGTGATGACGTCCGGGCGTTGACCCTCGATCTTGTTGAAAATCGGCGTGAAATCGGTGGTGTCGGGCGAGACGCGGACCGAATCGAGGATCGCGAGCCCGGCTTTTGGCAGGCAGCGCTTCGATTCCTCATCGAGCGGCTTGGTCCAGGCGGCGTCCTCGCTCAGCATCACGGTGGTTTTCATCCCCAGCTTCTCGACCAGGAAATCATGGGAAAAATCGCAATTGGCATCGGCGATCGCGGTCGAGGTCAGATAGCCATGAAACGTATATTTGTTGTGCGCGTAGTCGTCCTTGACGTGGCGGGTGATCTCGTTGCTCGCCGCGCCCGGGGTGATGTAGGGCGTATGGAGCCGCGCCGCCCAGGGCTCGAGCGCCAGCGCGACTTCGCTCATGTAACTCCCGATCACTGCGACCACGTGATCCTGGTTCACCGCGCGCTGGAAGGCGCGCACCGCGTCGGTTGCGGAATTGTGATCGTCGTAATCGACGATCTCGACTTTGCGGCCATTGATGCCGCCGGCGGCGTTGATCTCATCGGCGGCGAGCATCGCACCATTGGTGATGGCGATGCCGGAAATTGCGGAGTTTTCGGCGATCACCCCGATGCGAATCGGATCGGCGGCCTGCGCGGCGCCAAACGCTGGCAGAGCCAGGGCGCAGGCGCCGACCGCGCCGAGCGCCATCTGCCGCGCCGATGCTGTTTTCTTCATGGTTTCCTCCTGTCGCAAAATCTGTCCCGGCATGATCATGAATTTGCCCTCCAACGCAAGAGGGGATCAGGGTTTCGCCGGAAAGATCGCCCCGACCACCCGGTCCCCGACCCGGATATCGTCTTTTTCGGTCACCCCGGCGGCGAGTTCGAGCGTCGCCCGCACCGGGCCGTGGCTCGCGACCACGGCGAGGCTGCGCGGCACGGTGTTCTCGGCGATCGTGCGGATCGAACCGTCGGCGTTGATGAACACCATGTCGAGCGACACCAGCGTGTTCTTCATCCACATCTGGCTCTCGCGCGGGGTGCCCCAGTCGAACAGCATCCCGCCATCATCCGCGACATGGGTTCGGAACATCAGGCCGATGGTTTGCTGGTCGGGGGTCTTGGCCATCTCGACATTGAACTCATGCCGTTTGCCGTCATGGGTGATGATGGTCAGCGTCTCGCGCGGCAATTCCGCCTGGGCGTGGGTGATGTTCGGCTCCTGCGCCCTGGCGGCGGGGGAAATGGCGGCGAGGGAAATGGCCGCGAGGGAGATGAGGGCGAGAACCGTGAACAGTGGCGCGGGAAGGCGGCGCGCGGGGTGGGGCATTTCAGTCTCCTCGAAAGCGGCCGGGCTTGCTCGGGCGCCGGGATGGGGGCGTCGTGGGGCGACAATGACCAGAACGAAATGACGGGAACGGGGAACGGCGCATGCCTAACATGCCGGCGCCGGGGGTTCCAGGGTGAGGGCGGCGAGCGCCCGGATTTCCGGCCGGATCGGGCCTTCACGCGGCGCATCGCGCAAGGTCGTGAGCCAATGCGCCGGCGGGTTGCGCCCGGCGGCGCGACGATAGGAAAGCCCGCGCAGGATCGCCTCGGCCGCCGCCGGCAGCCGCGCCGGGATCGGGAAACGGTTCAGCGTCGCCCAGACCCCGGCCCAGAGCCGCCCGACGCTGTAGGGATTATAGCCGCCGCCGCCGAGCACGATGAGGCGCGGGGCGAGGTCGCGGAGCTGTTCGATCAGCCACCAATGGGCGTTGTTCGAGAGCGCGAGCCGCGCCAGCGGGTCTTCCTCCAGCCCGTCCGCACCGCATTGCAGCATGATCGCGCGGGGGCGGATGGCGGTGATCAGCGGCAGGATCGCGGTTTGGCATAAAAACCGGAACTCGCTGTCGTTGAAGCCAGCCGGCACCGGAAGATTGCGTGCCGCCCCGCCGGCCCGGTCCGTCGCCGCCCCGGTATGCGGCCAGCGCCCGGCTTCATGGAGGCTGATCGTGAACACCCGGTCGTCGTCGAAGAACGCTTCCTCGACGCCATCGCCGTGATGGGCGTCGATATCGAGATAGACGATCGGCGCGATCCCGCCATCGCGCCAGGCGAGCAGGCCGAGCACCGGGTCGTTGAGATAGCAGAACCCCGCCGCCCGCGCCGGCCGCGCATGATGGTTGCCGCCGCCCGGGCAATGGACGATCCCGCCATCGGCGGTGAGGCGGGCGGCGAGCAGAACCCCGCCAGCCGAGGTCGCGGGGCGGCGAAAGACCTCACGATAGATCGGATTACCGTCGGTGCCGATGCGAAATCGCTCGCGGTCCTCGGCGCTGACCGCCTGCGTCGCCTCGGCGCGTTTGAGGGCGGCGAGATAGTCCGGGCGGTGAAACCGCGTGAGTTCGGCGTCGGTCGCCATCGGCGCGTCGCGATGGACGGTATCGGGAAGCCAGCCGAGCGCGCGGCAGAGATCGGTGCAGGTCGAGACGCGGGCAATCGCCAGCGGATGGCCCGGCCCATAGGTCGAGCCGCGATAGATCTCGCTCCCGATATAAACCGGCGTCACGCGCCCCCCGCAAGGAACCTCCGTTCAGGAGCGTTGCGGCATGCCCTCGGGCACGATCGTTGTCACGATCGAGTGATCGAGCGCCTCGTATTCGTGATAGCCGATGGTCGCGTAAAGCTCGGCCCGGGTCTGCATCCGCTCGATCATGCCCTGGGTTCCGCCCTGATGGCGGATCGCCTGATAAAGCTCGGCCTGCGCCTTGGCCGCGACGCGGAGCGAACTCACCGGCCAGATCACCATGCGATAGCCCATCTCGGCGAATTCGCGGGCGGTGAAGAACGGCGTGCGGCCGAATTCGGTCATGTTGGCGAGCAGCGGGGCGCCCTTCATGCGGGCGGCGAATTCGCGGAACATCTCGGCCGAGGTCAGCGCCTCGGGAAAGATCGCGTCCGCCCCGGCACGGAGATAAAGCTCGGCGCGGGCAACGGCACCGTCGATCCCCTCGCTCGCCGCGGCGTCGGTGCGGGCGATCAGGAACAGATGCCGCCGCGCCCGCGCCGCCGCCGCGATTTTAGCCGCCATGTCATGCGGGTCGGCGAGTTTCTTGTCATTGAGATGGCCGCATTTCTTGGGCAGAAGCTGATCCTCGATATGGACCGCGCCGGCTCCCGCCTCCTCGAAAGCGCGGACCATGTGCATGACGTTGAGCGCCTCGCCATAGCCGGTATCGCCATCGACCAGCACCGGGAGGCCGCTCGCGCGGGCGATCTGGCGGATGAAGAACACCACTTCATCGACGGTGATGATCCCGAGATCGGGGAGGCCCATCGAAGCGGTCATCGCCGCGCCGGAGAGATAGAGCGCCTCGAACCCGACCGCCTTGGCCTGCTGGGCGGCGAGGCCGTTATGGGCACCCGGCATCTGCAGGATGCCGCCGCGCTCGAGCAAAGCCCGGAAACGCTGCCCGGCCGGCAGTTGCGGCAGATCGCTCGCCACCAGATACGGCATCGAAACCTCCCTGTTCGCCTCTCGCGGCGGTTCTCTAACAGGAAGCCCGGGCGCGGGGAAGGCTCGGCGCGCCGGCCCGGCATCAGCGCGGTTCCAGCCGCCACAGCCCCACATCCACGCGGCCGGCACGGAACCCGGCCTCGCAATACGCCAGATAGTAATCCCACAGCCGGCGGAACCGCGGCGGGAAGCCCATCGCCGCGATCGCCGGCCAGGCGGCGTGGAACCGCGCCCGCCAGGCGGCCAGGGTGCGCGCATAGCTGTCGCCGAAGCTCTCCCGTGCCCGCACCACCAGCCCATGGCGTTCCGCGAGCGCAGCGATCACGCCCGGCGAGGGCAGCATCCCGCCCGGGAAGATCGCGCGCTGGATGAAATCGGTGCCGCGGCGGTAGGTCTCGAACCAGTCGTCGGCGATCGTGATCGCCTGCAGCACCGCGACGCCCCCCGGGGCGAGGCGCGCGCGCAGGGTCTCGAAATAGGTGGGCCAGTAGGCTTCGCCCACCGCCTCGATCATCTCGATCGAGACGATGCGGTCGAAGCAGCCGTCGGTGTCGCGGTAATCCTGCAGCCGCAGTTCAGCGCACCGGTCCAGCCCGGCTTGCGCCAACCGAGCGGTGGCATGGTCCAGTTGCGCCGGCGACAGGGTCAGTCCGGTGACATGCGCGTCGGCCGCGGCGATGCGCTCGGCCAGCCCGCCCCAGCCGCAACCGATCTCCAGCACATGCTGCCCCGGGCGCAGATCGAGCAACGCCAGCACCCGGTTCTGCTTTTCCGCCTGCGCCGCGTCCAGCCCGGCCACCGGATCGGCCGCCGGATCGGTGTAGATCCCCGAGGAATAGCTCATCCCCGGATCCAGCCATTGCGCGTAGAAATCGTTGCCCAGGTCGTAATGCGCCATGATGTTGCGCCGGCTGCCGGCACGGGTGTTGGCACGCGCCAGATGGCGCAGCCGGTGCCACAGGCGGACCGGCAGGGTGCCGCCCTCGGCGCCCGGGATGCGCGCCATGTTGCGCGCCGCCAGTTCCAGCAACGCCACCGGATCGGGACTTGACCAGTCCTGATCGAGATAGGCCTCGGCAAACCCGATGTCCCCGCCGGTCGCCAGCCGGCGCAGCGCGCGCCAGCGATGCAGCACCAGGACCGCCTCCGGCCCGGGCGCCGGGCCAGCGTGACGCGCGCGCTTCCCGCCGGGCAGGATCACGGTCAGCGCGCCGGCCTCGATCCGGCCCAGCACGCGCGCCAGCAGCGCCCGGCCGGGATGCAACGCCCAGGGCGCCGGCCCGGCGATCGCGCGCCCGCTCATACCACCCTCCCCGGCGGGACGATACTCACCGGCTCCGCCAAGCGGACGACAGTGACCGGCTCCGCCGGTGGGGCCGGGCGCGGCCGCACGCGCATCCCCTTGCGCCAGAGCTTCGCCGCCTCCCAATGGATCCCGCCCAGCACCTGGGCGGCGAGCAGCGGATGGCGCAGGAAGCCGCGCAGCAGGGCGCCATCCGTCAGCGCCTCCCGCCGCGCCGCGAGGCCGGCGGTCAGCACCGGGCCGGTTTCGTCGCGAACCTCGATCGCGACGCCCAGCGTCTCGCCCGGAGGGATCAGCCGGAAGCGGTAGCGCAGCGCCATGTCCATGAACGGGGACACGTAGAAGTCCTTGACGCATTCCTGGCGGATCGGCAGGCCGGGCTGATCCACCGGGATCAGGTAGCTGTGGCGCTGGCCGAAGGTGTTGTTCACCTCATACAGCACCGCGCGCAGCGCCCCGTCGCGCCCATGGCAGAAGAAGATGCTGAGCGGGTTGAACACGCTGCCCAGCACCCGCGGCATGGCCAGCAGGCGGATCGGTCCGCCGTCGAGAGCGATCCCCGCGGCGCTCAGTGCCGCCTCCACCTGCACACGCAGGGTCCCGCCGCCGGGGGCCAGATGATCGCGCTCGGCGAAGCCGAACAGGTTGAAGCGTTCGGCGGAGAACAGCCGCAGCTGGCGGGACAGCACCGGGACCTCGTCCAGGTCCAGCAGCAGCATCAGCATCCGGTAGCGCAGCCGGTGCCGCACCGGGCGCATGCGGGTATGCACCACCGTGCCGAAGTAGAGCGCCGAGACGCTCATACCGCCAGCGCCCGCGCATCGGACGGTAGCGCCAGCCGGTCCGACTCGCCGGCGACGCGCCAGGGCCGGCGCATCCCGCCCAGCGCCTCGGCGACGGCGAGTCCCGCCTGCACCCCGTCCTCATGAAACCCGGCGCCGAGCCAGGCGCCGCAGAACCAGGTGCGGCGCTGCCCCTGCAACGACCACAGGTCGCGCTGGGCGCGCAACGCCGCGGCATCGAACAGCGGATGATCGAACTGAGCGCGGTGCAGCACGGTCCCCGGCGCCGGCGGGCGCACCGGGTTCAGCGTCACGAACACCGGCCCGGCGCCGGGGATGCGCTGCAAGCGGTTCATCCAATAGGTCACGCAGAGCGCATCCCCCGAGGCCGCCCCGATATAGTTCCAGCTCGCCCAGATCCGCTGGCGCCGCGGCATCAGCGCCGGGTCGCGGTGCATCACGACCTCGTTTCGGGTGCTGCCCACCGCGCCCAGCAGCGCGTCCTCCGCACCCGAGGGATCGGTGAGCAACGCCCGCGCCTGATCGGCGTGCGTGGCGATCACCAGGTGATCGTAGCGGACTTCCTCTCCGTCCGCGGCGCGCAGCGCGACGCCGCCCGGCACGCGCCGGATCGCACGCACGGGGCAGTTCAGGCGGATCGCGGCGGCGTAGGGCGCGGTCAGGCGCCGAACATACTCCCGGCTACCCCCGATCACGCTGCGCCATTGCGGACGGTCGCGCAGCAGCAACAGCCCGTGGTTCTGGCAGAAGCGGATGAACGCCAGCGCCGGATAGGCCGCGATGCGCTCGGCCGGCGCGGACCAGATCGCCGCGGCCATCGGCAGCAGGTGATCGCGCATGAATTCCGCCCCGTAGCCGCGCGCGGCCAGATAGGCGCCGAGCGTCGTGTCCGGGTCCAGTTGCAGCGCATCCGCCTCGGCCTCGCGGTAGAAGCGCGCCAGGTCGCGCAGCATCGCCCAGAAGCGCGGCCGGACCAGATTGCGTCGCTGCCCGAACAGCCCGGCGAGGTCCGTCCCGGCATATTCCAACCCGCCGCCGCGCAAGGAGGCCGAGAAGGACATGTCGGACCCATGCGTCGGCACGTCCAGGCGCCGGAACAACGCGGTCAGGTTCGGGTAGGCCGGTGGATTATAGACGATGAAGCCCATGTCCACCGCTACCGGGCCGGCGACGCCCGGCACCTCCACCGTATGGCTGTGCCCGCCGGGTTGCGCCGCGGCTTCATAGACCGTCACCTCATGGACCGGGTGCAGCAGCCAGGCTGCCGCCATCCCCGAGATGCCGGTCCCTACCACCGCGATCCGCAGCCGTTCCGTGCCCCGCATGTGCTCCGCCACCCGTGCTATGGAACCGGACTACGATCCGAACGCCGGGTTGGATCACCGCCGCCGTTGGTGATCCGATGTGCCCGGTCCTACGTAAGGGGGGCATGTATGTTTCACGCCAGCCATGGGCGGTGCGGGCGGGGACCGGGCTGGTCTCGCTCCGGCCGGGGACCGACGCCATGACCGATATGCAGGGGGAGACCTCCCACGCGGCCCTGATCCACGCCGTCGCCGCCAGGCGCGACCGCGCGGCCTTCGCCGCGCTGTTCTCCCACTACGCCCCGCGGGTGAAGACCTTCCTGCAACGGCGCGGCGCCGACGCCGCGCAGGCCGAGGAGCTGGCGCAGGAGGCGCTACTGGCGGTCTGGCGCAAGGCCGGCCAGTTCGACCCCGGCCGCGCCACCGCCGCCGCCTGGATCTTCGCCATCGCGCGGAACCTGCGCATCGACGCGCTGCGCCGCGCCCGCCTTGCGGTCCCCGTCCCGGACCCCACCGACGACCCGGTCCCCCCGCCGCCGGCCGATGCGCTGCTGGCCGCCGACCAACGCGCCCGCCGCCTGCACGACGCGATCGCCGCGCTGCCGGAAGAGCAATCGGAAGCCCTGCGCCTGGCCTATTTCGATGAGCGTTCGCACAGCGACATGGAGACCGCGCTCGCGATCCCGCTCGGCACCGTGAAATCGCGCCTGCGCCTGGCCATGGCCCGGCTGCGCGCGGCGTTGGGAGAAGACGCATGATCCGCCACCATCCGGCCGAGGCAAGCCTGATCGCCTGTGCCGCCGGCACCATGCCCATGGCGCACGTACGGGTCATCGAAGTCCATGCCGCGCATTGCCCGGTCTGCGCCGCCGGCCTGCGCGCCGCCGAGGCTGCCGGCGGCGCGCTGCTGGACGCGCTGCCGCCGGCGCCGATGCCCCCCGACGCGCTCGCCCGTGCGCTTGCGCGGCTGGACACGGCCGCACCCGAACCGGCCCCGGCAGCGCCGGCATTCGATCTCGCCGCGCTCGCCTCGGGTCGCTGGCGCCGCGTCGCGCCGGGTATCGCGATCATGAATCTGCTGTCGCGCGATGCCACCGACAGCCGGCTCGATCTGATCCGCGTCGCCCCAGGCCGGGCGCTGCTCACCCATGGCCATACGGGGCCCGAGACCACCTGCGTCCTGTCCGGCGCCTTCGCCGACGGCACCGGCACT
This sequence comes from Pseudomonadota bacterium, assembly GCA_021798915.1. GTDB lineage: Bacteria > Pseudomonadota > Alphaproteobacteria > Acetobacterales > Acetobacteraceae > Acidibrevibacterium. The sequence continues at coordinate 190,718 of JAJZBM010000004.1, forward strand.
TTCGCGGTCGGCGATTGCATGGAGGCCGACGCGGCGCTGGACCACACTCCGCGCACGCTGCCCGGCGAGGACTGCGTCTGCCTGATCGCGACGACGCATCATCTGCGCCCGCATGGCTGGCTCGGCCGGCTGGTGCGCCCGCTGCTCGGGATGTAGCGCGGTGTCGGCCGTCCTTGCCCCACCTGCGCGCGCCGGGGTCGCGGTGGACCTGCTGAACCGGCTGGCGCCGCGGCGCGGCGTGGCGGTGCTGTCGGACCTGGCCTATGGGCCAGGGCCCCGGCATCGGCTGGATGCCTATGTCCCTGCCCGCGCCGCGGCATCGACCCCGGCCCCGGTGGTGGTGTTTTTCTACGGCGGTGGCTGGGAGGAAGGCGAGCGGGGCATGTACCGCTTCGTTGCCGCCGCGCTGGCCGCGCGCGGCATCCTGACCCTGGTGCCCGACTACCGCCTGTATCCCGAGGTCCGCTTCCCCGCCTTCATGGAGGATGCCGCCGCCGCCGTCGCCTGGGCACGGTCGTTCGTGGCGGCGCAGGGCTGGGATCCCGGACGGTTGTTCCTGATGGGACATTCCGCTGGCGCGCAGATCGCCACGCTGCTGGCGCTGGACGCGCGCTATCTGCGCGCGGCGGGCGTGGCGCGCGGGCTCATCGCCGGGGTGATCGGCCTGGCCGGCCCGTACGACTTCCTGCCACTGCGCAGCCCCACCCTCAAGGCGATCTTCGGTCCTGAGGCGGCCTGGCCAGCGAGCCAGCCGATCACCTACGTCACCCCCTCAGCCCCACCGATGCTGCTGGCGGCCGGCACCGCGGACCGGGTGGTCGACCCCGGCAATGCGCGGCGCCTGGCGGCACGGCTCCGTTCAGTGGGGGCGACGGGGGAGTTGCATCTCTATCGCGGTCTGGGGCATCGCGCGCTGATCGGCGGGTTCGCCTCGGTCCTGGCGCCGCTGCTGCCGGTGAGGCGGGCGACGCTGCGCTTCATCGCGCGGTGCGGGGGGACAGCATGATCGTGCTGGCGGTCACGGCCGGGGTGTCGCTGGCGATGATGCTGGCCTGGGTGGTGCAGCGTCGCACCGGCAACGCCGGCTGGGTGGACGTGATCTGGACCTTCGCGCTGGGCGGCGCGGGCGTGGCCTATGCGCTGGCGGCCGGCGCGGGCGGGCCGCGGGCGTGGCTGGCGGCAGTGCTGGCGGCGACCTGGGCGCTGCGGCTGGGCGGCTACATCCTGCGCCGCACGCGCCACGGGACCGAGGACGTCCGCTACGCCAGGCTGCGCGCCGAATGGGGCGACGGATTCCAGCGCCGCATGTTCGGCTTCCTGCAGATCCAGGCTGCGGTGGCGGCAGCGCTGGCGCTGGCAATGCTGCTGGCCGCGCGCAACCCCGCCCCGCTGGGCCTGGGCGACGCGGCCGGCGTGGCGGTGCTCCTGATCGCGATCCTGGGCGGCAACGCCGCCGACGAGCAGTTGCTGCGCTTCCGCCGCGAACCGGCCAACCGCGGGCAGGTCTGTGTCGCCGGGCTGTGGCGATGGTCGCGCCACCCGAATTATTTCTTCGAGTTCCTGGCCTGGTGCGCCTGGCCGCTGCTGGCGATCTCCGCCGCGTACCCGCCGGGCTGGCTGGCGCTGGCCGCGCCGGCGCTGATGTACTGGCTGCTGGTGCATGTCTCCGGCATCCCGCCACTGGAGGACGCGATGCTGCGCTCCCGCGGCGACGCCTATCGCGCCTACCAAGCGCGCACCCGCCCGTTCCTGCCGTTGCCGAAATGGAGCCTGAAATGAACCTGGTCGCCGCCGCCACCGGTGCCGTCGAACGCCTGCCCCTGCCCGATGCGCTGACCAGGGCCGGGATCGCCATGCTGGTGGAACGCACCGGCCGGCGCCTGGACCGCACCCCGCCCGAGGCCGACCGTGATTTCGCGCGGCGCATGCACGCCTACCCGATCGCCCGCACACCCGAGGCCGCCAACGCCCAGCATTACGAACTGCCGGCCGCGTTCTTCGGCCAGGTGCTGGGCGCGCGGCGCAAATACTCGTGCTGCCTGTATGGCGACGGTGCCGACACGCTGGACGCGGCCGAGGAACGCGCGCTGGTCGAAACCGCCGCCCATGCCGAACTGGCCGACGGGCAGAGGATTCTGGAACTCGGCTGCGGCTGGGGGTCGCTCACCTTGTGGATGGCCGAGCGGTATCCGAACGCGCGGATCGTCGCGGTCTCCAATTCCAACGCGCAGCGCGCGTTCATCGAGGCGGCGGCGGCGGCGCGCGGCATCGGCAACCTCCGGGTCATCACCGCCGACATGAACCACTTCGATCCCGCCGACTGCGATCGGGGCGCGCGGTTCGACCGCGTGGTTTCGGTCGAGATGTGGGAGCACATGAGCAACTGGCGCGCGCTGCTGGAGCGCGTGCATGGCTGGGTGAAACCGGATGGGCGGCTGTTCCTGCACGTCTTCAGCCACCGCCTGGCGCCCTACGCCTTCGACCACGAGGATCGCGCCGACTGGATCGCCCGGCATTTCTTCACCGGCGGGATCATGCCGAGCCACCGGCTGATCCGCCAACTGGACGAGCGCTTCGCGCTGGAAGCCGACTGGCGCTGGAGCGGGGTGCACTACCAGCGCACCGCCAACCACTGGCTGGCCCGCTACGACGCCAACGCGGCCGGGATCGATCCGATCCTGCGCGCGGTGTATGGCCGTCACGCGGGACTGTGGAAGCGCCGCTGGCGGCTGTTCTTCCTGGCCACTGCCGGGCTATTCGGCGCGCGCGAGGGCCGCGACTGGGGCATCAGCCACTACCGTCTGCGACCGCGATGAACCTGCGCGCGGCGATCCGCGCCTATGGGTCCCATTCCGATCCGGCGACGGCGATGGCGTGTTTCGTGGCGCTGGTCCTGGGGTCGAACGGGCCGTTCTATCCGCTGTACGTGATCGCGGTGGTGGGCTGGGGGCGCGGCCACGCGGCGTTTCTGACCATGGTCGCGATGCCGCTGTTCCTGGCCGTCCCGGCGCTGGCGCGGCGGCGCCCGGAGACGGCGCGGGCGGCGTTGTGGCTGGTGGGCACGGTCAACACGGTGTGGTGCATGAAGTTGCTGGGGCCGGAGACCGGCGTGGGGCTGTTCCTGCTGCCCTGTATCGCGCTGGCCGCTCTGCTGCAGGGGCGGGCGTTGACCCTGGCGGCGGTCGGGCTGCCGATCCTGCCGCTGCTGATGCCGGCAACGGCGTTCGGACAGCCGATCCTGGCGCTGACGGCGGCGGAGGACGCACGGCTGGCAGCGCTGAACGGGTTCAGCGCGGCGTGCCTGATGGGACTGATCGCGTTACGGCTGGCGAGCGTGCTGCGGGGGCCGGACGCGTAGCGCCGGCGCAATTTCCCGCAACTTTCCGTAACCGGATGTCTCAGCTAACCGTGCCGCACCCGCAAATATTTGCGGATCGTGTTCCGCGACATGCCCGTGCGCCGTTCAATCTCGCGGATCGGGATATGCTGCCGGAAATGCCAGCGACGGATTACACTCAATAACGCCATGTCGATCACTCCTCGATCCCCCGACCCAAAAGCCAGAGGAAGGGTCAAAACATGGGTCAATTCTCAATGAAAATTTCCGCCTCTCTTGGGTCAGATCTCAGCGCAAATCAACAGCGCTGCGGCACGCCGTAGCTGACAAGGCCATCGATGCCTCCCGCTGTTGGCCTCGGGCGAGCAGATACCAAGGCGAGGCCAACAAATCCATGGGATGGGGCGCTATGCGACGGCGCGGACTGAGACGGGGGAGGACCACAAAGCCAAGGATTCTGCATTGATTTCAATGCTATACGGGATGGCGTGAGATGTTTTGAGATGCGGAGAGAGAGGTGGATGGTGCCAGGGGCGGAATCGCGTTTCCCGTCCAAACTATTCAAAAATCGCGTAGTTTTTGGCTTTTCGTCCTGCCCCATACCAACAAAAATACCATCACGACGTTCTGATGTGCGGGTTAGATTCCGTCAGGGCAGCTTGGTTTTGGATCCAGGTCGCAGTCGCAGAGCACAACCTTACCAAGGTGGCGATCCAGCGTCCGCGCCGACGCGGGCCGCGGCAATCTGAGGAATCGGAGGCGACCGACAAGGCGCCGCAGGCAGCGGCGTAACCAGGAGGGACTGGCAAGAACCGCCATGCGGCCAACCGATCACCCCGGTGTCTGATCGGAGTCACCTTCTCGAGTGACAACGAAGACTTGCGTCCACGCCTTGAGTTCGAGCTGGGTGCGCGTCTCCTTCCACACGCCGTCGAGGACCCGGAGCACCTGGCCTTTGACGTGTTCGGGAAGGAGCTTCGCGACGGGCGCCTCATAGACGACGGCGATCTCGGCGCCGGTGCGTGAGCGAGCGAAGAAGCCGTGGTCACCGGCCCTCGCCTGCACCACGAGCTCGGCGTCGCCGCGACCATCGACGAGGGCCGCTTCCTCACCGACGGCCCAGCCCGCCGCGCACCGCGCTCGCACCGCGCAGGTGTGGCAGCCGGCGCTGGGCTTCGCTGCTGCGGGGTGAGCGCCGAGCGATTCGGTCAGCAGTTTGAGTTTCTTCACGAGGTCGGCTTCAGCATCTTCGAGCGCGCCCTGCGTGATGGGCCAAGATTCCACGCCTTCGAGGTACTGCGCGCTGACACGCACCGGAGTGTCGCCCGTATTGCGCCATCAGAGGAGCGCGTAGTGCAGTAGCTGATTGCGGTGCTTGTCGCTCGGCTTGCCTGTCTTGAAGTCGACGATCTCGACTCCCTCTCCCCTGTATTGCACGCGGTCGAGGATGCCGAGAAACGGGAGCCTGGGATGCGTCAGCTTCACCTCGGAGAGCCCGCGCTTCTGCTTGAGAAGCGCTTTCACGTCGGCGGGCGTGTCCGTCGCGCGATAGACCGTCCGCGAGGCGACCTCACCGTAGGGTTTGTATTGCTCACGGAACATGCGCACCGCGCGGTTCGCCAGCTCCTCGCCGCTCGCGCGGAGTCGGAACGCGGGGCCGGGCCTCGGGTGTGCCATGAGTCGCACCTGCCACTCGGTGACGGCGCGAGCGAAGCCCGGGAAGAAGTCGGCGTCGTTCAGCGCCGCCGAGAACTCTGCGGTACCGAACGCCGGGTTGCCGCGCTGCCCGCAGGCGCGCGTGAGCCGGTCGAGCGCTTCGTGAACGATCTGCCCCACGATGGCCGCCGGGTACGGACGCACCGGGAAGCGCTCGAAGTCGCCCCAGCGCGAACGCAGGAATTGCCAGCGACGCGGGCATCCATCGACTTCGTCGAGGTTCGTGCTGCTCCACGCAGACGGAGGGTCGGCCCATGCCGTGGGCCTTTGCAGCTCGTAGAAGCTCATCCCACCGCTTCGCCCGGCAACTTCAAGCGCGCCACGGCGGCCGGCAGATCGTGAAGCAGATCGAACGCGTCAAGCGAAACGGCCTCAAGGAACTGCGAGCGGGCCGCCGCGATGACCGGAGAGCCGTGCGCGAGCGGATCGATCAGGGGGTGATGGACGTCGACGCACACACGCGAGTTGGGTCGTTGGATGATGAGCGGGATGCGCGTGCCACCGAGGTTCGCGTTCTCGTCACACGCGATGCCACGCAACACGAGGAGCTGGCGAAGCGCGACGAGGGCGCGGTCCTTGTCCTGGTCCGTCAGGCGTGGCAGCTCGCCCGTGCGCAGGTGGCGTAGAAGTGCTAGCGCGAGGTGGCGGTCGAGCGAGGCATGAATCCAATTGTTGCCGTAGTGGCGGATGCACCGGTAGCAAGACGAGGGGCAGTCACACCCGCCCAGTAGCGCCTCGGCAGCGTCGAGCACCTCGGGCAGATCGTTGCCGACGGCGCGCGCGTAGCCCGCACCGCCCGGCAAAAGATCGTACAAATAGAGCTGCGCCTCGTCAGGGCGTCCACCCATCACGGGCGTCCACCAGCCAGACAGCTCGCCCTCGTCTATCTGCAGCGTCCGCGATGTGGCGAGGCCGAGGGCTTCAACGAGCGACGACAGCGCCATCCACGAGGCGCGCGTGATAAGCCCGGTCGTGGTTGCTGCGCCGAGCTGCACTGGCGCGGTCACGCGCAGGCGCAGGAGCAGTGCATCGGTGGGGAACTCGTGCCCGAGATAGAACGGGCCGTCGGCGACGCCCGCGCAGACCTTCCCCCGCTCCAAGGGGTGGTCGTGCGAAGTCGGCACGCCCTTCTTCATCAGCTTCGTCGTGGTGAAGCCAGGGCCGTACTCCGGCTCTGAACGACCGCAGTCGGCGCACACGCGGAAGCCGCGCTGTCCCACGCCCTTGTTGACCATCACGAGGCGGCGCGGTCCCGTCCACCGGAGAAGCCGACCGTCGCAGCCCTCGGTCCATGCCGATGGCGGGTCCTGTGGTTCGAGCCGCGCGCGGTCCGTCATGCCCGCGTAGCTAATGGCCTGTCCGCGATCGACCTCACGCTTGGCGTTAAGGTCCGGTGCGAAGCCAGCCGGCGTGATGAATGCTGTGCGCGTGAGCTGATCGCTCCCACAGACGGGACACAGCGTCGCCTGGGCCATTGCGCCGTCCATCGTCGCCCACGAGCAGTCGCTGCACGACGTGTATGGGCGCTGGCCCTGGATCGTGTGCGCCGCGCTCGGCTCATAGGGCGAGAAGAGCGCTGCCGACTCGAAGCGCCACTTGTCGATGGTGAGGCTTCGGCCGGGCGCGTATTCCGAGAGCGCGAGTTGAAGGTCGCGCTGCGGCTCGTAGTCGAAGGTCCGCTTGGTGGGAGCGTCGCCCTGTTGCCGATGCTTCGAGACCCAGAACGTCACGACGTCGGTCGGGAACGCATAGCGGGGGAAGACCGCTTGACCGATGAGCGTCTCGAGCAGCGGCTCCTCCAGACGACGCTCCAGCGACTCGCGCTCGAGGTCCGCGAGCGTCTCACGAGCCGCGTAATCCGCGACCGGGAGCACCTCACGAATGCGCCTTTTGGTGTTGTCGATGGCCTGGCGAATCGTGTCTCCGACGTTGGGGACGGGCTCGTTGAGACCAAAGCTGAATGCAGGCACCCAGCCCGCTAGCTCACGCCGAAGCACGTCAGCGTTCGCGTCGAGCCACTCTTCGAGCTTGAGCAGTGAGCACGGGTGCGTCTCAGAGAGGAACTGCTCGACGGAGCCGAGCGATCCAAAGAGGTCGTGACTGGTCGGATCCGGCGGCACGCGCTCGTGAAAGAAGCGCTGCACGAGATAGGCGTGGACGTGCCGAGTCAGCACTTGCTGGTTCTCGACGTAGACAAACGGCGCGCGCACGTCCCCCGAGATGATCTGTTCAGGATGGTCAAAGAAGTGAGCGTCGTGAGAGGTGCCGTGTGCGTAGGTGATGACCGACGCGATCGAGCGTCCTCTACGGCCGGCGCGACCGGCGCGTTGCTGGTAGTTCGCGACGTGAGGCGGCACGTTGCGCAGAGCGACACCCGACAGCGCACCGATGTCGATGCCGACCTCCATGGTCGTCGTGCAGCTCAGCACGTCGATCGGAGGGAGGTTGTCGAGTGGTACGTCTTGGAAGCGCAGCTCGTACTCCTCGACCTTGTTACTCCCCAGTCGGTAATATAGGCGACACTCGGCGCTCTGAAGAATGACCGGATAAGCTGGGGCGTAGACTTGAGACGGGCCAACTGCGCCTCGATCTTTTCCTGCAACCGCTCACCCTTGCGCAGCGGCGTCCTGGCCACGCCAGTGCGCTTCATATGGCTCCATACCAGCTCGTCTGGGTTCAACTCCGGC
>JAJZBM010000038.1 GCA_021798915.1 Pseudomonadota bacterium
CCAGGGAGGATCCAGAAACTCACCGTCTGACCCCAGCAGATACGATTGTAGTGCCACTCCGCCTTTTGAAGCGGCGTAAGATCATGATAATACGTGCTTTATTTTCTGGGGTGCTAAATATGGGTTATGACGAGGATCTACTCGCCGCCCTGATCGCGGGTCTGGAGGGGCTCGCGGCCCGCCCCGATCTTCGCGCGCTGGTGATCCGCGGCGCCGGGAAGCATTTTCAGGCCGGCGCCGATATCGACTGGCTGGCCCGCGCCAGCGCCTATCCCCCCGATCAGGCCTTCGCCGCCTCGATGGCGACGACGCGGGCGATGCAGAGGCTGAATGAATTCCCCCACCCGACGCTGGCGGTGGTGCATGGCGCCTGTTTCGGCGGCGGCTGTGGCGTGGTCTGCTGCGCCGATGTCGCTTTGGCGACGCCGGAAGCGGTGTTCGGCCTGACCGAGGTCCGGGTCGGCGTCGCGCCGAGCCCGATCTCGACCCACATGGTCCACGCCATGGGGCTTCGTCACACCAGGCGTTATGCCCTGACCGGGGAACGTTTCGACGCCGAGGAGGCACTGCGCATCGGTCTGGTCCACGAAATCGTCGCCGAGGCGGCGCTGGAGGCGCGCATCGCGGCCATTCTCGACGCCATTCTGCTCGGCGCACCGGGAGCGATCACGGCGGCCAAACGCTCTTTCCTCGGCGCCAACCGCCTCACCCTCGACGACCGCGCGATGGCGCTTCTCGCCCATGAAAGCTGGATGCAGCGCAATTCCGCCGAGGGGCGCGAGGGCACGGCGGCGTTCCGCGCCCGCCGCAAGCCGGCCTGGTATCCGGGGGCATGAGGCGCTGGATCAGCCAGGGCAGCCCGTTCGAGGCGGAATTCGGCTATGCCCGCGCCGTCGTCGATGGCGAGTGGGTCCATGTTTCGGGCACCACCGGCTTCGATTACGAAACGATGACCCTGCCCGCGGATGCCTTTGGCCAATGCCGCCAGGCTCTGGCCAATATCGCCGCCGCCCTGGCGCAAGCCGGCGCCAGTTGCGACGAGGTCGTGCGGGTGCGTTATTACCTGCTCGATGCCGGCGAATTTTCGGCCCTGGCACCACTTTTGCATGCGCATTTCGCTGCCGCCCGCCCGGCCGCGACCATGCTCGTCGTCGCCGGCCTCATCGATCCGCGTCTCCGCATCGAGATCGAGGTCACGGCGCATCGCCCGGGCGGTTTCGGAGCCCCTTAACATCGCCCCGCGAGACGTGCAGAATTGCCTCGAAAGACCCGGTCTCCGGGCCAGGACGGGAGAAACACGCTATGTCCGAAACCATCCCGGTGAAACCGGAAATCGCGGGTCGCGCGCATCTCACCGCGGAGGGCTATCGCGCCCATTACGCACGCGCGGCCGCCGACCCCGACGGCTATTGGGCAGAAGAAGCGCGGCGGATCGCCTGGATCAAGACGCCGACCAAAATCAAGAACACGAGTTTCACCGGCGACGTCGCGATCCGCTGGTTCGAGGATGGCGTGCTCAATGCCTCCGCTTGCTGTCTCGATGCCCACTTGGCAACGCGCGGCGATCAGACCGCGATCATCTGGGAGGGGGATGATCCGGCGCAATCACGCCACGTCACCTATCGCGAACTGCACGCCGAGGTCTGCCGCCTCGCCAACGCCCTGAAGGGGCTCGGGGTCGAGAAGGGCGACCGGGTGACGATTTATCTTCCGATGGTGATCGAGGCGGCCGTCGCGATGCTCGCCTGCGCCCGCATCGGCGCCGTCCACTCCGTGGTGTTCGGCGGATTTTCCCCAGATAGCCTCGCCGGGCGCCTTCAGGATTGCGCCTCGCGCGTCCTGATCACCGCCGATGAGGGGCGGCGGGGCGGGCGGCGCGTCGCGCTCAAGGCCAATGCCGACGCGGCGCTGAAAACCTGCCCCGGCGTCGATCATGTCATCGTCGTTCCGGTGACCGGTGCTTCGGTTCCGATGCAGGCCGGGCGCGATCATGATTACCGCGCCTTGCTCGCCGCCGCCTCGCCCGATTGCCCGCCGGCGCCGATGGCGGCCGAGGATCCGCTGTTCATCCTCTACACCTCAGGCAGCACCGGGCGGCCGAAAGGCGTGCTCCACACCACCGGCGGCTATATGGTGTGGGCCGCCTATACCCATGATCTGGTGTTCGATTATCGCCCTGGCGAGATATACTGGTGCACCGCCGATATCGGCTGGGTGACCGGGCACACCTATATCATCTATGGCCCGCTCGCCAACGGCGCGACCACCCTGATGTTCGAGGGGGTGCCGAACTATCCCGATGCCGGGCGGTTCTGGGACGTCGTCGACAAGCATCAGGTCAATATTTTCTACACCGCGCCGACCGCGATCCGCGCCCTGATGCGCGAGGGGGAAGCGCCGGTGCGGCGGGCGAAGCGTTCCAGCCTTCGCATCCTCGGCAGCGTCGGCGAGCCGATCAACCCCGAGGCCTGGCTCTGGTATTACCGCGTCGTCGGCGAGGGGCGCTGCCCGATCGTCGATACCTGGTGGCAGACCGAGACCGGCGGTATCCTGATCAGCCCGCTGCCGGGAGCCACGGCGCTCAAGCCGGGCTCGGCGACGCTGCCCCTGCCCGGCGTCGCGCCGGTGCTGGTCGATGCCGAGGGGCGGGTTCTGGAGGGCGCGGCGGAGGGCAATCTCTGCCTTGCCGAGAGCTGGCCCGGCCAGATGCGCACCGTCTATGGCGACCATGAGCGCTTCGTGCAGACCTATTTCAGCACCTATCCCGGCTATTATTTCACCGGCGACGGGGCGCGGCGCGATGCCGATGGCTATTACTGGATCACCGGCCGGGTGGATGATGTCATCAACGTCTCCGGCCACCGCATGGGCACCGCCGAGGTCGAAAGCGCGCTGGTCGCGCATGCCCATGTCGCCGAAGCGGCGGTGGTCGGTTTCCCCCACGACATCAAGGGCCAGGGGATCTACGCCTATGTCACGCTCAAGGTCGGCGTCGCGCCGAGCGATGCCTTGAAGCGCGAATTGATCGCCTGGGTGCGCCAGGAAATCGGCCCGATCGCGACCCCGGACGTGATCCAATGGGCGCCGGGCCTCCCCAAGACCCGGAGCGGCAAGATCATGCGCCGGATCCTGCGCAAGATCGCCGCGAACGAGGTGGAGGCGCTCGGCGATACCTCCACCCTCGCCGACCCGGCGGTGGTCGAGGATCTGGTGCGCGATCGGCCGGCCTGAGCGCATGCCCGCACGCTGCACGTCGCCCGGCTCTCTCGCGCTGCTCGCCGCCGCGTGGCTGATCGGCGCGCAATCCCCAGCGCCGCCCGCTCCCGCCACGCCGCCCCTCCCCGCCGCGCCAGCCCCGGGCGTGGCCCCGGGCGCAGCCTCGGGCGTGGCCGCGATTCATCACCTCGCGCCCGGCGAGGCGGCCGGGGTGCTCGGCGCCAAGGTGGTAACCGCCAAGGGTGAGGAGATCGGCCGGATCATTGACGTCATCGTCGATCAAGCCGGCCACCCTCGCGCCGCGGTGATCGATTTCGGCGGCTTCATGGGGATCGGCAATCGCAAGATCGCCCTCGATTGGAAAAGCCTGCATTTTTCGACCGGCCAGGCCGAGAGTGCGGTGATCTGTGACCTGACGCCGGACCAGATCAAGGCGACGCCGGAATATCATGAAGCCCCGGACAAGCCGGCGGCGGTCGCCGCACCGAATCACGCCTCTCCCGCCACCAAGCCCCCGCCTTCGTGACCCATCGGGAGATGGCGCGCGCGAGCCAGGTTTCCGCCCATAATGCCGCTTCGCGCGGGCGCGCCCTCGATCTGATCAATTTTCTCCAGGCGGCGGTGCAATCCGGCTTCGGTCCGTTCATTTCCGTCTATCTCACCGCCGCGCACTGGACGCAGAAGGATATCGGCTTCGCGCTCTCGGTCGGCACCATCGCGCTGATGGTGAGCCAGGTGCCGGCCGGGGCGGTGATCGATGCGATGCGCAGCCGCCGGTTCGCGCTGGCGCTGGCAACCATCGGGCTGCTGTTCGGGGCGCTGATGATGGCGCTGGCGCCGACGCTGCCGGTGGTTCTAGTCTCACAGATTCTACACAGTTTCGCGACCAGCATGAGCGTGCCGGCGATCGCCGCTCTCAGCCTCGCTGTCGTCGGGCGGCGTGAGATCGGCGAACGCATGGGCCGCAACGCGCGGTGGGGTTCGATCGGCAACGCACTGGCGGCGGCGGCGATGGGCTGGATCGGCTATTCCCTCTCCTATCGCGCGGTGTTCGTGCTCGCCGGCTTGCTCGCGCTGCCGGCGATCGCGGCGCTCGGTCTTTTGCCGCCCGCGACGCCACGCCATGAGCATCACGCCCACCGTGCGCAGCGATTGCCGCTCGGCGCGTTGTTCCGCCATCGCGGGTTGATCGTCTATGCCGCCTGCGCGCTCTTTTTCCAGCTCGCCAACGCCGCCATGCTGCCGCTCGTCGCCGCCGAGATGACCAAGCGGAGCGGTAATCGAGCGACGCTGATCATCGCCGTCGCGATCGTCGTGCCGCAGATCATCGTCGCGCTATTTTCCCCGCTGATCGGGCGTCTCGCCGGGGTCATCGGACGGAAAATCCTGCTGGTGATCGGCTTTCTCGCCCTGCCGGCGCGGGCCCTCGCTTTCGCCGCGACCGCAGTGCCGGAATTAGTACTGCCGCTTCAGGTGCTCGACGGCGTGGCCGGCGCGGTGTTCGGCGTGCTGACACCGATCATCGCCGCCGATATCAGCGGCGATTCCGGGCGGTTCAACCTCGCGATGGGGATCATCGGCCTCGCCGGCGGGATCGGCGCCGCGATCAGCACCGCGCTCGCCGGGACGATGGCCGACCAATGGGGCACGGCTTATGCGTTTTTCGGCCTCGCCGCGGCCGGCGCCAGCGCAACCCTGATCGCGGCCCTCGCCATGCCCGAAACTTCGGCCCAAGCCCCCCGCCGAAACCAGCCGACAACCCCAAACTCCGCCACGCCTGATTTACAAGCAAGAACAATGCGCCGCCGGAACCCTCCGGCGAGCCGTGCCCGATGATGAGAGAACATATGCTCTTGCCATTCCCACCAATGTCTCTTAGAAGCCCTCGCAAACAATGCGGGCGTAGCTCAGGGGTAGAGCACAACCTTGCCAAGGTTGGGGTCGAGGGTTCGAATCCCTTCGCCCGCTCCAATGATTTCAATGGGTTAGGGGCGGATCGCCGAGGTGCCGAAAAGGCCTAGCGCGCACATAGCGCGCAACTTTTCAGAATTGCCCTCGGAAGGCGCGCCTCGGCCGAGCCGCAATCTCGCCGGCGGTGGCCTGCCGTTATGCGCGGGCGATATATCACTTCCGCCAGGCGCGCGGCCGAGGCGGCCGGTCAGGCTGGGGGTTGCTTCGGTCAGGCCGGAAATTCTGCCAGTTATATCAGCCATTTACGGCTCCTGGTTAAAGCCGCGTGTGAGGTAACGCGGCCCGGCGCCGTGGGGCGTGGCAGCGGGCGGCCGGCGCCGGCGGGGCACTACAAAAGCTCAGGGTCGGAGTCGCCGGCGGCGTTCTGAAGGGATGCCAGATAGTCGGCGAGCGTCGGCGGGGGCGGTGGCGCGGGAGGCTTTATGTCGAGCCGGCGAAGCGCCTCGAAGATCAGCGCCGCGATGGATACCGCCTCGCGCGTCGAGGGGTTCGGCGATGACGCGAGTGAGGCGGAACGCAGCCGCAGCCGGGCGATTTCCTCGACTAGGATTAGGTCAGCGGCCGTTGGCTCGCGCCCGAGATCATCGAGCAGCGCCTCGGCCTCGTCTTTGAGAAGGCGGGCGGCGCGGGAGCGGCGGTCGATGCGAGGCAGTTTCGGCGTTCCGGGCCGCATGCGGCTTTCTTCGCGGTGCCGTTCGCGGCGCGCGAGATCGGCGGCGGAGGCGCTGGTTACGCTGGCCGCAGGCGGCGGAGATGCGTCAACCATGTGAGGTGAATGCCCGGCGGAGATGGCGGGCGTCTCGCTGGCGCGCCGCGCGCCCTCGGCGGCTTCATCGGTCGAGAACATTCCGTGAACAGTGTCCATGATGTTACCCATATGTTACCCGCTGGACGGCAGTATGCCGCCGTTTTGCCGTGATTCCAAGTGGTTACGCTGGCAGAGCCACAGACAGGATGGCCGATGAGGCGCGCGCCTGGCGCGGTGCCGGCGGCCCTGACCGGGGGGGCGCTCGCGGGAATAGTTATGATACATAACTATCTCCCCTGGCGTGGCGAGAGGCATGGCGGGGGGGCCAGGGGGTCGTTGGGGAGAAGGATGAGGTCGCTCATTGAACTTCCTCAGGCGGTGCATGGGTGGGGTCTAGGGCGCGCAGGCCAACGAAAATCGTGCCCAGAAAAGCCGTGAGCCGCCGGCGGATCATGGCGGGGCCTTTTCGGGTGCACGCCGAGCAACACCCGAGCGCGATGGCCGCGCGGGCGTCGGGGCGATCGGCGTGCAGAACGGCGATGGTCTCCGGGTAGTCCAACGCCTCCCCGCACGAACCGCAGTGCTTCTGTGAGCCCCGCATAATGGCCGGGATCGCATCGGCGAGGGCGCGAGCGGCGACCCCGCCCTCTGCCAGAAGCGCGATCGCCCCGAGCGGATCATGCGGCCCGAAAAGGGTGAGCGACAGCCGCCCGTCCGGCATCGCCTCGGCGGCGAGATCGGCGAGGAGGTCGGGTTGCTTCTGACGTTTGCTCATAGGGATTCTCCGATTTCGCACTCGCGGCAGATCGTCGGCTTCGGCCCCGGCCAGGACGGCGAGACCCAGATCCCGCGCCCGCAGCGAGGGCATGGCCACGCACCCGGCAGGCCGGCGAGGGGGCTGGCGGCGCGGAGCAGGCCGGCGACGGTCTCGGCATGGGCGGCGGCGGGCAGCATCGGCCCCGATTCCTCGGCCATGATCGCGGCGCGCTCCTCATCCGGCTCGGCATCCGCCTGCTCGAACCGCAAGGGAAGCGCGGGTAGCAGTGTTTGCAGGGTTTCCATTTTGCCGTGCCCGGCGGCTAGCATCCGGCGCGCGGCGGCTTGCAAGCGCCGGCGCTCATGGCCGGGCGGGGCGGCATGGACCCATTCAACTAGGCGAATGATATCCGCCATCGGCAGCCCGAGGGGCGTTTCAATTTCGGCTTTAGTCTCGGCCGGCGGCATCATGGGTGACGCTGGTGACGCTGGAACGGAAATTCCCTCTCCCCTCGCCGAAAGTGTTTTGCGGTCAGCGCCGCGCCGGGCGAGCAGGTCGATGATGGCTGGCTTGAGATCGCGCACTTCGGCGAGCAGCGAAGGCGGCGGCGGCGCTGGCGCTCGCCACGCGAGATTTTTCCCGTCCGGTGAGAGTTCCACCACCACGCCGGCGGCTTCCAGGCGGCTCATCAGCCGCGCGGCGGCGCTCATATTTCACCCCGCCAGCCGCTCGGCATATGCGCTTTTTTCCAACCCGATAAGGTAGGAAATTTAGCGTCACCAGCGTCACCAGCGTCACCCGGCTTTGTTTTCAATGGGTTATGGGTGACGCTAGGAAACCAGCTAGCGTCACCAGCGTCACCCGTAGCGTCACCCGCAGCGCTAGCGTCACCCGTAGCGTCACCCGTAGCGTCACCCGAAAAATGGCCGTTTTCTGCGGTTTGTGACGCTGGTGACGCTGGTGACGCTGTTTTGCGTCCCTTAGCGGGTTGGAAAAATAAGCGCACCATCCGCACCCCGTGGGAAACCCGATAGCGTTCTATCTCGATGCCCATAGCGCGTAGGACGGTGGCGGCGCGGGTGAGCCGGGAAGAAAAGCGGGTGAGGTCTGCCGGCCATGTTTTTGATCGGGTCGCGGCCTCGCCCGCGACCCTGGCGAGGATGGCGAGGAGATCGCCGGCGGTCCCCGTCCATTCGGCGCGGCCTTCGGCGCGCTCATTAGTCATTACCGCCCGGATGGCGCTCGCGATGGCATCGCCCTCGATCACGTCTTCGATCGCCTTGGCGCGGTTCGCGTCAAACGCTGCCATAAATCCGCCCTCCGGCCACAGATGCCCATCGCCGCAAGCGGTTGCCCAAAGCGCGAAATCGGCCATGCGCGGCAGCCGTTCGAGCTTGACTTCCGGCAGCCGGCGGAGTCCGCGAGACACCGCATCGAGCAGGGCGCCGAGGATTTCCGGCCGCGCCGCCTCGATCGCGGCATTGATCGCCGCCTCGGCGCGGCGCGCGGTTTCGGTAATGGCTTGAAGGATGAGAAAGATGGCCCGCTCGGCGAGGTCGGGGCGCGAAATGATGTCGCCGATGCCGTTGAGCAGGATTGGCCGCATGGCGTCGAGGATGGTCTCGTCCGAGTCACTGTATAATGTGCGGGTGGCGAACCCGCCCCCCGTGGCGAGGCGGCAGAGCGTATCTGAAATCCAGGCGGGGAGCCCGGAGACGTTATCGAAACTCAGCACATGCCCATTGGTCGCGGCAATGAACAGGTCGCGATCTTCGCGGGGTAGCGAGCGCTGCGCGGCAGAGTTCGGATCAACCAGCGAGCGTAGAATCCGCGCGAAGGTTGTTTTGGCTGATCCTTGCTCGCCGGTTAGCGCGAGCAGGGGGAAGGGGCCGTTCGGCCGGAGGGCGGCGAGGAGCCAGGCCGTGGCGAGGATGAAATCAGCCTCGCTCCCGACATTGAGAAGGGCTCGCAGCGCCGCGAGCGAGCCGCCCGCCATGGGCACCGGGAGCGCGAGCATCCCCGCCGCGCGGCGAAAGCGGCACGGCGGCTCGGCGATCACACGCCAGCCGGTCGCGTCGATCTCGATCGCGCGCCACGTATCATCGGCCAGATCGAGATACAGTTTGCCGTCATGCTCGCCGACGCGGATGAAAACTTGCCGTTCGGGGCCATCGTAAAACGCTTTTGCCTCGATCACCCCCAGCGCCGCCGCCATCGCCTCGCCATTCGGCGCGCCGCCTTCCTGAAGGAAAAACGCCCGGCTTAGCCAGCGTCGGAAACCCTTGCCGCGCACGGGTAATGTTTCGCGGTGATCGCTGATCCGCACGTCCGCGAACGCGGTCTGGTCCGCCGTGTGGAAAAGTTCAGCCTCGCCCGCCAAGGCGAGCAGGGTATCGCACTGGGTCTGGCGCTCGCCCGGCTCGATGCCGGCGGCCCGGTCGATCTCGGCATCGAGGGCAGTGACACGGACTTTCACTGATTTCAGCCTCGCCCGGAGTGCCTCGAAGGCGGGGCGGTCCTCCGCCCGGAGTTCGGCGAGCGCGATGAGGATATCAGGCTTGAACGGCGCACCGGGATCATCGGTCGCGCGCTCGACCAGGCCGGCGAGCGGATCATTCACGTCATGTTCTATGAAATCCGCGTCGTTCATCGGCCGCCTCCCGCCGCGCGAGCGGCCATTAAATCATTGAAATCCTTGCCAGAATTTATGGCTTTCACAACCCGAACCGCGCGGCCCTCATCTCGCCAGCGGCGGCACGCGGTTTCGGCCATGGCGAGGGGGGAGAGGCGTGCCGCCAGCGCGAGCGCGGCGGCCAGGGCCTCGGAAGTCGGCGTTTCGGCTATGCGCGCGCGGCCCGAAGTCATGACGCACACGGCGCCATCGGCCACTATGCCGCCGCTCGCGGCGAGCGAGATGCGCTTGGTCAGCGGGCCGCCGTTCTTTGAAAAAACCGTGATAACGGCTGCATCGTTAGAATGGCATGTCATCGGCGCGCGCCTCCCCGATCGTCGCGGTGCGCGGCTCGGCGCGTGGCGGATCAAGCGCCTCCGGGTGCGCGGCCTTCACCGCCTCGATGACGGCGTCGGACCAGCGCTCGCGGGTGTCTTTTGATTCAAACTCGATGATTGGTGAATAACGCCGCTTACCATCATCGCCAGTCATCACGATCCCGTTACGATCGATCATCGGTTTCGATGGTGGCGACGCCCAGAAGCGACCGTGGGACGTCATCACACAAACCTCGTGGAGGGTCATACCACTTGGCATCGTCACGCTTACGAAACCGAGCAGAGAGCCCTTTCGAAGGGCTTTCCAGTTCGACACAGAAAAAGAACGAGTCATTGTGGCATCTCCAGATGCCGCTTGCCACGCGATATCCGGTTCGCTAAAAATCGTCGACGCCATCGACAATTCCCGCCCCCGTCCGCGCGCATCGCGGCGGGGGTTTTTAGTCGGCGGATTTGGCGGCGTCGCGCTCGCTGGTCGAGCGACGCGGCGGCGTCAAGCGCCCCCGCGCCCAGGCGATCAGATCACTTTCGGAATAAAGCGCGCGCGCGCCGAAACGACGATAGGCCGGGCCGCCGCCTCGCGTGGCCATCGTACTCAAGGTCGACGGGGAGATCGGGAAACCCATTTCTCCTAAGCGCGCCGCCGCAGATTTCCGGTCGAGGAGCGCATCATCGTCATTCATGGAAAGCCTCACTTTCGCAAAAGCGTTGTGTGGCCTTCAAAATATTCGATACGTATAGGGCTCGAAATAGTGGGGAAACCGGAATCTGATTTCCCCACTACATTTTATCAATCTGTGAGGCAGAATCTAACTTTAGAGATTCCGCAGCGCCTCGCCGACCCTCGCCGGGCTGATCGCCTCTCCGGTGATGCGGGCGACCAGCGCCGCCAGCAGGCGCGCGGCCGGGCCGGTGTCGTGCCGCCCGAGCCTCTGCCCGAACATCCTTTCTAAATCTGCAAACAGCGACGGCGCGAAGTGACGCCAATTCGGCACAGGCATGTCGCGCACACCGGCGGCACGCCAAAGTGACAGCGCAGGCACGCGCTCGGCGAATGCCATCGCCGCGTGCCCAAGAACCCGCACACAAGCGAGCGAGTCCTCCGCAAAAGGAATCGGCTGGATAAGTCGAGCCTCTTTCTCGGCATCGGTCTGAAGCTTCCTTTCCATTCGAGGAAGCACACTTCGCAATGCCTCAATCGCCGCGCTCGCAGTTCGGCAATCCTCATTCCATTGCGCTTCGGCGCGCGCTTCTCGAACCTGGCGCGCGCGATAGTTTACAATGGCCGCCAGTTCCTCAAGCGCTTCATCATCCAGCTTTTCCAATTCCGTCGGGCGGCCCTTCGGCCCAAGCAGCGCATGTTTGCGAATCATGTCGCGCAATTCTTCGACGCTCACCGGCGGCGGCTCTTCCTCGGGCTCGGCGGCGGTGATATCTTCAAGGGCACGAGCGGCCATGGGTGTCTCCATCAGTCGTTCGAGGGCCGGGACCAGCGCGTGGGGCGCTACCCGGCCCGTTGCTTCAATAAGTCATGAGGGCGGCGAGGGCGGATTCCGGTGCCTTGTCGATCATCCGCAGCAGGGCGCGAGCCGGGCCGCGCGGGAGGCGCTTGCCTTGCTCCCAGTTCCGCACGGTCGCCGCAGGCAAGCCCAGGCGGGCCGCGAAGGCGTCTTGCGACAACCCTACCTTGTGCCGGACGTGACGCGCCCAGGCGGCGGCATCGCGGCGCGCTTCGGCATCATCCTCGGCCTGATGGCGGGCGATCTCGGCCTCGGTCGTGGCGTCGATGCGCGACCAGTCCGCTTGCGAGGGCATGGGGGCTTCGGTGCCCTCGGCGAGCAAGCGCGCCACCTCGCCATCCGCTCGCAATCGCGCTCTAACCGTGGTCATGGTGCTTCCTTTCCTTTTCATTCCGCTTATATAGGCCAATGGCGCAGGGATTGCGAGCGTCAAGCGCGCAGCGGGACAACCTGGCCGGCGGGTTCGGCCTCGCCCATGAGGTCGAGGATGCGCCGCGCCACGGCATCGGCGGCGGCAAGCAGCACGCTATCGGCAGCATGGGTATAGCGCGCCGTCACGCTGCCCAGCCGGTGCCCGAGCAGGCTGGCGATGGCGAGTTCGGAATGGCCGAGATCGGCGGCGGTCGAGGCGAAACTATGGCGCAGGATATGCGGGGTGATGTCGCGCGGCAGGCTGGCGATGGCGAGGATGCGGCGCGCGAAGCCCTTGAAGCCGGCCATGACGCCATCGCCACGGGTCGCGGGGAACACCAGCCGGCCATCGCCCATGCGCGGCAAGGCGGCGAGCAGGTCGCATGCGGCATGGGAAAGCGGGCGCACGCTGCGGCCGGTCTTGGTCTCCGGCAGCACGGCAACGCGGCGGGCGAGGTCGATATCCTGCCAGCGCAGCGCCAGGGCCTCGCCGGTTCGCCAGCCGGTCAGGGCGAGGAAGCGCAGACATGCCACGGCCGGCGGCCAGATCGAGCGCTCAGCCTCCCGCAGCGCGCGGCCGAGGTCGGCATATTCGGCATCGCTGATGCGCCGCTCGCGCTTACGATCGGACGGCCGGCGGATGCCGTGTGCCGGGTTGTCGTCGCGTATCCCGCGCTCGATGGCATAGGTGAAGATCGCGCCGAGCAGGCCGATGGTCCGGGTTGCTGCGGTCCGCCCGCCGCGCACGTTGGAAACCCCACGCGGCTTGCCCTTCCGGGTGGCGGCGCTCTTGCCCTCGGCAACGGCGTGCATGAAGCGCTCCACGTCCCGGCGCGTGACGCTCTTGACGGCCAGGCGACCGATCAACGGCACGATATGGCCTTCGATCCGCCCCCGGTCATAGGCCAGCGTCAGCGGCCGCTTCGGCGCGCCCTGCCGCCCGAGAACGCGCCCGGCCTCGGCATCGGCCAGATAGAGGGCGCAGAGTTCGGCGACGGTTTCGGCCTTGCGCTTGGCCTCGCGCTCGCCGGCCGGGTCGAGCCCCTTGGCAACCTCGCCAAGGATGCGTCGCGCTTCCTCGCGGGCCTGATCCGGCGTCCAGGGCGCGCCATGCCGGCCGATGCGATGCCAGCGCTGGCGGCCGTCTTGCGTCCGGTAGCGCAGCAGATAGATCACGGCGACGCCCCTTTGCCGGCGCGCCGCGAAGCCGGGAATGGCATCATCGTAAATTGTGCAGTGCGGCGGTATAGCGCGCACTTCGCGCAGCCCGATCCGCAGTTTTTCGGCCATTTCCCTGGGCTCCCGTGCCTAAAACTAGCGCGCACATAGCGCGCAGGAACGGGCAAATCATAGCAATTCCGCGCAAGCCGTGGCAAGAGACGTTTGAGAGACTTTGCAGTCTGTGCCTATGGAATCACGGTCATTACAATGCCGCACAAACCGGCGCAAACCGCCCTGCCAACCTTGCCAAGGTTGGGGTCGAGGGTTCGAATCCCTTCGCCCGCTCCAGATTTCCTCAGGAAAATCAATGACTTCCAGGCGGCCCTCCAGGGCCGTTTTTGCTTCCAAGGCCCCCTGAACGGCAATTCGGAAGCGGAGTGGAAGCACCATGCAGAAAGTCGGCGGCGGCGGAGTCGCACGTTCGGCGGTTCCAATCTGGAGTCGAAGCGCCTCTCGGCGGGGGACAGCACCCGGCGGGCCTCGCCCGCCGCGCGACGGGCGACCACTTGGTGGACCGCACTGAAGCCGCGCCCCGACGGCCAGTGGCAAGATTGGCCCCGTTCGTAGCCACCGCCAGCACCTACGGTTCCCGCCCCAGGTCAGGACTGCCAGCGCGCCGGCAGGCGGTGTAGTGATCGGCCACCGATGTGTGGGCGCTATGCCAGCTTTTTGCCTCCCGAGGCCATCGCCCGGCTGTTTCACACCGCCGGCGCGCTGCCCAACGTCGCGCCCTCCTGGAACGTCGCGCCGAGCCAGCAGGCAATGGTGGTGCGCCGGCACCCGGAAACCGGCGAGCGGCATCTCGACCTGCTGACCTGGGGCCTGGTGCCGCACTGGACGAAGGATCTGCGGGCCGCGCGGCGGCCGATCAACGCGCGGGCGGAGACAGTCGCGACCTCGCCGATGTTCCGCGATGCCTTCGCCCGCCGGCGGGCGCTGATCCCGGCGCAGGCGTTCTACGAATGGCAACGCACCGAGAACGGAGCCAAGCAGCCCTACGCGATTGCCAGGCATGACGGCGAGACGCTTGCCTTTGCCGGTCTCTGGGAAGGCTGGCGCAGCGCCGAGGGCGAGGTGCTGCGCAGCTACGCCATCGTCGTCACCGCCGCGAACGCGACCATGGCGCCCATCCATGACCGCATGCCGGTGATCGTCGAGCCGTCCGACTGGCCGCTATGGCTCGGCGAGACCGAGGGCGACGCCGGATCGCTGCTGCACCCGGCGGCCGAGGACACGCTGCTTGTCTGGCCGGTGAGCACGCGGGTCAACCAGCCAGCCAACAACGCTGCCGACCTGCTCGCCCCGCTTCCGGCCGCCTGACGGCACCAGGCGATGACTGAGCACCAGGCCCCCTGGCCCGATGGCGAAGTGCTCGCCGGCATCGTCGAGCGGGTGACGTTCCACAATGTCGAGAGCGGATTCGCCGTGCTACGGGTGAAGGCGCGCGGGCACCGCGACCTCGTCACCATCGTCGGCCACGCCGCCGCCATCGCCGCCGGCGAGTGGATCACCGCCACCGGCGAATGGGTCAACGACCGCTCCCACGGCCAGCAATTCAAGGCGCGGTTCCTGAAGACCTCGGCGCCGACCACGGCAGAGGGGATCGAACGCTATCTCGCCTCCGGCATGATCCGCGGCATCGGCCCGGTCTATGCCAAGAAGCTGGTTCGCGGCTTCGGCGAGGCGGTGTTCGACATCATCGAAGGGGCACCGCAGCGGCTGCGCGAGGTGGGCGGGATCGGCGAGGTCCGATTGAGACGCATCGTCGATGCCTGGGCCGAGCAGAAGGTGATCCGCGAGATCATGGTGTTTCTGCACAGCCACGGCGTCGGCACGGCGCGCGCCGTGCGCATCTTCAAGACCTACGGGGCCGATGCCATCCAGGTGATGAGCGAGAACCCGTACCGGCTCGCGCGCGACATAAGGGGCATCGGCTTCAAGACGGCGGATGCCATCGCCGCCCGGCTCGGCATCGAGAAGACGGCGATGATCCGCGTCCGCGCCGGCATCGGCTACGCCCTCTCCGAGGCGATGGACGAGGGCCATTGTGGCCTGCCGGTCGCGGAACTGATCCCGCTTGCGGAGCGCCTGCTGGAGGTTCCGGAGGCGCTGATCCGCACCGCGCTCGATCTCGAACTGGCCGACGGCGCGGTGATCGCCGATCGGGTCGGCGAGGCGGACTGCATCTTCCTCGCCGGCCTCTGGCACGCCGAGCGCGGCATCGCCGAGCGGCTGCGCGCAATCGCGGCCGGCGCGCTGCCCTGGCCGGCGATCGACGCGGACAAGGCCATCCCCTGGGTCGAGCGGCGGATCGGCATGACGCTCGCCGAGAGCCAGCGCCAGGCGGTCGGCCTTGCCCTTGCCGCGAAGCTGCTGGTGATCACCGGCGGCCCCGGCGTCGGCAAGACGACGATCATGCGGGCGATCCTCGCCATCCTCGCCGCCAAGGGCGTGCGCATCCTGCTTGCGGCCCCCACCGGGCGGGCGGCGAAGCGGATGAGCGAGGCGACCGGGGTCGAGGCCAGGACGATCCATCGGCTGCTGGAGGTCGATCCGCGCACCGGCGGCTTCCGGCGCGGGCCCGATCACCCCTTGGAATGCGACCTGCTGGTCATCGACGAGGCGTCCATGGTCGACGTGCCGCTGATGCACGCGCTGACCCGGGCGATCCCCGCGGCGGCCGCCCTGCTGGTGGTGGGCGACGTGGATCAGCTGCCCTCGGTCGGGCCTGGCCAGGTGCTGGCGGACCTGATCGGCTCGGGCGCGGTGCCGGTGGTGCGGCTGACCGAGATCTTCCGCCAGGCGGCGTCCAGCCGGATCATCACCAGCGCGCATCGGATCAACCGCGGCGAGATGCCGGACCTGACCCGCGCGGAGGCCGGGAGCGATTTCCACTTCGTCCAGGCCGACGACCTGGAGACGGCCGTCGCGCGCATCATCGATCTGGTGAAGATCCGCATCCCCCGCCGCTTCGGGCTCGATCCGGTGCGCGACATCCAGGTGCTCTGCCCGATGGCGCGTGGCGGGGTCGGCGCGCGGTCGCTCAACATCGACTTGCAGGCCGCGCTGAATGGCGAGGCGACGCCGAAGGTCGAGAAGTTCGGCTGGACCTTTGCCCCCGGCGACAAGGTCATGCAGATCGAGAACGACTACGACCGCGAGGTCTACAACGGCGATATCGGCTTCATCGCGGCGATCGACACCGAGGACGCCGAGATCACCGTGCGGTTCGACGGGCGTGAGGTGACCTATGGCCTTGGCGATCTGGATGCGCTGGTGCCGGCCTATGCGGCGACGATCCACAAGGCGCAGGGCTCGGAGTATCCGGCCGTGGTGATCCCGGTGCTGACGCTGCACTACGCCATGCTGCAACGGAACCTGCTCTATACCGGCATCACCCGCGGCAAGAGGCTGGTCGTGCTCGTCGGCAGCCGCAAGGCGGTGGCCATCGCGGTGCGCGATGTCTCAGGAAGGCGGCGGTGGTCGAAGCTTCGGGAGCAGCTTGGTCCGTCACCTGCCGGGGTGGTCGGCCAGTGACACCAGCCCCTCCCCAGTGACCTGATCGACGGGAAAGCAGACCCCTGCCAGCATCCTTGCGGGGGAGCGCAATACGCCAGAAGCGGCCATCAGTGGCCCAGATTCCGATGGAGCGGAACGCACCCAAAGCCAACTTTCGTCGAAAAACCTTCCGGGCCCGCGATCACCGTTCGCAAGACGCACTACATGAAAAATCGGAACTGATACGGCATGCTCCCGAGCCCGCTCATGCGCTTAACGACGCGCGCCAAAACCTTGGCGTAACTCATAGTGACAGGAAGCGGATCATAGAGGGCATCGTTGTTCCAGTTCATTTTCGTAAGGCTTAGCGCGGCGCTGCAAGTATCGTCCCAAGGACCATGCCCAGCGTGACGGACCAGCCGCAACGGTCTCGGCGTACTGCGTCCCCCCTGGAAGTAAGAACTGCGGTCGCCGATTCCCTGTACGTCGCCGTGCGTCCATAACAGAGCCTCGCGCCCGCCGATGCCGACTACGGTGCCGCGCGACACCGGAAAGGCTGTGGGCTTCCCCTTGGCGTCGCCCGCGTGGCCGTCGATGCGCACGCCTCGCCAGCCAACATCTTCGACGACCTGGATTAGATCGACGGCTTCGCAGAGGTGAAGTGCCTCCATCGCGCCGTCCACCTCCTCGTTCTTGAACTCCGTCGTCTTATGGACCATCACCCGCCGTGGCGATCGTCCCGCGTGGCGGCGCCTGTAGAGGTCCATCGCGCGCGTCATTACGCGGAACATTTCGGTCCGGGAGAGGAATGGATTGTCCCGCTGCACGTCGACCTCGTGCGCGTCATAAGCGACGAATTCGAGCCCAGCCCCCTCCGCATCGAAAACCTGGCTACAGCAGGTGACGAATCGCGGCCGATCGGAATCGACCGGGCGGACGGCATAGGAAAGTCCTATATAAGCGGTCTCTGCATCGACATCCGCAAGCTTCCAGGGAATGCCGCCCGCCTTGACGTAGAGTGCTAGCCCGATCCGCCACATGACGCTGGCTTGGTCGGGATAGGCAAGCGCTCTGTCCTCGCGGAGTAACTGCACTGGCAGCCGACGCCCGGCTGTCGCCGCCTTGATGTGATCGTGCAAATCGAAGTCATCGGAGGCCCCGCCAGTGAATCCCGCTGCCCAACGCTTTGGAATGTAGATGAAAAGCACGTCGAACTCCGACCGGCGAGCCTCCAGAGTCTGCACGGCACGGAGGAGGCATTCGGCGAGTAAGACATGAGGGGACGGCGAAGCCTCCATGTCGGTCTCGAGCTGTTGGTCGAGCTCAATGTGGCAGCCACGTCCGGCACCGCGCATGTGCAGCCCGAACACACGCTGGAAGCCCGGCCACTCCGGCAGATACTCCCGTCGCTCCGTCGGCTTTGCGATCGCATTGAGCTCCCGGACGAACGCGAAGAGGCGTTCGCTCTCCCCGGCTGGCGAGATGGTCGCGACGCGGATCGGGTCCAGCACCAATCCCGCCGAATAAGGGCCGAACCGCCGAAGTCCACGAAGGGGATGGATGTCGCGATCGGATACACGCTCGGGATGGAAGGCTAGCTTGGGTTCTGGCAGCCAGATGTGCGGGGCGATTTCGCTCGTCATAGGTCAAGCCCTCCGCGAGAACGCCGTGGGCGGCGACAGGCGGAAGACAGCATCAATGCCGTCGCCAATACCGAACGCGCGAAGCTCCCCGTCGCCCGCAAGATGTGCAGCCCAGAAGGCTAGGAGATCGTTGATCTGCCGATTGTAGCGCCGCACCGTGCGCTCGCGCGCGAAGTCGGCGGCGACGGCCTTGTTGGCGTCGTCGATCCCATTGAAGACTGTACAGGGGTCGATCAGAAGCCACAGCCGATCGTCAGCCCAGTCGAGCCGCGTGCTGATACCTTCCCGCCAGCGCAACTCGGGGTGATCCGGTACCGAACCTGCCAGCGTGCTAACCAGACGGCGCAGTTCCTCCCACATACCGGCATTCGGGTCGGCAGGCGTCAGCAGGTCCGCGTTGCGACGATGAATTGCGACCACGCCGCGTCCACGCACAATCGCACGCGTCACCGCCTCACGCAGCAGACCGCGCTCGGCCGAATCGTATCGCAGTCGCCTGGCCTCTATGGTGTGCAGATCGAACTCCGTGATGGTGTGGCACTTGAAGGTCTTCCGCACATCACCATCCGAACCAAATGCGAGCACGCCTGCTTTCGTGCGGGCGCCCTGTATGTTGACCTGCGCCTTCTCTATAGCGGCGCGGACGTCGGCTGTGCCGCCGATGCTGCATACAACGCGTCGACATACGGCTGGCGACTCGACGATCGGCAGGGCATTCAGACGGATGACCGGCCAGCTTCTTCGGCCGACCGGGCGCGGCGCGGGGCTCCACCGCCGACGCTCCACCCCAAACGAGTCGAGGCCCGTCATGTCCAGTCCGTCCATCAGCCGAGTCGCGTCGCGAAGCGCTTCATCGAAGTTCTCGGTGCGCACGAGCGCTGCCTCGATGCCATTGGCAGCGGCGCGTGTGAGGAGAACGGCGACGCGCGGCAGTGGCGGCTGATCTCCCCGGTGCAGCCAAAACAGGCCTGCCGGAAATGCGCCGGGTCGGCTTGCCGCGTCGTCCAGCGTGTCCATAATCGAGCTGTCACGGCCGCTGTAGCCAGCCACCACAAGTCCAAACCGCCCACAGGTCTCTACCAGCAACTGCCGCAGCTTCGCGTCCTGCTGCCTCAGCTCGTCATTGGTGTTCTTAAGCCGCCGAGAACGGAAGTCGCCATGCAGCTTCACTTCCACGGGCCATCGGCCCTCGGCGATGACTTGCCGGGCGAGATCGGGCGCATCGAGGGCGACGCTGGTCAGCGTGCCGGTCGTCCCGAAGATCTTCGCGCAGGAATCAGCCACCAGCGGATCGAAGTTGGTCGTCCACACGAGCCGGGATCGCTGCGCGCGCATGAGCACCGCGAGCGCCAAGTGACCATAGGACGGCTTTGCCCCCGTCAGTTTCGCGTCCAGGAAGGCCCGCCGGTCCGACTCGGCCGGATAGACGGCCTCGAACAGGCCTGCGTATTCATCGGGCGAGCCTGCCGCTGGCAACGTGCCAGCTGCATCGACATGAGCCTGCAATTGCCCGCGAATCGCGGGGTTAGACAGGTCGGCCACGCTCTGACGCGCAACTCGGCGCTGGCTGCCATACAGCAACTGCTTGAATTCCCACACCATGTCCCAGGCGGTGGGGATTCCCGCCGACGCCGAAGCACCAGCGCCGAGAAACCACATGAGATTGGCCGCCCGAAGCGCGAAGCGCCGGGTGAAATCGTCGATACCAAGCTCGGGCAGGTCTTCCTTCACGGTCATGAACGGCGAGTCCTGTCTTTCGGGAGAATCGGCAGTTCCGTCATCATAGGATTCCGTATAGTCCCTCCCTAGACGAGCGGTACCTGCCCGCCGGCCAGCCGGAGGACAGAGCTATTTCTGGGCGTGTTTGGAATACCCGCTGCTGGCGCGAGTCGTCGGGTATAGGACTTCCTTCCAGTTGGACGGCCTTCCACCCATCTGCGCGGTTCGTTGAGATGTCGGGCGGTGGCCGAAATGGTTCGGAAGTAATCGTTTGATTGCGTGCTCGGCAGCTGAAACACGGCCAAGTCCCAGAGTGAGAGTTCGGCCGGCCGGCCGTGACGGGTTGAGGACCGCGGGAGAGGCTCGCGGCGCCCGTCGCGGAGATCCGCGATGTCACGTTCATCCGCTCGCCCTCGTGCCGGCCAGGACCGGGCGAGCCTCTATGCCGAAATCACCGGCAGGATCATCGCCGAGCTGGAAGCCGGGCGCCTGCCCTGGGTCCAGCCCTGGGGCGCTTCGGGCGCCGGGGCGGCGGTCGGCCTGCCGAAGAACGCCGCCACCGGCCGACGCTATTCGGGGATCAACGTGCTGATCCTCTGGGGCGCAGTCATCGAGCGTGGCTATTCCGGCCAGGCCTGGCTCACGTTCCGCCAGGCGCTCGGGCTCGGGGGCAATGTCCGCAAGGGCGAGCGCGGCACCACGGTGGTCTATGCCGATCGCTTCGTGCCCGAGGCCGAGCGCGAGCGCGCCGACCGCGACGGCGACGAGCCGAGCGCCATCCCGTTCCTCAAGCGCTTCACGGTGTTCAACACCGATCAGTGCGAAGGCCTGCCCGACACGATCGCATCCACGGCACCGCCGGTTCCCGAGGGTCTCATTCTGCCGCAGACCGAGGCGCTTATCCGGGCCAGTGGCGCCGACATCAGGATCGGCGGTGACCGCGCGTTCTATTCGGTCCTCGGCGACTTCATCCAGGTGCCACCGCCGCAAGCCTATTTCGAGCCGGTGAACTGGCATCGCACGGCTCTGCATGAGCTCGGCCATAATGCCGCGATCCGGATTATGCCGCGTCTGCTCTGCCGGGCGCAGTTGGCGGTATGATCGGGCCAATCCCATCCGGCATAATCTTCGTCGCTCCAACAACATGGAGCAC
>JAJZBM010000011.1 GCA_021798915.1 Pseudomonadota bacterium
CCGAGGAGGGCGGCCTGCGCTTGCTGGGGGCGCAGATCCTCGCGCCCGAAGGGGCCGATTCCATCCAGACGGCAGTGCTGGCCATCAAGCACAGTCTGACCGTCACCGACCTGGCCGAAACGCTGTTTCCCTATCTCACCACCGTCGAGGGCCTGAAACTCGCCGCCCTCGGCTTCGCGAAGGATGTCTCGAAACTCTCCTGCTGCGCCGGGTGAGGCGCGGGCGGGCGGTTACTCCAGCGTCACCGGGATACGGAGATAGCGCACGCCATTGGCCTCCGCCGGTGGCAGGGCGCCGGAGCGGAGATTGACCTGGATCGAGGGCAGCAGCAGTTGCGGGGTCGCGAGCGTTTTGTCGCGCGCCTCACGCAGGGCGACGAACGCCGCCTCCGAAACCCCGTCCCGTACGTGGATATTGTTCGCTCGCTGGGCGGCGACGGTGGTTTCATAGGCGAAATCGGCGCGGCCGGGCGGCGTATAGTCATGGCACAGGAACAGCCGGGTCGCCGGCGGCAGGGCGAGCAGGCGGCGGATGGAGCGATAGAGAGTGCGCGCGTCACCGCCCGGAAAATCGGCGCGCGCGGTGCCGTAGTCCGGCATGAACACGGTGTCGCCGACGAAGACCGCATCCGCGATGCAATAGCTGACGCAGGCCGGGGTGTGCCCCGGGGTCGCCATCACCCGGGCTTCGAGTGAGCCGATCCGGAACGTCTCGCCATCCGCGAACAGATGATCGAATTCGGTGCCCGTCCCGGAGAGATCGGTTGCGTTGAAAATCGGGCGGAAGATCTGCTGCACCTCGCCGATCCGGGCGCCGATGCCGATTTTGGCGCCGGTCTCGCGCTGGAAAAACCCCGCGGCCGAGAGATGATCGGCGTGGACATGGGTCTCAAGGCACCAGGCGATGGCCCACCCCTCCGCCTTGGCCCGCGCCAAAATCGCCGCCGCCGCGCGGGTCGTGGCCTTGCCCGAGGCGGGATCGAAATCGAGTACCGGGTCGATCACCGCGGCGATCGCGGTTTCGGGATCGGCGAGGAGATAGCTCACCGTATGAGTGTTTTTATCAAAAAACGGGATGATCTCCATGGTCATCGCCGCCGCGCCTCGATCCGTTCCCAAATCGCCGCGGCAAGATTATCGCCGCCAAACCGCGCGATCTCCTGGATCCCGGTCGGGGAGGTGACGTTGATCTCGGTGAGCCAATCCCCGATCACGTCGATGCCGACGAAAATCAGCCCGCGTTCGCGCAGGAATGGGCCGATGCGGGCGCAGATGTCGCGGTCGCGGGCGGTGAGCGTCGCCGCTTCCGGCCGGCCGCCGACATGCATGTTCGAGCGCGCCTCACCGGCCGCCGGCACCCGGTTGATCGCCCCCATCGCCTCGCCATCGACGAGAATGATGCGCTTGTCGCCGGCGCGCACCGCGGGCTCGTAGCGCTGCACCATCAGGGGCTCACGCGAGGCCGCGAAATGCCACTCCAGAAGGGCTGCGAAATTCTCGTCCTCGGGGCGGATGTGAAACACTCCGGCGCCGCCATTACCGAACAGCGGTTTCACGATGATGTCCCGGTGGGTCGCGCGAAAGCCGCGAATGGCCTCCAGGTTCCAGGCGATCATGGTCGGCGGCATGAGATCGGGGAAATGCATCACCAGCAGTTTTTCCGGCGCATCGCGCACCGCGCGCGGGTCGTTCACCACCAGGGTGCGGGGATGGATGTGTTCGAGGAGGTGGGTCGCGGTGATATAGGCCATGTCGAAGGGCGGATCCTGGCGCATGAGCACGACATCCATGCTCGCGAGATCGCGCCATTCCGGGACACCGGCGGTGAAATGATCGCCGGCCCGGCGGCGGACCGAGACCGGCCGCACGAAAGCGCGGAGCGTACCCGCCTCCAGCACCAGATCGCGGACATCATAGTAACAAAACGTGTGGCCACGCGTCTGCCCCTCCAGCATCAGCGCGAAGGTGGAATCGGCCTCGATATTGAGGCTCTCGATCGGGTCCATCTGCACGGCGATTTTCATGTCTGTCCTCTTTCAGCCCGAACGCGGATGGGCGCGGCGCCAGACCGCGAGCAGCGCGTTCGCATCCATGGCGGTATAGCGCTCGGTCGAGGCGAGGCTGGCATGGCCGAGAAGCTCCTGGATGACGCGAAGATCGGCGCCGCTCCCGAGCAGGTGGGTCGCGAAGGAATGGCGGAGCGCGTGCGGGGTCGCGTGTTCGGGAAGGCCGCGGCGGCGGCGGAAATCGCGCAGAATCCGCTGCGCGACGCCGGGGTTGAGCCTTTTGCCGCGCGCCCCGATGAAGAGCGGCGCCGCCGGTGCCGGGCAGGGATGCCGCGTGAGCCAGGCGGCGACCGCGTCCCGCACCGCGGGCAGAACCGGCACCAGCCGCTCCTTCGCCCGCTTGCCGAGGATTTTCAGCGGCGCATCGCTGCCCGGTCGCGGCGCTGTGGCGCAATTCAGGGCGAGCGCCTCGGAAATCCGCAAACCACAGCCGTAAAGCAGGGAAAACAAGGCGACATCGCGGGTCTCGAACACGATATCGGGCGCCGTCTCGCCGATCTCGTCGGTCACCAGCAGCGCCTGGCGCTCGCTCAAGGCGCGCGGCAGATGGCGCTTGCCGCGCGGCCCGGCGAGAAGGGCGATCTGGCTGTTCTCGACGCCTTCCCTTCGCGCGAGGAAGCGGAAAAACCCGCGTAGCGCCGAAATCCGCCGGCTGCGGCTCGCAGCACCGATCCCGGCCCCGGCGGCCTCGGCGAGCCAGGCGCGGAAATCGGCGAGCCGCAGGGCCGCCAGCGCTGCGAGGTCGGGCTCGGCGCCGAGATGGCGGGTGAGAAAGCCCAAGAATCCGGCCACGTCCTGCCCATAGGCGACCAGCGTCGCCGGCGCCATGCGGCGCTCATCGGCGAGCCAGACGCACCAGGCGGCGCGGGCGGCCTCGGCGGTCCGCCCTATGCCGGGCGTAAGCGAGGCGGTATCGGAGGTCTCACGCATGACGGGAGAACGATAGGCGATGGCGGCGGATGGCGAAAGGGAGCGCGGGAGGGCGGTATCCGTCCCGGTGTTGCTGCCCTATCCCTTCACCGGCCCGTTCGATTACGCGGCACCCGCCGAAGATGCTCCGCCGCCGGGGACGATCGTGCTCGTCCCGCTCCGCCGCCGCGAGGTGCTCGGCGTGGTGTGGGAGGCAGACCCGCGCGCCGGCGCACCGGGTGCCGAACTCCGCCCGCTCGCCCCGCTCGCCGGCGTGCCTCGCTTGCCGCGCGATCTTCGCGCGCTGATCGACTGGCTCGCCGCCTATACCCTCGCCACACCCGGCGAGGTGCTGGCAATGGCGCTTCGCATCGATCCGCGCCCGCCCAAGCGCCGCCGCCGCGCCCGGCCCTTCGCCGCCCCCGATCCCGCCCATCCCGGCCCGACCCTCGGCCCCGATCAGGATAACGCTGCCACCGCTCTCCGTGCGGCGGTGGCGGCGGCGCGGTTTTCTGTCACCCTCCTCGAAGGCGTGACCGGCGCCGGCAAGACCGAGGTTTATTTCGAGGCGATCGCGCAGGCGCTCAAAGCCGGGCGGCAAGTGCTCGTGCTGCTCCCCGAGATCGCGCTCTCGGCGCAATGGTTCGAGCGGTTTCAGGCGCGGTTCGGCGCCCCCCCCGCGGTCTGGCACTCCGATCTCGGCCCGGCGCTCCGCCGTGACACCTGGTTTGCGGTGGCGGAGGGGGTGGCGCCGGTGGTGGTGGGCGCGCGTTCGGCCCTGTTTCTGCCGTTTCCGGCGCTCGGTCTCATCATCGTCGATGAGGAGCATGAAAGCGCCTTCAAGCAGGAAGACGGCGTCATCTACCACGCCCGCGACATGGCGGTGGTGCGCGGGCGTCTGGCCGGGGCGCCGGTGGTGCTGGCCTCGGCGACCCCGAGTCTGGAGAGCCTCGCCAATGCCGAGGCCGGGCGCTATCGCCATCTCCGTCTTCCGGCCCGCCATGGCGGGGCGGCGCTGCCGGAGGTGGCGATGATCGATCTCCGCGCCGCGCCGCCGCCGCGCGGGCGGTTTCTCGCCCCCGCCCTGATCACGGCGATCACCGAGACGCTGGCGCGCGGCGAGCAGGCGATGCTGTTTCTCAACCGCCGCGGCTATGCCCCGCTCACCCTCTGCCGCGCCTGCGGCCACCGGCTGCAATGCCCGCATTGCACCGCCTGGCTGGTCATGCATCGCCGGGGCGGCGTGACCCGCCTTCTCTGCCATCATTGCGGCTATGCGCGGCAACCGCCCGAGACGTGCCCGGCCTGCGGCGCGCCGGCCAGCCTCACGCCGATCGGGCCTGGCGTCGAGCGGATCACCGAGGAGGCGCGCGCGTTGTTTCCCGAGGCGCGCCTTCTGGTCATGGCGTCCGACACCATCGCCAAGGCCGCGGACGCGCAAGCGGCGGCGGCGGCGATCCTGGAGCACCGGGTCGATCTCATCATCGGCACCCAGATCGTCGCCAAGGGCTGGCATTTTCCGGAATTGACACTGGTCGGCGTCGTCGATGCCGATCTCGGCCTCGCCGGTGGCGATCTGCGTGCCGCCGAGCGGTGTTTCCAGCTTCTGCACCAGGTCGGCGGGCGGGCCGGGCGGGCGAGCGCGCCGGGGCGCGTCCTGCTGCAGAGCTTCGCGCCCGAGCATCCGGTGATGCGGGCGCTCGCGGCCGGCGATCAGACGGCGTTTCTCGACGCCGAGAAAGCGGCGCGCCGCGTCGGGCATTGGCCGCCTTACGGCCGGCTGGCCGCGGTGATCGTCAGCGCCGCGACGGCGACGGTGGCCGATGACCTCGCCCGCGCGCTCGCCCATGCGCTGCCGCCCGCGCCCGGGGTCGAGCTGTTCGGCCCGGCGCCGGCGCCGCTCGCCCTCCTGCGCGGGCGCCATCGCCGGCGGCTCCTGATCAAGGCGCGGCGCGAGGTCGCGTTGCAGACGCTGCTCCGCGCCTGGCTCGCCACCGTCCCGACGCCGCGCGGGGCGCGCGTCGTCGTCGATATCGATCCGGTGTCGTTTTTGTGATTTTCGTCGCCCTTGCGTTTCATCGCCCGTTGCACCCGTCACCCCCCCATGCTAGAGGCCGCGCGCCGGGCGAGCGCGTCGTCCACCGCCTTGGAACCCGCCCACCATCTTGAAACCTGCTTGGAACACCCTGACCGGAAAGTGACAGCGTGGCCACTGACAGCGTAGTTTCGATCGGCGCAACCCATACCTCCGGCCTCGCCGGGCGCTATGCGATGGCGCTCTATGGTCATGCCGACGAGGCCCACGAACTCGATCGCGTCGTTGCCGAGATGGCAGCGCTCGGCCGCCTGATCGAGGAGAGTGCCGATTTCCGCCGCCTCATCGAAAGCCCGCTGATCGACGTGATCGCGGCGCGCGATGCGGCCCTCGCGGTGCTCGCGGCGCAAGGGTTCGGCGCCAGCGTGCGCAATTTCGTCGGCGTCGTGATCAGCAACCGCCGGCTGCGCCAGCTCCCCGGTTTCGTCCACGCTTTCGCCGCGCTGGCGGCCGAAAAGCGCGGCGTCGTCATCGCCCATGTGACCTCGGCCCACAAACTCGGCGAGGTGCAGGAGCAGGCGCTCCGCGCCCGGCTGATCGAGGCCGGCTACAGCCAAGTGCATCTGATCCAGGAGGTCGATCCCAGCCTGCTCGGCGGGCTGATCGTCAGGATCGGCACCCGTCTTTATGATTCCAGTCTGAAATCCCGTCTGCAGCGCCTGCAGTACGCCATGAAGGGAGCCGCGTGATGGAAATCCGCCCCGCCGAAATTTCCGACATCCTGAAAAAGCAGATCGCCGCTTTCGATACCGAGGCGAATGTCGCCGAGACCGGCCAGGTCTTGAGCGTGGGCGACGGCATCGCGCGCATCTTCGGCCTCCAGAACGTGATGGCCGGTGAGCTGGTCGAGTTCCCCGCCGCCGGCATCAAGGGCATGGCGCTCAATCTGGAAACCGACAATGTCGGCGTGGTGATTTTCGGCGATGACCGCCAGATCCGCGAAGGCGACACCGTCACCCGCACCCGCGACATCGTCGATGTGCCGGTGGGCAAGGCGCTGCTCGGGCGCGTCGTCGACGGGCTCGGCAATCCGATCGACGGCAAGGGCCCGATCGAGGGCGCCGAGCGCCGCCGCGTCGAGGTCAAGGCGCCGGGCATCATCGCGCGCAAATCCGTCCACGAGCCGATGCAGAGCGGCTTGAAGCCGATCGACGCGCTGATCCCGATCGGGCGCGGCCAGCGCGAGTTGGTCATCGGCGATCGCCAGACCGGCAAGACGGCGGTGATCATCGATACCATCCTCAATCAGAAGGCGAGCAACGCCGGCGCCGACGAGAGCAAGAAGCTCTATTGCATCTATGTCGCGGTCGGGCAGAAGCGCTCGACCGTCGCGCAGCTCGTGCGCACGCTCGAGGAAAACGGCGCGATGGCGTATTCGATCGTCGTCGCCGCGACCGCATCCGACCCGGCGCCGATGCAGTTCATCGCCCCCTATACCGGCTGCACGATGGGCGAGTATTTTCGCGACAACGCGATGCACGCGGTGATTTTCTACGACGATCTCTCCAAGCAGGCGGTCGCCTATCGTCAGATGTCGCTTCTGCTCCGCCGCCCGCCGGGGCGCGAGGCGTACCCTGGGGACGTGTTCTATCTCCACTCCCGCCTGCTCGAACGCGCCGCCAAGATGTCGGACGAAATGGGCGCCGGCAGCCTCACCGCGCTGCCGGTGATCGAGACCCAGGCCGGCGACGTTTCGGCCTATATCCCGACCAACGTGATCTCGATCACCGATGGCCAGATCTTCCTGGAGACGGAATTGTTCTTCAAGGGCATCCGTCCGGCGGTGAATGTCGGCATCTCGGTCTCGCGCGTCGGCTCGGCGGCGCAGATCAAGGCGATGAAGCAGGTCGCCGGGCGCATCAAGCTGGAACTCGCGCAGTATCGTGAAATGGCGGCGTTTTCGCAGTTCGCCTCCGATCTCGACGCTTCGACGCGCAACCTGCTCGCCCGCGGCGCGCGGCTCACCGAATTGCTGAAGCAGCCGCAATATCAGCCGATGCCGGTCGAAGAGCAGGTGGTCTCGATCTTCACCGGCGTGCGCGGCTATCTCGACGCGCTGCCGGTCGAGCGCATCGGCGCCTTCGAACGCCAGATGCTCTCCGAACTCCGCGCCAAGGGCGGCATTCTGGACGCCATCCGCAACGACCGCGAAATCAAGCCGGAAACCGAAAAGCAGTTGATCGCTTTCCTCGACGCTTTCGTGAAGAATTTCGGCTGATCCACGCCCATGGCCAATCTCAAAGCGCTCCGCATCCGGATCGACAGCGTCAAATCGACGCAGAAGATCACCAGTGCGATGAAGCTGGTCTCGGCGTCGAAACTGCGCCGGGCGCAGATCCGCGCCGAAGCGGCGCGCCCCTATGCCGAGCGGATGGAGCGCATGCTCGCGACCCTGGCGGCGAGTGCGGCCGGCAACCCTTCGGCGCCGGCGCTTCTGGTCGGCAATGGCCGTGAAGCGACGCATCTGATCATCGCCGTCACCGCCGATCGTGGCCTCGCCGGCGCTTTCAATACCAATGTCGGGCGCGCCGCGCGGGCGCTCGCGCAGCGCCTCGAAGCCGAGGGTAAAAAGGTCAAAATCGCCGCGATCGGGCGCAAGGGCCGCGATTATCTCCGCCGCGACTATGGCGACCGTATCGTTTTCGATGTCTCCTATGCCGGACGCAAGCAGATCGAGTTCGCCGACGCCGAGGCGATCGCCGCCCGCGTCATCGCCCTGATGCAGGAGGGCGCGTTCGATGTCTGCACGCTGGTCTATAACCGCTTCGTGTCGGTGATCTCGCAGGTGGCGACGGAGGCCAGGCTGATTCCGGCCCCGGTCGCCGAGGCGCCGGCCGCGGCGGGCAACGGTGTCGCTGCGGTTTATGAATTCGAACCCGAGGAAGAGGCGCTGCTCGCGCATCTCCTGCCGCAGAACCTCGCCGTTCAGATCTACAAGGCGCTGATCGAGAGTGCCGCCGGCGAACAGGGCGCGCGGATGACGGCGATGGACAACGCGACCCGCAATGCCGGCGACATGATCAAGCGGCTGACCTTGGTCTATAACCGCAGCCGCCAAGCGAACATCACCAGGGAATTGATCGAGATCATCTCCGGCGCGGAAGCCGTTTGAGATCGGTCGGCCACGTAGAGAGGAGTGCCAGGCATGGCGAAAAATATTGTCGGACGCGTCACGCAGGTTCTCGGCGCCGTGGTCGATGTGCAGTTCGACGGCGAATTGCCGTTCATCCAGAACGCCCTGACCACGAAGATCGATGACCGCACCCTGGTGCTCGAGGTGGCGCAGGAACTCGGCGAGCGCACCGTGCGCTGCATCGCCATGGACAGCACCGATGGCCTCGTGCGCGGCCGCGAGGTGACCGATACCGGGGCGCCGATCTCGGTTCCGGTCGGGCCGGAAACCTTGGGGCGCATCCTCAACGTCATCGGCGAGCCGATCGATGAGCGCGGCCCGATCGAGACCAAGCAGCGGTTTCCGATCCATCGCGAGGCCCCCTCCTTCGAGGAGCAGGCGACGTCGACGGAAATCCTCGTCACCGGCATCAAGGTCATCGATCTGCTCGCCCCCTATCTCAAGGGCGGCAAGACCGGATTGTTCGGCGGCGCCGGGGTCGGCAAGACGGTGCTGATCCAGGAACTGATCAACAACATCGCCAAGGCCCATGGTGGCGTCTCAGTGTTCGCCGGCGTCGGCGAGCGGACGCGCGAGGGCAACGACCTCTATCACGAGATGGTCGATGCCGGCGTCATCAAGCTCGACGGGCCGGGCTCGAAAGTCGCGCTCTGCTATGGCCAGATGAACGAGCCGCCCGGCGCGCGCGCCCGCGTCGCGCTCTCCGGCCTCTCGCTCGCCGAATATTTCCGTGACGAGGAAGGCCAGGACGTGCTGTTCTTCGTCGATAACATCTTCCGCTTCACCCAGGCCGGCGCCGAGGTCTCGGCGCTGCTCGGGCGCATCCCGTCGGCGGTCGGCTATCAGCCGACGCTGGCGACCGATATGGGCGCATTGCAGGAACGCATCACCTCGACCAAGAAGGGTTCGATCACCTCGGTGCAGGCGATCTATGTCCCCGCCGACGACCTCACCGACCCGGCGCCGGCGACCTCGTTCGCCCATCTCGACGCGACCACCGTGCTGTCGCGCCAGATCGCCGAGCTTGGCATCTATCCCGCCGTCGATCCGCTCGATTCGACCTCGCGCTCGCTCGATCCCCGGATCGTCGGGGAGGAGCATTATAATGTCGCGCGCGAGGTGCAGCGCATCCTGCAAACCTATAAAAGCCTCCAGGACATCATCGCCATTCTCGGCATGGATGAACTCTCCGAGGAGGACAAGCTGATCGTCTCGCGGGCGCGCAAGATCCAGCGCTTCCTCTCCCAGCCCTTCCACGTCGCGGAAGTGTTCACCGGCTTCCCGGGCGTCTTCGTGCCGGTCGCCGATACCATCCGCAGCTTCAAGGGTCTCTGCTCGGGCGAATACGATCACCTGCCGGAAGCCGCGTTCTACATGGTCGGCACCATCGAGGAAGCGGTCAAGAAGGCGGAAAGCCTGAAAGCCGCCGCCTGATGCCGACCGCGCTCGAAATCGTCTCGCCGGAGCGGCTTTTGCTCTCGCGTGCC
Source organism: Pseudomonadota bacterium (assembly GCA_021798915.1). GTDB lineage: Bacteria > Pseudomonadota > Alphaproteobacteria > Acetobacterales > Acetobacteraceae > Acidibrevibacterium. The sequence continues at coordinate 9,690 of JAJZBM010000011.1, forward strand.
GTGGATATGGTGGTGATCCCGGCCGCCGAGGGGGAACTCGGCGTTCTCCCCGGCCACGCGCCGGCGATCGTCCTCTTGCGCGGCGGCCTTCTGCGCATTTTCGAGGGGCCACAGGAAACCAGCCGGATGTTCGTCGCCGGCGGTTTCGCCGAGATCACACCCGAGCGCTGCACCGTACTCGCGAATGAAGCCATGCCGCTCGCCGAGGTCTCGAAAAGCGCCGCCGAACGCCGCCTCCACGCGGCCGAGGCCGCCTATGAAGCGGTGGACAAGGCCGATATCGCGGCGCGAGACGCGGCCCTCGATCAGGTGCAATCGGCGCGGGCGATGCTGGCGGTGGCCGAAGCGCCGTAAGCCGACCAAGGGGAAAAATTGTTCTTTTTTGAAAAAAAAGAACCAAAAAACTTTTGTTTGTTGGGCAGTGCCTGCGGCACTGCCCCTCCGCTGCCTGAAGATGACGAATCTTCCACGTGAATTCGCCCTGATCGAAAAATATTTCCGCCCGCTCGCCGGACCGGCGGGGCTGGCGCTCGCCGATGACGCGGCGATTTTGCCGGCGATCCCCGGCCGCGAATGGGTGATTTCGGTCGATGCCATGGTCGCCGGGGTGCATTTCCTGGCCGATGATCCGCCCGACCTGATCGCCCGCAAGCTGTTGCGGGTCAATCTCTCCGATCTCGCAGCGATGGCGGCGCAACCGTTCGGCTATCTGCTGACGCTGGCCGCGCCCGTGACGACGCCGGAATCCTGGTTCGCCGGCTTCGCCGCCGGCCTGGCCGAGGACCAGGCACGGTTCGGCATCGCCCTGCTCGGCGGCGATACCACCGCAACCCCGGGGCCGCTTATGCTCTCACTCACCATTTTCGGCGAGGTCGCTGCCGGCCGGGCGTTGCGGCGGGCGGGGGCGCAACCCGGCGATGAGGTCTGGGTGAGCGGCACCATCGGCGATGCCGTGCTCGGGCTGCTCGCGCGCCGCGGCGAGCTGGCCGACCCGAGCGGGGCGCTGCTCCGCCGCTACCTGCTGCCGGAGCCGCGGCTCTCCCTCCCTCTCGCCGGGATCGCGCGGGCAGGGGCGGATATTTCCGACGGTCTGGTGCAGGATCTCGGCCATCTCTGCCGCGCCGGCGGGATCGGGGCGGTGATCGAGGCGCAAGCGGTGCCGCTGTCGCCGGCGGCACGCGAAGCAGGATCCGACTATCTGGCGCGCTGTCTGACCGGTGGCGATGATTACGAGCTGGTGCTCGCCGTCCCGCCCGATCGCGCCGCCGCCCTCCAGGCGGCAGCGGCGACGTCCGGCGTCGCGGTCACCCGGATCGGCCATTTCCGGGCCGATCCGGCGCGCGTGGTGGTACTTGATGCCGAGGGCGGCGAGATGGCGCTAGGCCCCGGCGGCTGGAGCCATTTCTGAGCGGAATTTTTCCTTCAACTCGCGCCGCAGGAGCTTGCCGGTTGGCGTGCGCGGCAGATTTTCGGCGAACACCACCGCGCGCGGACATTTGAGGCTCGCCATGCGCTCGCGACAGAAGGCGATCACTGCCTCCGGTGTGAGGCCGATGCGCTCCGGCGCCGCGACCGGCTGGACGACGGCGAGCACGATCTCGCCGAGATCGGGATCGGCAAGCCCGACCACCCCGGCATCGGCGATCAGCGGATGTTCGAGCAGCACACTCTCGATCTCCGCCGGATAAACATTGCTGCCGCCGGAGAGGATGAGATCGCTGCGGCGATCACTGAGATAGAGATAGCCTTCCTCGTCGAGCCAGCCGAGATCGCCATAGCTCGCGAAGCCGCGGGCATTATAGGCGGCGGCGGTTTTTTCTGGGTCCTTGTGATAGGCGAAGCCGCCAGTGCCTTCGAACCAGATGCCGCCGACCTCGCCCGGCGGCAGCGCCTTGCCGTCTTCGTCGAGAATGTGAAGCTTGCCATAAATCGGCCGCCCGACCGCGCCTTTATGGGCCAGCCATTCCTCGCTCTCGATCAGGGTGGTGCCGATGCGCTCTGAACCCGCATAGTATTCGACCAGGATCGGCCCCCACCAGGCGATCATTTTTTCCTTCACATGGATGGGGCAAGGAGCGGCGGCGTGGACCGCGCGCCGATGCGAGGCGAGGTCATAGCGCATGCGCACCGTCTCCGGCAGCGCCAGCATGCGGATGAACATCGTCGGCACCCATTGGCTGTGCGTGACGCGATAGCGGGCGATCGCCGCGAGCGCCGATTCGGGATCGAATTTGTCGAGGGCGACGACACTGACCCCGCGCGCCTGGGAATGGAGCGAATAGACATGCGGGGCTGCGTGATAAAGCGGCGCCGGCGAGAGATAGACGCTCTCGGGGCCGAAGCGGAGCGTGTGATCGAGGAGCTTCTCACCGGGTTGGGTGACGCCGCGCTGATCGGCGGCGAGCAGCGGGAAGCGGATCCCCTTCGGCCGTCCGGAAGTGCCCGAGGAATAGAGGAACTCGCGCCCGATCGGCCGCTCGGGAAGCGGCGCAGTGGCGGAAAACGGCGCGACCAATGCGGCGAGCGACGTCTCCGCCGCGCCCGCCGCGCCATCGACCACCACCACCGTGAGGCGCCGGCGGATCTCGCCCGGCACCGCGGCGAGTAAGGCGCGGCTGGTGATCAGGAGGCGGGCCTCGCTGTCCTCGATCAGATAGCCGAGTTCGCGCGGCTTCAGATGCGTGTTCAGCATCGCGTAATAGAGCCCGACGCGGCGCGCGGCCCAGGCGATTTCGAAAATCTCCGGCCGGTTTTCGAGCAGGACGGCGATCATCGCCCCGGCTTCGAGGCCGTGCCCGATCAGCGCCTGGGCGAGGCGGCTGGCGCCCGCGTCGAGGGCGGCGAAACTTTCGATGATCCCGGATTGCGGGAAAATGATCGCGGGTTTCTCCGGCGTCCGCAAAGCGGCGGCATGCAGTTCATCGGTCTGCGCTTCGGCCATGGCCTTTTCTCCCGCGGGCTTTTCTTGGAGTGGCGAAAGCATGCGACAAAGCCTCGGCCCCTTGCAAGCCGTCGTGGTTGACGACGCCCTGGTTGACGACGCGGCCGCGCCCGGCCAGCCTGCATGAAAACGGAGGAAACGGTGATGGTGGAACGGGAAGCAGAGGCGGCGCGCGGGCCGCTCGCCGGGGTGCGGGTGCTGGAACTCGCGGGGATCGGGCCGGGCCCGCTGGCGGCGATGCTGCTTGCCGATCTCGGCGCCGAGGTGATCCGCATCGATCGCCCGGGGGAAAGCCTCTCGCGCCTTCCCCCCGAGCGCGACCCGACGCGGCGCGGCCGGCGCAATCTCATCCTCGATCTCAAGCAAGCGGAGGCGGTTGCCGTGCTGCTCCGTCTCGTCGAGCGCGCCGATGTCATGATCGAGGGATTTCGCCCCGGGGTTGCCGAGCGTCTCGGCTTCGGACCCGTTCCCTGCCTCGAACGCAATCCGCGCCTCGTCTATGGCCGCATGACCGGGTTTGGCCAGGATGGGCCGCTTTCGCGGGCCGCCGGGCATGACCTCACCTATATCGCCCTCGCCGGCGCCTTGCATGGTATCGGTCGGGCCGGCGGGCCGCCGGTTCCGCCGCTCAATCTGGTCGGTGATTATGGCGGCGGCGCCATGTTCCTGATCTTCGGCGTGCTCGCCGCCCTCATCGAGCGCGGGCGCTCGGGGCGCGGACAGGTGGTGGACGCGGCGATGGCGGAGGGGGCGGCGCTGCTGATGACGCCGTTTTACGGCCTCCACGCCGCCGGGCTCTGGCACGATGCGCGGGGCGAGAACCTGCTCGATGGCGGGGCGCCGTTTTACGACAGCTATCGCACGCAGGATGGCGCCTATCTCGCCATCGCCGCGCTCGAGCCGAAATTCTTCGCCGAACTCGCGACCCTGATCGGGTTGCCCGAGGAAGATATCCGCCGGCAATATGATCGCGCCCATTGGCCAGCGCTCCGGGCGCGATTGACCACGATCATCGCCGGCAAAACCCGCCGCGAATGGGTGGCGCTACTCGAAGGGAGCGATGCCTGCGCCCATGGCGTGCTCGCCCTCGCCGAGGCGCCGCATCATCCCCATAATGTCGCGCGGCGGAGTTTTGTCGAGATCAATGGCGTGACCCAGCCGGCGCCGGCGCCACGCTTCAGCCGCACCCCGGCCGCCATCCCGCGCCCGCCCGCGCAGCCGGGGGCCGAGAGTGACGCGATCCTCGCCGAGGCCGGGCTCGACCCGGTGGCTCTGCGCGCCGCGGGCTTGCTTGGCTAGATGGGCGGCCACGGATGCGAAGGCGGGGCGATACGCTCGAAAATGTCTCGCAAAGCGGGGGCGCGGACACAAAAAATCTATTTTTGTCCGTCACTTCCCTTCTCTTTGTGAGGCGTGGCATGCTGCCATATCATGACGATTAGCCGCTTGCGCGCGCGCCGCGGAAGCCGGCGAAGGCAGACGGGGAACGGACGGAATGAAGCACGCCGCGGTCACGCTCGATGACAAATATGCCGTCGAGGTCGAGGAGGTCCATCTCACCGGGACGCAGGCCCTGGTGCGTCTCCCGATGCTGCAGCACGCGCTCGACCGCGCCGCCGGGCGCAACACCGCCGGCTTCATCTCCGGCTATCGCGGCTCGCCGCTCGGCGGGCTCGATATCCAGCTTTTTGCCGCCAAATCCCATCTCGCCGAGCATCACATCCATTTCCAGCCCGGCGTGAACGAGGAATCGGCGGCGACCGCGGTCTGGGGCACGCAACTCTCGCCGCTGCTCGCCGGCGCCAAATACGATGGCGTGTTTGCGCTCTGGTACGGCAAGGGGCCGGGGGTCGATCGCTCGGGCGATGCCTTCAAACACGCGAATTTTGCCGGAACCTCCCCCAATGGCGGCGCTTTGCTGGTCGCCGGTGATGACCACGCCTGCAAATCCTCGACGGTTCCGCATCAGAGCGAGCCCGCCTTCATCGCCGGCCTGATCCCGGTTCTGGTGCCGGCCGGGGTCGCCGATATCGTGACCCTTGGTCTTCATGGCTGGGCGATGTCGCGCTATTCCGGGCTCTATACCGGGTTCAAGACGGTCGCCGACGTGGTCGAAACCTCGACCACCATCCGCTTCGATCTGCACGATTTCCGCCCCGACCTCCCCGAGCGCGCCCACGATCAGCGACACTTCATTCGCCTCCACGACCAGCCGCTGGAGATGGAGCGGCGCGTGCATCTGTTCGGCCTGCCGATGGTGCGCGACTATGTCCGTGCCAATCGCCTCGATCGCGTTTTGCGCCGCGATCCCGGGGCGCGGTTCGGCATCATCACCGCTGGTAAATCGACCTTCGATCTCGCCCAGGCGCTCGATGATCTCGGGCTCGCCGGCGCCGAGGCCGGGCTCGCGGTGCTCAAGCTCGCGCTCACCTGGCCGATCGTGCCCGAGACCATCCGCGACTTCGCCTCCGGGCTCGATGAGATCCTGGTCGTCGAGGAAAAACAGCCGGTGATCGAGAGCCAGGTCAAGGAGATCCTCTACGGCAGCGCCAATGCGCCGCGCATCACCGGCAAACATGATCCGGCGGGCGAATGGCTGCTCCGCGCCTCGTCCGAACTCTCCGCCGACGACATTGCTCGGGCTCTTGTCCGCCGCCTCGCCGCTTTGGGCCGCGAGAGCGAGACCATGCGCGCCCGCATCCAGGCGTTGGATGCCAAGGAGGCAGCGCTGGCGAAGCTCGATCCCGGCGCGGTGCGCAAGCCCTATTTCTGCTCCGGCTGTCCGCACAACACGTCGACCAAGGTGATCGACGGCTCGCGCGCGCTGGCCGGCATCGGCTGTCATTTCATGGCGATGTGGATGGACCGCCACACCGACACCTATTCCCAGATGGGCGGCGAGGGCGCGCAATGGATCGGCCAGGCGCCGTTCACCGAGGAAAAACACGTCTTCGTCAATATCGGTGACGGCACCTATTTTCATTCCGGCAGCCTCGCCATCCGCGCCGCCGTCGCCGCCGGTGTGAACGCAACCTACAAAGTGCTGTTCAACGACGCCGTCGCGATGACCGGCGGCCAGCATCTCGACGGCCAGATCACGCCGGCACGGATCACCCGTCAGCTCGCCGCCGAAGGGGTCGGGCGCATCGTCGTCGTCACCGACGAGCCGGAGAAATATGCCCCCGTCACCGACCTCGCCCCCGGTGTCGAGGTCCGCCATCGCCGTCAACTCGAAGAGACCGAGCGCGAACTGCGCGAGATCGCGGGCGTCACCGCGATCGTCTATGACCAAACCTGCGCCTCCGAAAAGCGCCGGCGGCGCAAGCGCGGCGTGATGGTCGACCCGCCCCGGCGCGCCTTCATCAACGCGCGTGTCTGTGAGGGCTGTGGCGATTGCTCGGTCGCTTCGAACTGTCTTTCGGTGACGCCCAAAGACACCGCATTCGGGGTCAAGCGCGAAATCAACCAATCCTCCTGCAACAAGGATTTTTCCTGCATCGAAGGGTTCTGTCCGAGCTTCGTCACTGTTCATGGCGGCAAGCCGCGCCGCGCCGCGCCCGCCGAGGCCAAGCCGTTCGCCGATCTTCCGGAGCCGATTCTGCCGGCGTTGGAGCGCCCCTATGGCCTGCTCGTCGCCGGCGTCGGCGGCACCGGCGTCGTCACCATCGGCGCCTTGCTCGGCACGGCGGCGCATATCGAGGGCAAGGCGATCAGTGTCCTCGATCAGGCCGGGCTCGCGCAAAAGGGTGGCAGCGTCTGGAGCCATATCAAGATCGCCGCCAGCGCCGAGGATCTGCGCGCCCTTCGCGTCTCGCGCGCCAGCGCCGATCTCCTGCTTGCCTGCGATCTCGTGGTTGGCGCCGGTGGTGAGGCGCTGGCGAGTACGGCGCTCGGGCGGACGCAGGCGGTGGTCAACACCCATGAAACGATCACCGCCGATTTCGTACTCAACCCCGGCACGCGCCTCGCCGCCTCGCCGCTCCTTGCCGCGATCGCGGACGCCGTCGGGGGGGAAGCGATGGCGGTTATGGACGCGACGGCGCTGGCGACGGCGCTGATCGGCGATGCCATCGCAACCAATCTGTTCCTGCTCGGCTATGCCTATCAGCGTGGCTTGGTGCCGATCGGCGCGGCGGCGATCGAACGCGCGATCGAACTCAATGCGACCGCGGTCGAGGCCAATCGCGCGGCGTTCAATTGGGGCCGTTCAGCGGCGGTCGATCTCGCGCGTGTGCGCACACTCGCGGGGTTGGCGGCGCCGGACGCGGCGCCTTCGGCGAAGCCCGATATCGCAACCCTGGTCGAGCGGTTTGCCGCTGAACTGGTGCGCTATCAGGGGCGCGGATTGGCGCGCCGCTATCGTGACCGCGTCGAAAAACTTCGCGCCCGGGCCGCCGATTACGGCGCCGAGGGTCAAGCCCTGGCCGAGACGGTCGCACGCAACTACTTCAAGCTCCTCGCCTACAAGGATGAATACGAGGTCGCGCGGCTGTTCGCCGATCGCGCCTTCCGCGCCGAGCTTGCGCGCCAGTTCGAGGGCGATTACCGGCTCGAATTCCATCTCGCGCCGCCGCTTCTCGCCAAGCGCGATCCCCGCACCGGCCATCTCCGGAAACGCGCTTTCGGCGGCTGGATGATGCCGGTTTTCTCGGTGCTGCGGTATGGCAAGTTTCTGCGTGGGACGCGCCTCGATCTCTTCGGCCGGACCGATGAACGCCGCGCCGAACGCGCGCTGATTGCTGAATACGAAGCTTTGCTCGATGAATTCTCGGCCAACCTGGGTGCGGACAATCTCGCCGCGGCGCGCGCGCTCGCGTCACTTCCGGAGCAGATCGCCGGCTACGGCCATGTGAAGGAGCGGCGGATGCGCGAGGCCGCGCGGGCGCGCGAAATCCATCTCGCCCGCTATCGCGCCGGGGCGCAGGCGCGGCCATAAAAAAACCGGGGGGCATGGCCCCCCGGCGGGAAGAGGAGATCAGGCCGCGTGGGCGAGGGTTCGCGGCGCCTCACCGGCCTGGATCGGCACCTGGCGCGGCTTCAGGCTTTCCGGCACCACGCGCTTCAGATTGATGTGGAGAAGGCCGTTTTTCAGGTCTGCCCCCTCGACCACGAGATGATCGGCAAGCACGAAACGGCGCTCGAACGACCGCCCGGCGATGCCACGGTAGAGGATTTCCGTCTGCGGCCCTTCCTTCGCCACACGTCCGGCGATGGAGAGCGCATTCTCCTTGATGGTGATCTCCAGGTCTTCCTGCGCGAAACCGGCCACCGCCATGGTGATACGGTATTGGTCTTCGCTCAGCTTCTCGATGTTGTAGGGCGGGTAGGACGAGGCCTCGGCCCCGGCCTGGGCGCTGTCCATCATCTGCGCCAAGCGGTCAAAGCCAATGGCGGTGCGAAACAGCGGCGCGAAATCGAATCCAGTCATTGAACAACCCTCCAGTATCCAGCAAGGTTTCAGTTTGGCCGCCCGAGCGGGCCGGCCGCGAAAGACGCCGGAACCCCTGGTGGGCATCCCGGCATGACTGGATATTGGACGAAACGGGGCTCCGTTCAAGAGCCCAGCAGGCGGCGCAAACGGCTGTCGTCAGCCGCGCTTGAGGCCGATTCCGGCGAATTTCTTGTTGAATTTCGCGACCTGGCCGCCCGTATCGACGATACGCTGCACGCCGGTCCAGGCGGGGTGGGATTTGGGGTCGATGTCGAGCCGGAGCGTATCCCCAGCCTTGCCCCAGGTGGAGCGGGTGGTGAACTGGGTGCCATCGGTCATGACGACCGTGATCTCATGATAATCGGGGTGAATGCCTTGCTTCATCGCACGCTCCAGAACTGTCCCGCCGATACCGACCGGCGGGCGAAGGGTGGGTGATAGCGGCAACGCCGCCGGCGAGCAAGCCGGCGGCGCTAGGTGGAATGATCCGGATTAATTTTGCCCCGGCTGGCTCATCGGCATCTGTGGCATCTGGCCGTTGGGCATTTGCCCGTTCGGCATCTGGCCGCCCTGCATCCGTGCCTTGCGCCGCGCCTCCTGGTAGCGGAAGGCGGCATCGGCGGCGTGGCGCTGCTCGGGCGAGAGCACGTCATAGAGCGCGGTGAAGGCCGGGATCAGGCGATGCATGTTGCTGACATGGGCCTCGGCGATCCGCTCATAGGATTTCAAGCTATCGACCGCGTTCATCTGGTCGAAATGGCTGGCGCGCTCCTTGAACAACGTCTCCATGTCGGTTGCGTTCTCACGCATCACCCGCGCCAGCGTCTGCCATTGCGGCTCCTGCGCCGCGGTGATCTTGAGGGTCTGGTGCAATTGCGCGATCTGGCGGTTTACCCGCTCCATCGGGTCTTGTTTGTGGCCTTGCGGCATCGGCTGGCCATCCGGCATCCCCATTTGCTGGGCGAGGACGGGGCTGGCGAGCAGCGGTGCGGCGAGCAGCCCGAAGGAGAGGGCGAGGGCGCGGAGCCGGGGTGAGCGTGTCATGGGTCTCTCCATTTTTGCGTCGACGCAGCGGGCCGACCCGATGCGAGGATAGCGGGACCATGCCCGAAGACTGTAACGGAAACGAGTGCGCCACGTTTCAAACCTTTGCCGCGGCGATCACGTTTCCTTTGGCGAGCGGATTCCTTGACGAGAATCGGCGAGAACAAGATGCTCTCGGTTCTTTTCCTACCCGATATGCGCGCGCTGATATTGGACCGGCAGTTCCGGGGTGAGGCCGAGGCTGCGTGCCGCGCGCTGCGGCCAGGCGGGATCGGCAAGCAGGGCACGGCCGAGCAGCACGAGATCGGCGCGGCCATTGCCGAGAATTGCCTCGGCGTGGAATGGATCGCGGATCAGCCCGACGGCGCCGGTCGCGATCTCCGCCTCGTGGCGGATACGCTCGGCGAATGGCACCTGATAGCCGGGATGAAGCGAGGGGATGCGCTGTGCCGGCGAAACCCCACCCGAGGAGCAATCGATGAGATCGACATCGCCACGCGATTTCAAGCGCTTGGCGAGCGTCACCGTGTCTTCGATGGTCAACCCGCCGGGTGCCCAGTCGGTGCAGGAGAGGCGGACGAAAAGCGGCAGTTCCGCCGGCCATTCGGCGCGCACCGCGTCGATCACCTCCATCAGCGCCCGCGACCGCCCGGCGAGATCGCCGCCGTAAGAATCGTCGCGGTGATTGGCGAGCGGGGAGAGGAAAGAGTGCAGCAAATAGCCATGGGCGGCATGGATTTCGGCGATCTTGAAGCCGGCTCGGCGCGCCCGCTGCGCGGTCGCGGCGAATTGCCCGGCGATCTCGGCGATCTGGCCGGGGCGCAGCGCTTCGGGGATGGTGTGGCCCTCGGCGGAAGGGATGGCGCTCGGGGCGAGCGGGGTCCAGCCGCCGGCGGCGAACGGAACCGGCTTGTTGCCATCCCAGGGCGGCGTCACGCTCGCCTTGCGTCCGGCATGGGCGATCTGGATCGCCGGCACCGCGCCGAGCCGGCTGATCAGGACGGCGACGCGGCTGAGAAACGCTTCCTGCGCCTCGTTCCACAAACCCAGGCAGCCAGGGGTGATGCGCCCGATCGCCGAGACATGTGTCGCCTCGGTGAAGACGATGCCGGCGCCGCCCGCCGCCTTGGCGCCGAGATTCTGGACATGCCAGTCATTGCCGAGACCGTCTTCGGCGCTGTACTGACACATCGGCGAGACGGTTATGCGGTTGCGGGCGGTGACCGAGCGGAAGGTGACGGGCTGAAACAGATGCGGGACGGCGCTCATGGGGCTTGGCTTCCTCGAAAACGGCGCGACATGTCGCCTCTTCGGATAAAGCGCCGCGTTCGGCATGACAAGGGCGGGCGCCGATGACCCGGCTTCTCCTCTTCAATTCCTCGGTCGCGCAGGGCCATGTCGGCGCGCAGGCCCAGATTTTTCCCTTGCAGCGCCTCGGCGCCGAGGTCGCACACGTGGCGACGGTGCGGTTTTCCAACCACCCCGGCTATGGCCGCTTCCAAGGCGAGATCACCGCGCCGGCGGAAATCGCCGCTTTGACCGCAGGGTTGAGCGCGATCGGCGCGCTCAGTGGGCTCGATGGCGTGCTCTCCGGCTATCTCGGCAGCGCCGAGACGGCGGGCGCCGTGCTGGCCGCGGTCGCGCGCGCCCGTGCCGAGAGCCCCGGCGCGCTCTACGCCTGCGATCCGGTGATCGGCGATCATGGCCGCGTCTATGTCCGCCCCGGGATCGCGGATTTGTTGGCCGAAAAAGCACTGCCGATGGCCGATCTCATCACCCCGAACCCGTTTGAACTCGGCCTCCTGCACGGCGCGCCGGTGACGCATCTCGACGCGGCACGGGCGGCGGCGCGGGCGCTCTCGGCGCGGCTTCGGCCGGCTGGGCCGCGCCTCGTCCTCGCCACCGGCCTCACCCTCGCCGAGACGCCCGCCGATGCGATCGACTGTTTGCTGGTGGCGGGAGAGGCGTGTTTTCGGGTCCGCACGCCGAAACTGCCACTCGCCGCGAGCGGCGCCGGCGATCTGGCGGCGGCGCTGTTTTTCCTCGAATTCCTGCGCGCGCGGCGCGGCGCGGCGGCGCTCGCCGCGATGACGGCGCGGCTTTTCGCCGCCCTTGGCGCGACCGGCGCGGCAAGCGAACTCGCCCTCATCGCCGCCCAGGACGCCCTCGTCGCGCCCCGGCGAAGTTTCGCCCCTGAGCCGTGCTGAGCGGCGGCTACGGCACCGAAAGCGCGATCAGGAACGGCCCCCGACGGGTCGCGGCATAGGCGAGGAGATCGGCGAGCCCGGCGCCATCCGCCGCCGCCGCCGCTTCCACCCCCATGCCGCCGGCAAGCTTCACCCAGTCGAGATCGGGGTCGTCGAGGCTCATCATGCCGAGCGCGCGCGGGCCGGGATTGGCGCCGACATTGGCCAGCTCGCCGAGCAGGATGGCATAGCGGCGATTGGCGAAAACGATGGTGGTGACATCGAGCCGCTCGCGCGCCTGGGTCCAGAGCGCCTGAATGGTATACATCGCCGAGCCATCGGCCTGGAGCGAAACCACCCGCCGCCCCGGCGCCCCGATCGCGGCCCCGGTCGCCATCGGCAGGCCGTCGCCGATCGCCCCCCCGGTCAGTTGCAGCCAATCATGTGGCGCTGCGCGATGGGACTGGGCGAAAATCCCGCGCCCGAAACTTCCCGCCTCGTCGATCACCACCGCATCTTCGGGGAGATGGGCGAGGATGGTCTCGGCCGCGCTTTCGGGCGTCAGCGCGTCGCGCACCGGGGCGGGCGGCGGGGCAGCGGCGCGGGCCGGCGCGGCCGGGGCGCCGAGTTCGTCGGCGAGCGCCGCCAGCGCCGCCGGTCCGTCCTGCTCCGGGCGCGCGAGGACATGGATCTCGCAATCGGGTGGCGCGAGCCGGTTCGGCCGGCCAGGATAGGCGAAAAACGACACCGGCAATGTCGCCCCGACGAGGATCAGATGGCGGATGCCGGCAAAGGCGGCGAGTGCCTGATCGAGCGGGTAAGGGACGCGCCCGATCGCGACCCGGCCGCGCCCGCGCGCAATGCGGGCGTTCTGCTGCTGGGCGATCAGCCGCGCCCCGCTCGCGGCCGCGATCCGCGCCGCGTCTTCGAGCGGCGTAGCGAGGAGGGCTGCGCCGCCAAGAAGCAGCATCGCCGGCTCGCCCCGGCGCAACACCCGCGCGGCATGGCGCACAGCACCAGGATCGACCAGCGACGGCGGCGGGACGGGGAGCGGCGCGGCAACCACACCGCCCTCATCCCAAGCGGTATCGGCGGGCAGGATCAGGCTCGCGATCTGTCCCGGTGCCGTCTGCGCCGCCTGCACCGCCGCCGCCGCGCAATGCCCGACCTCGGCCGCCGCGGTCGCGGTGCGCACAAAGCCCGAGACCGGCCGCGCCCAGCCCTCGGTATCGGCGGTGAGCGGCGCATCGAGCGGGCGGTGATAGGTCGCCTGATCGCCGATGATCGCAATCAGCGGCGTCCTCGCGCGGCGCGCATTGTGGAGATTGGCGAGGCCGTTGGCGAGGCCGGGCCCGCAATGGAGGAGACAGGCGGCGGGCCGGCCGGTCATCCGCGCATACCCGTCCGCAGCACCGGTCACCACCCCCTCGAACAGGCCGAGCACCGAGCGCATACCGGGAATGCGATCGAGGGCGGCGACGAAATGCATCTCGCTCGTGCCAGGATTGGCAAAACACGTATCGACGCCGCAGGCGAGCAGCGTATGCACCAGGGATTCCGCGCCGTTCATGTCGTTTCCATCCGTTATTTCAGGCGATTATCAGGCAGAGAAGATGTTCTTTTTTGTAAAAAAAGAACCAAAAAACTTTTATCCGTTTGGCAGTGCCGCAGGCACTGCCGTTCCGTGGCAAATCGCCGCTCCAAGAATCCGAGGGGAAGTCTTTTTGCTTCTTTTTCTTCAGAAAAAGAAGGTCCTTGTCGCATCACATTTCATGTCTGCCCGAGCCCGCCGGCGCGTTCGATGAAGGCGGCGATGTCGGCAACCCCGCGTCCGCCGCGCACATTGGCGAACACGAAAGGCCGCTCGCCGCGCATCTTGCGCGCATCGCGATCCATCACCGCGAGATCGGCACCGACGAACGGCGCGAGATCGGTTTTGTTGATCACCAGAAGATCGCTTCTGGTGATGCCGGGGCCGCCTTTGCGCGGGATCTTGTCGCCCGCCGAAACATCGATGACATAGATCGTGATATCGGCGAGTTCGGGGCTGAACGTCGCCGCGAGATTATCGCCGCCGCTTTCGATCAGGATGAGATCGAGCCGCCCGAAACGCGCGCGCAGCTCGGCGACGCCGGCGAGATTGATCGAGGCATCCTCACGGATCGCGGTGTGCGGGCAGCCGCCGGTTTCGATGCCGAGAATGCGATCGTTGGTGAGCGAGCCGGCGCGGGTAAGAAATTCCGCGTCCTCCTTGGTGTAGATGTCATTGGTGATCGCCGCGATCTCGAAACGATCACGAAACTGGCGGCACAGCGCATCCATCAGCGCGGTCTTGCCGCTGCCGACGGGGCCGCCGATGCCGACACGAAGCGGGCCAGTGGGGGGTGGGGTCATGAGCGGAACAGCCTCGTATATTGGGTTTCATGGCGCATCGCCGCGATATCGGCGCGGAAACAGGCGGCGCCGAGATCATCGAGATCCTGGCCGCGAGTTTCCGCCGCGGTCGCAAGAATATCCTCTTCGAGCGCCGCCAGCACCGCAAGTCCCGCCGATTGACCGAGTGGGATGAGCCGGACACCGGCGGAAATCAGATTGGCGACGAACGCATGGAGATAGCCGATCACCGCTACCTCCGCGCCGATGCCGTGCCGCGCGGCAAGCACGCCGAGCGCCACTGGCAACGGTGCAGCCATGCCGCCGCCCCATGGCCCCGCCGCCTTGGCGAAGGCAGCACCCTGCGCCATTGTCTCGGCGCGCCGCTCGGCGGCCGGGGCGAGTGCGGCGCCGAGTGCCGCGATCTCGTCGCGCCGCACAGGATCCGCGCTCGCGCCATACGCCGCGCGCAGCAGAATGGCATCGTTCCGCCCGCTGCCCGCGGCAAGCAAGGTCGCGAGCCAGGCGCGCAAGCTTTCGCTATCCCGGATATCACCGGCGGCAACCGCCCATTCCAGCCCGTGCGAATAGGCGAAGGCCCCGGTCGGGAAGGCCGGCGATAGCCAGGTCAGGAGGTGCAGGAAGGCGCGCGGCTCAATGATCATGATGATGCCTGGGATCATGATGATGCGCAGCGTGGGCGCCTTCATAGGCGCCAGGCTCGGGATCGAACGGGGCTTCGTGCGCGTGGACATGACCGCCGAGCCCGGCAAGCATCACGGCAATGACGTGATCGGCGCGAATGCGCAGAGCCGCGCCCAAAACCTGCACCGGCAGATGACGGTTGCCGAGATGCCAGGCGATGCGAAGCAGGGTCTCCGGTGCGGCATGGATGTCGAGCACCGCTTCGGGGGCGGCGATGACACGGACGATGCCGCCATCCTCGAGCCGCAGCGCGTCACCCTCTTCGAGCCGCGCCACCGTGTCGAGGTCGAGCAGAATCTCCCGTCCGGTGGCCGTGGTCAACAAAACCCGGCGGCGATGGCGATGATCGAAATCGAGCGCGATGGCATCGATCTCACGCGCCTCGGGCGGCCAATGGCCGGCCTTGTGGACGGCAATGGCGCGCATCAGAACAGGAAATAGCGCTGCGCCAGCGGCAGCACCGCGGCGGGTTCGCAGGTCAGCAGAACGCCATCGGCGCGCACTTCGTAGGTCTCCGGATCGACCTCGATCCTTGGCAGCGCATCGTTGTGGATCATGCTGCGTTTGCCGATACCGCCGCGAGTATTGGTGACCGCGACCAGGCGCCGCGAGAGCCCGAGTTGGCGGCCGAGATCGGCCTCGAGGGCGGCGGCGGAGACGAAGGTGAGGCAGCTTTCGCCGAGTGCCCGCCCAAATGCCGCGAACATCGGGCGCATATGGACCGGCTGCGGTGTCGGGATGGAGGCGTTGGGGTCACCCATCATCGCCATGACGATGCTGCCGGATTTGACGACGAGATCGGGTTTGACGCCGAAAAAACCCGGCGACCACAGAACGAGATCGGCAAGTTTGCCGATCTCTACCGAGCCCACTTCCCCAGCCAAACCCTGCGCGATCGCCGGATTGATGGTGTATTTCGCGATATAGCGCTTGACGCGATGATTATCGGCGGCTCCATCGCCGGGCAAAGCACCGCGCTGGATTTTCATCTTATGCGCGGTTTGCCAGGTGCGGGTAATGACCTCGCCGACCCGGCCCATCGCCTGGCTGTCGGAGGAAATCATCGAGATCGCGCCGAGATCGTGCAGGATATCCTCGGCGGCGATGGTCTCCCGCCGGATGCGGCTTTCGGCGAACGCGATATCCTCGGGGATCGTCGCGTCGAGATGATGGCACACCATCAGCATGTCGAGATGCTCATCGATGGTGTTCGCGGTGTAGGGTCGGGTCGGGTTGGTCGAACTCGGCAGAACATTGGCGTGGCCGGCGAGCTTGATGATATCCGGGGCGTGCCCGCCGCCGGCGCCTTCGGTATGAAAGGCGTGGATGGTGCGCCCGGCGAAAGCGGCGATGGTGTCTTCGACGAAGCCCGATTCATTGAGCGTGTCGGTATGGATCATGACCGGGATGTCGAAGCGATCGGCAACCGAAAGGCAGCAATCGATCGCCGCCGGCGTCGTCCCCCAATCCTCATGCAGCTTCAGGGCCGCTGCCCCGGCGCGCAGCATTTCCTCTAGCGCCGCCGGCCGCGCGGCATTGCCTTTGCCCGCGAAAGCGAGGTTGACGGGCAGCCCCTCGGCGGCTTGCAACATGCGCGCGAGATGCCACGGCCCCGGCGTGCAGGTGGTCGCGGCGGTGCCGGTCGCGGGGCCGGTGCCACCGCCGACCATGGTGGTGATACCGGACGCCAGCGCCTCCTCCACCTGCTGCGGGCAGATGAAATGGATATGCGCGTCGATCCCGCCGGCAGTGACGATCTTCCCTTCGCCGGCGATGATCTCGGTCCCCGGGCCGATGACGATATCGACCCCGGACTGCACATCGGGATTGCCAGCCTTGCCAATCCCTGAGATGCGGCCATCGCGGATGCCGATATCGGCCTTGACGATCCCCCAATGATCGATGATCAGCGCGTTGGTGATGACCGTGTCATGGGCGCCCTCGGCGCGGCTCCGCTGCGACTGGCCCATACCGTCGCGGATCACCTTGCCGCCGCCGAATTTGACCTCCTCGCCGGGTGTGGAAAAATCCTTTTCCACGGCAACAAAAAGATCGGTATCACCGAGCCGGACGCGATCACCCACCGTCGGGCCGAACATGTCGGCATAGGCCGCGCGCGAAAGTTTCGCCATTGCCTAGAGCTTTCCCATCACCATGCCACGAAATCCAAAAACCACGCGATCGCCGCCATAGGGGATCAGCGTCACCTCGCGCGCGCTTCCGGGCTCGAACCGCACTGCGGTGCCGGCGGCGATATCGAGGCGATGGCCGCGTGCCTGCGCGCGATCGAAGCGCAGGGCAGGGTTGGTTTCGGCGAAATGATAATGGCTGCCGACCTGGATCGGACGATCGCCGGTATTTTCGACCAGAAGCACGAGCCGCGTCAAACCCAGGTTCATCTCGATCTCGCCGGCGGCCGGAATGATCTCGCCGGGGATCATCGAATCGGCTCATGCACGGTGACGAGCTTGGTGCCGTCGGGGAATGTCGCCTCCACCTGCACGTCATGGATCATCTCGGCGATCCCCTCCATCACCTGCGCGCGCGTGATCACCGCGGCCCCGCCCTGCATGAGTTCGGCAACCGTGCGTCCGTCGCGCGCGCCCTCGACGACGAAATCGCTGATCAGCGCGACGGCCTCGGGATAATTGAGTTTCACGCCGCGTTCGAGCCGCTTTCGCGCCACCATCGCCGCCATGGCGATCAAGAGTTTGTCCTTCTCACGCGGTGTAAGATTCACGTTCCGCTCCCCTCCCCTTGCCAATCAGCCTTGCCAAACCCGTGGCATTCTCCGTCCCCCGCGCAAAACCTGCAAGCCCGCCTGTACCGCCCCGCGCAGCGCCCACGCGCTCGGCGCGAGAATGCGGGCGATGAGCAGATCGGGTAAAACCAGGCTCGCCCCCGCCTCCACCTCCGTCAGGGCGTCGCGCAGCGCCGCAAGATAGGCCCCGGCTTGCGCCCCGGCATAGATCAAAAGCGCCGTCCCCGCCGCCGTCCCTGCCGCGGCCGCGGCGCCGAGCCGCGCCGCGATCTCACCGGAAAATCGCGTTGCTTCGTGTAATTGAAGCCTGCCATTGCGAGAAAGGCGGATTTTGTCATCGACATGCGCGCATGTCAGGCGCTCGCCCATGGCGGCGCGGCCGAAGACCAGCATCTCGGCGCCGAGAAATACCGCATCGCCGGCGAGCGCAATCTCGGTGTGCCGCGTGAGCGCGCAAGCATCGAACAGAATACTCTCCTGCGGCAGCCATTCGAGATGCGCGCCGGGGGCGAGGGTGATCGCCGTTGCCACACGCGCCGGCTCCGTAAGTGTCAACGCGCGATAAAACCGTTCCGCAGCCGGGGTGGCGACGATCGCGTGCGCGGCCGTGGCAAGCGTGATCTCGGTTTCCAGATGATCGCCGCCAGCGATACCGCCCGAGAGATTGAGCAATAGCGCTTCCGGCCAGCCGGCCTCTTCGGGGCGGGGAAACCGCGCTTTGAGGCAGCCTTGCTGATAGAGCGAGGCGAGCACGCTGGCGTCGGCACGCGTCTGAAACGCGAGCCGGAGATGCCCTTCCGCGCGCTGGCGCCGGGATGAAGCCTGGTCATACAGAGAGGCGGCGGCGGACATCGGCGTGGTCAAGCTCCCCGGCGCGACCCGCCAGCACGATCGCGCCACGCTCCATCACGGCGATGCTTTGCGCGAGATCGCGGGCGAAATCGAAATACTGCTCGACCAGCAGGATGGCCATTTCCCCACGCGAACGCAACAGGCTGATGACGCGCCCGATATCCTTGATGATGCTGGGCTGGATGCCCTCCGTCGGCTCGTCGAGAATCAGAAGACGTGGACGCGTCACCAGCGCGCGGGCAATCGCGAGCTGCTGCTGCTGACCACCGGAAAGATCGCCGCCACGCCGCCGCAGCATGCTTTTCAAGACTGGGAAAAGATCGAAAATCTCATCTGCGACGCGGCGCTGGCGGCGCGGCAGAACCGCGAACCCGGTCTCCAAATTTTCCGCGACCGTAAGCTGCGGAAAAATATCACGTCCCTGCGGGACATAGGCCATGCCGCGCCGCGCCCGCTCATAGGGCGCGAGACGATCGATCTCAACGCCCTCCCAGCGGATCGCGCCCCGCGCGATGGCATGCGCCCCCATCACCGCGCGCAGCAAACTCGTCTTGCCGACTCCATTGCGCCCGAGCAGGCAGGTCACCTCCCCGAGGGAGGCGCGCAGCGATACTCCGCGCAAAGCCATCGCTGCGCCGTAATACAAATCAACATCGACGATTTCGAGCATGATGGCGTCGCCTTACCTCACCGTCCGAGATAGACCTCGATCACCCGTGGATCGTGGCTGACATGATCGATACTGCCTTCGGAGAGCACGGAACCTTCGTGCAGAACCGTCACCTTGACGTCGAGGGCGCGCACGAAATCCATGTCGTGTTCGACGACGACGACGCTTTTGCTACGGTTGATATCGCGCAACAGCCGCGCGGTCTCGGCGGTCTCGGCGTCGGTCATGCCGGCAACGGGTTCGTCGACGAGCAAAAGATCGGGCTCCTGGGCCAGCAACATGCCGATCTCCAACCATTGCTTCTGGCCGTGGGAAAGGTCACCGGCGCGGCGGTCTTGGTGTTCCGTCAGACGAATGGTGTCGAGAAGTGCCGCGATGCGGTCACGTTCGGCCGCCGTTTCGCGGGCAAAGAGGACACGCCGCGGTGTCCGGTTGCCAGCCAGCGCGAGCAGCAGATTGTCATGAACGCTGTGTGGTTCGAACACCGTTGGTTTCTGGAATTTCCGCCCGATGCCAAGTGCGGCGATCGCCGGCTCATCGAGATGGGTGAGATCGGTATCGGTACGGAATATTACTTCCCCTGAATCGGGGCGGGTTTTGCCGGTGATGACATCCATCATCGTGGTCTTGCCGGCGCCATTGGGGCCGATCACCGCGCGCATCTCGCCCGGCGCCAGAACCAGAGAGAGATTATTGAGTGCGCGGAAACCATCGAAGCTGACGCTAACACCGTTGAGATAAAGGATGGTGTCGGAGGCTTCACCGATACGACCGCTCATGCCGGGCGTTCCTTCGCAGACGGTATTTCGGACCTCGAAGCGACGCGCTTGCGGGCAAACATCCTGATCAGACCTTGTGGCAGGAAGAGCGTCGTCAGAATGAATAGAGCACCGAGCGCATAGAGCCAGAACTCCGGCAGCGCACTGGTGAAATAGGTTTTCCCGAGATTGACGAGGACCGCGCCGAGTATTGCGCCAGCTAGCGTCCCGCGCCCCCCGACCGCGACCCAGATCACCGCCTCGATCGAATTGGCGGGCGAAAACTCACCGGGGTTGATGATACCGACCTGAGGCACGTAAAGCGCGCCGCCGACACCGGCGATGATCGCCGAGATGACGAAGACGACGAGCTTGTAGGATTCCGGTCGGTAGCCGAGAAAGCGGGTTCGACTTTCGGCATCGCGCACCGCAACCAGAATTTTGCCGAGCCGCGAGGTGACGATGAAGCGTGTGGCCAGGAAGGCGAGAGAAAGCAGGATCGCCGTCGCGAGCAGCAGACCATCGCGCGTGCCATCCGCCTGCAGAGGGTATCCGATGATGTCCTTGAAATCGGTCAGGCCGTTATTGCCGCCGAACCCCATATTGTTGCGGAAAAAGGACAGCATCAGGGCGAAGGTCAGCGCCTGCGTGATGATCGAGAGATAGACGCCGGAGACGCGCGAGCGAAAGGCGAGAAAGCCGAACACCAGCGCGAGCACACCCGGCACGACGAGCGCCATGAGTGCCGCGAATAAGAAATGATGAAAGCCGTACCAGTACCAGGGCAGTTCGGTCCAGTTGAGAAACACCATGAAATCGGGCAGCATCGCATTGCCATAGACGCCACGAGTGCCGATCTCACGCATGAGATACATGCCCATCGCATAGCCGCCAAGGGCAAAAAACGCGGCGTGGCCGAGGCTGAGAATCCCGGCATAGCCCCACACGAGATCGAGCGCCAGGGCGAGCATTGCGTAGGAGAGATATTTTCCGGCCAGAGAAATCGAGAAAATCGATACATGCAGTGGCGAGGATGGTGGCAGCACGATATTGCCGGCAACCAAAAGCGCCGCGATCGCGAGCACCAGAGTTGGCGGACCAAAAGTCGCGACCGGACTGCGTGTCATGCTTCTGCAGCCCGGCCCTTGAGCGGAAACAATCCGCGTGGGCGCCTTTGAATGAACAGGATCACCAAGACCAGAACGGCGATTTTTCCGAGCACCGCGCCGGCAACGGGTTCAAGAAATTTATTGACGACGCCGAGCAGCAAGGCGCCGAGCGCGGTGCCCCAGAGATTGCCGACGCCGCCGAACACCACCACCATGAAACTGTCGATGATGTAGCCTTGGCCGAGATTGGGGCTGACATTGTCGATCTGGCTCAAGGCTACCCCGGCCATAGCCGCGACGCCGGAGCCGAGGCCGAACGTGAGCGCGTCGATCCAAGGTGTACGAATGCCCATCGCCGCCGCCATCGCCCGGTTCTGTGTCACCGCGCGCATCTTGAGGCCGAGCGCGGTATAGCGCAGCAGCGCCATCAGAGCAGCGAAAACCAGAATGGCGAAAGCGATGATGGTGAGCCGATTGAGCGTGAGGGTGAGCCCGCCGAGCGGCACCGCGCCGCTCATCCAGGCTGGGGTTCCGACCTCACGATTGGTCGGGCCGAAAATCGACCGCACCGCTTGCTGGAGAACCAGGCTCAGCCCCCATGTCGCAAGCAGGGTTTCGAGCGGGCGGCCGTAGAGAAAGCGGATCAGGCCGCGCTCGATCACGATGCCGATCGCGCCGGCGACCACGAAAGCGAGCGGCACGGCGATCAGCACGCTCACGCCGAACAGAGACGGTGCCGCGCTGCGGATGACCTCCTGGACCACGAAAGTCACATAGGCGCCGATCATCACCATCTCGCCATGCGCCATGTTGATCACGCCCATGACGCCGAAGGTGATCGCCAACCCGATCGCCGCCAGCAGCAGGACGGAGCCGAGGCTGAGGCCATAGAACACGCTCTCCAGCACATCCCATAATTGCAGAACGCGCTGAATGGCGACGACACCGTTATGCGCGGCGGTGGCAACCATCGGGGTTGGATTGGGGATCGATGCCAGAAGCGCGCTCGCATCGAGATCGCCGCGCGCGCGAATGACGGCGATGGCAGCCAGCTTCTCCGCCTCCGGGGCATCGGGGCTCATCACGATCGCCGCTGCTCGCGCTTGGTCCATCGCGACGCGCACCGAGGGCGCGTGTTCACGCGCCACGGCGCGCGACAAGGCCGGCAATGTCGCCGGATCGTGAGATTTGAACAGGGCTTCCGCCGCCGCGCGCCGCAGCGAAGGGTCGGCGGCGAAAAGCTGCATCCCGCCTTCCGCCGCATCGACCGCGCGGCGAACGGCATTGTTCATGCGGATTTTTTTGAGGTCATCCGCATCTATGCTCACCGCAGCACCCGTCTCCGCGTTGGTGAATGCGCCGTCGGGGGCGCGGATCAGAAGGTCGCCCTCCTCGGTTGCGAAAAGCCGGCCGTCGCGCAACGCCGAGATCACTGCGGCGGCGCGGGGATCGGCGGATGTCGCGAGCGCGCCGACCGCTTCCGCCATGGCATCGTAATCGCCCGAGGAAAAGGCAGTGAAAGCGCTGGTCTGCTCTCCTGCCCGCGCGAGTGCGGGCAGGAGGACGAGGCCGAGAAGGAGGAGGGCAAAGCGCATGGCGGTTATTTGCTCGCGCCGCCGCATTTGCCGGTTTTGACGTTGAAATTGCCGCAGGAAAGCGGCGCCCGCCAATCACCGATCAGATCCTTGGTCTCGGCGACGTAAGGAGACCATTCCTGCGCGACCACCAAACCCGGAGTCCGTGAGACGATGTTGAACTGGCCGTCATCCTGGATTTCGCCGATCAGCACCGGCTTGGTGATGTGATGGTTGCCCATCAGGGTCGAATAGCCACCGGAGAGATTCGGAACAGACACCCCGATGATCGCGTCGATCACCGCGTTGGTGTCGGTGGTGCCGGCCTTCTGCACCGCTTTGACCCACATATTGAACCCGATGTAATGCGCCTCCATCGGATCATTGGTGGTGCGCTTCGAATTCTTGATGAACTCGTGCCATTTTTTGATGAATGCCTTGTTCGCCGACGTATCGACGCTCATGAAATAATTCCACGCCGCGAGATGGCCGACCAGCGGCTTGGTATCCATGCCGGCGAGCTCTTCTTCGCCGACGCTGAAGGCAACGACGGGGATGTCGGTCGCCTTGATGCCCTGATTGCCGAGCTCCTTATAGAACGGGACATTGGCGTCGCCATTGATCGTCGAGACGACGGCGGTCTTTTTGCCCGCCGAGCCGAATTGCTTGATCTGCGCGACGATATTCTGCCAATCGGAATGACCGAAGGGCGTGTAGTTGATCATGATGTCACTGGGCGCGACACCTTTGCTCTTGAGATAGGCTTCGAGAATCTGATTGGTGGTGCGGGGATAGACATAGTCGGTGCCGGCGAGAACCCAGCGCTGGACCTTGTCTTCCTTCATCAGATAATCGACCGCCGGGATCGCCTGCTGGTTTGGCGCGGCGCCGGTATAGATGACATTGCGGCTGCATTCCTGGCCTTCGTACTGCACCGGATAGAAGAGCAGACCGTTCAGCTCCTCGAACACCGGCAGCACCGATTTGCGCGAAACGCTGGTCCAGCAGCCGAACACCGCGGCGCATTTGTCCGAGGTCAGGAGCCCGCGCGCCTTCTCGGCAAACAACGGCCAGTTCGATGCGGGATCGACGACCACGGGCTCGAGTTTCCGCCCGAGTACGCCGCCCTTCTTGTTCTGCTCCTCGATCAGCATCAGCATGACGTCCTTCAGCGTCGTTTCGCTGATCGCCATGGTGCCGGAAAGCGAGTGCAGGATCCCGATCTTGATCGGCCCGCTCTCCGCCGCGCGTGCGGTCGCGGTGGCGAGCTTCACCCCCCCGAGCGCCGCCGCCGCCATGGCCGCCATGCCAAGCCCGCCGAACCGCCGCCGGGTGAGAGACAAATCATCATGTGCCATCGTTTTTCTTCCCTTTTGTTCCTACGGCCAGCGTTCCGACGACCACATCCGAGCCGCCGACGCGAGACCAACGGACGGGAATGTGCAACCGGCGTGCCACGCGGCACAGGCGATCAGGAACACGAAGCTGGCGCCGGGCGCGCCGTTGGCCACGGTATTTCTGCCTAGTTTTTAGGCGATCTCTGCGGGCGCCGCGCGCGGCTCAGGCAAAGGAGGCATCGAGCGCGATCGGGTTGATCTCGCCGCTATGAAAGGTTCTGCCGGTTTCGAGCGCGGTGACCAGCGCCGCGGCGGGGCTGAACAGGGCGCCGTCGATCGCGTAAAAATCGCCTTTGGCGGCGCGGAAGATTTCGGCGAAGGGTTTGCCGTAGTCGCGTGAGGTGTTGGAGGGCAGATGTTCGGCGAGGTCGCGGGCATCGGCTTCCGGCCCGGTGACGAAGAGATGGACGCGGCCGCCGAAGATGATGGCGTCGTTGGTGCGGCCCATGGCGGTGACGAAATCCGGATGCGGCGGCGCGAGCGGGGCGGCGGCAGCGCCATCCTGGATGCGATCGAGCGGGAAATGGTGCTCATGCGCCTTGTGCAGCGCGACTTCGAGCACCCGCGCCACCACCTGGACCGAGCCGGCGAGACTTTGCGTCGGGGCGTAGATGATCCCGAGATGGTCCGGCGCGACGCCGCAGTCCCCGGCGACTTTCTCGACGATCGCGGCAGGCGGCGGCTTGGCGCTCTCCAGCACCAACACCGCGTGCTCGGCCTGATCCTGGTAATCGAGTTCCGCGAACAAGGCCTCCTTGCGCGCCAGAGCCCGCGCCGGCCCCGAGCCGAGCGCGAAGAATTTCCCGTCCTGGAGGCTCCAGCCGGCGTATTGGCTGGCAAGACAGGCAAGCACCGGCTGCGAGGAGGCAACGGTGAGGGTCAGGGGCCAGCGTGTCTGGCTGGTGGCGGGGACCAGGCCGACCTGTCCGAGCCCGCCGAGGCAGATCTCGGCAATGCGGCGCCCGGCCTCGATCCCACCTGCCCCCATCCCGCCGCCATGGGCGCTGCCGGCATCGATCAGACGCTCGCCGAGGGGGCCGCGCGCGAGGCCGAGACGAAGCCTCGCCGCGTCGCGTTCGAGCGCGGTAAACAGATCCCAGGCCATGCGGTTGAGGCTGAAAGAAGGGGTCATGGCGCTTTCTCCGCGTGGGTTGCGAGGTGTTTCCTGCGTTGAGCGAGGCGGGCAAGGGCGGCTTCCGCGCTGTGGCCCTGGGCGCGGAGCGAGCAGAAGGGGGCGCCGGCGGCGATGTCCGTCCCCGGCGCCGGCCGGTCCATCGTCCAAGCTGGCCAGGGGAAGGTATCATCGATGCGGATCTGGCGCGGTGCATGGAAAATCGCCGCCGCCGCCGCCTGCCGCGGGGCCGGGCGTCGCGCCGGGAGCCGGCCGCGAAGGCTCGCGAGATGCCAGGCCAGCGCCTTGCGCGGCGCGAGATCGAGGGTCGCGCCGGGACGTGGATTGACCTCCAGAAGCGCCCAATCCTCGCCATCGAGCAGGAAATCGGCGCTGTTGAGGCCGACGAGACCGGCGGCCGTGGTGATCGCGGCGATCGCGCCCTCCAGCCGTGCCGCGACTGACGGCGTGATCGCCGCCGGTCGCACCGCGCCGCCATAGCGAAACGGCGCCGCCGGCGCGGGATCGGGCCATTGCGTGCTGAAAAACAAAGGCATCGCCGCGCGGCGATTGGCGACGAACAGAGCGGAGACCGGCCGCCCGGACAAGCGGCGCTGCAGATAATGGCCGGGACGCGGCCCGGTGCCGGCGGGGATGGCGCGGATATGGCCGCCGCCGGCACCGCCGATCTGCTTTTCCAGCCATTGTCCACCCGGCGCCGGGGCAAAGCGGGGGGGCGGGTGAGGAATGCCGGCGTCGTCGCAAAGCGCCGCGAAAGCGCGCGGATTTTTGAGTTTCGCCAAGACTTCCGGCGTGTTGCCGAGCAGCGTCCATCGTTTGCCGAGATGGGCGAGGGTGGTCGGCGCGGCTTCGAAGCCGCTCGCGTAGATCAGGCCGGCGAGCCGGTGACCCGTCTCGTGCGCGGCATGCGCGAGACTTTCGGCCGCGCCGGCGAGGGCGTCGGGCGCGAACCCGCCGGCGCCATCGCCCGGCACCTGGCGGTAGGCCGCGGCAAATGCCCTGGTATCGGCATCGCCGAAGAGATCGATCGCGAACGGCACCAGGCCCGCCCGGCGCGCCGCCAGCGTCAGCGCCCGGGCGGAGAGCCCGACGACCAGCACCGCGCCCGATTTCCGCCCGGCCATGCCGCTCTGATGGCTAGGCCGCGGCGAGGTCGCGGGCGAGCGCGAAAGCGTCGCGGAAGTCGAAAGCAACCGGCTTTTCGGCCTCGATCATCCGCCGGAACAGGCCGAATTCGGTCTGATATTTGGTCTGGCCGATGGCGAGAGCGCCGAGCCCGCGCGCGAGACCGGCGCCGAGCGGGGCGCCATCGGCCATGACGTCGAGCCCCTCGATACCGGAAGGCGGGACGGCGTTGACGTCGGCGGCGACGAGCAGGCTCTGCGCGGTCGCGATCTGTGCTGCGGAAAGAATCTGCACCCCCGCCTTGCCGGCACAGAACACCACCCCCGAATCGGCGACCAAGGCGGATTTCTGCGCCTCCGTGCTGCCATCGGCGGCGGCGACCGACACCTTGAAGCGGTGGCTGATCTCGGCGGCGGATTTCTCCACCCGGGAGAGGCCGTTATGACCGACCAGGGTAACCTCGGCGCCGTTGAGGGCGGCGATCACGCCAGCGGCGAAGCCGACGACGCCGGTCGCCCCGAAAATTGCCACGCGCTGGCCGGCGAGTTCGGCACCATGGACGGTTTTCAGCAGTTTCTCGGCCCGCGCCACCATCGCCGCGGCAGTGGTGAAAGAGCCGGCAGGATCGGCAAAAAGGGATACCATGAACGGCGGCACCATCGCCTTCTTCGCCGCCGCCATCATGTCGAGCGCGACGAGCGCGTCCTTGCCGGCGAAGAAAATGCCGGTCCGCACACCGGCCTTGGGCGGGCGCGAGAAGATCGCATCCTGGACCAGCGGCGTCACATCCTCGAGGGTGACGTCGGTATACGGCAGCACGGCGTCATAGCCGGCATCGAGGGCCATGTGGACGTCGAACGGGCTCGCGTGTTTGAGCGGGCTCAGAAGATGGAGAATATGTTTTTCGGCCATGACGATGTTCCTCGTTCAATCAGCGAAGGAGAGTGACGCGGCGTCATTGCGCGCGCGGCAGATTTGGATTTCGAGCCCTGGCGCCGCGGCGAGCGCCGCAAGACGCGCGGCCTCCCGGTCCCCGCGGGTGAAGGCGAAGCCGCTCGGCCCCCAGGAGCTTTGCCCGATGCCGACCGCGCCGGCCGCAGTGAGCCGTTCGAGCGCCGCCGCGACCGGCCGGCTGGTGAAGCGTCCGCCCTGGGCGGGGGCGAAATGATCGCCGAGAATTGCCTGCATGCGGGTGATCGCGGCGCCGAACGCCGCGAGATCGTCCTCGGCCAGCGCCGGCAGCGCCGCCATCAGCGCGAGCCGGCAAAGCGTGCCCGACACCCCCTCGCTCATCGGCGGAAGAGCGGCAAAGGCGGCGATTTCGCCGGCGCCGGAAAGCCCGGCGCATCCCTGGTCGAGCACCAGGATCACCCGCCAATCCTCGGGGACGCGAAGCCGGGCGAGCTGCGGCGGTGGTTGCTCGTTCCGGCCACGCCCGCCATCGACGGCAAGGCCACCGGCCTGAAACAGGGCGATGCCGATACCCGAACGGGCGCCGCGCCCGAGCAGCATTGCATCTCGTCGCGGATCGGGAGGCAAGCCATGCAGCGCATGAAGGCCGGCGCCGATCGCGAGCGCGAGCTGGGTGCCCGAGCCGAGCCCGGCATGCGGGGGAATCGCGTCCTCGATGGTCAGCGCGTGCTGGCCGGACATGCCATAGGCCGCTACCAAAGTCATGAGATAGCGCCTGGCGCGTTCACATTCCTCGCCTTCGACGATCGTACGATCGGCGATAGCGATCGTAAGCCGCGTCGCCGGCCGATCGAGCGCGAGGCCAAGACTGCCGAAGTGTCGCCCCGGCCCGGCGCCGAGATCGAAAAATCCGAGATGGAGCCGCGCCGTCGCGGCGACCCGGACGATCTTCCCGGGGACAATCATCGTTGTGCCGTGACGGCGCGGTTGTATTGCGGCCTCATGATGACGCATATTCCACATTGCCCCCCGCGAGAGCAACCGAGGGGTATGACCGGGGCAAAGGAACACCAGGATGGACGAAACCGCCTATGCCGAGCCGGAAATCACCGCCCGTCTCGCCCGCGATTTGCCGCATTGGCGATATGAAAAAGGCTGGATCCGCCGCACCTATCGCACCCATTCCTGGAAAGCGACGCTGATGGTGATCAACACCGTCGGCCATCTCGCCGAAGCCGCTTGGCATCATCCCGACATCACCGCCTCCTATGCCTGGGTCGAGGTGCGGCTTTGCACGCATTCGGCGAAGGGCATCACGGAGAAGGATTTCGCGCTCGCCGCCAAGATCGAGGACGTGGTCACCTGGCGGCCGGGCCCGCCGCTCGAAGGCACGCCGGAGAAAGACCCACGCTTCGCCTATATCAAATACGATCAGGCAGCATCGTGACGGCGCTCGCTTGGATCGCCGGCCGTGAGACCGCGCGCGACGCGGCGATCGCGGCCATCGCGGAACGGTTGGTGGCCAGCGCCAATCCGCTGATCGCTGGCCTCGCGACCGATATCGCCGGCGCCGAGGCCGCGCATGATCTCGCGCGCCATGTCGGTGCGGTGCTCGATCATCGCGACTCGCCGACGCTGCTTGCCGATCTCGACGCGATGCGCAGCCATGGCTGGCTGGTCACGACGCCGCTCGAAGCGCGCGCGATGGCTGATTGCGTGGTTTTGGTGGGGACGGCGGCGGCGGACTTCCCGCTCTCGCCGCCCCCCTTCGCGCCCGAGCGGGCGCGGCGCGTGTTTCGCCTCACAGACGAAACGATACCACGCACGCTCGGGCTTTTACGTGCAACACTGGCCGGGCGACGCATCACGGTGCCGGACGATCTCGCTGCGATCGCGCAGGCGTTGCGCGCGGCGCGCTATGCGGTTATCGCTTGGTCGGCAGCGGAACTTCCGCCGCTCGCGATCGAAATGCTTTGCCATATCATCGAAGATCTCAATGAAACCACGCGCTGTTTCGGCCTACCGACGCCTCCGCCCGGCAATGCGAGCGGTGTTGCGCAGGCGCTCGCTTGGAAAAGCGGCCTTCCGACCCGTATCGGCTTCGCGCGCGGCCGCCCCGAGCATGATCCGTGGCGTTTCGATGCTGCCCGCATGATCGCGGCGCGAGAGACCGATTGCGTGCTGTGGATCGGGGACGGGGCGCCCTTGGTCCCGGCGGGGATGTTTCTCGCCGCACTCGCGCCGGATGACCTCGGTCCCGGCCAGGCCGAAATCGTCATTCGCACCGCAACCCCGGGGCGCGATAGCGATGCGATTTTATTCGACCCGATGATCGGCGCGCTCCGCTTCCAGCGCGCAACCGCGCCGCAAAGCGCCTTGTCACCACCGGCGGCGATCCTCGATGCGATCGCGGCGCGCTGCGATCGGGCGGTGGCGGCATGCTGACCCGGATCAGCGGCGGGCGCATCATCGACCCGACGACCGGGCGCGATGAGATCGGCGATCTTTGGATCGAGGATGCGCGGATCATCGCCCCGCCTGCGCGCGCCGCCGATCTCGATTGCGATGCCAGCGGCACGGTGGTGCTCGCCGGCGCGATCGACATTCATTCCCATATCGCCGGCGCGCACGTGAACACGGCGCGGCTCTTGCTGCCCGAATTGCATGACGGCGCGATGTTCGCCGGCGCCCCGCCCGGCGAATGGATCGGCCGTCTGTTTGCGGCGATGGGTTATACCACGGTTGTCGAGCCGGCGATTTCGCCGCACAATGCGTTGCAGGCGCAACGCGAGCTCAGCGCCATTCCGTTCATCGACAAGGCGATTCTGAGCGTTCTCGGCAACGACGATTTTACTCTGCGCCTGATCCGCGCCGGCGAAACCACGGCACTCGCCGATTATGCGGCGCGCACGCTCGGCGCCAGCGGTGGCCTCGGGATCAAGGCCATCAACCCCGGCGGTGCTGTCGCGTTTCGCGAAAATGCCCGCAGCTTCTCGCTCGATGACGAGGTGCCACGCTGGGGTTTGTCCTCGCGCGCCATCATGCGGGCGCTGCAAGGTGCGGTCACGGCCCTCGGCGTGCCGCATCCTCTCCATCTGCACAGCAATAATCTCGGACTTCCGGACAATGTCGAGACCGCGCTCGCGACCATCGCCGCCGCCGAGGGCGAGCGTCTGCATCTCGCGCATCTGCAATTCTACTCCTATGGCGCCGAGGGGCCGCGCAAATTCTCCTCCGCCGCCGCCCGCCTGGCCGAAGCCGTCAATGCCGCACCCAATATCAGTGTCGATGTCGGACAGGTGATGTTCGGCCAGACGGTGACGGTTTCTTCCGACATCCTCCGTCAGTTCAACGCCATCCCCCATGCGAGCCCGCGCAAATTCGCAATCACCGAGGCCGGGGGCAATGACGGCGGCATCGTTCCCTATCACTACCGCCGAAAGAATTTCTTCAACGCCGTGCAATTTGCCGCCGGTTTGGAGCTGTTCTTGCTGCTCCATGATCCATGGCGGGTTTTTTTCACGACCGATCATCCGAACGGGGCGCCGTTCACCGCCTATCCGGATCTTTTCGCGCTGCTGATGGATCGCGATCTCCGTGCCCGCTGGATCGCCGAATTGCCGGCGGACGCCATGGCGATGACGACCCTGCCCTCGCTCACACGCGAATATGATTGGCGCGAGATCGCGATCATGACGCGTGCCGCTCCGGCGCGGCTGCTCGGGCTTCGCGACCGCGGCCATCTCGCCCCCGGCGCCCGCGCCGATATCGCCGTCTATCGCCCGCAAGCCGACCGCGCGGCGATGTTTCGCAACGCCGAGATGGTGTTCAAGGACGGCAATCTCATTCTGCGCCGCGGCGAGGTGGTGCGCCGGCATTTCGGCCGCGCCCTCCGTATCGCGCCGGGGTTCGACCGCGCCATCGAGCCCCGCCTCGAAGCCTATTACGACCAGGTCTTCGGCGTCCCACTCCAGGCCTTCGATGTTCCCGAGGCGGCCATCGCCCGCACGGATCAGCCGGCCTTCGAGAGCGTGCCATGCCGGACGTGAACGAGATGGGCATTAACAAGGCGGGCATGAACAAAACGGGCATGATCGTCAACGGCGTGCGCATCGATGAGAGCTTCGCCGAGGCGTTCGACATGCGCGCAACGGCGCTGATCATCACCGCCGATACCGCGGCCTGGGCGGAGATTGCGGCCGTCAGCCTCACCGGGTTCGCGACCTCGATCATCGCCTGCGGGGTCGAGGCCGGGATCGATGCGCGTCTTGCACCCGAGGAAACCCCGGATGGGCGGCCCGGCGTGCGGGTTTTGCTGTTCGCGGGCTCGACCGGCGAATTGCAGAAACAATTGCAAAACCGGGTCGGCCAATGCGTTCTCACCAGCCCGGGTTCGGCCTGCTTCGCTGGTCTGGAGGGGATCGAGCCCCTGAAACTGGGCGATGCGCTGCGCTATTTCGCCGACGGGTTTCAGATCAGCAAGCGTTTCGGCGGGCGGCGCTTCTGGCGTCTGCCGGTGATGGATGGCGAATTCGTTTGCGAGGGCACCACCGGACTTACCAAATCCGCGGTCGGCGGCGGCAATCTGTTACTGATGGGGAAATCCGTCGCGGCGACACGGCACGCTGCCGAAACCGCGGTCGCGGCGATGAGCGCGGTCGCCGGCGCGATCATGCCGTTCCCGGGTGGCATCGTGCGCTCGGGCTCGAAAGTCGGCAGCAAATACAAGGGATTGATCGCTTCCACCAACGATTCCTACTGCCCGACGCTGCGCGGCCTCACGGCAAGCGCCCTGGACGAGGATATCACGAGCGTGCTCGAGATCGTGATCGACGGCCTCACGCCGGAAGCGGTCGCCGAGGCGATGCGGGTCGGCCTCGCCGCGGCCACGGCACTCGGGCCGGAGGCGGGAGTGGTACGCATCGGCGCTGGCAATTACGGCGGCAAGCTCGGCAGGCATCATTTCCATCTCAAGGATCTTCTGCCGTGAGCGCGCTCCGTTTCCAGCTCCGCGAAGCCCCGCCGCAGCGGCTCGATTGTTCGCCCCTGACGCCGGACCGGCTGCGTGGCCTGAGCCTCGCCGAGATCGCGCGCCTCCCCTTGCAGACGACACGCGCCGCGATCACCGTCGGCGATCTCTTCACCATCGCAGCGGGGGATGCCGGCACCATCGTCATCGTCGGCGGCTCGGCCCTGATGGACGAGGTCGGCGCCGGGATGACGGAAGGAAGCATCACCGTCGAGGGCGAGGTCGGCATTCGCGCCGGGCGCGGCATGCGTGGCGGGCGCCTTCACATCAGCGGCAAGGCCGGCCCCTATGCCGCTTCCGGCCTGCTCGGCGGCGAGATCGAGATCAGCGGCGATGCCGGGGATTTTCTCGGCGGCCCCGGCCCGGGAAACCCCGCCGGCATGGCGGGCGGGGTGGTGGTGGTGCGGGGCGCGGCCGGGGCGCGGGCCGGAGATCGGCTGCGCCGTGGTGTGATCGTGATCGAAGGCGATAGCGGCGATCACCCGGGAAGCCGCATGCTCGCCGGCACGCTGGTCATTTGCGGGCGCGCCGGCGCTGCGCCCGGCTATCTGATGCGCCGTGGCACGATGTTCACGCAATACGCCGCCCCGCTCGCCACTTTTTCGGCGACCGGCAGCGTCGATCACGTGTTCCGTGCCCTCCTCGCCCGCACCCTCCTGCCCCCGAGCGCCAAAATCCCGAGCGCCAAGGCCGCAGCACTGATCGGCGGCGCCGCTCTCGCCCGGTTCAGCGGCGATCTCGCCGGGCTCGGCAAAGGCGAATTGCTGATTGCCGACCCGGCTTCGTAACGCCTGGCCGGCGCTGCTCGGCCTTTTGGCCAGCGCCTGCGCCGCGCCCGAGCACTGTGTCATCGCGCCCGTGACCGAGGTCACGGCGGCGATCAGCCGCGATTTCGCGCTGGTGCCGGCGCGGCTCAATGGCCAAAACGTGCGCTTGATGCTCGATACCGGCGCCGGGATCACGATGGTGAGCCATGCCCTCGCCGATCGTCTCGCCCTGATGCCGGAGGATCGCTTGTTTCCGAATGCGATCGAGGGCATCGGCGGGGTGACGCTTTCGCGCCGCATGGTCGTCGATAATTTTCAGGTGGGCGGCATCGATCTCGGCAAGCAAAGCGTCATGGTCACCGCGCCGGGGCTGTTTCACGGCTTCGACCCGCCGCCGGATGGCATCATCGGCGGTGATTTTCTGTCCCATTTCGATGCCGATATCGATCTGCCGCGCCGGCGGATCGGCTTCTATCGCGCCGCGGCCTGCCGGACTCCGTTTGCCCCGCCCTGGCCGGGCGCGACGATCTACCGCTTGCCGGCGCGCATCACCGGCGGCGGGCAGTTTCTCGTCACAGTGACGGTGGATGGCGTCCGCCTGGTCGCGTTGCTCGATTCGGGGGCGGAGGCGACGGCGATCAACCGCCGCGCCATGGCGAAACTCGGCCTCACGCCGGCGCGGCTCGCGGGAGATCCGAAGCGCGAGGAGATCGGCATCGACATGGGCCGGCGCGCTGCCTCCCTTCACCACTTCGCAACCTTCAAGGTCGGCGCCGAAACCTATCGCGACCCCACGATCTGGGTCAGCGACATGCCGCTACTTGCCGCCGATATGCTACTCGGCGCCGATTTTTTCCAAAGCCACCGCGTCTGGCTGTCATTCGCGCAGCAAACGGTCTTCGTCGCGGTCGCGGAGGGCGGCGGCGGCCAGCCCCCGCGCTGATTCACTCCGCCGCGTCGAGCAGGCTGGTCTTGCCGTCATGGATCGCGGCCATCGCCTTCTCGACATGGCCGCTGAACACATATTGTGCCGGCCGCTGACGGTCGAGCGGGATTTCCGGCGCCATCTTCCCCTCGGTGCGCGGCCCGCGGAGCGCAATCGCCGCGACCTTCAGGGGATGGCGCACGGCGTCCATCACCGCCGTCGCCTCGTAACCGGAATGGACCATGCAATCGGCGCATTTTTCATATTTACCGGTGCCGTAGCCGTCCCAATCGGTGGTTTCCATCAGCTCCTTGAAGCTTTTGGCATAGCCTTCGCCGAGCAGATAACAGGGGCGCTGCCAGCCGAAGACGTTGCGGGTCGGCTTGCCCCAGGGGGTGCAGTGATAGGTCTGATTGCCGGCCAGAAAATCAAGAAACAGCGAGGATTGGTTGAACTTCCACTTTTTACCCTTGCCGCGCGCGAAAATACCCCGGAACAACTCCTTCGCCTTCTGGCGATTGAGGAAATGTTGCTGATCCGGGGCCCGTTCATAGGCATAACCCGGAGAAATCATCACGCCGTCGATGCCGATCGCCATCACATCGTCGAGAAATCCGGCGACGCGGGCGGGATCGGCGCCGTCGAACAGCGTCGTATTGATGCACACTCGGAAGCCCCGTTCCTTCGCCGCCCGGAGCGCCGCGACGGCACGCTCGAAAACGCCCGCCTGGCTAACCGCGTGATCATGCATCTCGCGGTCGCCGTCGAGATGCACATCCCAGGCGAAATTGCGGTGCGGTTTGAAGAGATCGAGCTTTTTTTCAAGAAGCAGGGCGTTGGTGCAGAGATAGACGAATTTGCCGCGCGCCAGCATGCCCGCGACGATCTCCGGCATTTCCTTGTGCAGCAGGGGCTCGCCGCCGGCGATCGCCACCACCGGTGCGCCGCATTCATCGACCGCGTCCAGACATTCGGCAACCGAAAGCCGCTGATTGAGGATCGGCGCCGGGTAATCGATCTTGCCGCAGCCGGCGCAGGCGAGATTACAGCGAAACAGTGGCTCCAGCATCAACACCAGCGGATAGCGCTTGCGCCCGGCGAGGTGCTGCTTGACGACATAGGCGCCGACGCGGAGCATTTGGTTCAAGGGAACGGGCATTCTTCTCTCGGCCTTTCAGACGGAGGCGGCTTCGGCGGGCTCGCTGTCGGCGAGTTCGGGCGGAAAGCGGAAGCGGACATTTTCCGCAACCCCTTCGAGGGTCGTCACTTCGATGGCGGCGAAACGGCGCAGCCCCGCGATCACTTCCTGGACCAGGGTTTCCGGGGCCGAGGCGCCAGCGGTGACCCCGACCGAGGCGATGCCCGCGAACCATTCGGCGCGGAGGGCGGTCGCGTCGTCGATCAGGTAGCTCGGCTTGCCAAGCTCGGCGCCGATTTCGCGCAAGCGGTTGGAGTTGGAGCTGTTCTGGCTGCCGACGACGAGGATCACGTCGACCGCCTTGGCGAGCTCATGGACCGCGGTCTGGCGATTCTGCGTCGCATAACAGATATCGCGCACATCGGGGCCGCGAATCGCCGGGAATCGCTCGGTCAGTGCGGCGATGATCTGGCGCGTGTCGTCCACCGAGAGGGTGGTCTGGGTGATATAGGCGAGTTTCTCGGGGTCGGCGACCGCAAGGGCTGCGACATCGGCGACGGTCTGCACGAGATGGACTTTTCCGGGAATCTGGCCGATCGTCCCCTCGACCTCGGCATGGCCGGCATGCCCGACGAGCACGACCTCGCTTCCGGTCGCGGCGTAACGGCGGCCCTCATTATGGACCTTGGCAACCAGCGGGCAGGTCGCGTCGATCACCGCGAGGCCGCGGCGCGAAGCGGTCTCCTCGACCACGCGGGCGACGCCATGGGCGCTGAAGATGGTGGTGGCGCCGGTCGGGATCTCGTCCAACTCGTCGACGAAAATGGCGCCGCGGGTGCGCAGATCCTCGACCACATGACGGTTATGGACGATTTCGTGGCGGACATAGATCGGCGGGCCGTATTTCGCGAGAGCCCGCTCGACGATCTCGATGGCCCGCTCGACACCGGCGCAGAAGCCGCGCGGTTGAGCCAGGACGACACGCAACATCCGCAACTCCTGTCAAATCTGCGAACCCGCTATCCGAACCCGCGGACTTTCGTGGGGCGTCGCCACTCCAGCCCGCCCCGGCATGCCGCGCGAATTCCACGATAGCGTTCGGTATATGGCATCAAGGCGCCGCTCGGCAATGCCTATCACGATCGGCAAGGGCGCCGACCGGGTATTCACCCCGCAGTTTCATGCCCGGGCTTGACTTGCGGCGCGCAAAGGAAAATCTCTAACGCTGAGAGATGCTGAAAACGCCCCGCCTATGCTCTCCCGCGCGCCGGTCGAGACCCGGCTGCCGGTGAGGGTGCCCGCGAGGGTGATGGATCAAGCCTATCCCTGGACGATGGCGGCGGCCGTGGCGGCCGCACCGGTTCAGCATGGCGCCGCCGGCCGGGCGACGCCATGAAAGACGACAAAGAGGTGATCGATGGCTAGGCCCCGGACGCCGACACTGGATCGCGTGGATGAGCCGCGCGATCTTCGCAATTTTTCCATCGATCAACTGCGTGACCTCGCCGGCGAGCTTCGCGCCGAGCTGGTGGACGCGGTTTCGGTCACCGGCGGCCATCTCGGCGCCTCGCTCGGCGTCGTTGAGCTGACGGTCGCCCTGCACGCGGTGTTCGAGACGCCGCATGACCGGCTGATCTGGGATGTCGGCCATCAAGCCTATCCGCACAAGATTTTAACCGGGCGGCGCGGGCGCATCCGCACGCTCCGCCAGGGTGGCGGCCTTTCCGGCTTCACCCGCCGCACCGAGAGCGTCTATGACCCGTTCGGCGCCGCCCATTCCTCGACCTCGATTTCGGCCGGGCTCGGAATGGCCGTGGCACGCGACCTCAAGGGCGAGGCCCGCCACGTCGTCGCTGTCATCGGTGATGGCGCGATGAGCGCCGGCATGGCGTATGAGGCGATGAACAATGCCGGGGCGCTGCGCTCGCGCCTCATCGTCGTGCTCAACGACAACGACATGTCGATCGCGCCGCCGGTCGGCGCCATGAGCGCCTATCTCTCGCGCCTGATCTCCTCGCGCCGATTTCTCAGCTTGCGCGAACTCGCGGCGCGCATGGCGCGGCATTTCCCGCGTGGCATCGAGCGCACCGCGCGCCGTGCCGAGGAATTCGCCCGTGGCATCCTGACTGGCGGCACCTTGTTCGAGGAGATGGGATTTTATTACGTCGGCCCGGTGGACGGGCATAATCTCGACCATCTGCTGCCGGTTCTGCGCAATATCCGCGACGCAGAGGAAAGCGGTCCGATTTTGCTTCACGTGGTGACACAAAAGGGCAAAGGCTATGCCCCGGCCGAAGCGGCGCCGGACAAATACCATGGCGTTGCCAAATTCAACGTCGTCACCGGCGAGCAGGCCAAGGCGCCGCCTGGCCCGCCCTCCTACACGAGGGTCTTCGCCGACGCCTTGGTCAAGGAGGCGGAGAAAAATCCACGCATCTGCGCGATCACCGCAGCGATGCCCTCCGGCACCGGGCTCGACCGCTTTGCCGCGCGCTTTCCCGAGCGCTGCTTCGATGTCGGCATCGCCGAGCAGCACGCCGTGACCTTCGCCGCCGGCCTCGCCGCCGAGGGCATGGCGCCGTTCTGCGCCATCTATTCGACCTTCCTGCAGCGCGCCTATGATCAGGTGGTGCATGACGTCGCCATCCAGTCGCTGCCGGTGCGTTTCGCCATCGACCGCGCCGGCCTGGTCGGGGCCGACGGTGCGACCCATGCCGGGAGTTTCGACCTCACCTATCTCGGCTGTCTGCCGGGCATGGTGCTGATGGCGCCGGCCGACGAAGCGGAGCTGGTTCACATGGTGGCGACCGCGGCCGCGATCGGCGACCGCCCTTCGGCTTTCCGCTATCCGCGTGGTGAAGGCTTCGGTGTCGCGCTGCCGGAGGCGGGGGTTCCGCTTGCGCTCGGGCGCGGGCGGGTGCTGCGCGAGGGCACCAAGGTCGCCCTGCTGTCGCTCGGCACGCGGCTCCCCGAGGCGCTGGCGGCGGCCGAGGAACTGGCCGCGCGCGGGCTTTCGGCGACCGTCGCCGATGCCCGCTTCGCCAAGCCGATCGATGCCGAGATGATCGAGCGCCTGGCACGTGAGCACGAGGTGATGGTGGTGATCGAGGAGGGCGCGATCGGCGGCTTCGCATCACAGGTGATGCAGCATCTGGCGCGCAAGGGGCTGCTCGATGGCGGCCTCAAATTCCGCCCCCTCACGCTGCCCGATATTTTCATTGACCATGACAGCCCGCGCACCCAAATCGAGGCGGCCGGCCTCGATGCCGCCCATATCGTCCAGACCGTGCTCGGGGCGTTGGGGGTCGTGCGCCCGAAGATCGTTCCCGTTCGTTCGTGAGATAATCCTGATGCCGAATTCTTTTCCTCGCCGGGCGCTGTTCCGGGCTTCGCTGGCTGGCCTCGCCGTCGCCTTGCTCCGCGCCGCGGTGTCCCCCGCCGCAGCGGCATCCGAGGCCGCAGCCCCGATCGCAGCACTCAATGGTGCCCTCACCGATATCATGAAATCCGGCAAGGCAACGCCGTTCCCGGCGCGCTATCAGACCCTCGCCCCGGTGGTCGCACAGAGTTTCGATCTTGCGTCCATTCTTCGCCTCGTCGTCGGGCCGCATTGGACGGATATGCCGCCCGAGATGCAGAACGCGCTTCTCGCCGAGTTCCGCCGCTTCACGGTCGCGAGCTACGTCGCCAATTTCGATGACGATAACGGCGAGCGGCTCGAAATCCTGCCGACGACCCATACGGTCGGCGGTGATACGGTGATCGAAACGCGGATCGTTTTCCCGAAGGCCGATCCGGTACGGATCGATTACGTGATGCGCCAGAAAGATGGCCAGTGGCAGGTGGTGGACGTGCTGCTCGATGGAACGATCAGCCGGGTCGCGGTGCAGCGCTCCGATTTCCGCCACATCCTGGAAACCGGCGGGCCACCGGCGCTGATCGCCACCCTTCGCAAAAAAATCTCCGCTCTGTCCGGCGGCACGTTAACCTAGGCGGAATGCCGTTCATGGACATACCCCTGGCCGATACGCCACCCCTGATCGCGCTGCCGCTCATCCTGCATTTGCCGCTCGGCTTCGCGTCCGGGGTCGCGCTCGCGGGGGCGGTGTTCGCGGCGCTCGGCCTGCTGCAAGGCCTGTTCGGCCTCGCTTTTCTCGCGCGCTTCCTGCGCCGGGCGCGACACGAGCGCGAGCGGGCGCACACCCCGGCCGGCCCGGCGATCAGCGTCCTCAAACCGCTGCATGGCGATGAGCCGCTTCTCGAAGAGGCCCTGACGTCGTTTTTTACCCAAGACTATCCAGCGTTTCAGATCGTTTTTGGTGTGCAAGACGCGAACGACCCGGCGATCGCCGTGGTCGAGCGCCTCCGCGCACGGTTCCCGGCCTGCGACGCGAGCCTGGTGATCGACGCGACGCAGCATGGGATGAACCGAAAAGTCAGCAATCTCATCAATATGATGGCGCGTGCGCGGCACGAGGTGCTGGTGGTTGCCGATTCCGATATCCACGCCGCCCGCGATTATCTCCGCAGCGTTCAGGCGACGC
Source organism: Pseudomonadota bacterium (assembly GCA_021798915.1). Lineage (GTDB taxonomy): Bacteria > Pseudomonadota > Alphaproteobacteria > Acetobacterales > Acetobacteraceae > Acidibrevibacterium. The sequence continues at coordinate 49,063 of JAJZBM010000011.1, forward strand.
TCGCGCTGCCTGGGACGGGAATGGTGACGACGCTCTATACCGGCCTTCCCGCCGATCGCTCGCTCGCCGCCCGCCTCGGTGCGAGCCAGATCAACCACACCTTCATTCCCGGCGTTCTGATCGGGCGCGCGCTTGGCCGCGAGGATGGGCTCGGCGCGACGATGGCGCTGACCCGCGCGACGCTCGCACGCCTCGGCGGCTTCGCCGCGCTTGCCGATCACATCGCCGATGACGCCGTGCTCGCCGCCAAGGTGCGCGATCTCGGGCTTACGGTGCGGCTCGCGCCGACCATCCCGGCGACCACTGTCGCCGAGCATGGGTTGCGCGATCTCTGCCGGCGGGAATTGCGCTGGGCGCGGGTCAACCGTTCGCTCGCCCCGCTGAGCTATGCCGCCTCGGTGGTGCAGTATCCGCTCGCCTTCGCTCTCGTCACCCTGGCCCTGGCTCCGGGCGCGGCTTGGGCGTGGGGATGGCTCGCATTCTGTTGGCTGTTGCGCGCCGCCACCGCACGCGGCATTGATCGCGCATTGGCGCTCGTGCCGCGCGCGCCAATGGTCTTGCTTGCGCTTCGTGATCTGCTTTCGGTGGTCGCCGTGGTGATGAGTTTCGCCGGCGACAAGGTTTATTGGCGGGGTGAGGTGGTGGTGGTCGAACCGCCGCCGTCGCTTTCGCCCAAAATGTGACGCAAGGACTTTGTGCCGATGAAAAAGACCCTGTTTTTGCACCCGCCCTCCTTCGATGGCTTCGACGGCGGCGCCGGGTCGCGCTATCAGGCGCGGCGCGAAATCCGCTCCTTCTGGTTCCCGACCTGGCTCGCCCAGCCGGCGGCGCTGGTTCCGGAAAGCCGGCTGATCGACGCGCCGCCGGCCGGGATCGGGCTCGATGCCGTGCTGCGCGTCGCCGCCGATTACGAGCAGGTGGTGATGCATACCTCGTCACCGTCGTTTGGCTCGGATGCCAAGGTCGCCGCCGCTCTCAAAGACGCCAATCCGCGGCTTTCGATCGGTTTCGTCGGCGCCAAGGTCGCGGTGCAGCCGGAGGAGAGTCTGCGCGACGCGCCGGCGGTGGATTGGGTGGCGCGGAACGAGTTCGATTTCACCGTGAAAGAGGTTGCCGAGGGACGCGAATTCGATGCCATCGACGGGCTGAGCTTTCGTGACGGCGCCGGCCGCATCGTCCATAACCGCGACCGCGCCATCCTCGAGGACATGGACCGTCTGCCCTTCGTCACCGAGGTCTACAAGCGCGATCTCCGGATCGAGGATTATTTCATCGGCTATCTCAAACACCCCTATATCTCGCTCTATACCGGACGCGGCTGCAAATCGCGCTGCACCTTCTGCCTTTGGCCGCAGACGGTCGGCGGCCATCGCTACCGGGTGCGGAGCACGGCCCATGTCATCGAGGAGATCCGCCTCGCCAAAGCCTATTTCCCCCAGGTGCGGGAATTTTTTTTCGACGACGACACCTTCACCGACAATCTGCCGCGCGCCGAGGCGATCGCGCGCGAATTGGGCAAACTCGGCGTCACCTGGTCGTGCAACGCCAAGGCCAATGTGCCGCGCGAGACCCTCAAAATCCTCAAGGATAACGGCCTTCGCCTGCTCCTCGTCGGCTATGAGAGCGGCAACCAGCAGATTTTGCACAACATCAAGAAGGGTATGCGGATCGAGGTCGCCAAGCGCTTCTCGCGCGATTGCCGCGAACTCGGCATCACCATCCACGGCACCTTCATCCTCGGCCTTCCCGGGGAGACCAAGGAGACCATCGAGGAGACGGTCCGCTTCGCCCTCGAAGTCAATCCCCACACCTTGCAGGTCTCGCTGGCCGCGCCCTATCCCGGCACCGAGCTTTACCAGCAGGCGGTGGAAAACGGGTGGCTCGATACCGCCCATGCCGAATTGGTCGACGCGCACGGCATCCAGATCGCGCCGCTCCATTATCCGCATCTGACGCATACCGAGATGTTCGACAATGTCGAGGCGTTTTATCGCCGGTTTTATTTCCGCGCGCCGAAAATCGCCGCCATCGTCGGCGAAATGCTGACCAGCCCGCAGATGATGATGCGCCGGCTACGCGAGGGGCGGGAGTTCTTCCAGTTCCTGCGCGAGAGACGGACGCAGAAAGTGGCTTGAGACGGGCATCCCGCCGCCCGGCGGCCATTGCTGGGCGGCGGTTTTGCTGATCGATGACGTGCTTCATCACTGGCGCCGTCACCCTCCCCCGGATCGCCGCCCTTGAACTTCTCGAAGGCCATAGCCACGCCCACTTCAGTCAGATGGCCCTGCGCTTGGGTCTGAAGGACGCCATCGGATCGGGCGCAGCGGGCGAAGCGCGGCTGTTCAAGCAACCCATGATGAGTGTTTGCTTTGACTTTTGCATTTTTTGAGTGTAATAAATGACGATCATATCGCAAACTTTATAAGCTCGGAATTTGTAATCCTGGTATTTGCAAACCTCGGCGTATTTGCAAACCTCGGCCGGACGATACGTGTCAAACAGGATCAGACGGGAAGAGATAGAGACAAAATGTCTGGGTGGTTGCGTCTGACAGGGGGGGTCGCTGGAGCGATCGCGGCGCTTGGTTTTGGCGTCAGCGCGCAAGCCGGGCCATGCACGATCGGTGGCTCGATCGATTTCCAGGCGAGCGGAGCGATCATCGATTGCACGGTCACCACCGCCGGCACCTACACCATCACCGCGACCGGCGGCAGCGGCGGCGGCGGCAATTCCGCAAAGGGAGGCCCCGGCGCCACGGTCAGCGGTGATTTTGTCCTGAGCCAGAATGAAATCTTGCAAATTCTTGTCGGCAGTGGCGGCGGCAGCGGAACCGGTGACAATGGCGGCGGCGGCGGCGGCAGTTTCGTGGTCGTCGATGATGCGAGAACGCTCACGCCGCTCATCATTGCCGGCGGCGGCGGCGGCGGCGGCATCGTCGGGGCTAGCGGCGGCGGATTGGGCGGCACGAGTGGCGGCGGCAGCAATGGCGGCAGCAATGGCGGCGGCGGCGGCGCGATCAGTGGCGGCAGCGGCGGCGGCGGCGGCGGCTATAGCGGCAATGGCGGCAATGGATTCGGCTTTGGCGGTGTGAGTTTCCTCGCCGGTGGCGTTGGCGGCAATGGCGGCCCTGGCGGCGGGTCGGGCGGTTTCGGCGGCGGCGGCGGCGGCGGCGATGAGGGTGGCGGTGGCGGCGGCGGCTACAGCGGCGGCGGCGGCGGGGCGAGTGGCGACAGCGGCGGTGGCGGTGGCTCTTATATCGCGAGTTCGGCCACCGACCCGAGTGCGACCTCTGGCAACACCGGCACCTACACGCCCGTCGGGTCGTCCGGCAGTAATGGCGTGGTGGATTTTATCCTGATCCCGACGACGCCGCCGGGCCCGGTGCCCGAGCCGGGGAGCCTGGCCCTGCTGGCGACCGGTGCCGTCGGCTTTGCCGCCCTGCGGCGCTGGCGCCGGCGCATCCCGTCCGCGGAAGGTTAGGGCGCACCACGAAAGGCGCTTGCAACGGCGCGCGCGCCGGTCCATTTCCTTCCGAGCGGGTTTTTTTGCGGAGCTGAGACGCCATGGGAAGCTTGAGCATCTGGCATTGGCTGATCGTCTTGATGGTCGTCCTGTTGCTGTTCGGGACCGGCAAGGTGAGCCATCTGATGGGTGATTTCGCGAAGGGAATCAAAGCCTTCAAGAAAAATATGGCGGAGGATGACGATGCCTCCATGGAAGCCTCGGCGGAACGGCCGTCGGGCTCGATCGCCGGCCCCGGGGTGAAGGCCGCGGCCAAGGACAAGCAGGAGAGTGCCGCGCATCAGGGATGAGCAGCGCCGAGAGTTCGGCGCCAGGCATTCCCATGCCAGCACTCCGGATGAGCACCGCCGCGGCAGCGGTGGAAGCGTTGGTCGGGCATGGGCTGACCACGATCTATGCCCTGCCGGGGGTTCATAACGACCCGCTATTCGATGCGCTGCACGCGGCATCGGACCGTATCCGGGTTATCCACCCGCGACATGAACAGGCGGCCGGTTATATGGCGCTCGGCGCCGCGCTGGCGACCGGCAAGCCGCAAGCCTTTTCGGTGGTGCCCGGGCCAGGGGTGCTGAATGCCGGCGCGGCGTTGCTCAATGCCTACGGACTCGGCGCGCCGGTGCTGGCGCTGGCCGGGCAGATCCCGCAAAACGCCATCGATCGCGGTTACGGCCATCTCCATGAACTCCCCGACCAGCTCGGCCTGCTCCGCCATCTGACAAAATTTGCCGCGCGCATCACCCATCCCGGTGAGGCACCAGGCCTGATCGCCGAGGCGCTGGCGAAGGCGCGAGCGGGACGGGCGCGGCCGGTCGCGCTCGAATGCGCGATCGATGTCTGGGGGCGCGAGGCCCCCGCCCCGACGGTCGCGCCGTATCCGCTCGCCCCGCTCGCCCCCGACCCTGAGGCGGTCGCCCAAGCCGCCGCCATGCTCGACCGCGCCGAGCGGCCGTTGATCGTTGCGGGCGGCGGCGCGCTCGATGCCGCCCCGGCGCTTCGTGCGCTCGCCGAAGCTCTGGCGGCGCCGGTGATGAGTTTCCGCCGCGCCCGTGGCGTGCTGCCGAGTGATCATCCGCTCGCGGTTTCCTGGCCGGTCGGGCACCGGCTCTGGGCGGCGGCGGATGCCGTGCTCGCGGTCGGCACGCGGCTGCATCTGCCGCTCTCCGTCTGGGGGAGCGATGCCGCGCTGAAGCTCATCCGTCTCGATGTCGATGCCGAGGAGATCGAACGCTATCGCCGGCCCGATGTCGCCATTCTCGCCGATGCCGCCCTCGGTCTCGCTGCGCTTGCCGAGGCTTTGCCGCGCCGCCGCCGCCCGGCGCGCACCGATGTCGCGGCGGCACAGGCGTGGTTCGCCACCGAATTGACACGGCTCGCCCCGCAGATGGGATTTCTCGGCGCCATTCGCGAGGCTTTGCCGGAAAACGGCATCGTCGTCGAGGATGTCACGCAAATGGGCTTCGTCGGTCGGCTCGCTTTTCCGGTAGCCAAGCCACGGCACTATCTTTCCCCCGGCTATCAAGACAATCTCGGCTGGGGCTATGGCGCCGCACTCGGCGCCAAGGCGGCGATGCCTGATCGTCCGGTCGTGCTGCTCACCGGCGATGGCGGATTTCTCTATCAGGCCGGGGAAATGGCGACCGCGATGCGGCATGGCATCGCAGTTGTCGTGGTGGTGTTCGATGATGGCGCCTTCGGCAATGTCCGCCGTATCCAGGCCGAGCATTACGGCAACCGGCTGATCGCGTCCGACCTCAGAAACCCCGATTTCGTGCGTCTCGCCGAAAGTTTCGACATGCCGGCGTGGCGTGCCGATACGCCGGCCTTGCTTCGGACGGCGCTCGGCGCGGCGCTGTCGCGCAACGCGCCGGCGCTGATCCATGTCCGGCTCGGCGAGGTGCCAAGCCCGTGGCCGCTGATTCTGCTCCCCCGGGTGCGCGGCTTCGACGATGCATGGCGCCGCGCCTGGCCGTGAGCGTGGCGGGCCCTAACGGCCTCACCGGGTTTGCCCGGCTAGGTTTGCCCATTGGGTTTGCGGCCGGCGCGGTTTCGCGGTAAGCACGATCTCGGCGATCCGCGGCATCGGGGGAACCGCCGCTCGCCAAAAGCGGCGCGGCGAAGACCCATTGACCAGAGTGATCGGCAGAAGGTAGTTCCGCGTTTAAGGCACCCGTAGCTCAGTTGGATAGAGCGTCGGCCTCCGAAGCCGAAGGTCAGAGGTTCGAGTCCTCTCGGGTGCGCCATTTCGGAACAGAACGCGGAACTGATCCTACACCACAACACGGGACACGATCTCGGAGAGCGAGGCGGCTTGGCGGGCTGTGCTTGATGATCTGATCGCGCGCGGCCTGCGAACCCCGGATTTCCTGCTTATCGATGGCGGTGCCGGCCTCGATCGCGCGCTCGCGGCCCTCTGGCCGGAAGTGCCGGCGCAGCGCTGTACGGTTCACAAGCATCGAAATCTGCTCGCGCACGCCCCGGAGGCACTGCATGAGGAGATCACGACCGACTACCACGACATGATCTACGCCGAAACCAGTGCCGAGGTGATGCGCCGGCGCCGGCGGTTCCTGGCGAAGTGGCGGCGGGAATGCCCGGCCGTGGCGGCCAGCCTGGAAGAAGCCGGCGACCGTTTGTTCACCTTCACCAGCCTGCCGGTCAGCCAATGGAAATCCGCGCGGACGACCAATGCGATCGAGCGGCTGCACGAGGAATTCAAGCGCCGGATCAAAACCCAGACCGTCCTCCCCTCGGCCGAAACCGCCGCCATGTTGTTCTGGTCATTGCTCGCATCCGGACAGATCACCATGCGTAAGGTCGATGGTTGGCAGACCCTTGAGGAGCCGCCCACCTCAATGCCTCCTGATATCGCCGCCTGACCTCGCCATCCTCACCAGGCCGGAGACGCCACACAGGCAATTTCAACACATCCCGCGACACGACCGGCGCCCGGAGGCCGGTTCATTATCTCTGGCGCCCTTACCATCTGTTCTCCTGAACATACCCGATGAATGCGCGGAGAGGGGCGGGCACATGCTCGCGCCCATGATAGTAGAGCGAAGGCCCCTTGAAGCTCTGCCACCACTCTTGCAGAATCGGTTCCAGAGCGCCGCTATCGATCGCGGGCCGCAGCCAATCCTCGAACAGATGCACGATGCCACACCCCTCGACCGCCGTCGCAACGGCCAAGTCGACGGCGGTGACGTCAACGGCGAAAGGCCCGGTTGTCTCGACCCTGACGATCTCGCCATCCCGCTCAAACTCCCATGGCAGCGCCGCGCCGCCGCCGGCGCAGGCCGCCAAACATGCATGGTCCAGCAAATCGCGTGGATGCCGCGGCGTGCCGTGCCGCGCGAGATAAGCGGGTGAGGCGGCGGTGGCGAACCTCTGACGCGCAGGCCCGATCGGCACGGCCACCATGTTCTTGGTCAGCCGCTCGTCATAGCGGATGCCCGCATCGCATCCCGCGGCCAAGATATCCACGACGTCGTGCTCGGCGACGATTTCGACCCGCACATCCGGGAAAGCTCGGGAAAACCCGGGCAGGATACGCGGCAACACAAGACGCGCCACGCCCAGGGGCACGTTCAGGCGGATCGTTCCGCTGGGCGTGGCGCGGTAGTCGTTGGCGCGCTCCAGGGCCGCTTCCATGTCGGCCATTGCCGTCTGCAGCCGCTCCAGGAGATGGGCTCCAGCCTCGGTCGGGACGACGCTGCGGGTCGTGCGATTGAGCAGGCGGAGACCCAGTTGATCCTCAAGCCGCTTCACGGCGCCGCTGAGGCTCGATGCGCTCATGCCTGTCGTCTTGGCGGCTTCACGAAAGCCGCCCGCGGCCGCCACCGCCACGAAAGCGCGGGCTGCGGAAAAATCAGCACGCATCGTTCATTTATCCGTACACGCTGTAAGGTAATAAATGTCTTATCTAGCACAATGAAGGTGCCTATGTCTCCTCCAGAAGGAGATTATCCATGGCAAATAAAACACCTATCGCGATCATCACCGGTGGAAGCAGAGGCATGGGGCGCGACACTGCCCTGCGCCTTGCACAGCGCAGCGTATCCTCGATCATCACCTACAACGAACGGCGGGGCGCGGCGGAAGGCGTGGTTTCGGACATCCGCGCGGCCGGCGCGGACGCCGTAGCCCTGCAACTCGATGTCGGGAAGGCGGCGGGCTTCGGCGATTTCGCCGCGCGCGTCCGGGAAGTATTGACCGGGTGGGGGACCGAGCGGTTCGATTATCTGGTGAACAACGCCGGCACCTCGTCCAGCGCAACACTCGTAAATGGCACGGAAGCGGAGCTGGACGCGCAATTCGCCGTGCATTTCAAAGGGCCCTATCTGCTGACGCAGACATTGCTGCCACTGATGAACGACCGCGGGCGCATCGTGAATATCTCCTCCGGGCTGGCACGCATCGCCTTTCCGGGGCGGACGATCTACGGGCCAATGAAGGCGGCGGTAGAGGCGCTTACCCGCTATATGGCTCTGGAACTGGGACCACGCCGCATTGCGGTGAACGTGGTCGCGCCGGGGGCCATTGCCACCGATTTCAGCGGCGGCATCGTGCGCGACAATCCGGACGTGAACAAGGCGCTGGCGTCGCAGACCGCGCTTGGCCGCGTGGGTGGACCAGAAGATGTCGGTCCGGTCATTGCCGCCCTGCTCTCCGACGATTTCGGCTGGGTCAACGCGCAGCGGATCGAAGTCGCCGGCGGCATCCAGATCTGATTCTTGCTCACCCTGCGGCTGACGTGCTCCCCGTTTGGGGATGTCCCGCAGAATGTTGAAATAGGCGAAGTGAACCGCCCCGGGTTTGCTGGCGGTCGTGTCGCGGGATGTGTTGAAATTGCCTGTGTGGCGTCTCCGGTTTGGTGAGGATGGCGAGGTCAGGCGGCGATATCAAGAGGCATTGAGGTGGGCGGCTCTCCGAGGCTCTGCCAACCGTCTACTTTTCGCATGGTGATCTGTCCGGATGCGAGCAATGACCAGAACAACATGGCGGCGGTTTCGGCCGAGGGGAGGACGGTCTGGGTCTTGATCCGGCGCTTGAATGCCTCGTGCAGCCGCTCGATCGCATTGGTCGTCCGCGCGGATTTCCATTGGCTGACCGGCAGGCTGGTGAAGGTGAACAAACGGTCGCCGGCTTCTTCCAGGCTGGCCGCCACGGCCGGGCATTCCCGCCGCCACTTCGCCAGGAACCGCCGGCGCCGGCGCATCACCTCGGCACTGGTTTCGGCGTAGATCATGTCGTGGTAGTCGGTCGTGATCTCCTCATGCAGTGCCTCCGGGGCGTGCGCGAGCAGATTTCGATGCTTGTGAACCGTACAGCGCTGCGCCGGCACTTCCGGCCAGAGGGCCGCGAGCGCGCGATCGAGGCCGGCACCGCCATCGATAAGCAGGAAATCCGGGGTTCGCAGGCCGCGCGCGATCAGATCATCAAGCACAGCCCGCCAAGCCGCCTCGCTCTCGCCTCCCATAGTCTTCACGGCCAGCAAAACCTTCTGCCCGTCGCTGCGGATGCCGAGCACGACAAGCAGCGAGATGCTCGTCGCACTGCGGTCAAGCCGGACCTTCACCACCGTGCCATCGAGGATCAGTCGGACAATGTCCTCATCGGCCAAGCTGCGCCGGTTCCAGGCTTCCCAGTCCGCCTTCACCTTCCGCCAGGTGCGGCTGACCACGTCCTTGCCCACTGCACCCTTGAACAACGCCCCCAATGCCCGCTTCACGCGCCGCGTGTTCGTGCCGGCAAGATAGGTCGCCGCAATCAGCGCCTCCTCAAGCAAGTCTTCAATGAACCCGCGCACCCGAACCCGGATGCCGGTCTCGATCGGATCGAACCAAGCCGATGCCGCCAGCAGGCCAGCTTCCGGCGTTCCCGTGCTATCCTTCTCCATGGCGTGATCTCCATCGGCGCTCCAACGCCGAGTCTGGTGGTTGAATTCACCCGGAGATTACGCCACCCCAGAATTTCCACACACATCGCGACGCGACCGCAAGCATTACCGCGTCAGCCGGCGTAAAATCGGCGCCCGCCGGCGTGCCTAGTTCTGCTCCGAGCTGGCGGATGGGGTGACTGCCGAACCTACGTTCCAAGCTGTTTTACAGCGTTTGACAAATCGCTGTTCCTGGCTGAATCCCTTGGAATAGCCGTTCCGTTCCGTTTCGATTTGTCTGGCAGAATCCATCAAAACCGGGTAGCTAGCCATAGCGCCAAGGGAGGCTGCCATGCCCGATCGCCGCTTATCCGCCCTCGCCATCGCCAAGATAACCGCGCCCGGCAAACACCCGGATGGCGGGGGGCTCTATCTCCAGGTTGCGCCGACCGGGGCGCGGACGTGGCTTTTCCGCTTCACGCGCAATCACCCGGACGGCGGGCCGAAAAGGAAATCGACCTGGTGCGGCCTTGGCAGCCTCGAAGTGGTGCCGCTCGCCGAGGCGCGGAAGAAGGCGCTCGATTGCCGGCGATGGCTGGCGCAGGGCAAGCACCCGGTCGAGGAACTCCGGCGCCGGCGGGCCGGTGATGCGGATGGAAAGACCTTCGGCGAGACGCTTGATGCCTATCTCGAAAGCCACGCGGCGGGCTGGCGGAGCAGGAAGCACGCGATGCAGTGGCGTGCGAGCCTCGATCAGCACGCCGCCGGGCTGATGAAAAAGCCCGTTGCCAGCATCGACGTTGCGGACGTGCTCGCCGTGCTTAAGCCGGCCTGGCAGACGGTGCCTGAAACTGCTTCGAGGGTTCGCCAGCGCATCGAGGCGGTCATTGGCTACGCGATCGCGCATCACTGGCGGACGCAAGCGAACCCGGCGGTATGGCGTGGCGGGCTGGCCTATCTCCTGCCGCCGGTGAGGAAGGTCGCGCCCGTTCAGCACCAGCCGGCGTTGCCCTGGCGGGACTTGCCCGACTTGATGCGGCGGCTGGTGGATAGCACCGGCACTGCGGCGCGGTGCCTGGCGTTCCTCATCTTGACCGCGGCGCGGAGCGGCGAGGCGCGCGGCGCGCGTTGGGATGAAATCGACCTCGATGGCGCCTTATGGGTTGTCCCCGGCGAGCGCATGAAGGCGTCCCGCCCGCACCGGGTGCCGCTGAGTGATGCGGCGCTGGCGATCCTGCGGGAGATGCTTCCCCTGCGGCGGGCTGATGATGGCCTGGTGTTCCCTGGCGGCAGGCCGGGGAGGCCGTTGAGCGATGTTGCATTGGCGAAGGCGCTTCGGACGGCGGGCGCCAAAGATGCGACCGTGCATGGCCTGCGCTCGACCTTTCGCGACTGGTGCGCAGAGAGCGGCAAGCCCCGCGAGATCGCCGAGGCCGCCTTGGCACATGCCAACAGGGATCGGGTCGAGGCGGCCTATGCCCGCAGCGATCTGATCGACCGGCGCCGGGTGCTGATGGAGCAATGGGGAGATCATGCCATGGCGGGGCCGGCGGCGAAGGTGCGCAAACTGCGAGTGTGACGTGAAGGATGGGCCGAGCGGCGCGCCAACGCCCCCGGCCCCGGTCAGCCAAGGATGACGAAAGATGACTGACGCCCGAAGAAATACCACGGCGCGTCCGCGCAGGGGAACTCCCCGCGCGCCGATCTCGGCGGTTGAAGTTGCGCGCCTGATTGACGGCCTGGCGCCGCACCTGAGCGGCGAGATGCGGCCTCGACCGGATTTTCTGCCGCCGGGGCCGAGGAAAATTCATGCGCGGCTTCGCGTCGACCCTGGCGGGCAGGTTTCTGCCGCGCTGAATCGCCTTCCGCACCATCACCCGGCAATTGTTCTTGCCGAGACCGTGCGGGCGGCGATGGCGGCGCTTGATCAGTTGCGGATTGAAGAAAAGGCGCAAGAAGCCATCGCGCGCGAGGATGACTGGGCGCGCCGCTTACGGGAAATCGCCAGTGAAATCGAGGCAACCTTTCCACCTGGTGGAATCATTTTAGAGGCGCGCGACCTTCGGCGAGTGGCCGATACCCATGCCGATCGCGCCGCGAGGTTGGCAAAGGCGCTCACGGAATCAGGGTTCAGTCGCAAGAAAGCCGCCCCCCGTGCCGCGATCATCGGCGCCGCCGCGCGGCTTCTCGCTGATGCGTTATGGGGAAATGGCAAGCGTGACCTTGAGGTTTTGCGGTTGCTGCTCGGCGCGGCGGTCGATGGCGAGGTGCTGCCGGGTGAGGTGCGAGCCGCACTTCGTTCTCGTGTCCGAACAAGGCGCCATTCGGAGGAATAATCGGCCCGTGAATGGCGCTTTCGATGTGCAGTTAGGAAATTCGCAGTCTGTGTCTGCATGTTTAAAGAGCCGGTTTTTTGCCGGGGGTGCAATTTTTTTAACAGCCACGGGTAATCGGGCGGTATTATCCGAGACGCAACGAAATGCCCGATATGGAGTGCAAGATGGAACCTCTGCTTCTTACCTTGAGAGATGCCGCTCGGATCAGCGGATTTTCTCGGTCTCGGATTTACGCCATGGCAGGATTAGGGAAAATCGAAACCCGGAAGGCGGGGCGGCGGACGATGATCGTGACCGAGAGCCTCCGCGCCGCGATCGCCTCCCTGCCGTCCGCGCGGATCAAGTCCCCACACAAGGACGCAGCGTAACCCATTGAAAACCATATAGAAAACCCGCCGAGCGTGGGACCGCTGGCGGGCTAGGAAATCAAAATGCAAGGAAACTCATACCCCTTTGGGGGGCAGAATGCAACCGAAATCGCGGGCCGCCTCCGCCTGGCCCGCGCCGGGCGCGGATGGCGGGGTGATTGTCCAATTTGCCAATACAAACAATCACTTAGCCTCGACGTTCGGGACGGCAGGGCCTTACTTTGGTGTGCTTCATGCAATGACCGCGCCGGACTGGTGGACCTGCTGCGCAGCGGCGGCGGCCCCCCTGAGCGCCGCGAGCGCCTCCCCCGCCTAGACCGCGCCGACCCCGCCGCCCGCCGGGCGCGGGCGGCGGCGGTTTGGGGCGGCGCCGCGCCGCTTTCGCCGAACTGCTCGGCCTCTTTGTATCTGAGAAATCGCAGGATAGAGCAGGCAATTCCGTCGCCGGCCCTCCGCTGGCGGCGTGATTGCCCGCATCCTGGCGGCGGCCGGCGCATCGCCCTGGTCGCCGAGATCACCGGGGCTGATGGCAAGTTTTCAGGTATCCAGAGGATTTTTCTCGCGCCGGACGGACGAAAGGCCGATTGCGAGCCGGTCAAGGCGAGCCTCGGTCACGTCGCAGGCGGCGCGGTCAGATTGCAAACTGCCAGTCATGAACTCACGATTTCCGAAGGAATAGAATCCGCCGCCGCTGCCGGTCAGCTCCTCGGCCTGCCGGCCTGGGCGGCGGTGAGCGCCGGCAATTTGGCAAAATCTCTTATCCTACCATCGGAAATCCGTAGCGTGGTGATCGCGGCCGACCACGATGCCCCTGGCCTGCGCGCCGCCGAGGCCGCGTGCCGGCGCTGGCGTGCCGAGGGCCGCGAGGTGCGCGTTGTGAAATCCGTAGAGTCTGGCAAGGATTTTAATGACCTAGCGGCCGCTCGCGCGGCGGAGGCGCCCAATGAGTAATTCGGATTTCACCCAACATGACGTGAACGATCCCCTCGCCGGCCTGGTCGAGCGCGCGACCGATGACCCAGGCGCGCCGTTCAAGCCGGACGTGCTCATCGCGCTCGCCGAATTGCGGGCCGAGGATCGGGCGGCATTTGAGGCTCTGCGGGCGACGCTCAAGGCGGCAAAAATCCGCGTCACGGCGCTTGATGCCGAAATCGACCGCGCCGCCGGCATCGAGCCCGGCGAGCGCCAGACGCAGTGCGACACCCTGCTTGCCCTCGCTGGCGAGGCTGAACTTTTCCACACGGCGGACCAGACCGCGTTCGCGGACGTGCGCATCGGCGATCACCGCGAAACGCTGCTGGTGCGCGGCAGAGGTTTCCGGCGCTGGCTGAGCCGGGCATTTTTTCTTCAGGAAGGCGGCGCGCCGAACGGGGAGGCGATGGGGGCGGCGCTGGGCGTGATCGAGGCGAAAGCCTTTTATGACGGGCCGGAACGCGCGGTTTTCATCCGCACCGGCGAGCATGACGGCAAACTCTATATCGACGTGGCCGACGAGACGTGGCGCGCCATAGAGATCGACGCGACCGGCTGGCGCATCATCGCCGAGCCGCCCTGCCGTTTCCGGCGCGCGGCGGGGATGTTGCCGTTGCCGGTGCCGGTGGCGGGCGGCTCGCTGGCGCCTCTCCGAGCCCTACTCAACGTAGGAAGCGAGGCCGATTTTATCCTCGCCACGGCCTGGATGCTCGCCGCGTTGCGGCCAAGCGGCCCGTTCCCCCTTCTGGCGCTGACTGGCGAGCAAGGATCAGCAAAAACCACCTTCGCGAGAATTTTGCGATCGTTGATCGACCCGAACTCTGCCGGCCAACGCTCGCTGCCCCGCGAAGATCGCGACCTCTTCATTGCCGCGACCAATGGGCACATTCTCAGCTTCGACAACGTTTCCGGCCTGCCTTCTTGGATTTCGGACACCCTCTGCCGGCTCGCCACGGGCGGCGGCTTCGCCACCCGCACTCTATATAGTGACAGCGATGAGACGATCCTCGATGCGATGCGGCCAATCCTTCTCAACGGCATAGGCGACATCATCTCGCGCCCGGACCTCGCCGAGCGGGCCATCTTCCTCATCCTTCAAGCCATCGCCGAAACCGAGCGCCGGGCCGAGGCCGCGATCAATGCCGCCATCGACGCCGCCCGCCCGGAAATCCTCGGCGCCCTCCTCGATGCCATGTCCCGCGGCCTTCACCGACTGCCGGAAACGCGGCTCGACCGGATGCCTCGCATGGCCGATTTCGCGCTCTGGGCGACCGCCTGCGGCGATGGGCATCTCTGGCCGGAAGGCGGCTTCATGTCCGCTTTCGATGCGAACCGCGCGAAGGCGATCGATGACGCGATTGAAGGCGACCCGGTCGCGAACGCCATCCGCACGCTGATGACCAACGAACGCGCCGAAGGCCGCACCGACTGGACGGGCACCGCCGGAGAGCTACTGACCGCCGTCGCCAGGGTCGCGGGCGAGACAGCTACCCGCTCGAAAACATGGCCCGCAGACCTCACCCGCTTTTCTTCCCGGCTCACCCGCGTTGCCACGGTCCTGCGCGCTATAGGCATCGAGATAGGACGCTATCGAGCCTCGCACGGGGTGCGGATGGTGCACTTGTTTTTCCAACCCGCTAAGGGACGCAAAACAGCGTCACCAGCGTCACCAGCGTCACAAACCGCAGAAAACGGCCATTTTTCGGGTGACGCTAAGGGTGACGCTACGGGTGACGCTAGCGCTCCGGGTGACGCTACGGGTGACGCTGGTGACGCTAGCCGGTTTCCTAGCGTCACCCGTAACCCATTGAAAACAAAGCCGGGTGACGCTGGTGACGCTGGTGACGCTAAATTTCCTACCTTATCGGGTTCGGAAAAGACGCATATGCCGAATGGCGTTGGGGGCGTCATATGAACGCCGCCGCGCGGCTGATGAGCCGCCTGGAAGCCGCCGGCGTGGCGGTGGAACTCTCACCGGATGGGGAAAATCTCGCGTGGCGAGCGCCAGCGCCGCCGCCGCCTTCGCTGCTGGCGGAGGTGCGCGATCTCAAGCCAGCCATCCTCGACCTACTTGCTCGGCGCGGCGCTGACCGCAAAACACTTTCGGCGAGGGGAGAGGGAATTTCCGTTTCAGCGTCACCAGCGTCACCCATGATGCCGCCGGTCGAGACTAAAGCCGAAATTGAGACGACCCTTGGGCTGCCGATGGCGGATATCATTCACCTGGTAGAGTGGGCTCATGACGCCCCCGCCGGCCACGAGCGCCGCCGCTTGCAAGCCGCCGCGCGCCGGATGCTGACCGCCGGGCATGGCAGAATGGAAACCCTGCAAACACTTTTGCCTGCGCTTCCATTGCGATTCGAACAGGCGGATGCCGAGCTGGATATCGAGCGCGAGGCGATCCAGGCGGAGGAACGCACGCCGATGCTGCCCGCCCAGGCCCATGCCAAGGCCGTGCGCGGCCTGCGCCTCGCCGCCTCGCCCCTCGCCGGCACGCCGGGCGCATGGCCCTGCCCGGCCTGCGGACGCGGCATGTGGATATCGTCAAGCTGGCCGGGGCCGAAGCCGACGATCTGCCGCGAGTGCGAAATCGGAGAAACATCATGAGCAATGCCGCCATAAGTATCATCGCCTGGACCCCGCGCCCCTCCGGGAACCTGCTTGGCTTCTGCGATGCCCGCCTGCCCTCCGGGATGATCCTGCACGAAATCGGAATTCTGAAAGGCAAGGACGGCGCATGGGCGACCCCGCCCGCCAAGACCATGATCGACCGCGATGGCCGCGCCCTGACCGATGCCGCCGGGAAGCGGAGATACACGCCCGTCATCTCCTTCGCCGATGCCGAGACGAAGCGGCGGTTTTCCGCCAGCGTGATCGAGGCGCTCCAGCGCGCGCACCCGGAGGCCCTGCCGTGAACGGACCAAGCCACCCTCCACACCCAAGGAACCAGCCATGACCAGCGCCACCAACCCCGACGCCCTGCTCGCCGAGCTCTACCGCCTCCGCCAGGCGCGCGAGCTGATGCGCGAGATCGCCAACGAACTGCCGCCCGGGCATCCCGCCCGCACGCATGACCCGCCGCGCTGAGGGGGGGGATGCTTCCACCCTCGCAAGCCGGGAACCGACCGCCGCCGGCCAATCCCGGCCAAGGCCGAGGCGCAGGCAATGGGCAATCTCCCGCGGTCAAGGCGCGGTCAAGGCGCGGTCATGGCGCACCCCTGAGCCCCCGGCATCGACGGGCTAGCGCCGGGCCAGCGACCGGCCAGCGCCTGGCATCGACCGGCTAGCGACCCGGCATCGACGGGCCAGCGGCGGGCCAGCGACGCGCCTGCGCCGGCGAATGGAACAATATAACACTCACACATCTGGCACCTATGCCGCACCTATCTGGCATCGACCGGCTGCCTATCCTGCCCGCATCTCCCCGCATCGACACTAACAGCCCCCGTTCCATGGCGGCTCGCCGCGTTTGAGACTGCCCGGAATGTTAGCGGCCGGCGGTCAGCCCCCGGGGGCTATCGACACTATCGGCACTATCGGCATGGGGTCGGGAAGCCGGGCGAGGCGATCGAGGGCGCCAGCACGAAAGCGTGATCGGGCGCATCTCTAATCCCGCTCTATCCCGTTCCATGTCACCCAAGCGCGACAAGTCGGGTAGGTATGCGGGGAGGTAAGAAAATCTGCCGTTCCTGATTTACAAGCAAGAACAATGGCTTGCTCGGAGCGCATGGCGGATGGGGTGGGATTCGAACCCACGATACGCTTGCACGTATGGCGGTTTTCAAGACCGCTGCCTTAAACCGCTCGGCCACCCATCCCGCGCTCGCTCATATTCATGGTGGGGTGGGACGATTTGGTGCTGCGGAGATGCTTACGCACCTCGTCAGCGCGACGCAGCCAATTCTCGCGGCATCACGCGCGGACGTCGTGTCCTCACGCCTCTGCCACGGGAGCGGCGTCGTCATCGCGCACCTGCCGCGGGCCGCTATCCTGGCCTTTGGCGGCGGGATCGCGGTCAACCAGCTCGATCACCGCCATCGACGCGGCATCGCCGTAGCGAATGCCGGCCTTCAAAACACGGGTATAGCCACCGGCCCGTGATTTGTAGCGATCCGCGAGCGCGGTAAAGAGTTTGGCGACAATTGTCTGATCACGCAATTCGGCGAAAGCCTGACGGCGGGCATGCAATCCGCCGCGCTTGCCGAGCGTGATGAGCTTCTCCGCGACCGGACGCAATTCCTTGGCCTTGGGCAGCGTTGTCGTGATCTGCTCATGCTTGAGCAGCGCGACCGCCATGTTACGAAACATGGCGAGACGGTGGCTGGAAGTCACGCCGAGCTTGCGGCCGGCGATCCCGTGACGCATGGTCTTTCTCCCTGCGGGCTCAGAACGGCTCGTCGAGCCGTTTGGCCATGTCTTCGATATTCTCTGGCGGCCAACCCGGCACCGTCATGCCCAGGGAAAGCCCCATGGTCGTGAGCACTTCTTTGATTTCGTTCAGAGATTTACGGCCGAAATTCGGCGTCCTCAGCATCTCCTGCTCACTCTTCTGCACGAGATCGCCGATATAGATGATATTGTCGTTCTTCAAACAATTGGCGCTGCGGACGGAGAGTTCGAGTTCATCCACCTTGCGCAGCATATTGCGGTTGAACGGCAGATTATCCTGTGGCTCATCGGCACGAACATGCTGCGGCTCGTCGAAATTGATGAAGAGCTGGAGCTGATCTTGCAAAATGCGCGCGGCAAGAGCCACCGAATCCTCAGGGGTCACGGCGCCGTTGGTCTCCACCGTCAGCAGCAGGCGATCATAATCCGTCACCTGCCCGACGCGCGTCGGCTCGACCTTATAGGAAACCCGCCGCACCGGCGAGAAGATCGCATCGACCGGAATAAGCCCGATCGGACTGTCTTCCTCGCGATTCTGGCTTGCTGCGATATAGCCTTTACCGAGTTCGACGGTGAACTCGATCCCGAGCTTGGCACCGTCATCGAGGGTGCAGATGACGAGATCTCGGTTCATGATGTCGATGTCATGCCCGGTCTGAATCTGTCCAGCTTTGACCTCGCCCGGTCCCGTCGCCGAGAGCACCATGCGCTTCGGCCCCTCGCCATGCATGCGGAGCGCAAGCTGCTTGATGTTGAGCACGATATCGGTGACATCCTCGCGGACGCCGGGAATGCTGCTGAATTCATGCAGCACGCCATCGATCTGGACCGAGGTCACCGCCGCACCCTGCAGCGAGGACAGCAGGATACGACGAATGGCGTTGCCGAGCGTCATGCCAAAGCCACGCTCGAGCGGCTCGGCGATGATCGTTGCAACACAAGAAGGAATCGCGCCGGACTCAACTTCCAGCTTTTCCGGCTTGATCAGCGATTGCCAGTTTCTCTGGATGACCACGCTTGCCTCATCTGCAATGAATGCGCTCGCGAAAGCGCGGAACTTTATCCCCTCGGGCCAGACATCTCACGCCGAGATCCGGCCAAAGGCGACGATCAGACGCGACGCCGCTTGCGCGGACGGCAGCCATTATGCGGAATGGCGGTCGTGTCACGGATGGCGGTGATAGCAAAACCGACCGCCTGCAGCGCTCGGAGCGCGCTTTCGCGCCCCGAGCCAGGGCCACTGACCTCGATCTCCAAGGTCTCCATGCCGTGTTCGCGCGCCTTGCGCCCCGCTTCTTCGGCGGCCACCTGCGCGGCATAGGGCGTCGATTTGCGGCTGCCCTTGAACCCCTGACTCCCTGCCGAGGACCACGCGATCGCGTTGCCTTGGGAATCGGTGATGGTCACCATGGTGTTGTTGAAGGTCGCCGCGACATGGGCAACGCCAGAGGTAATGTTCTTGCGTTCTTTTTTGCGCGGGCGGGCGGCCTGGGCGGGCTTGGCCATGAATTTCGTCCTGTCGGTGGTCTATTGGGGGATGGCGAGGGGGAGGGGCCAGGGCGTGGGAAAGTGGCTACTTCGTCACTTTCTTTTTGCCAGCGATGGCCACCGCCTTGCCTTTGCGCGTGCGGGCGTTGGTATGGGTGCGCTGGCCGCGCACCGGCAGGCCGCGACGATGACGAAGGCCACGATAGCAGCCGAGATCCATCAACCGCTTGATATTCATTGCCACTTCACGCCGGAGATCGCCTTCGACGCGATACTCGCGATCGATCAGCTCGCGGATACGCAAAACCTCATCGTCGCTGAGCTGATTCACGCGGCGCTCATCCGGAATGCCCAGCGCGGCACAGATTTCGGCGGCCTTGGTCGGGCCGATCCCATAAATATAGCGAAGCCCTATCGTCACCCGCTTATTGGTTGGAATATTCACCCCGGCAATGCGCGCCACGCTTCTTCACTCCTCACCAGCCGGCCGATTTCAGCCAGCACAACCCGAACCCGCAAAAGAAAAACTAACGCCCCGCCGCGCTAAAGCGCACAGGTCGCCATTTTTTCGCCTTGCCCTTCTCGCAAACAGCCACAGCCCATTCGCTGGGGCCTCACGCGAGGCGCGCACTATACAAGCTGGCCGACCAGTGTCAATCTTGTGCGATCATTTTTCCGTGACACCCACTTCGAGCCTGTCCAAAACCCCCTCCACGGCCGCCGTCACAGCCTCGATCCCGGCCATGCCATCCACGCTGTGGAGCCGCCCTTGCGCCGCGTAATAAGGCAGGATCGGCGCCGTCTGGCGATGATAAGCCGCGAGGCGCGCGGTGACCGTCTCGCGATTGTCATCAGCCCGGCGGGTGAATGCCGTGCCACCGCAGACATCGCAGCGGCCGGGTGTTTTCGGCGGCTTGAAAACATCGTGATAGCCAGCACCGCAAGCAGCGCAGGTGAAACGTCCAGCGATGCGCTCGATCAGCGCCGCATCGTCGACCTTGAGTTCGATCACCGCGCTCAACGTCAACCCGTGCTCGCCGAGCATGACGTCCAGCGCCTCGGCCTGTGGCACGGTGCGGGGAAAACCGTCCAGAATGAAGCCGCTCGTGCAATCCGGCCGCGCGATCCGCGCCGAGAGCATGGCGATGATGATCTCATCCGGCACCAACTCGCCGGCTTCCATGATCGCCTTCGCCTTCCGTCCGATCGCACTCCCGGCGGCGACCTCACCGCGCAGCATGTCACCGGTGGAGATCTGGGCAATGCCGTACCGCTCCTCGAGCCGCTTGGCCTGGGTGCCTTTCCCGGCCCCCGGCGGGCCGAGCAGAATGATGTTCAGCCCCCCGCCGGCCGCCATCAGCGCACCCGCCCGCGCACCCGCGCCTTGCGGATAAGCCCCTCATATTGATGGGCGAGGAGGTGCGACTGGATCTGAGTGATGGTGTCCATCGTCACCGAGACGATGATCATCAGGCTGGTGCCGCCGAAATAGAACGGCACACCATAATGGCTGATCAGAATTTCCGGCAAAAGACAGACCGCCGCAACATAAATCGCGCCGATGGTGGTCAGCCGCGTCAGGATATAATCGAAATATTCGGCCGTCGCATTGCCGGGCCGGATACCGGGGATGAAGCCGCCGTATTTCTTGAGGTTATCGGCGGTCTCCTGCGGATTGAACACCACCGCGGTATAGAAATAGGCAAAGAAAATGATCAGGGCGGCATAGAGCGCCATATAAAGCGGCTGGCCGTGCGCGAGCTGACTCACGATCCAGTTCACCCAGGCCGGCCCGCCGCCACGCGAAAATCCGGCGATGGTGGCGGGAATGAGCAGGATGGAACTCGCGAAAATCGGCGGGATGACGCCAGCGGTGTTGAGCTTGAGCGGCATATGCGTCGAATCACCGCCGAACATCCGGCTGCCCACCTGGCGCTTCGGGTACTGTACCACGACGCGCCGATGTGCCCGCTCCATGAACACGATGAAGCCGATCACCAGGATGGCGATGATCATGAAACCGACGATGAACACCGGCGACAGCGCCCCGGTCCGTCCAAGCTCGAGCAGGCTCGCCAGCGCATGCGGCAGATTGGCGACGATTCCGGAGAAAATGATCAGGCTGATGCCATTGCCAATGCCGCGCGCGGTGATCTGCTCGCCGATCCACATCAGGAACATCGTGCCCCCGACCAGCGTCACCACCGCGCTCAGGCGGAAGAACCAGCCGGGATCGATCACCGCCGGGCCGAAGCTGCCGCGCATGCTTTCCAGCCCCAAGGTGATGCCATAGGCTTGGAACATGGCGATCACGACGGTGAGATAGCGGGTATATTGGTTCATCTTCTTGCGCCCGCTCTCGCCCTCCTTCTTGAGGGCTTCAAGCGACGGCAGCGCCGCCGACATCAATTGGACGATGATGCTGGCGCTGATATAGGGCATGATGTTGAGGGCAAACACCGTCATGCGCCGCAAGGCGCCGCCGGTGAACATGTCGAACATGCCGAGAATGCCGCCGCCATGCTGGGCCATGAGTTCGCCCATCACCGAGGTATCGACCCCAGGCAACGGAATATAAGTGCCGACGCGATAGACGATCAGCGCGCCGAGAGTGAACCAAATGCGCTTTTTGAGTTCAGTCGCCTTGGCGAGTACGCCGAGATTGAGGCTAGACGCTAATTGCTCGGCTGCCGACGCCATGCGCTTTTCCTTATCATGTCCGCCCTCGACCCCCGCCACCTGCTCATCGTCGCAGGTCGGCGCTCACGCGGAATTGTGCCCCGTAAGGGGCGCCCGAGGCAAGCCTGCCCCGATCATGGCAGAACCCCGCAAGCCACGGGAGTGAACCTTGGCGTGGATACCTTTCGCGCATGGGCTCACCCCCGGCAACGCCAACCGGCGTGCGCAGCGTCTCTCGTCTCAGCCTGCCTCCGCCGTTTCGGCGCGGCGCGGCGGGACACTGACCTCGACCTGTCCGCCGGCTTCCGCAACGCGCTGCATCGCTGCCGCCGAAGCGCCGGAAACCTTGATGGTCACGGCCTGGGTGATCGCGCCGTCGGCAAGCAGCCGAACCCCGGCAATACCGCTTGTGCGCACCAAACCAGCCGCCGCGAGCAGCGCCTCGGTGATCGGCTGGGTCGCGTCGATCCGCCCCTCGCTGATCGCCTTTTGCAACGCGCCGAGATTGAGCGGCGCATAGATTTTGCGGAAAATATTGACGAAGCCGCGCTTGGGCAGACGCCGATAGATCGGCAACTGGCCGCCCTCGAATCCGTTCAGCGCCACACCTTCGCGTGCCTTTTGGCCCTTGACGCCCTTGCCGGATGTCTTGCCCTTGCCCGAACCGATACCACGGCCGAGCCGCTTCGAGCGCCGGCGCGCGCCAGGGTTGTCACGCAATTCATTGAGAAACATTATTGTGCGCCCCCTCGGCCGCTGGTGACGTCTCCGGAAGATCGGTCACCGTGATGAGATGCGCCACTTTCCGGATCATGCCACGCGCGCTCGGAGTGTCCGGCACGAGACGGGAACGGTGCAGCTTGTTGAGCCCAAGCCCGATCAGGGTCTCGCGCTGGCCCGGCTTGCGCCCGGCGGCGGAAGCGATCTGGGTCACCCGCAGCATCTTAGGCATCGGCCGCCTCCTGTGCCGACGGCGCTTCGCGCCGCCCGAGCAGATCGGAAACTTTCTTGCCGCGCCGCTGCGCGACGCTGCGCGGGTTGGTGCAATGTTGCAATGCGGCGAAGGTCGCCTTGACCATGTTATGCGGATTGCGGCTGCCCAGGCTTTTCGCAACCACATCCCCGAGACCGAGCGTCTCGAACACTGCGCGAAGCGGCCCGCCGGCGATGATCCCGGTGCCGGCCGGTGCCGAGCGCAGCACCACCGCGCCGGCGCCGAAGCGCCCCTCGACATCGTGGTGTAGTGTGCGCCCCTCACGCATCGGCACCCGGATCATGGTGCGCTTGGCGCGTTCAGTCGCCTTGCGGATCGCTTCCGGCACCTCGCGCGCCTTGCCGGCGCCATAGCCGACGCGGCCCTTCTGGTCGCCAACCACCACCAGGGCGGCAAAGGCAAAACGCCGCCCACCCTTGACCACCTTGGCCACACGATTGATGGACACCAGCTTGTCCATCAGATCGTCACCGCTCTCGCGCTCTCGATTGCGCTCGCGGCCGCGGCCTTCCCTCGGTTCCCGTGCCATGCTTCGTTCCCTCAGAAGGCGAGCCCGCCTTCGCGGGCCGCCTCGGCCAGCGCCTTGACGCGGCCATGATAGAAATAGGCGCCGCGATCGAACACGACCGCCTTGACGCCGGCCGCCAATGCGCGTTCCGCGATCAGCTTGCCGACCACCGCCGCCGCCGCCTTGTCGGCACCGGTCGGAAGTTCCTTCCGCAGGGCGGCTTCAAGGCTCGACGCCGCGACCAAGGTGCGCCCGGCATCGTCGTCGATCACTTGCGCATAGATGTGCTTGCCCGAACGAAACACCGACAACCGCAGGCGCCCGCCACTTTTGTGACGCAGTTGGAAACGCAGACGCTCGCGCCGGCGCGCCTGGAGATCCTGCTTGGCACTCATTACTTCTTCTTACCCTCTTTGCGCCGGATGACCTCGTCAGTATAGCGCACCCCCTTGCCTTTATAGGGCTCGGGCGGACGATAGCCGCGGATCTCGGCCGCCACCTGGCCAACCAGGCGCTTATCGATGCCCTCGACCTTGATCGATGTCGGCTTCTCGCAGGAAATCTTGATCCCGTGGGGAATAGGATAGACGACATCGTGGGAAAAGCCGAGATTGATGACCAGGTTCTGGCCCTGCACGGCGGCACGAAAGCCGGTGCCGGTGATCTCCATGCTGCGTTCATAACCGGCCGAGACACCGCGCACCATGTTCGCAACCAGCGCCCGGGTCGTGCCCCACATCATGCGCGCCCGCCGTTCGCCATCACGCGGGGCGACCGTCACCATCTTGTCCTCGACCTTGACCTCGACATCGTCGGCGAGATCGAGCCGCAACTCGCCAAGCTTCCCTTTCGCCGACAGGCTGCGACCGGCGATCGCCACCTGCACGCCGTCCGGAATGGGCACGGGATATTTGCCTACGCGCGACATGCGTCCCCCCTCAGAATACGCGACAGAGGACTTCGCCGCCAACATTGGCAGCGCGCGCCTCGGCATCGCTGAGCACGCCACGTGGCGTGGACAGAATGGAAATGCCAAGCCCGGCATAGACCTTGGGCAATTCCCGGATCTTGGAATAGACCCGCCGGCCAGGCCGGGAGATCCGGGTGATTTCTTTGATCACCGGCTCGCCCTCATTGTATTTCAGCTCGATGCGCAGCCGAGCGACGCCCGGACGCAGTTCCTCGGCGGAAAAACCGCGAATGAAGCCTTCGCGTTTCAACACTTCGAGCACATTGGCTCGCAATTGTGAGGCCGGCGCGACACAAACACTATGCCGCGAACGCTGAGCGTTGCGGATACGGGTCAGCATGTCGCCGAGCGGATCGGAAAGCGCCATGATCGCTCCTCTTCTACCAGCTCGCCTTGACCAGCCCCGGAATCTGTCCGGCACTGGCAAGGTCACGCAAAGCGATGCGGCAAAGCTTGAATTTGCGATAATTGCCCCGCGACCGCCCGGTCAGCTCGCAACGCAGCCGCACCCGCCCGATCGCGCCGTTGCGCGGCAATTGCGCAAGCTTGAGGGACGCCTCGAAGCGATCCTCCACCGGGCGCGTGCGATCCATTATCGTCGCCTTCAGTGCCTTGCGCTTGGCCTGATCACGCTGCGCCATCTGCTCGCGCCGTTTATTGCGATTGACCGCGGAAAGCTTAGCCATGTCGATCTCTATCCTCCGGAACCTGTCAGGTGATCGAGTCCCCAACGGTTTTCCAAAAATCCCGTAATCCCCAAACCCCGCCGTTTACGCCGCGAACGGAAGGTCGAAGCCCTTGAGCAGGGCCTTCGCTTCCGCGTCGGTGCGCGCCGTGGTCACGAAAACGATGTCCATGCCGCGCACGGCATCCACCTTGTCATAGTTGATCTCCGGGAACACAATCTGCTCGCGCATCCCCATCGCGAAATTCCCGCGCCCATCGAAACCCTTGCCGGTAATGCCGCGAAAATCACGCACCCTCGGCATCGCGATGGTGGTCAACCGGTCGAGGAACTCATACATCTGCGCGCGGCGAAGCGTCACCTTGCAGCCGATCGGCAGACCCTTGCGAATCTTGAATCCGGCGATCGCCTTCTTGGCGATGGTCTTCACCGCTTTCTGTCCGGCGATCATCGTCAATTCTGCCACCGCCGCGTCAAGCTTCTTTTGATCGGCGGTCGCTTCGCCAACCCCCATATTGATGACGATCTTCTCGAGCCGCGGCACCTGCATCGGATTCTTGTAGTTGAATTCCGCTTGCAGCTTGGCACGCAGCTCCTCGCGATAACGCCGCAGCAGGCGCGGCAGCGGTCGATTTTCCGTCTCGCTCATGCCGTCCCCCTCAATTCTCGATGACCTGGCCGCTGGCTTTCGCGACCCGTACCTTGCGCCCATCCTCCAGCACCCGGAAGCCGACCCGCGTCGGCCGGTCGGTTTTGGGGTCGATGAGCATCAGGTTGGACAGATGGATCGCCGCCTCGCGCCGTTCGATGCCGCCGGGCTGGCCCATGCCGCGCGGCTTGAGATGGCGCTTGACCATCGCCAGCCCTTGCACCACCGCCCGATTCTCGCTCGGCAACACCCGCAACACTTCGCCGCGCCCGCCCTTGGCCGCACCGCTGATCACCGCGACCTTGTCGCCTTTCTTGATCCGTGCCGCCATCACAGCACCTCCGGCGCGAGCGAAATGATCTTCATGAAGCGTTTGGCGCGCAACTCGCGCACCACAGGGCCGAAAATGCGGGTGCCGATCGGCTCCTGTTGCTTGTTGATCAACACCGCGGCGTTACGATCGAAGCGGATCGCGCTACCATCGGCGCGGCGCACCGGAAACGACGTGCGCACGATCACCGCCTGATGCACGTCGCCTTTTTTGACCTTGCCGCGCGGGATCGCTTCTTTGATGGAAACGACGATGACATCGCCGACCGAGGCGGTCTTACGTTTCGAGCCGCCGAGTACCTTGATGCACTGCACGCGACGGGCGCCGGAATTATCGGCGACCTCGAGATTGGTTTCGGGATGGATCATGCTCCGCTCCTCAAACCTGGGCCTCGGCGCCGGCGAGGGTCTCGCCGTTGCGCTCGATCACCAGCCAGGTCTTGCGCTTGCTGATCGGCGGGCATTCGATGATGCGCACGAGATCGCCAGCCTTGCACAAGTTGTTTTCGTCATGCGCCGCGTATTTCTTCGAACGGCGGATGAACTTCTTATAAAGCGGATGCATGACGCGCCGATCGACAAGTACCGTCACGGTCTTGTCCATCTTGTCGCTCGCCACGCGGCCAGTCAGGATGCGCTTCGGCATACGCGCTCGCCTCTCAGGATTGCACGGCGGGAAGACGTTGCTTCTCCGCCAGGATTGTCTTGACCCGCGCGATCTCTCGCCGCACCGCGCGCATCCGAGCCGTACCTTCTTGCTGGCCGGTCGCGCGTTGGAAACGAAGATTGAACCGCTCCTTGCTGAGATCGAGCAGCAGGCTCGTCAGCTCGTCCGGGGTCTTGGTGCGGATGTCACGCGCCTTGCTCATCTCAGGCATCCCCCATCCGGGTCACGAACTTGGTCTTGATCGGCAGCTTGGCCGCGCCGAGATCGAGCGCCTCGCGCGCCAGATCGGGCGCGACGCCATCAATCTCGAACATGATCCGCCCCGGCTTGACCCGGCAGACCCAGAATTCCGGCGCGCCCTTACCCGATCCCATGCGTACTTCGGCAGGTTTGCGCGAGACCGGGACATCGGGAAAGATTCTGATCCAGACGCGTCCGGCGCGCTTCATGGCGCGCGTGATGGCGCGCCGTGCCGCTTCGATCTGGCGCGCGGTGATCCGCTCGGGCTCCATCGCCTTCAAGCCAAAGGCGCCGAAATTCAGCGTCGTGCCACCTTTGGCAAGACCATGGATACGGCCCTTATGGGCCTTGCGATAATTGGTGCGCTTGGGAGAAAGCATCCTTCGTGATCCTCAGCGCTGCGGGGCCTGCTCCGCGGCGCGCCGGTCTTGCGCCATCGGATCATGAGCCAGGATTTCACCTTTAAAAATCCACACTTTCACGCCGCAGGTGCCATACGTGGTCTTGGCGGTGGCAGTGCCGTAATCGATATCCGCACGCAGCGTGTGCAAAGGCACGCGACCTTCGCGATACCACTCCATACGGGCAATCTCGGCGCCACCGAGACGGCCGCCGCAGTTGATGCGAATGCCCTGCGCGCCAAGCCGCATCGCCGATTGCACCGCGCGCTTCATGGCACGGCGGAAGGCAACACGCCGCTCGAGCTGCTGAGCGATGTTTTCCGCAACCAGAGTCGCGTCGATCTCGGGTTTCCTGATTTCGACGATGTTCAGCGTCACCTCGGCTTTCGCCATGGTGGTGAGATCCTTGCGCAACGCCTCGATATCCTGGCCCTTGCGCCCGATCACCACCCCCGGCCGCGCGGCATAAATCGTCACCCGTGGCTTCTTCGCCGGGCGCTCGATGACCACACGCGAAACGCCGGCGGCATGCAGTTTGCTCCGCAGCCGTTCCCGCAGCCGCATATCCTCATGCAGCAAACGTGCATAATCGGCGCCGGCGTACCAGCGGCTATCCCATGTCCGATTGATGCCGAGCCGGAGCCCGATCGGATTGACTTTGTGTCCCATCGGCTACGCCGTCCCTTCCTCAGTCTGCGCCGCACGCGTCTCCGCGACCTCGGGGAGTTCCGCGACGACGATGCGCAGATGGCTGAACCATTTTTCCACCCGCGCCGAACGGCCGCGACCGCGAGCATGAAAGCGCCGCATCACCACCGCGCGCCCGACCTCGGCGCGCGTGACGATCAGCCGGTCGACGTCGAGCGCGTGATTATTCTCGGCGTTGGCGATCGCACTTTGCAGCACTTTCTTCACGTCGCCGGCGATGCGCCGCTTGCTGAAAGTGAGCGTTGCGACCGCCTGCGCCGCCGGCCGATTACGAATGAGCCCAGCGACGAGATTAAGCTTGCGCGGGCTGACCCGCAAATTGCGCATCACCGCTTCTGCCTCGCTGGCGTCTAGTCGGCGTTCATGCTTCGGCTTGCTCATCTCAGCCCCGCTTTGCCTTCTTGTCGGCCGAATGCCCCGTGAAGGTGCGGGTCGGCGAGAATTCCCCGAATTTGTGCCCGACCATGTTTTCGTTGACCTGCACCGGCAGGAATTTGCGGCCGTTATAGACGCCGAAGGTCAGCCCGACGAATTGCGGCAGAATGGTCGAGCGGCGCGACCAGATCTTGATGATCTCGTTGCGGCCCGACGCCCGCACGGCCTCGGCCTTGTTGAGGAGGTAGCCGTCAACGAACGGCCCTTTCCAGACGGAGCGAGCCATCGGTTCAGCCCTTCCCCTTGTTGCGCCGGCGGATAATCAACTTGTCCGTGCGCTTGTTCACGCGTGTCTTATAGCCCTTGGTCGGCTTGCCCCACGGCGTCACCGGATGGCGGCCGCCGGAAGTCCGTCCCTCGCCGCCGCCATGCGGATGATCGACCGGGTTCATTACCACGCCGCGATTATGCGGCCGCCGCCCGAGCCAACGCTGCCGACCGGCCTTGCCGATATGGGTATTCGCGTTGTCGGGATTGGACACTGCGCCGATACTCGCCATGCATTCGGCGCGCACCATGCGCAACTCCCCCGACATCAGCTTGATCTGGGCGTAACCCGAATCCTTGCCGACGAGCTGAGCGAAAGTGCCGGCGGCGCGCGCGATCTTGCCGCCCGCACCGGGCTTCATCTCGATATTATGGATGATGGTGCCAACCGGAATCGCCGCCATCGGCATCGCATTGCCGGGCTTGATATCAACCCGGGCGCCGGAAATCACGCCATCGCCGACCCGCAACCGCTGCGGCGCCAGGATATAGGCGAGTTCGCCGTCCTGATACTTGATCAGCGCAAGAAACGCGGAGCGATTGGGATCATATTCCAGCCGCTCGACCACCGCCGGCACGTCGAATTTGCGACGCCGGAAATCCACCAGGCGATAGGTCTGCTTATGGCCGCCGCCGCGAAACCGCGAGGTGATATGGCCATGATTATTGCGCCCGCCGGTGCCGGTCTTGCCGCGCGTCAGCGCCTTGACCGGCTTTCCCTTCCACAACTCGCCGCGATCGACGAGAATGGTGCCACGGAGGCTCGCCGTAACCGGATTGAAATTTTTCAGCGCCATGGTCGATCCTTCACGCAAGACCAGCGGTCAGATCGATGGTCTGACCTTCGGCGAGCGTCACATAGGCCTTCTTCACATCACTCCGCCGCCCAGGCCGACCACGGAAGCGTTTGGTCTTGCCTTTGGTCACCAGCGTATTCACCGCCGTCACCTTGACGCCGAACAGCCCTTCGATCGCGGCTTTGATTTCCGGCTTGGTGGCCTCAGCGACGACACGGAACGCCATCTGATGGCGCTCGCCGAGCATCGTCGCCTTCTCGGTCACCACCGGGCTTCGGATGATGCGGTACATCTCCTCGCGCGACAGAGTCGCCGCGCGCTTGCGCGCCGACTGGCCAAGTTTGTAAGGCGAGGTCATCGCACGATCTCCCGGGTCAACCGCTCGGTCAAGGCGGCGATTCCGGCCGCGGTGATGGCGAGCACGTCATGGCGCAGAATGTCGTAGACATTGGCGCCGAGCGACGGCAGCACGTCGACCCCCGGCACGTTGCGGCTGGCGCGGAGAAAGTCACGATCGACCTCTTGATCGACGATCAGCGCCGAGTGCCAGCCCAGGGTCTTCAACTTCCCGACCAGATCTTTGGTCTTACCAGTGCCGCCGGTGCTGTCGAGCACCACCAGCTTGCCCTCGGCGTATTTCTTCGAGAGCGCCGAAATTAGCCCAAGACGGCGCACCTTCTTCGGTAAATCGTAGCCATGATCTCGAACCACCGGGCCATGCACCACCCCGCCGGTGCGGAATTGCGGCGCCCGCAAGCTGCCTTGGCGCGCCCGCCCGGTACCCTTCTGTTTATAGGGCTTGCGGGTCGTGCCCGAGACCTCACCCATCCCTTTGACCGCGTGCGTGCCGGCGCGCCGCTTCGCCAATTGCCAATGCACGACCCGCGCCATGATGTCTTCGCGCGGCGCGGCACCAAACACCGCCTCATTGAGTTCGGTGTTGCCGACCGCAGCGTTGTCCAGCGTTCTGATTTCGATTTCCATCATTCGCCCCTCAGCCCGCCAACGCCGCCGGATAGGGTGCATCGGCCGGACGCGGGCGCTTGATCGCATCGCGTACCAGAACGAACCCACCCTTGCTTCCCGGCACCGCGCCCTTGACCATGATCAGGCCGCGCTCGGCATCGACATGCGCGACCTCAACATTGAGCGTGGTCACCTGCTCGTCTCCAAGATGGCCAGCCATCTTTTTGTTCTTGAACGTCTTGCCCGGATCCTGGCGATTACCGGTCGAACCGTGGCTGCGATGGCTGATGGAAACGCCATGGCTCGCCTCCAGACCACGGAAATTCCATCGCTTCATCGCACCCGCGAAGCCCTTGCCCTTGGACGTGCCGCAGACATCGACCTTCTGCCCGATCGCGAAATGCGCTGCCGAAAGCGTCGCCCCGGGGGCGAGCACGGCATCCGGGGCAACCCGGAATTCCACCAGCTTTTGCTTCGGCTCGACCTTGGCCGTGGCGAAATGGCCGCGATTGGGCTTGCTGACGTTCTTCACCTTGGCGCGACCGAAACCGAGTTGCACCGCCGTGTAGCCGTCCCGCGCGAGATCGCGCACGGACACCACCTGCACCGCATCGAGATGCAGAACGGTGACCGGCACATGGGTGCCGTCATCCTTGAACAGCCGGGTCATTCCCAGCTTTCTTGCTAATAATCCGGTGCGCATGACGTTTTCTTCAGATCAGGTGCTTCAGATTTTGATCTCGACGTCCACGCCGGCAGCGAGGTCGAGCTTCATCAGAGCATCGACCGTCTGCGGCGTGGGTTCGACGATATCGAGAAGGCGGCGATGGGTGCGGATCTCGAACTGCTCGCGGCTCTTCTTGTCGACATGCGGCGAGCGGTTGACCGTGAACCGCTCGATATGGGTCGGCAGCGGGATCGGCCCACGAACGCGCGCGCCTGTACGCTTGGCCGTGTTCACGATCTCCTTCGTGCTGTTATCGAGCACGCGATGATCATACGCCTTCAGGCGGATGCGGATATTTTGGTTGTCCATGGGTTCGTTCCAGCTCTGCGTTTCGCGCGATCGCGGCCTTACGCCTCGATCTTGGCGACGACGCCGGCCCCGACCGTGCGACCACCCTCGCGGATGGCGAAACGGAGACCGTCATCCATCGCGATCGGCGCGATCAGCTCGACATCCATCGATACATTGTCGCCCGGCATCACCATTTCGGTACCCTCGGGGAGATGCACGATGCCGGTGACATCGGTGGTGCGGAAGTAGAATTGCGGCCGATAATTGGTGAAGAACGGCGTATGACGGCCACCCTCCTCCTTGGTCAGGATATAGGCCTCGGCCTTGAACTTGGTGTGCGGCGTGATCGAGCCCGGCTTGGCGAGAACCTGGCCACGCTCGACTTCTTCACGCTTGGTGCCGCGGAGCAGCGCGCCGATATTGTCACCAGCCTCGCCGCGGTCGAGCAGCTTGCGGAACATCTCGACGCCGGTGACGATGGTCTTCTGCGTCGCGCGAAGACCGACGATCTCGACTTCATCGCCGACCGTGACCAAACCGCGCTCGATACGCCCGGTGACCACCGTGCCACGCCCGGAAATCGAGAACACGTCCTCGATCGGCATCAGGAACGGCCGATCCTTCGGGCGTTCCGGCTGCGGGATGTAGGCGTCCACCGCCTCCATCAGCTTGAGAATCGCCTTCTCCCCAAGCTCCGGCTCACGATCCTCAAGGGCGCAGAGGGCCGAACCCTTGATGATCGGAATGTCATCGCCAGGGAACTGGTAGCTGGAGAGCAGTTCGCGCACTTCCATCTCGACGAGTTCCAGCAATTCCGGATCGTCGACCATGTCCACCTTGTTGAGGAACACGACCAGCGCCGGCACGCCGACCTGACGGGCGAGCAGGATGTGCTCGCGGGTCTGGGGCATCGGGCCGTCGGCGGCGGAAACGACGAGGATCGCGCCGTCCATCTGCGCCGCGCCGGTGATCATGTTTTTGACATAATCGGCGTGGCCGGGACAATCGACATGCGCATAGTGACGCTTTTGCGTCTCGTATTCGACATGCGCGGTCGAGATCGTGATCCCGCGGGCGCGCTCCTCCGGAGCCTTGTCGATCTGGTCATAGGCGGTGAACGTCGCCCCGCCCGTCTTGGCCAGAATCTTGGTGATCGCCGCGGTCAGCGACGTCTTGCCATGGTCCACATGGCCGATCGTGCCGATGTTGCAGTGCGGCTTATTGCGCTCGAATTTGGCCTTGGCCATCGTCTTGTTCTCCGTGCCCGGTATGGCTCAGAAGTTCGTCGGGAATAGGGTTGCTTGGTTACCAGCGGTAATGACTGAAAGCCTTGTTCGCTTCTGCCATCCGATGGGTATCTTCACGCTTCTTCACCGCCGCGCCACGGTTGTTGACGGCGTCCAGCAATTCGTTGGAGAGCCGGTCTTCCATGGTGTGCTCGCCGCGCTTGCGGGCGGCATCGATGATCCAGCGGATCGCCAGCGCCTGGCGCCGCTCGGCGCGAACCTCGACCGGCACCTGGTAGGTGGCGCCGCCAACCCGGCGCGAACGCACTTCCACCGCCGGCTTCACATTGTCCAGCGCCTCGTGAAACATGCGCACCGGATCGGCATTCGCCCCGCCGCGCCGCTTCATGACGTCGAGAGCGCCATAGACGATGCCCTC
>JAJZBM010000039.1 GCA_021798915.1 Pseudomonadota bacterium
AACGCCGCATACCGATCGTCGAGATCAAAGAACCCGGGTTGCGACACCATCTCCCCCTCCACCGCTTCACCAACCGCAGCGAATCATCAATCCGAGTTGCGCGCCAGGGGTTCTTCGAGGTGTCCAGGTTGCCAGTCGAGGTACAGAATTGTTGGGGTCTTTATTCAGAACAACACTTACGCACGGAAGTACACCTCGCGGTCTAGGTCGGCGAGCAGGCCCGGATGGCTAGGGTGCCATCCTAGCTGTTCCTGGGTTTGCTGGCTGGAGGCCGGATTGTCGTAGGCGGCGAAGGGGGCGAGCCAGCTCAAACGGCGTGCCGCCTCTCTAGGCGTAATGCTCACTGCGGGCAGATTCAGCCGCCGACCGATCACCTTGGCGATCTGGTGGAAGGGGACGCCCTCGTCGGCAACGCCGTGAAAGCGCGCACCGGGTTGACCCTCTTCCAGCGCGAGGCGGAGCAGCACCGCCGCATCGAGGCGATGGACGGCACTCCATCGGTTCTCGCCATCGCCAATATAGCCCGAACTCTTGTGCTTGCGTGCAGCGGCGATGAACTTCGGGATGAGACCATGATCGTCATCGCCATGCACGGAGGGCGCCAAACGAACCATAGTCGCGCGCACGCCACGCTCTGCCCAAGCTTTCACCGCTGCTTCGGTCTGCGAGCGCATCCAACCGGGAGAACGCGGGTCCGGCTCCTCATCTTCTGTCGCTGTATGCCCCTCGGCCATACCCATGGTGCCAAACACAGTCACCAGCGGCCGGCCTGATCCCGTCAACGCGCCGGCCAAGGCGTCGATCGCGCGACGGTCCGCGGCGGTGATCGCCGCGCCGAAGCGGCCGACCATGTTGAGCGGCGAGCCACCCAGGATTAGGCCAAGTCGTCGCCCGAGCGGGATATCGCCCGGACCGTGGATGAAGGCCAGGTGGATGACGCCGTCGGCGGCCGCTGCGCCGGCACTGAGGGTGTCAGGCTCGTGCAGGGAGCCTGCGTGGGCTTTCGCGCCGAGCTTAATCAGTTTCTGGGCGGCGTTATCTGAACGCGCCAAGCCAGTGACTTGGTGGCCGGCGCCCATCAGCTCCTTGACAACCGCTTGGCCGATAAAACCGCTTGCGCCGGTTACGAATACCCGCATTTCGATCTCCCAATGAACGTGGCCAGACTATCATTAGCGCACGAGACGTGACATAATTGACCCTCGAGATCTGATTATCGAGCGTCCAATTGGATCCCTTGTCGCAAGTCATCGGCCTGCTACGGCCACGCGAGTTGAGCTGGCGCATGATCGCGGTGCGCGAGCCTTGGGCCATCCGCTTTCCCGCCGTGAAAGCGGTGGTATTCGGGCAGATGATCGAGGGGGCATGCACACTCGACCGCGGCGAGGTTAGGCTGACGCTGCGGTCCGGCGACTTCATGATGATGGCTTGCCCGCCTGAGTGGGTCATGCGATCGGGTTCGGAGGTCGAGCCGATTGGCCTGAAGGCGCTGTTCGCCGACCCGACGGCGTTGCAAAGGCGCGATCCCGCCGCATCCTCCGCCCGTTTCCTGGCAGGCCATTTCCTGTTCGCCGAGCCTAACGCCGATCACATTGCCGGCCTGCTCTCGCCGATCGTGCATGTCTGCGCAGCCGACGTAGCCGCACAGCGACTGGGACGACTGCTGAGTCTGTTGGACGACGAGGTAACGGCAGACCGGCCGGGGCGTTCGTTGGCGTTGGATCGCCTCCTGGAGGTGATCCTCGTGGAGTCGCTGCGTTACCGCGCCACCCAGGTCGAAGGCATGCGGCCGGGTCTGCTGGCGGGCTTGGCCGATCCACGCATCAGCCGCGCACTGCGGAGGCTTCATATGGAGCCATCGCGCGCCTGGACCGTGGCCCATCTCGCGCGCGAAGCAGGCATGTCGCGTGCCGGCTTCGCGGCCCGTTTTGCCGAGATCATCGGCAAGTCGCCCATCGGCTATCTTTCGGCCTGGCGCATGTCGCTGGCGAAAGCCGCCCTGGTCTCGACCAAGCGTCCAATGATGGAAGTGGCCCAGATCGCAGGCTATGGATCAGTCAGTGCTTTCAGCACGGCGTTCAGCCGCGCCACAGGGCTGTCGCCGACAGTTTATCGTCAAATGGCCGCAGACAAAGGCGAGTGTCTAAATTCGCTGCTGCCGGCCCCTGCCATAAACTCGGCGAACGCGCCGCAATCAGCCGCCGTAGGCCCGAGCCGGTAGCGTCGCGATGTGTGGGAAATTCTGGGGTGGCGTAATCTCCGGGTGAGTTCAACCACCAGGCTCGGCGTTGGAGCGCCGATGGCGATCACGCCATGGAGAAGGATAGCGCAGAAACGCCGGAAGCCAGCCTGCCGGTCAGCCAATGGGAATCTGCAAGAACCACGAATGCCATCGAACGTCTGCACGAGGAATGCAAGCGCCGGATCAAGACCCAGACCGTCCTCACCCCGGCCGAAACCGCCGTCATGGTCCCCGAAACGGAGACGCCGACCAAGGCAATTTCTACACAAACCGCAACGCCACCCCCGTGTCGAAACTTGACGCAGGTCAAGGCAGGCCATTCCCCATCGCTTATTGTTCGGCTGGCAAGCAAAGAGGAGGATCTCATGCATGCCAGCGACATCATGACCCGGAATCTCGTCACCGTTGGCCCGCGCTCGACACTCAGCGAGGCGATCACCCGCATGGTCGAGGCGCGCGTGAGCGGCCTGCCGGTGGTCGATCTCGAGGGGCGGCTGGTCGGCGTGCTGACGGAGGGCGATCTTCTGCGCCGCGCCGAACTCAGCACCGAGAAGCAGCGCTCGAAATGGCAGCAATTCCTGCGCGGCCCGGCCCGTAGCGCCGCCGAATACGTCGAGACCCACAGCCGCCACGTCGATGACGTGATGACCAAGGATGTCGCCTCGGTCAGCGAGAATGCCGGCATCGACCAGGTCGTCGAACTCATGGAGCAGCGCGGCATCCGCCGCGTGCCGGTGCTGCGTGGCGATGTCGTGGTCGGGATCATCAGCCGCGCCGATCTCATCCGCGTCATCGGCGAAGCGCTGGGCGCGCGGGCCGATGCCCGGCGCGACGATCCGGCAATCCGCGAGGCCCTGCTCGGCGAACTCAAGAAACAGAACTGGTTCGGCGCGCAGAGCATTTCGATCCAGGTCGAGCACGGCACCGTCACCCTCGATGGCGTCTTGTTCGATGACGCAGCGCGCGCCGCCCTGGTGGTCGCCGCCGAGAACGTGCCGGGCGTGAAAAGCGTCGTCGACAAGAGCACTTTCGTCGAGCCGGTGCCTTTCGTCGGCTAGGCGAGCAGCGGCCGTTGGGAGGGTGACGAGGTGGCGGAAGAAAGTACCGGCGTGGTTCAGCGCGAGATCGCGGCGCCGGTGAAAGCGGGAAGCACGCGATCGCGGCGGCGAATGATATTGCCGATCATCGGGCTCGCGGTGCTCCTGGCGGGTGGCGGCGCGGTCTATTGGCGGGTCGCGCATCCGCCGGCGGTGGCGACGACGGTCGCGGTCTATGGCACGATCGATATCCGCCAGGTCTCGCTCTCCTTCAACGACAGCGATCGCATCGCACAACTCCTGGTGCAGGAGGGTGATCGGGTGCAGCGCGGGCAGTTGCTCGCGACTCTTGATAGAACCCGCCTCAAGGCCAATGCCGATAAGGCCGCTGCCGATGGCGAGGCGGCGCAAAAAACCCTGACCCGGCTGCTCGATGGCTCGCGCCCGGAAGAGATCGCCGAGGCACGCGCGGCACTGGCCGCGGCGGTGGCGACGGAGGCCAATGCGCGGATCAATTTCGCGCGTTACTCCAAACTTTCACCGACCGGCGCGGAGACCCGGCAAAACCGTGATAATGCCGAACAGGCGATGAAGGTTGCGATCGCCAATCGCCAGGCCGCCGAGCAGGCGCTGGCCTTGGCGGTGGAGGGGCCGCGCTGGGAGGATATCGCGGTCGCGCGGGCGCAGCTCGCTTCGGCGCAGGCGGCGCAGGCCTATGCCGACCAGCAGCTCAAAGACGCGGAACTTCATGCCCCCGCCGACGGTTTCATCGAGGACCGCATTCTCGAACCTGGTGACATGGTGACGCCGCAAACCCCGGTCTTCACCCTCGATCTCACCGAGCCGGTCTATGCCCGCGCCTATCTGCCCGAGCGCCAGTTGGGCGCGGTGCGCCCCGGCATGCGCGCGGTGATCGAGACCGACGCCTATCCCGGCGAGAAATTTCCCGCCTGGGTCGGCTTCATCGCGACCACCGCCGAGTTCACCCCGAAAACCGTCGAAACCACCGAGATCCGTACGGAACTCGTCTATCGGATGCATGTCTACGCCTGCAATCCCGATGGCCGTCTGCGCCTCGGCGCGCCGGTCAGCGTCGAAATCCCGCTCGCCGACAACCCGCCCGTGGCGCGGGGAGAAAAACCCTGTGGCTGAACCGGCGGGCGCCGATGCGGTAGCCTTCGCCGGGGTAAGCAAGGGGTTCGGCGCGGGCAGGGCGCGCATCACCGCGCTCGATGATCTGTCGCTGGCTATCAAGGCCGGGCGCGTCACCGGGCTGCTCGGCCCAGACGGCGCCGGCAAGACGACGCTGATGCGCCTTGCCGCCGGCCTTCTCCGTGCCGATCGCGGCCGCGTCGATGTACTCGGCCAGACCATCACCAAAACCGCGCGCGCGGTGCAGCAGCGCATCGGTTACATGCCGCAGCGTTTCGGGCTTTATGAGGATCTTACGGTCGAGGAAAATCTCGAGCTCTATGCCCGCCTGCAAGGGCTCGCCCCCGCTGCGCGCCAGCCGCGCTATGCGACGTTGTTGCAGATCACCGCACTCGGCCCGTTCCGTGCCCGCCAGGCGGGGAAACTCTCTGGCGGCATGAAGCAGAAACTGGGACTGGCCTGCGCCCTACTTCGGGTTCCGGAATTGCTGCTGCTCGATGAGCCGACGGTCGGGGTCGATCCGGTTTCGCGCCGCGAATTGTGGCACATCATCGGCGCCCTCCGCGACGAGGGCACGAGCGTTCTGATCTCGACCGCCTATCTCGACGAGGCCGAACGCTGTGACGAGGTGGTGTTGCTCGATCGCGGCCGGCTGCTCGCGCAGGCCGACCCGGCGGCGATGGAAGCGGCGTTGCAAGGCCGTTGCTTCAAGGTCACGCACCCGATCTTGCCGCGCCGCGCCCTCCAGCAGGCGCTTCTCACGCAGCGACAGATTCTCGAAGCGCGGCTGGACGCGACCAGCGTGCATGTTCTGCTCGCCCCTGACACCACGCCGCCGGAGATCGGCGGCGCCGAATGGCAGGGGGTTGCGGCGCAATTCGCCGATGTCTTCGTCGATCGGCTCCACGCCCGCCGCCCGGCACACGCACGCGCCGAGGCCATCGCCCCGGCGGCGGCGCGGGCGGGCGAAACCGTTCTGGACGTGCGTGGCCTGAACCGCTTTTTCGGCGATTTTCATGCCGTCAGGGACATCGCGTTCACGGTCCGGCGCGGCGAGGTCTTCGGCCTGCTCGGGGCCAATGGCGCCGGCAAGACGACGACGTTTCGTATGCTCTGCGGCCTGTTGCCGGCATCTTCGGGGAGTTTGCGCGTCGCCGGGCAGAATCTGCTCAAGGCGCCGGCCGAGGCGCGGCGGCAGATCGGCTATGTCGCGCAGAAATTTTCTCTCTACGGCACCTTGAGCGTTGCCCAGAACCTCGCTTTCTTCGCCGCCGCCTATGGTCTGCGCGGCGAGCGGCGGGCGCGGCGCCTCGCCTGGGCGGAGGCGGAATTCGAGCTTGGCCCGTTCCAGGCGATGAATGCCGCCGATCTGCCGCTCGGCTACAAGCAGCGTCTGGCTTTGGCTTGCGCGCTGCTGCACGAGCCGCCGATCCTGTTTCTCGACGAACCGACCTCGGGCGTCGATCCCCTGACCCGCGCGGAATTCTGGCAGCGCATCAACCATTTCGCCGCCGCCGGCACCACCGTTCTGGTCACCACGCATTTCATGGACGAGGCGGAATATTGCGATCATCTGCTGCTGATGTCGCTGGGCGCCGCCCTCGCCACCGGCACGCCGGCCGAGATCCGCGCCGCGGCGGCGAGCGCGCAAACCCCGGATCCGAGCATGGAAGACGCCTTCATCACGCTGATCGCGGCGCATGAACAGACCCTCCGGCGGGCGGCATGAACGGGCGCCGCCTCGCCGGGCTGATCATCAAGGAGACGCTGCAGATCCTTCGCGACCCCTCGGCGCTCGGGATCGCCTTCGTCCTGCCGCTATTCTTGCTGCTGCTGTTCGGGTTCGGGGTTTCGCTCAACGCCGAGCATGTGCCGATCGGTGTGGTCGCCGATCATCCCAGCCCCACCACCGACCCCTTGGTCGCGGCCTTGCGCCATTCGCGCTATTTCGAGGTCCGCACGCTCGCCGGCCTCGGCCCGGCGCGTGATCTGCTGTCGCGGCGCGAGATCGACGCGATCTTGTGGCTGCGCAACGATTTCAGCCGCCAGACCCTGACCCGGGCGCCGGCCAGCATCGGCCTGATCGTCAACGGCACCGATGCCAACACCGCACGGCTGGTCGAGGGCTATGTCCTGCAATCCTGGATGATCTGGCTCGCGCAACAGAGCCAAGTGGCAGCGCATCCGCTCGGCCTTCCGGTCGGGTTGCAGTTTCGCATCTGGTTCAACCCGGCTCTCCGCAGCCAGGATTATCTCGTCCCCGGCCTGATCGCGGTGATCATGACACTGATCGGCGCTCTCCTCACCGCGCTGGTGGTGGCGCGCGAATGGGAGCGCGGCACGATGGAGGCGCTGATGGCGGCGCCGGTGACGATGGCGGAGATTCTCGCCGGCAAGCTCCTGCCTTATTTCGTGCTCGGCATGGGCGGCATGGCGCTGTCGGTCGCGCTCGCCGTCTTCGTCTTCGCGGTGCCGCTCCATGGCAGCGTGCTCATCCTGGCGCTGACCTCGGCCTTGTTCATGCTGGTGGCGCTCGGCATGGGGTTGCTGATCTCCTCCCTCGCCCGCATCCAGTTCGTCGCCGGCCAGATCGCCATCGTGGTGACGTTTCTGCCCGCCTTCATCCTCTCCGGCTTCATCTTCGACATCCGCTCGATGCCGGCGCCGGTGCAGATGATCACCCGCATCCTGCCGGCGCGCTATTTCGTCTCGATCCTGCAAAGCGTGTTTCTCGCCGGCAATGTCTGGTCGGTGATCCTGCCGGACATGGCGGCTCTCGCGGCGATGGCGGTGTTTTTTCTCGGCATCACGCTGGCGCGCTCGCGCAAGAGGCTCGATTGACATGTGGAGACGTCTGATCGCCTTGATCCACAAGGAATTCCTCGCTTTGTTGCGCGACAAGGCGAGCCGCTTCGTGCTGATCGGCCCGCCTTTGATCCAGCTTCTCGTTTTCAGCTACGCCGCGACCTACGATCTTTCCAATATCGCCTTCGTCGTGGTCAATGACGATCCCGGCCTCGCCGGGCGGCAGGTGCTCGCGCGGCTGACCGGCGCGCCGAGTTTCCACCAGATCGCAACCCTCCCCTCCACCGACGGGATCGCCGCCTTCATCGATAGCGGGCGCGCGCTGATGGCGGTGCATATCGAACGCGATTTCACCCGCGACCTGCTCGCCGGCCGACCCGGGCCGATGCAGATCATCATCGACGGCCGCAATTCCAACACCGCGACCATCGCGCTCAACTATGCGAACGAGATTATCCTCGCCTTCGAGGCCGATTGGGCGGCGAGCCACGGAACCCCGCCACCGCCCGCGAGCCTGATCACCCGCGCCTGGTACAATCCCGATCTCCTCTCGCGTTGGTTCGTCGTGCCGGGGATCGTCGGTCTCCTCACCTTCGTCGTGACCATTCTGGTGAGCGCCCTCTCCGTCGTACGTGAGCGCGAATCCGGCACCTACGACCAGCTTCTGGTCAGCCCCTACCGGCCATGGGAGATTCTGCTCGGCAAGGCCATTCCGGGATTTTTGATCGGCGGGGCGGAGGCGGCGCTGATCAGCGCCGCCGCGGTGCTGTGGTTTGGCGTGCCGCTCACCGGCAATCCGCTGGCGCTGGTGCTCGGCCTCGCGCTGTTCCTGATCTCGGCGATCGGCATCGGGCTGGTGATCTCGGCGCTCGCCGCGACCCAGCAGCAGGGGCTTCTCGGCGCCTTTCTGTTTCTCGTCCCGGCGATCATCCTCTCCGGCTTCGCGAGCCCGATCGCCAATATGCCGGTCGCCGTGCAGTATCTGACGCGGCTCAACCCGATGCGCTATCTCATGGTCATTCTGCGCGGCGCCTTCCTCCAGGGCGACGGCATCCACGCTCTCGCCGATCAATATTGGCCGCTCGCCGCCCTCGGCCTTGCCAGCATGACCATCGCCGCCTGGCTGGTGCGACGGCGCATGTATTGAGCCTCGCAGCCTGTCGGACTGAAGTTTAGCGGTCTCGGCGCGAGGCCGGTTATGGCGGCGCGCCACGGCCCCAATCGCCGCATAGGCTTCAACCAAGTGTCTCGATAACCGGGCGCGGTACAGCGGGATGTTGGCCAGCGACGCAAGCGCGGAG
The DNA here is from genome assembly GCA_021798915.1 of Pseudomonadota bacterium. Taxonomy (GTDB): domain Bacteria; phylum Pseudomonadota; class Alphaproteobacteria; order Acetobacterales; family Acetobacteraceae; genus Acidibrevibacterium. Next base: position 8,538 of record JAJZBM010000039.1, read on the forward strand.
CCCCGCCACCGATTCGGGATTGACCAGCCCCGAAAGGTCGCCGACCTCGCCCCCGACCCACACCGCCCGCACGACGCGGCGCATGATTTTCATGCTGCGCGTCTTCGGCAGATCCGCGACGAAAACGACAGCCTTTGGGCGGAAGGACGTCCCCAGCCCGGCGGCCACCGCCCGTTTCAACACCTCCACGATTTCCGGGCTCACGGCCACCCCCTGCGCCGGCACACAGACGCAGACGACGGCCGCGCCCTTGACCGGATCGGGAACGCCGATCGCCGCAGCCTCGGCGACCTTCCCGGTCGCCAGCAGAAGGGCCTCGATTTCGGCAGGACCGGTTCGCTTGCCCGCGATCTTGAGGGTATCATCGGAGCGGCCATGAATGAACCAAGTGCCGCCCGCGTTCACCGACGCGAAATCGCCCTGCACCCAGAGACCGGGAATCCGCGACCAATAGCTCTCGATATAACGCGCCGGATCCCGCCATAAGCCGCGGGTCAGGCCGATCGAAGGCACGGTGAGTGCGAGTTCCCCGACACCCCCGCGCGCGATCGGGGTGCCGTTCTCGTCCACGACCACGGCGCCCATCCCCGGAATAGGGCCGACGAAGCCACAGGGTTCGACGTCTGGCCGCAGGACGTTGCCGGCGAGGATGCCGCCGCCGATTTCCGTCCCGCCGGAATAGTTCAGAATCGGCGCGCGGCCGCCGCAAACCTTGTCGCGGAACCAGGTCCAGGCCTCCGGCGTCCAGGGTTCCCCGGTCGAGGCGGTGACGCGGAGCGACGACAGGTCATAGCCCTCGACGTGCTCGGGGGGCTGCTGCATGAAGCCGCGCACCATGGTCGGCGCAACGCCCAGGAAACTGATCCCATGGTCCTGCACCAGGCGCCAAAGCCGACCCGGCTCAGGATAATCCGGTGTGCCCTCGGCAAGAAGCAAGGTCGCGCCGACGAGGGGGGTCGCGACGGCGAGGATGGGGCCGGTCAGCCAGCCCAGATCGGTCATCCACAGCAAGCGGTCGGTCGGCCGCAGGTCGAGGATCAGCCCGAAATCCAGCGCCGCCTTGGTCATGAAGCCGCAATGGGAATGCACCGTCCCTTTCGGCTTGCCGCTGGTGCCGGAGGTATAGACGAGCATTGCCGGCGTCTCCGCGGCAAGCGCGGCGGCGGGCGCTAACCGCCCTCGGGCGAGGAGATCGTGCCAGCCTACCCAACCACCCTCCGCCGCCTCGGGCCCGCGCCGCCCCCGGTCGCTCCCCTGGTCGCTCCCCTGGTCACGCGCGACCACCACCACGTGCCGCAGCGTCGGCACCTCGCCGGTGACCGCCGCGATGACCTCCGCCATCTCGATCGGCCTGCCACGGCGATAGGTGCGGTCGGCGGTGATGACCGCGACGGCCCCGGCATCGGACAGGCGCTCGATCACGGCCCGAGGCCCGAAACCTGAGAACATCGGCAATGCGATCGCACCGATGCTCACGACGGCCAGGAATGCGGCGATGGCCTCGGGCACGGAGGGTAGGAACAGGCCGACCACATCGCCTTGGCGGATGCCGAGCGACGTGAGGCCGCCCGCCGCCCGCGATACCATCGCCGCCAATTCAGCATAGGTCAGCGAGCGCCGGCTGGCGTCCTCGCCTTCCCAAAGAATGGCGGTCTTTTGTCCATGGCCGTTGGCGATGGTGCGGTCGAGGCAATTATAGGCGAGGTTGGTCGTCCCGCCGATGCACCACTCGGCCCATTCCGGCCCCTTGGAGACGTCGAGCAGACGCTCGTAGGGTTTGAAGAAGTGTAGCTCATGAAAATCCATTACCGCCGCCCAGAACCATTCCGGTTCCCTCGCGGCACGTTCCACGAGTTGGTCATAATCCGGAATGCCATGGCGGCGTAGGAAGCGCTCCAGCGGCGGCGAAGTGCCAGACTCACTCATGTTTTTGTTTCCTTCTGGACCCCAAGACGGCGATCAGGTGCGGCTCAAGGCGCAACCGCCCTCGGCCAGGGGGCGGAAAGCCTCTTCGCCGGGCGTCATCCGCAGAAGCTTGTAATAATCCCAGGGACCGCGCGATTCCGCTGGCGTTTTGACCGCAAAGAGATAGGCCGGATGCAACGCTCGGCCATCGGCACGGATGCTGCCCGCACCGAAGGCGTCATCCTCGGTCGGCATCGCTTTCATGCGGTTCACTGCTTCTACTCCCGAAGCCTTCGCGGCGGTGACCCCCATCTCCTTGACCGCCTTGAGATAGTGGAGCGTCGCTGCATAGCAGCCGGCATGCACCATCGTCGGAGGCTGAACGCCGAAATTGCTTTTGAGTCTGCTGGTGAACGCCCGGGTCCGGTCGTTGAGATCCCAATAGAATGTCTCGGTCAGCAAGAGCCCTTGCGCGCTCTCGAGCCCCAGCGAATGCACGTCGGTGATGAACATGACCAGCGCCGCGAGTTTCGTGCCATGCTGGGTCAGCCCGAATTCGGACGCTTGTTTGACCGCGTTTATCAGGTCGCTGCCCCCGGCGGCGAGACCGACCACCTTCGCCCCGCTGGCCTGGGCGCGCACCAGGAAGGAGGAGAAATCGGTCGTGCCGGGGAAGGGAAAGCGCACCGAGCCGAGCAGCTTACCGCCAGCGGTCTGGATGAAGCGCGAGGTCTCCTTTTCCATCGATTGGCCGAAGACATAGTCCGCGGTGACGAAGAACCACGTGTCTCCACCCGCCTTGACCACGGCGGTGCCCGTCGAGTTCGCCAGCATGTAGGTGTCATAGGTCCAATGCACCGTGTTCGGGCTGCATTGCGGCCCCGTGAGTTCTGCGGTGGCGGGCCCCGAGGCCAGGAACACCTTGTTCTTCTCGCGCGTGATGCCGGCGACGGCGAGAGCGGCGGAACTGCCGGGCACGTCGACAATGGCATCGACGCCGTCACGATCGGCCCACTGGCGGGCGATGTTCGCGGCAATGTCGGGTTTGTTCTGGTGGTCGGCCGAGAGGATCTCCACCGCGAAGCCCTGGTTGGCGAATTCCCTCGCCGCCTCTCGCACCGCGGCGATCGAACTCGGCCCGGCAAGATCGCTGTAAGGGCCTGCCATGTCGGTCAGAACCCCCAGTCTGATCGTGTTCGAGGCGTCTGCCCGGGCGGCGCTGGCACCATACATGCTTGCCGCGGCGAGCGCCGCCCCAGCTTTGAGGACCGAGCGTCGGGTGAATGTCATCGCGTTTCCTCTTTCGTCATGCGCGAGGGTGATGCCGGACCTCACCGGTCGGGACCGGGAAGCGCGAGTTCCCGCGCCATTTCGCGCAGGCGGAATTTCTGAATCTTGCCGCTCGGCGTCCGCGGCAGTTCCTCGACGATCTCCAACCGCTCCGGCATGTACTGCCGGGCCATCCGCTGCGCCGCCAGGTGCGCGACCATCTCCGCGAAGGACAGCGAGGCGCCCTCCCGCAGCCGGACGAAGGCACAGGCACGCTCACCGAGCCGCTCGTCGGGATAGCCCACGACGGCGACCTCGGCGATGGCGGGATGCTTGAACAGCACTCCCTCGACCTCGACGACCGGGATGTTCTCCCCGCCGCGGATGATGATGTCCTTCGACCGGCCGGCGATTCGGATGTAGCCATCGGCGTCCATGCGCGCGAGGTCACCGGTGTCGAACCACCCCTCCGCATCGGTGGTGTCGAGGTCTACGCGCTTCAGATAGCCGACGAAATTGGAGCAGCCGCGGACCTGGAGCCGTCCTTCCTCACCGGCCGGCACGGCCCTGCCTTCGGCATCCACGACGTGCAGTTCCATCCCCGGCAGGGGGCAGCCATCGGTGGCGGTCGCCTTCTCCTCAGGGTCATCCGGCCGCGTCGTGGTGACCGCCCCGTTCTCGGACATGCCCCAGGCTGAGACGATGGCGGCGGCAAGCACCCGCCGTGCCTTGGAGACCAGCGCGCGCGGGATGGGGGCGCCGGCCGAGACGAAGACCCGCAGGCTCGGCGTGCCCTGGCCGGCGTGTGCGACATGCTCGGTCAGGTCGTTCAGGAAGGGCGTCGCCCCCATGGTGAAGGTGGCGCCTTCCGCGCGGATCTGGCGTGCCATCTCCTCGGCCGTGAAGACGTCCTGCAGCACGGCCGTCGCGCCCAGCATGACCGGCAGCACGATGCCGTACATGAAGCCGAGTTGGTGGGCGAGCGGCGAGGGCATGTGAATCACGTCCCCGGTGCCGAGGCCGAGGCGCTCGGCGAAGGGCGCGAGGTTCGAGAGCATGGTGTTGGAGGTGTGCATCACCCCCTTCGGCTCGCCAGTCGTCCCGCTGGTGTAGAGGAGCTGGATCACGTCATCCGGCCCGGCGCCCTGGCCCAGGAGCGAGGCCCGCCCCGCCTCGCCCGCCTGTGGGGTGAGCAACGCATCGAACGCCGTCTCACCCGCGCCGCCGGCGACGAAGACATGGCGGAGCGCCGGCAGGCGGTCGCGGACGCCCGCCACCATCGCCGGGTAGTCGAACCCGCGGAAACACACCGGCACCACCAGCACCTTCGTCTCCGCAAGGCCCAGCATGAAGCCGAGTTCACGCTCGCGGAAGATGATCATCAACGGGTTGCTGACCGCGCCAATCTTCAGACAGGCGAGGTGGAGGATGGAGAATTCCCACCAATTGGGGAGCTGGAAGGACACCACATCGCCGCGCCCGACGCCGCGCTCGCGCAGCGAGAGCGCGACCAGGTCCGACACCCGGTCGAACTCACGGTAGCTGAACCGCGCCGCCTCGCCGGTCTCTGACCGCCTCGCGACGATCGCCGGCTTGTCAGGCGTGCGCGCAACGGCGTGCGCCAGGTGGTCGAGCAGGGTCTCGTCGCGCCAATGCGCCGCCGCCCGCATCGCCTCCCGCCGCGCCAGCAACCGCTCCCGGTCGATTTCCATGACCTGCTCCTTGCCGTTTCCCCAGGACGTCTTGCGCGTCCCTGTCCCTAACTGCGTGCCGCGTACTGAACGGCGACCTTGCCCGCCCGCTCGCGGGCGACGATCAGCTTCATGACCTGTGCCGTGCCGTCGCCGATCTCGAGGCCCATGACGTCGCGCAGCCGCTGCTGGTGCGGCAGGTCGAGCGACCAGCCGTAATGGCCATGCGTCAGAAGGCACTGGTGAATGACCTCCACCGCCGTCTTCGGGCCCAGCCATTTGCACATGGCGGCCTCGGCGGTGTGCGGCATGCCCTCGTCGCGTAGGCGCAGCGTGTGGTAACAGAGTTGCCGGGTGGCGGCGATCAGCCCCTCCCCCTCGGCCAGCGGGAAGGTGACCCCCTGGTATTGCGCGATCGGTGCGCCGAAAGCCTGCCGCTCCTGCACATAGGCCCAGCTCTCGTCCAGCGAAGCCTGCGCCGCAGCGCAGCATTGCAGGCCGATCAGCGCCCGGCTGTAGTCGAAGCCCTGCATCACCTGGACGAAGCCCAGGCCTTCCTCAGCAAGGCGGTTCTCGACCGGGATGCGCGCATCGTCGAAGAAGATCGAGCCGCGGCCGATCGCGTGGCTGCCAAGGTCGTTGAATCGCGTGGTGCTGACGCCGGGCGTGTCCATCGGCACCAGGAAGGCGGAAACACCACGCGCCCCGCTCTCCGGCGTGCCAGTGCGGGCGAAGACCACCGCCGCATCGGCCTGGTCGGCCATGCTGATCGAGGATTTTTCGCCGCGGAGCACGTAGCTGTTCCCGTCTCGCCGGGCGGAGAGCACCAAGTTGGCGGCGTCCGAGCCGCCACGCGGCTCGGTCAGGGCAATGCAGAATAACGCCTCGCCCGAGACGATGCGCGGGATCCAGTGCCCTGCGAGGTCCGGCGAGGCATGCCGGGCGATGATCTGGCCGTTGAGCGAGGCGAGCAGCGGGACATAGCCGACGTTGATGTCGGTCGGCATGGCTCACCGCCTCGATGGCCAGCCCGGCGGTGACACTCGGCTGGCCGAGCCCGCCGTAGCGCTCCGGCAGGTCGGCGCCGATCAGGCCGAGCGCCCCCATCTCCCGCACCAGGGCGCGGTCCACGCGGCCTTCCTTCTCTCGTGCTATGTAGCCGGGGGCGATCCGCTCCCGGGCGAAGCGCCGCGCCGTCTCTTGGAAGGGGCGCTGGTCCTCGGTCAGGCTGCCAACCATGGCGGCTGCTATTTCTGGTATTTGCGGAAATCGGGTTTGCGCTTCTCGTTGAAGGCGCGCACGCCCTCTTGCGATTCTTCGCTCGCGTAATACATGGCCAACGCCTGCATCCCCATGCCGCTGATGCCGCGGATATTGTCGGAATCGGCGTTGAAGCTGCGCTTGGCGATGGCGATCGCGGTCGGGCTGCGTTCCATGATCTCGGCGCACCAGCGTGCCACCTCGGCGTCGAGCTGGTCATGCGGCACCACGGCGTTGACGAGGCCCATGGCCAGCGCCTCGGCGGCGGTGTAGCGGCGGCAGAGATACCAGATCTCACGCGCCTTCTTCTCGCCGACGGCGCGCGCCAGATAGGCGGTGCCGAAGCCGGGATCGACCGAGCCCATCTTGGGGCCGACCTGGCCGAACTGCGCCCGCTCGGACGCGATGGTGAGGTCGCAGAGCGTCGCCAGCACGTTGCCGCCGCCGATCGCGTAGCCCTGCACGCGGGCGATGACCGGCTTTGGGACATCGCGGATGACCGATTGCAGCTCCTCGACCGGCAAGCCGACCATGCCGCGCCCATCATAATTGCCGGCATGCGCCGATTGGTCGCCGCCGGTGCAGAACGCCCTGTCACCGGTGCCGGTCAGCACGATGACACCGATCGCCTTGTCCCAGCCGGCGCGGTTGAAGGCATGGATCAGCTCGTCGCAGGTGCGACCGCGAAAGGCGTTCATCACCTTCGGACGGTTGATCGCGATGGTAGCGACGCCGTCGGCCGTCGTGAACAGAATGTCTTCGTATGTCATGGTTTTTCTCCCTGATCAGCCGGCCATGGTCAGGCCGCCGGACACGCTGAGCACCTGTCCGGTGATGAAAGCGGCGTCGTCGCTGGCAAAGAACAGGATCGCGCCGGGCAGATCTTCGGGCTCGCCGATGCGGCCCATGGGGATGGCGCGGCGAAATGCCTCGTCCAGCTTCTCGGGGTTGCCGGCACCTTTTTTATAGTCGGCAAAGAGCGCGGTATTGGTGACCCCGGGGCAGACGACGTTGACGGTGATGCCCTGGCGCGCATGTTCGCGTGCCAGGGTTTTGGAAAATCCGACCAATCCCGCCTTGCAGGCGGCATAGACCGCCTCCCCGGAAGAGCCGACGCGGGCGGCGTCGGAAGCGATGTTGACGATGCGCCCCGCCTTGCGCGCCAGCATGCCGGGCAACACCGCATGATGCATGTTGAGCGCGCCGAGCAGGTTGATGGCGATCAGCTTCTGCCACTCCGCCGGGGTGCTGTCCTTGAACAGCCGGAACACGTCCCAGCCGGCATTGTTCACCAGGACACCGACCGGCCCCAGCGCCGCCTCGGCGGCGGCGACCGCCCGCGCGGCGGCCGCGTGGTCGGTGATGTCGCAGGCGAAGGCCCGCGCCGTGCCGCCGGCCGTGGCAATGGCGGCGGCGGCGCGCTCGGCCGCCGCTGCGTCAATGTCGAAGATCGCGACAGCGGCGCCTTGCTCGGCGAAGCGGCGGCAGGTCGCGCCGCCGATACCGCCGCCGCCGCCGGTGACGATCACCATCTTGTCCTTGAGCCCGCGCATGATTTCTTCCTATCGAGCGGAGTGCGGGCCACCCATGGAAATCCCGGATGGAGGAAAATCCTTGGCCCGTAAGATACATCAATGGTATGATACATTTTCACTCATATGGCAATACATTGATGGATCAGATCACGAAAAATCTTTCTCCCGCTTCGTCTGCCGGCGCGGGAAGCGCAATGGGCCGCTTCGACATCGCCAACCGGCTGTTCTTGCGGCTGTACCAGGCCTCGAACCTGATGCATAAAACCGGCACGCGCGCGGTGAGCGTGTTCGGCGCGACCACCCAGCAATGGGCGGTGCTGGGGGCGCTCTCGCGGCCCGCGGTTCATCAGCGGGGAATGACCGTCAAGGATTTGATCGCTTTCTTGATGGTCAGCCGCCAGAATTTGACCGCCGTACTGGATCGTCTGGAGGGTGCGGGCCTGGTCGAACGGGTGCGCATCGTCGGTGACGGCCGCCTCCGTCATGTGCGGCTGACGGCGGCGGGCGATCGTAACTGGTCGGAGATGCTGGCCAGCATCCGCGATTACTATGCGGACGCCTTGGCCGATTTCTCCACCGAAGATTGCCTGCTGTTGTTCCGCCTGCTCGACCGGCTGCGCGACAGCCTCGGGCGTATCGCCGGCGCCGAGAGCGAATGAGCCCGCGCGGCGATGATGCGCACCACGCATGAGAAATTCCCGGCCCGACAGAGTTCGCGATAATCCGCGAGCCAGATCAGGTCCATGGCCGATGCCATTGATGCCTCGGCCCATGACAAATCGGCATTGGCCGGGAGAGCGCGGAATGTGCCATACCGACGGCGACATTTCGGAGGAAAATCATGCGCATCGTTGAAATCCGCGAACGGACCATTCCCATCGCCTCGTCGATCGCCAACGCCTATATCGACTTCAGCAAGATGACGCTGAGCCTGGTCGCCGTCATCACGGATGTGATCCGCGATGGCAGGCCGGTGGTCGGCTACGGGTTCAATTCCAACGGCCGCTACGGCCAGGGCGCCCTGATGCGGGAGCGCTTCATCCCACGGGTAATGGCGGCCGAGCGCGGTTCGCTCCTCAACGCCGCCGGGGACAATCTCGACCCGCACCGGATCTGGGCGACGATGTTCCAGAACGAAAAGCCCGGCGGCCATGGCGAGCGCTCGGTCGCGATCGGCACGATCGACATGGCGGTGTGGGATGCGACCGCGAAGATCGCCGGCAAGCCCCTTTTTGCGCTGCTCGCCGAGACCCATGGCCGCGTCGCCAACCCGAGGGTCTTCGTCTATGCCGCTGGTGGCTATTATTACCCCGGCAAGGACAACCGCATGCTCGTCGACGAGATGCGCTCCTATCTCGATCGCGGCTATACGGTGGTGAAAATGAAAATCGGCGGTGTTGCGCTCGCCGAGGATCTCGACCGCATCGAGGCAGTGCTCGCCATCCTGCCCGCAGGCTGCAAGCTCGCCGTCGATGCCAATGGCCGTTTCGACGCGGCGACCGCGATCGCTTATGCCCGGGCGCTCTCGGCCTATGATTTGTTCTGGTACGAGGAGCCGGGCGACCCACTCGATTACGAACTGCAAGCCGAACTCGCCGGGTACTACGCGAAGCCGATGGCGACCGGGGAAAACCTGTTTTCCATGGCGGATGCCCGGAACCTCATCCGTTACGGCGGCATGCGTAAGGATATCGACTGGCTCCAGTTCGACTGCGCTCTCAGCTACGGCCTGGTCGAATATCTCCGCACGCTGGCGATGCTGGACCATTACGGCTGGTCGGCGGCGCGCTGCATTCCGCATGGCGGCCACCAGATGTCGCTCGCGATCGCCGCCGGATTGGGGCTCGGCGGCAACGAATCCTATCCCGATCTGTTCCAGCCATTCGGCGGCTTCCCCGACGGTGTGCGTGTGGAGGGCGGCCATGTCACCCTGCCGCCGCTTCCGGGCATCGGCTTTGAGGGCAAAAGCGATCTTTACAAGATCATGGCCGAACTCAGTGCCTGAGCGCCCGGCGCCGAGCGGCGGGGTCGCGACGCCGAAACCCGTCCTCGGGCCGCTTTGGCTCCAGGTGTTGATCGGTAGCGCGCTCGGCGTCGTTGCCGGCATCGTCTGGCCGCACGAAGCCGCGGAAACCGCTTTCCTCGCCAGCGTATTCGTCAAGCTGATCCGCATGCTGCTGGCGCCGGTGATCTTTGCGACCGTCGCCGTCGGCATCGCGCGGATGGGCAATCTGCGCGAGGTCGGCCGGGTCGGCCTCAAGGCGATCGTCTATTTCGAAGTGCTGTCGACGATTTCGCTGGTCATGGGGGTGCTCGCCGCCGAACTCGTGCGGCCAGGGGCGGGGATGCATGTCGATCCGCATTCGCTCGATACCGGTCTGGTCGCCGATTATGTCCAGGCCGCGACCCGGATGACCGTGCAAAGCTTCCTCCTCAACCTGATCCCGAGCAGCATCACCATGGCCTTCGCCAAGAACGACATGCTGCAGGTGATCCTGTTCGCGGTATTGTTCGGCATCGTTCTGGCCAAAATGGGCGAGAAGCTCGGAAAGCTGGTCGATCTCCTCGATCAGCTCGCGCTCGCGTTGTTCGGCATCGTGCGGCTCGTCATGTATCTCGCCCCGCTCGCGGCGTTCGGTGGCATGGCCTTCACGATTGGCAAATACGGCCTCGGCGGTGTCGCCGCTCTCGGTGAATTCGTCGTCTGCGTCTATGCCACATCGGCGCTGTTCATCGTCGTCGTGCTCGGGAGCGTCGCGCGCCTCGCCGGGATCAGGCTTTTCGCGCTGCTCTCCTATCTGCGCGAGGAATTGCTGATCGTGTTCAGCACGTCGTCTTCCGAAGCCGTGCTCCCGCAAGTGATCGAAAAGCTCGAGGCCATCGGCTGCCCACGCAGCGTCGTCGGTCTCGTCGTGCCCGCCGGTATCACCTTCAACGCCGACGGCACCGCGATCTATCTTTCGCTCGCCGCGCTGTTCATTGCCCAGGCGACCGGAACGCCGCTGACCCTCGGTCAGGAGGCGGTCATCCTGCTCGTGCTGATGCTGACCTCGAAAGGCTCTGCTGGGGTCGCCGGCGCCGGCTTCGTCACCCTCGCCGCGACACTCGCGACGATGACCACGATCCCGCTAGCCGGCATTGTTCTGCTCCTCGGCGTCGACCGCATCGTCAATCCGCCGCGAGCCCTGATCAACGTGATCGGGAACAGTCTCGGAACGATCATCGTCGCGCTATGGGAGAAAGATTTCGATCGCGCCAGGGCCGGAAACATCGTCCGATGAGCTATGCCGAAACCCGCACCCGCTGCGCCGCCCGCCGCGCCTGGGCCCGGCCCAGGCCGAGCGAGAGCAGAAGCCAAAAGCCGACGAGCGGCAGCGCACAGAGCGCGATCGTCCCGAGCTTGAGGCCTAGCCATTCCATGCCATGGAACGCCCAGCCCGAAAGCGCGTCCGAGCCGCGATAGACGACGACGTCGATCAAATTCTTCGCCTTGTATTTGTCCTCGCGCCCGATCACCGTAAAAAGCACCTGGCGCGCGGGATTGGCGATGGCGAAATTCGCCCAGCGCTGCACGATCTGGATCACGACGATGAGCGCAAGCCACGGTGCCAGCGCGAGGGCAACGAAGGCGCCGAGATAGACCGCCGGCAGCGCCGCCGCGGCGACCCCGATGCCAAAACGGGCGAGCAATGGGCCGGTCGCGAAAATCTGCGTCGCCAGCGTCAGCAACCTGGACACCTCGAAGAACCCCTGGCGTGCAACTCGGATTGATGATTCGCTGCGGTTGGTGAAGCGGTGGAGGGCGAGATGGTGTCGCAACCCGGGTTCTTTGATCTCGACGATCGGTATGCGGCGTTGTCGAAAGCGGGTGACCCGCTGGTTCGGCTGAAGGAGATCGTGCCGTTCGAGGCGTTCCGCTACCGACTGGAGAAGGCGTTGAACCGGAGCGACCGGGCCCGCGGCGGGCGTCCGCCTTACCCCATCTTTAGCGCCAAATCACTCATAATTCGCAATGAAATATCGTAACGCACTGATATTGCGTAGAGTTAGTTTGGATTTTATTTGTAGTGCCATAATAATATTGGGAACCCCTTGACGGCTCCCG
>JAJZBM010000059.1 GCA_021798915.1 Pseudomonadota bacterium
TGGACGTTTCCTCCCTAAACTTGGCGGCCTCCGGGCCGCCAATTTTTTTACCCAACCGGCAAGGCCTGGCAAGACAAAAATATCAGCCGACCAAAGTCTCGACGCAATGCCCGGATTTTCCACGGAAGCGGTCTCTCCCACCCGGCGAGGCGTCGGGCGAGAGCGCCGTTTTGGCGCTCTCCGCTGATACGCTGAAGCGGGTCAGAAAAGATGCTCGGCGAGGAGCAGGGTGGCCCCGACGATATGGCCGAAGCAGATGAAGATTTCGAGGCCATGATCGAGGGTCTTGCGCCAATCCTTCTCCTGCGGCCGGGAACCGGCATGTCGGTGCGCGGCGTGCTTGCCGCGGTGACCATGATAGCCGGCCTTGGCATGGGTGGGGGCGCGCGCCGGATTCTTCTCCGAGGCGGGCGCGGGCGTGGTAAGAGAAGGGTCAGCCTGTGACATTGTGATCTCCAATGTTGCGGGTCAGGTCGGGCGCGGTGCTTCGAACACCACGCTCGGCCGATTTCTTTTCCGGGGTGCGCCCGGGCGCGAGAGAGGGGAAGCAACGCCGCCCGTCTCTAAGAATGAGCATAGTATAAATATTTATAAATGTCAACCTTTATTTTACGATATTTGGAAAATTGCATCATCCTCCCTTTTCATTGCCGGATACCCATCGGTCCGAAGATCTGGTGATTCGGGAATACCTCCCCCTCAGGCCATATTTTCGCCATTGCGCTCGGAGGGGCTAATTTTCTGGGTGTCCATGGCGGCCGCTCTCCTGGCTCTTTTTTTCTTTTTCGCGTGAGGGTTCATGGCTGCGCGAATGGTGGCGGGGCTCACCGAGACGTTGACGGTTTGTTTTATCCATGCCGAGATTTGTTCAATGGTAAACCCAGCCTTGCGCATTGCGGTGAGTTTTTCGTGCAATTGAACCAGCATCTCACGTTTGGTGAAGATGTCCTTCGGTCGAGTTCTGATTGCCTCATCCATACCATCGGATACACGCTTTATGAGATCAGCGGTAATCGGCACGCTATCTCTGTTATTGGTGGTTCTTTCCATTGATACCCTCGTTGGGTTGAAATTCTTATGTTGAATCTGTCGCGCTGAGGATAGCATAAATCTGTTGACGAACCATCATGGCGCTGTCATTTGATCCGAGAATGACGAGCGGACTTTAACGTTTTTTCCATCAACATGGTATTTTATTCTTAGACGGTCAGCTTTGCTGACCTCTTACACACAACCGCACCCGGATTTGGTGCAGGGGAAGAGGGCGGCCGAGCCGGCCGCCCGAAGCAGAGCGGCTGCGCCGGAGGCATCGCGAGCGATGATTTCATACAGCCATTTGACGGCGAAAGGGGCTGGCCAGGGAGCCGGCGATGGCAGCAGCGGTGTCAACGGGGTTGTCCGTTACCTGCAATCGTCGCGGCAAGCGAGTCCGACCGGATACTACCTGCGCGGCATGGCGCCATCGCTGTGGTGCGGCACCGGCGCCGCGGAACTGGGCCTGGCCGGGCCCGTCGATGGGGCGAGGCTGGCATCGATCCTGGCGGGACGGCTGCCCGACGGCAGCGACATCAGTGACCGTGGCAACCGCCAGAAAACCCGGCGGTTCGGCCACGACCTGGCCATCAGCGCGCCGAAATCCGTCAGCATCGTCGCGATGGCCGGCAGAGATCGGCGGCTGCTCGCCGCGCATGACGCGGCGGTGCGAGAGGCCGTGGCGATGGCTGAGCGCTGGATGGTGGTGGCGCGCCGCGGAAAAGGTGGCGTGAAAATGGAGCGCACCGGCTGCCTGCTGGCCGCCGCCTATCGTCATGAGGATAGCCGCCCCGTCGACGGTATCGTCGATCCCCAGCTGCATACCCATCTCGTCATCGCCAATGCGACCAGGCGCGCCGATGGGGTCTGGTGCGCGGCGTCGCTGGATTTTGGCGTGCGCAATGAGCTGCTCCACTGCCTCGATGCGGTATACAAAGCGGCACTGGCGCGGCGGATTATGGGGCTCGGCTACGACATCCGGCAGACGAAGGACGGATTCGAGATCGCCGAGGTCACGGACAGAGAAATCCGTAAGTTCAGCCGGCGCAAGGCCGAGATCGATAAGGCGCTGGCGGCGGAGGGCCTTGACCGCGGCGCGGCGAGCGCGGCGCAGCGGGTGCGCGCCAATGTCTCGACGCGGCGGGAGAAACAGCCGGCGACGGAGGAAGAGCATCACGCGGCCTGGTATCGGCGGGGACGAGCGTGTGGCCTCGACCTGATCGGTCTGAAAGACAACGCGATCAGGCGGGTTCGCGTTGCCGGGGCGGATGATGAGCCTGCCGCGGCGCGGGAGGCGGTGGCGAGTGCGGCGCGCCATCTCAGCGAGCGCGAGGCGCAGTTCAGCCGGGCTGCCCTGGTCCGCGAAGCGCTGCTGGCGAAGATCGGGCAGGTGACGCTGGCGCAGGTGATGGCGGCGCTCGACGACAGCGCCGGGGAGCTTCTGTCCGCGCCTGACGACCGCCACGGCAAGGTGTTCACGACGCGCGAAGCTCTGGCGACCGAGCGCGACGTGCTCGAGGCGATCGCCGCCGGGCGGGCGGCGGCGCGGGCGATCGCGGCGCCGGATGCGGTCGCGCCGCTGCTGGCACGGCATGAAGACAGACAGGGTTTCGCTTTCAGTGCCGGGCAGAGGGCGGCGGTTCGCCTCGCCCTTGTCACCGGGGACCGCCATGTCGGGATCGTCGGCGCTGCCGGCAGCGGCAAGACGCAATCGATGGCCGTGATCGTGGCGGCTTACCGGCATGCCGGATATGAAGTCGTCGGCCTGGCGCCGAGCGGTGTCGCGGCGCGCGAATTGGCGAAGGCGGGGTGCGACCAGACGCACACGCTGGAGGCCGAACTGCGGCAAGGGAAGGCGGCGGAGCGTCCTCGTCTTTATGTGATCGACGAAGCGGGGATGATTTCGGCCCGCGATATGGGCCGGCTGATGCGGCGCATTGCGGGGGAGGGCGCGGCGCGGACGCTGCTGGTCGGCGATCCGCGCCAGCTGCCAAGTGTCGAGGCGGGCTCGCCGTTCCAGCAGATGCTGGAGGAGGGCGTGCTCCGGCACGTGCGGGTGGACGAAGTGCAGCGGCAGCGGGATCCGGCGCTCCGGGAAATCGCGCAGTTGTTCGCGCGCGGCGAGGCCGGGCGGGCGGTCGCGGCGGCGCAGCCCTACATGACGGAGGTGACGAAGGCCGATCTCTCGAAATCGGCCGCGGCCGCCTATCTCGCGCTCACCCCGGAGCAGCGGTCGGAGACGCTGGTGATGACCGGGACCAACCGGATGCGCGGCGAGGTCAATGCGGAAATCCGCGCCGGGTTGC
>JAJZBM010000040.1 GCA_021798915.1 Pseudomonadota bacterium
GCCGCTATATCGAGATGTGCAACGCCGACCCGGCACTCCCGCGCTGGCGTTATGGCATCGCTTCCAAGCCCCAGCCGCTGGCGGCATGATTCGAGTCGCCAATTCGCGAACGCAGTACTAGTCTGCGGCGAGGGAGAGGTGCCGGCCGACCATTTTCTTGCCGACATGATCCTCCACCGCCGCGGCGATCGCTTCGGCGTGATTGGCCATGACATGGTCGGCGCCGGCGAGAATCCGGTAATCGACGGCGACTCCCTTTTGTGTATTCAGCTTGTCGACCAGCTTCCTGACCGAAGGCTCGGGCACCAGATCATCGGCGTCGCCATGGATCATCAGCCCGCCGCAGGGGCAAGGGGCGAGGAAGCCGAAATCATAATGGCTCGCCGGCGGGGCGATGCTGATCCAGCCGGAGATTTCCGGCCGGCGCATCAGGAGCTGCATGCTGACGAAAGCGCCGAAGGAATAGCCTGCGATCCACAGGCCGCCAGCGTTCGGATTGACCGCCTGCAACCAGTCGAGCGCCGCGGCGGCGTCACTGATTTCGCCGATCCCGCCATCATAGCGCCCTTGGCTGCGCCCGACGCCGCGGAAATTGAAGCGCATTGTGGAAAATCCCAGCCGCTGGAACGACTGATAGATCGTATAGGTGATCCGGTTATTCATCGTCCCGCCATGCAGCGGGTGCGGGTGCAAGACCAGCGCCACCGGGGCGCCGGTTTCTTTCGAATGATGGTAACGACCTTCCAACCGCCCGTCAGGGCCGGCGAACATCACCTCGGGCATGATCTCTGCATTCCGTTCCTGTTCACCATGAGCTTCGGCGACCACATCGGCGACCCCACAGTGACGATTATCGTATCGACGATACAAGTGTTATCATTCAGATATAAGCGTTTTCAAACCTTCTCGCGCAGCCGGCGCGCAACATGCCGTGATTTTTTTCGTGATCTTTTTCCACATCCCCGCGATTTCCGACAACCGCGACCCTTTCGTTGCCCCCTTTCGTTGACTAAGTCTCCCCAGGGTGGATCAGAAAACGGGGGGACGCGCCAGCGATGACCGCTATATGGGCTGAGACAAGGCAAGATGGAATGGGCGACAGTGCGGCGGCGAAGCGGGATTGGTCTTGCGCGCGCGGCTCCAGACAGAGGCTCCTTCATGGCTCGAACCGCTGGCTTGCGCCATCGATTCAGGGATTGACATCGATCTCGCGGCGCCAAACGGTCACTGACCAGCCGTTCCGTCGCCACATAACCGCAATATAGGTCGGAATGCGCGCTCAGTGATAACGGAATTGTCGCATGGCACTCATTTTTTTGCGTGAAACCATCCGCGCCTATCGCGAGAAGGATCCGGCGGCGCGCTCCGGCCTCGAAGTGCTGCTCTGTTATCCTGGCCTCCATGCGCTGATGTGGCACGCCCTCGCCCATCGCCTGTGGCATGCCGGGTTTCGCATCACCGGAAGGCTGGTGTCCTATCTCAGCCGCTGGCTCACCGGCATCGAAATCCATCCCGGCGCCCGAATCGGCCGGCGGGTGATCATCGATCACGGCATGGGCGTGGTCATCGGCGAGACCGCAGAGGTCGGCGACGACGTTTATATGTACCATCAGGTGACCCTCGGCGGCACCACGTCCGAGCGCGGCAAGCGTCATCCAACGATCGGCAACGGCGTCATCATCGGCGCCGGGGCGAAGATTCTCGGCGCCATCACAGTTGGCGACAATGCCCGGGTGGGCGCCAACGCGGTGGTGGTGCAGCCGGTGCCGGCCGGCGTCACCGTGGTCGGCATCCCGGCCCGTTCGATCGACCGCAAGCGCCGCGCTCCCTGCTTCGACCCCTATGGCACGCCGGCCGAGGCGGCGCTCGACCCCTTGCTGCGCGATGTGGAAAGCCTGCGCGCCGAATTGACCGAGGTCGAAGCCCGGCTGGCTCGCCTCGCCTCTGAGGCCAAAACCAGCGAACAGGCCGGGGATTAAGCGATGCAGCTCTCGACGCGCGGGCGTTATGCGGTGATGGCGCTGGTCGATCTCGCCGCGCGCGAACCCGAGGGCGCGCCGCGTCGCGTGAGCCTCGCCGAAATCGCCGCTCGCCAGGGCATCAGCCCGGCCTATCTCGAACAGCTTTTCGCGCGGCTGCGGCGGGCCGGGCTCGTGGTCTCGGCGCGCGGCCCGAGCGGCGGCTATGGCCTCGCGCGCCGGGCGGACGAGGTCTCGATCGCGACCGTGATCCGCGCCGTCGACGAGGGTGGCGCGGCGGGGGATTGCTGCCTCGATGCCGGTGACGCCGGCGAGGCCGCCGACTGTCCGACCGCCGCCCTCTGGCGCGCGCTTTGTCTGCATATCCACTATTTCCTCGATACCATTACCCTGGCCGATGTCGTCGCCGGGCGCCTCGACGGCTCCCGCGCACCGCACCACCCGCGCGAGGCGGCCTGAATGCCCACCCGCGCCTGCCCCGCCCATACCTATCTCGACGCCAACGCGACCGAGCCGCTCCGCCCCGAAGCGCGGGCGGCATCGCTCGCGGCGCTCGATCTCGCCGGCAATCCGGCCTCGGTGCATGGCTTCGGCCGTGCCGCGCGGGCGATGCTGGAAAATGCGCGCGAGACGATCGCCGCCCGCTTCGGCGCTCATCCCGCCGATCTCGTGTTCACCTCCGGCGGGACGGAGGCCAATGCGCTGGCGATCAGCGGCCTCGGCGCCGGGCGGCGGCTGATCGCGAGCGCGATCGAACACGCCGCGGTGCGCGCGGCGGCGCCGGAGGCGACGATCCTGCCGGTCGATCGCCAGGGCGTCGCCGATCTCGCGCGACTCGCGGCATTGCTCGCCGAAGGGAAGGCGGCATTCGTTGCCCTGATGTTGGCCAATAACGAAACCGGGGTGATCCAGCCGGTCGCCGAAGCCGCGTCGCTCTGCCGCCGCTTTGGCGCGCATCTCCATGTCGATGCGGTGCAGGCGGCCGGGCGGGTCGCCTGTGATCTCGCCGCGCTCGGCGCCGACAGCCTGGCGCTTTCCGGGCACAAGCTCGGTGGCCCGGCCGGCGCCGGGGCGCTTCTTCTCACCGATGCCGCCGCCCGGCGTCTCTCCCCGCTGATCGCCGGCGGCGGGCAGGAGCGCGGCCGGCGCGGTGGCACCCCGCCGCTGCCCGCGATCGCCGGATTTGCCGCCGCCGCCGCGGCCACGGGCCGCACCGACCTCGCCCCGCTTCTCGCCCCGCTGCGCAACGCCGCTGAGGCGGCGGCGATCGCGGCCGGGGCGATCGTTTGCGGCGCCGGCGCGGCGCGGCTGCCCAACACCACCTGCCTCGCTCTCCCCGGCGTCAAGGCCGAGACCCAGGTGATCGCGCTCGATCTCGCCGGCATCGCGGTCTCCGCCGGCGCCGCGTGCAGTTCCGGCAAGATCGCGGAGAGCCACGTGCTAGCGGCGATGGGGCTTGGCGAGCTTGCCGGCCAGGCGATCCGCGTCTCCCTGCCGTGGAACGCGGTGGAGGCGGATATCGCCGCCTTCGCCCGCGCCTATCGGGACATGGCGACGCGGCTTGGCCGCCGCGCCGCCTGAGCCCTGGTCGCCTCCATGCAGCGCAACCGGCCGATCTATCTCGACAACCAGGCGACCACGCCGTGCGATCCGCGCGTCGTTGCTGCCATGCTGCCCTATTTCACCGAGTCCTTCGGCAACCCGCACAGTATCGAGCACGCGCTCGGCCGCGAGGCGGAAACGGCGGTGGCGCAAGCCCGCGCCGAGGTCGCGGCGCTGATCGGGGCGAGCCCGCGCGAGATCGTTTTCACCTCCGGCGCGACCGAGAGCAACAACCTCGCGATCAAGGGCGCCGCCCGCTTCGCCGCCCGCCAGGAAAACCCGCGCCGGCGCCTGATCACCCTCGCGACCGAGCATAAATGCGTCCTCGAAGCGACCCGTGACCTCGCCGAGGAGGGATTCGAGCCGGTGTTCCTCCCGGTCCAACCCGATGGCCGGCTCGACCCGGAAGCGCTGCACGCCGCCCTCGCGACGCCGACCCTGCTAGTCTCTGTGATGGCGGCGAACAACGAGACCGGGGTGTTGCAGGATATCACCGCACTCGCCGCCCTCGCCCATGCGGCCGGCGCGCTGTTTCACACCGACGCCGCGCAGGCCGCCGGCAAAATCCCCCTCGATGTCGTCGCACAGGGGATCGATCTGCTGTCGATCAGCGGCCATAAGCTCTATGGCCCGAAGGGGGTCGGCGCGCTCTATGTCCGCCATCGTCCGCGCGCCCGCCTCGCGCCGCTTCTATCGGGCGGCGGCCAGGAGCGGGGTTTGCGATCCGGAACCCTGCCGGCGCCGCTCATCGTCGGCTTCGGCGCGGCCTGCCGGATCGCACGGGCCGAAATGGCCGCCGAGGCGGTGCGGCTCGCCGGGTTGCGCGAACGCCTCCTCGCCCGCCTCCAGGACGCCATCCCCGGCATTGCCGTCAATGGCAGCCGCGAACACCGCCTCGCCGGCAATCTCAACCTCGCCTTCCCGGGGGCGCGGGCCGAAACCCTGCTCGCCGATCTCCCCGATCTTTGCCTTTCCACCGGCTCGGCATGCTCCTCGGCAGCGATCGAGCCCTCCTATGTGCTCCGCGCCATGGGGATCGCGCCCGAGAGCGCCGCCCGCAGCTTGCGCATCGGGATCGGACGTTTTACCTCGGCGACTGACATCGACATCGCGGCCGACCTGCTGATCGCCGCCCATGCCCGAAACAGCGAACGCCAAAGCGAGCCCCAGAATGCCTAAAATGACTTTCATCGAACGCGATGGCACGCGCCGCGAAGTGGACGCCCCGCTCGGCCTCTCGGTGCTCGAAATCGCCCACCGCCACGGCGTCGATATCGAGGGCGCGTGCGAGGGATCGCTCGCCTGCTCGACCTGCCATGTCATCGTCGATCCCGATTGGTTCGGCAAACTCGCCACCCCCACCGAGGACGAGGAAGATATGCTCGATCTCGCCTTCGGCCTCGAAAAAACCTCCCGCCTCGGCTGCCAGATCGTCATGACCGAGGCACTCGACGGCCTCACCGTTCGTCTCCCCGCTGGCACCCGCAATCTCCTGGACACGTGAATGCCGGCCGGCGCTCCGAGCGAGGCAAGGCGAGGGGCGCTGCCCCTCGACCCCGCCAGGGACCAAAGTCCCTGGACCCTTTCTGTTGAGGATTGCCCGGGAGGGGCGCTGCGAGGCATTGGCCGGCCCACGAACGCGCCCCTCCCGGACAACCCTCAAGGATGGGGGTCTGGGGCCAGAGGCCCCAGCGGAGTCCAGAGGCGGGGCCTCTGGCCTTGCCTTTCTTCGGAACACCAGCCGGTCATGCGCGCGTCATGAGGGTGGTCGCGGCGATGTCGGGGGGGGTGGACAGTTCGGTGGTGGCCGGGCTGTTGGCTGAGGCCGGGCATGAGGTGGTCGGGATCACGCTTCAGCTTTATGACCATGGCGCGGCGCGTGGGCGCAAAGGCGCGTGTTGTGCCGGCCAGGATATCCATGACGCGAAGCGGGTCGCCGATCATCTCGGCATCACGCATTACGTGATCGATGCCGAGGCCCGATTTCGCGCCGCGGTGATCGAGGATTTCGCGGCTGCCTACGCCGCCGGCGAAACGCCGGTGCCGTGCGTGCGCTGCAACCAGAGCGTGAAATTCGGCGATTTGCTGACGCTCGCCCGCGATCTCGGCGCCGAAGCCTTGGCGACCGGGCATTATGTGCGGAGGGTAGAGGGCGCGGCGGGGGTCGAGTTGCATCGCGCCGCCGATCCGGAGCGCGACCAGAGCTGGTTCCTGTTCGCAACGACGGCCGAGCAGCTCGCGTTCTGCCGGTTTCCGCTCGGCGAGATGGCGAGCAAAGCCGTGGTCCGGGCCGAGGCGGCGCGGCTTGGCCTGCCGGTTGCGGCCAAGCCCGACAGTCAGGATATCTGTTTCGTCCCCGATGGGCGCTATGCCGATCTGGTCGCCCGGTTGCGGCCGGACGCGGATGCGCCGGGTGAGATCGTCAGCCGCGATGGCCGGGTACTGGGCCGGCATCAGGGGGTCGCGCAGTACACGGTCGGCCAAGCCAAGCGCCTCGGCGCGGCGGCGGTGGATGGCGGCGAACGGCAGGTGGTGGTGGCGCTGGATGCGGCGCGGCGGCGCGTGGTGATCGGCCCACGCGCCGGCGCCGGGGTGCGAACGGTGCGTCTCCGCGAAGTGAACTGGCTCGTTTCGCCGCCATCGGCGCCGATCCCCTGCGCGGTGAAGCTTCGCGCCCGCGAGGCGCCGCAGCCGGCGGACATGCGGGCGCTGCCGGGGGGCGGGGCGGAAGTGAAATTGGCGGCCGCCGCGCTGGCCGCGCCCGGGCAAGCTTGCGTTTTCTATGATGACGGGCGGGTGCTCGGCGGCGGTTTCATCGTCGCCCCCCAGGTTGACGGCGGGGCGGCGGCGGCGGTATCTGGGGCCGACCGTGGCGGCGTAGCTCAGCGGTAGAGCAGGGGAATCATAATCCCTTGGTCGGTGGTTCAAATCCGCCCGCCGCTACCATGTCTTCCCGCTACCATGTCTCCCCGCTGTCATGGCCCCAACGGGCATGTCCCCAACGGGTCGAGCGCCTGCGCCAGAATTTGCACCGAATGCACCGCGCGGCGTCCGGCGAGATCGGCGATCTGGTGGCGGCAGGACGTGCCATCGGCGACGATGACATCCGCCGCCGCCGCCCGCCGCACCGCCGGCAACAGCGCGGCCTCTGCCATCACCCGTGAAACTCCGGCGGTTTCCGCCTGATAGCCGAAACTCCCGGCCATGCCGCAGCAGGACGACGCGATCGGCGCGACGGTGAGCCCGGGGACGCGCCCCAGCATCGCGAGCGTCGCCGGCCAGGCGCCATGCGCCTTCTGATGGCAATGGCCATGGACATGCGCCGTCGTCTCCCGCCGGCCGAGCGCCAGCGCCGGGCGGGCTTCCTCCAGAAATTCCGGCAATAGCCGCGCCCGCGCGGCGAGATCGCGTGCCGCATCACCCGGCAGCAGAGCCGGAAACTCGTCGCGCAGCGTGAGCAGGCAGGAAGGTTCGAGGCCGATCACCGGCGCATCGCCGGCGCAGGCGGCGATGACACGGGATGCGGCCTGCCGCGCCGCCTCCAGCCTCCCTGCGGCCAGTTCCGTGCGCCCGCAGCAGAGCGCCCCGCCCGGGGCGCGCGGAACGCTGGGCCGAAATCCCGCCGCGGTCAGGACACGCACCGCGGCGCGGAGATTCTCGGGCTCGAAATGGCGGTTGAAAGTATCAGCGAGGAGCAAGACTTTCGGCCCATCCCCGGCCGGCGCCTCGCCATCGCGGAACGCATCGCGACGAAAAGTGGGAAGCGTGCGATCGGGCGCGAAGCCGAGCAGGCGCCGGATGGCGGGCGCCCCGGCCAGCGCGTTCGCCAGGGGTGCCATCCGTCCCGCGAGCGGGGCGAGACGCGGCAGCGCCGCGAGCAGCCGGGTGCGAAGCGGAATCCCATGGCGCGCGGCGCGCGCGGCAAGCACTTCGAGCTTCATCCGCGCCATATCGACCCCGGTCGGGCATTCGCGCCGGCAGGCCTTGCACGAGACGCAGAGCGCCATCGCCTCGGCCAGCGCATCGGACGCCATGGCGTCGGGGCCGAGCTGGCCCGAGAGCGCAAGACGCAGCGTATTGGCGCGCCCGCGCGTCAGATGCTGTTCATCGCGGGTGGCGCGATAGCTCGGGCACATGGCGCCGGCATCGAAGCCACGGCAGGTGCCGTTATTGTTGCACATCTCGGCCGCGCCAAGCAGGCCGCCGGGGTGGTCGGACCAGTCGAGCTGCGGCGTGAAGGCCGGATCCGGGCCATAACCGGGGGGCGTGCGGAACAGGCTCCGGTCATCCATGCGTGGGGCGCGAACGATGCGGCCGGGGTTGAGAAGGCCCTTGGGGTCGAAAGCGTCCTTCACCGTCTCGAAGGCGCCAACGAGGCGCGCGCCGAACATCGCTTCGTGGAACTCGGAGCGGACGATGCCATCGCCATGTTCGCCGCTATGCGAGCCGCGATAGGCGCGGACCAGGGCGAAACATTCCTCGGCGATGGCGCGGAACCGCCGGACATCGCCCGCATCCTTCATGCTGAGGACCGGGCGGACATGCAGACACCCGACCGAGGCATGCGCATACCAGGTGCCGCGCGTGCCGTGGCGGGCGAGGATTTCATTCAGCCGTTCGGTGTAATCGGCGAGATCGGCGAGATCGACGGCAGTGTCCTCGATCACCGAAACCGGCTTCCGATCCCCCTTCATCGACATCATGATGTTGAGCCCGGCTTCGCGCACCTCGGCGATTGCCGCCTGGAACGCCGGCTCGGTTGCCGCGACCACCGCGCCGGGATGGCCGAGATCGGCCATCATCGTCTCCAGATCGGCGAGTTTGGCGAGCAGCGGCGCTTCTTCGTTGCCGTGGAATTCGACGATGAGCAGGCAATCCGTCCCCGGCGCCACCATCCGCTCGATGGTCGCGCGGTAGATCGCGATCGAGCGGCCGAGATCGATCATCGTGCGATCGACGAGTTCCACCGCCTCCGGGTCCAGCGTCACCAGATGCTTGGTCGCCGCCATCGCGGCGCGGAAATCCCGGAACTGACAGATTCCGAGCACCTTGCGCCGCTTGATCGGTGAGAGTTTCAAGGTCAGCGCCGCCGAAAACGCGAGCGTCCCCTCCGAGCCGACCAGAAGCCGCGCCAGATTGCCGCGCCCCGCCATGCGCGCCGCCGGCGTCAGCGCCTCGATGTTATAGCCGCCGACGCGGCGGAGCTGGCGCGGGAAACGGGCGGCGATCTCGCTCGCTTCAGCGGCGCCGAGCGCCCGCAGGCTTGCGATCAGCGCCGCCGGCTCGGCACTGTCCTCGGCGAAACGCGCCCGCCCGCCATCGGCGAGGATGGCCTCGATCGCGAGCACGTTGTCGGCCATCAGCCCATAGCGGATGGATTTGGCGCCGCAGGAATTATTCCCCGCCATCCCGCCGATGGTCGCGCGGGCATGGGTCGAGGGATCGACCGGGAAAAATAGCCCGTGTTCGCGAAGCGCCGCGTTGAGATGGCTCAAGACCAGCCCGGGTTCGACGGTCGCCGTCCGCGCTTGCGGGTCGATCGCGAGGATGCGGCGGAGATATTTGCTGCAATCGAGCACCAGCGCCCGGTTCACCGTCTGCCCGCATTGGCTGGTGCCGGCGCCGCGCGCGAGCACGGGAACGCCGGCCTCGCGCGCGATCGCCATCGCCGCTTCGACATCGGCGATATCGCGGGGGACGACGACGCCGACCGGCATCACCTGATAGATCGAGGCATCGGTCGCGTAGCGGCCGCGGCTCGCGGCATCGAACAGAACCTCGCCGGCGATTGCGGTGCTGAGCCGCGCGGCGAGGCCGGACGTTTCCCAGCGTGCTTCGGGCGCGAGCGGCGCGTTCATGCGGCGATCCTACCAGCGGAGACCGTCCGGAGCATGGATCGCCTCACCCGGAGACGATCCATGGGCAGGACTAAAAAGCGACCTTGTCGCCGCCTTTGAGGGAGAGGATTTCGCGGGCCTCGGCCGGGGTCGCGATGGAAAGGCCGAGACCTTCGAGGATCTGGCGCGCCCGCTTGACCTGCTGGGCGTTGCTTTCGGCGAGTTGACCGGGGCCGATCCAGAGGCTGTCCTCGAGCCCGACCCGCACATTCGCCCCCATCGCCGCCGCCATCGCCGCGATCGGCAATTGATTGCGCCCTGCGCCGAGCACCGACCAGCGATAATGGGCGCCGAACAGGCGGTCGGCGGTGCGTTTCATGTGCAGGACGTCTTCCGGATGCGGGCCGATGCCGCCGAGAATGCCGAACACGGTTTGGACGAAAAGCGGCGGCGTCACCAGCTTGCGGTCGAGGAAATGGGCGAGATTGTAGAGATGCCCGACATCGTAGCATTCGAACTCGAAGCGGGTGCCGCTCTCGGAGAGGCTTTTCAACGCGAATTCGATATCGGCGAAGGTGTTGCGGAAGATCAGATCGCGCGACCCCTCCAGATGCTGGCGCTCCCAATCATGCTTGAACGTCTTGAATCGCTCCAGCATCGGGAACAGGCCGAAATTCATCGAGCCCATGTTGAGCGAGGCGACCTCCGGCTTGAAGGTCAGCGAGGGTTGGATGCGCTCCTTGATCAGCATGGTGGGCGCGCCGCCGCTGGTGAGATTGATCACCGCGTCGGTCGCCTGCTTGATGCGCGGCAGGAAGGCGGCGAAGGCTTCCGGGCTCTGGTCGGGTTTGCCGGTCTTCGGATCCCGGGCATGGAGATGAACGATCGCCGCCCCCGCCTCGGCCGCGGCGATGGCGGCGCTCGCGATCTCATCCGGCGTGACCGGCAGATGCGGCGACATCGACGGCGTGTGGATCGCCCCGGTGACCGCGCAGGTGATGATGACTTTTCTACCCGACATGCGTCCTCTCCCTTTGAGCCAAGCTCTCTTGCCCATTCTGGCGCGGCCCGGCTGGAAAGCCCATAGGGCGCGCGATCCGGGGAGGGGACTTGAAGAAACCAGGGCGCTGCCCTGGACCCGCTGGGGGCAGCGCCCCCAGACCCGCATCACGGGAAGGATTGTAAAGGCAGCACCCTTGCCGGGAGCCAGGGGCGGAACCCGACCTTGACCACGCGCAGGAAAAAGCGGCACTGGAAAACCAGCGCGCTGCCGAGATGAGCCCTCGGGCGGGCACGACAACAGGAGTGAACACGCCATGTTTCCGCCGCGCGGCCGCCATTTCTTTGCCAATCCCGGGCCGACCAACATCCCCGACAGCATCCTGCTGGCAACCGCCCATGCCTCGGTCGATTTCAACGACCCGGCGTTCTTCGCCGTCTATGAGGCTGGCCGCGCCGGGCTGCGGCGCGTTTTGCGCCAGGAAGGCGGCGAATTATTCTTCTATACCGCCTCCGGCCATGGCGCCTGGGATGCGACGCTGGTCAATCTCTTCTCCCCCGGTGACCGGTTGCTGATGATCGCCTCGGGCTATTTTTCGGACGCCTGGGCGGCAATGGCGGCGCGGCTCGGCCTCGTCGTCGAGACCATCGCCGCCGACCCGCGGCGCGGCGCCGAGATCGCGGCGATCGAAAAAGCCCTCCGCGCCGACACCAAGGGGACGATCCGTGCCGTCTGCGCCGTCCATAACGAAACCTCGACCGGGCTTTGCCTGCCGCTTCCCGCCATCCGCGCCGCGATCGACGCCGCGCGCCACCCCGCGCTGTTCCTCGTCGATACCATCTCCTCACTCGGCAGCTTCGATTTCCGCATGAGCGAATGGGGGGTGGATGCGGCGGTCGGCGGCAGCCAGAAAGGGTTGATGCTGCCGGCCGGAATGAGCTTCACCGCGGTTTCCGAGCGCGCCATGGCGGCGCATCGCGAGGCCGGGCTCACCCGCGGCTATTTCGACTGGACGGTGATGCTGGGCCGCCCGCACAAGAGCTTCATGGGCACGGTCCCGGTGACGTTTTTCTATGGCCTGCGCGAATCGCTCCGCCTGATCGAGGAGGAGGGGCTGGAAAACGTTTTCGCTCGCCACCATCGCCTCGCCGGCGCGGTGCGCGCCGCGGTGCGCGCCTGGTCCGGCAATCACGGCCCGGCGCTTTATTGCCTCAACCCCGAACGGCTGTCGGATTCCGTCACCACCATTCTGATGCCGGACGGGTTCGACGCCGAAGCGGTGCGGACCATCGCGCGTGAACGTTTCAACGTCTCGCTCGGCGGCGGGCTCGGCGCGCTCGGCGGCAAGGTTTTTCGCATCGGTCATCTCGGCGATCTCAACGAGGCGATGGTGATGGGCACCCTCGCCGCCGTGGAGCTGAGCCTTCAACGCGCCGCCATTCCGCATGGCACTGGCGCCCTCGATGCCGCGGTGGCCGCGCTGGCGGTATGAAGCGCGGCGCTCGGTGAGGCGCGCACGGCTCGGTCACGATGGCGTGGCGCGCGCGCCCGCTCTGTGCGATAGAGCGGGGGGTCGTTTCCCGCGCGTGAGCCGACGATGATCCCGCTGCCCTCGCCGCAACAATTGCGCTATCTCCTGGCGCTCGCCGAGCACCAGCATTTCGGCCGCGCGGCGCAGGCCTGCGCGGTGACGCAATCGACCCTCTCGGCCGGCATCCTGATGCTGGAGCATCAGCTGGATGCCGAGATCCTCGATCGTGGCATCGGCAAGCGGGTGGTGTTCACCGCCCTTGGGCGCGACCTCGTCGAGCGGGCGCGGATGGCGATGGCGGCGCTGCAGGATGTCGTCGAGGCGGCGGTTTCGGCACATGCGCCGATGAGCGGGCCGCTCCGCCTCGGCATCATCCCGACGATCAGCCCGTTCCTGCTGCCGCGGCTGATGCCGCAGCTTCGGGCCGCGTTCCCGCATCTCCGCTTGTTTCTGCGCGAGGACACCACACCCCGCCTCATCGAGCGCCTCCGCGACGCGCGGCTCGATGTGCTGGTGCTGGCGCTGCCTTGCGATTGCACCCGGGCAGAGGTTCTGCCGGTGGCGCGCGACCGGTTTCTCGTCGCGCTGCCGCCCGGCCATCTGCTCGCGACCCGCACCGAGGTGCCGGCCGCCGCGCTGGCTGCCGAATCGCTGCTTCTCCTGGAAGATGGGCATTGCCTGCGCGACCAGGCCCTGGCCGCCTGCGGCCTGCTTGCCGCTCCGGACGGCGAGCACGAAGCCGATTTCGCCGCGACCAGCCTCCATACCCTGGTACAGATGGTGGCCGGCGGGCTTGGCCTTACGCTGCTCCCCGAACTCGCCGTCGCCGGCGGGGTCACGGCGGGGGCGGATTTGGTGCTGCGCCCGCTCGGCGGCGAGGGGGCGTGGCGCACGATCGGGCTCGCCTGGCGCGAAGGCGCCTCGCGCGGAGCCGATTACCGGGCGCTCGCGCCGGTGATCGCGGCGGCGCTTTCCGGGGGCTTGCCGACATAGAGCGGCCGCCCCGCCCCGGCCCCGCTCCACGCCATCGCCGCGCCGATCGCGATGATCCAGACCGCGACCAGCGCCCAGCCACCGGTCGCGCTGTGCAGCAGCCCGGCGAGCAGCGGCCCGAGCGAGGCGAGAAGATACCCAACCCCCTGCGCCATTGCCGAAAGCTGCGCCGCGACCAGGGCGTCGTGGGCACGCAGCACGATCAGCATCAGGGCGACGCCGAACAACCCGCCCTGGCTCAGCCCGAGCAGGCTCGCGGCCAGCCACAGCACACCCGGCGGCGCGAATAGGCAGGCGAGGAGGGCGGCGACCGCGAGCGCCGAGAAAAATACCGCGATGCCGCTTTGCTGACGCCTGCGCGCGGCGAGGCTGGGGACGACCAGCGAGACCACTGCCTGACCGAGAATGGAAAGCGAGAGCAGATAGCCGGCCATTTGTGGGCTCAGTCCGCGATCGCGCAGGATCGGCGCGAGCCAGCCGAACACCAGATAGGCGAGTGCCGATTGTAACCCCATGAACAACGTCACCTGCCAGGCGAGGCGATCGCGCCAAAGTGAGCGCGGCCGCGCGATATGGCGCACCACCTCGCCGCGCCGTGGCAGCACCGCCGCCCAGAGCAGGAGCGTGAGCAGCACCGGCAGCGCCCAGGCGGCGAGGGCGAGCGACCAGGAGCCGCCGAGCCGGCGCTGCAACGGCACCGTCGCTCCCGCGGAAAGGGCCGCGCCGACGCAGAGTGACATGGTGAAAAGCCCGGTCATCATGGCCGTCCGGCCTTGGAAGTCACGCTTCATCAGCGCCGGCGCGAGGACATTGATCGCGGCGATGCCGAGACAGGCGAGAATCTGCGCCGAAAACAGCGCCGCCCCCCCGGGGACGCCACGCAGCACGGTGCCGAGCGTAAGCGCCGCGAGCATCAGCAGCACCGTGCGTTCGGCGCCGATGCGGCGGCTGAAGGCCGGGGCGAGCGGGCTGAAAAGGCCGAAGCAAAGCGAGGGGAGGGTGGTCAGCACGCTCGCCGCCAGCGGCGAAAGCCCGGTCGCGCGCACCGCCTCGGGCAGGACCGGGCCGAGACTGGCGATCGGGATGCGAAGATCGAAGCCGATCAGCACCAGGCCCACGCCGAGCAGGAAACGACGAAGTGGCGTGAGATCGCCCCCATCCCCGTCACTTCCCATCACGTCACCCGCTCAGGTGAAGAGTGCGGCGATGGCGGCGGGATCGACCTCGGCGAGGCTCGCCGGGCGCCAGCGCGGGGTGCGGTCCTTGTCCACCACCATGGCGCGCACGCCCTCATGAAAATCGGGATGGCGGGTGATCCGCCGGGTCAGCGCCAATTCCTGTGCGAGACAGGCGGACAAGGTCCGCTCTGCCCCCCGCCGGAGCAGGGCGAACGACCAGGCGAGCGCCGAGGGCGAGCGGGCGCGAAGTGTCGCGAGCGTCTCCGCGGCGAACGGCGTCGCCGCCGCCTCCAGTGCCGCGATGATCGCGGGGACGGAGGCTTCGCCGAAGCACCGGTCGATCAGCGCCCGATGCGGGGCGAGGCCGAAGGGCGGGAGCGGGGCGGCGAACCCGGCGATGACGGCGGGGCCATCGGCGATGATCGCGCGTTCGAGGTCGGGGAACGCCGCGCGGGGCACGAAATGGGTGGCGAGACCGGCGTGAACGGCATCCGCCCCGTGGAGTTCGGCGCCGGTCAGCGCGAGATACATCCCGATCTCACCGGGCAGGCGCGGCAGGAAATAGCTCGCGCCGATATCGGGAAAGAAGCCGATCCCGGTCTCCGGCATGGCGAAGCGGGCATGCTCGCTCGCCACCCGGACAGCGCCATGGACGGAGACGCCGATGCCACCGCCCATGCAAATGCCGTCGATCAGCGCGATATAGGGCTTGGGATAATTCGCGATGCCCTCATTGAGGGCGTATTCATCGGCGAAGAAGCGCTCGATCGCGACCCCGTCCCCGGCCAGCGCCGCCTCGCGCATGGCGCGAATGTCGCCGCCGGCGCAAAAGGCCCGCTCGCCGGCGCCGGTGATCAGCACCGCCTGCACCGCCGGCGCCTCGCGCCAGTTTGCCAGCGCTTCCGCCAGACCGCTGATCATGCCGAGATCGAGCGCGTTCAGCGCCCGTGGCCGGTCCAAAACGAGCCGCCCCACTCGCCCTTCGTGCCACACGCGAAGGTTTGCCGCCTCGGTCATTGCGCGATCGTCCCTTGATGCTTCCTCGATCGTCCCTCATAGCCGGCATGGCAGCGCGAGGCGAGGGCTCAGCGTCGCCCCGTCCGCCGCCACTGACGGAGGAGCGTATCGAGCAGGAGACGTGGAGCGTCGGCGCGAAGTTCGGTGAGTGCGGCCCGCCGCAACGCTTCCGCCTCCGCCGCCAGTCGCTGATTTCCGCGCGCGGCGAGCAAAAGCCCGAGCGCGACCACGAGATCGAGCCCGGCCAGCGCGAGCGCGGCGGCGATCACACCCGCGTGCGGCGCGAGCCAGAAAAACGCCGCCACATGGCCGAGCGCGAGTGCGAACAGAAAAAAGATCAACGCTGCCGCGATCAGTATCCCCTGGCGGACGCGCAAGCGGAGCAGCAACCGCCAACGCAGTCCTTCCGCCGCCAGGGCGATGCGCGCGAGGCGGAGGATGCGCGCCATCTCAGTGGCGCGCGAGGCGCCCGATGACGAACCCCGCCAGCCCCGCGAGCAAAAGCGCGGTCAGCGGGCGCTCACGTATTTTTGCCGCGACCAGTTCGGATTGCTGGCAGACCGCCTCCCCCATCTCTTGCACCAGCGCCTCGGCACGGCGCGCCGTCTGCTGTGCCTTTTCTCCGGCCGCGGCGCGCAGCGTCTCGATTTCGGCGCGCAGCCGCGCGATTTCGGTGGCGGCGTCCTCGGCCGGTTTGGCGTTGCTCATGGCGTGATCTCCGCGGCTTTTATGTAACGAAAACATAACAATTGGCGAAGGACGGTTGCCTTCCCTTGCCAGCCCATACGAAAACCCTCCTTGCGATGCAGTCAATGACCCTCTCTGCCCAAGACCCCGCCTCCGGGGTGAACGCTTTCGTGAACGAGGCCGCGGCATTCCTCGATCTTCGCGGTCTCGCGCCACCGGATGCGCTGGCGGCCGGCGGGCTCGCCGAATTCTCCCTCGCCACGGCGCGCGGGGAGAAACTCTGTCTGCTGGCG
This sequence comes from Pseudomonadota bacterium, assembly GCA_021798915.1. GTDB lineage: Bacteria > Pseudomonadota > Alphaproteobacteria > Acetobacterales > Acetobacteraceae > Acidibrevibacterium. The sequence goes on from JAJZBM010000040.1 coordinate 16,118, forward strand.
CGCGACGGCGAGGCGGCGCGCGCTGTGCTCGCCATGGTCGCCGGAAACCTGCGCCCGGCGCGCGGCGACATCATCGTCAACGGCCGCCGTCTGCAGGCGACCCCGGCGCGGCGGCGCGGCTTCGGCCATCTCCCGGCGCGGATCGTGCTGCCGCGCTTCCGCCGCCTCTCCGCCTATGTCGCGGCGGCGCTGGCCGGCCAGCCCCTCTCCGGCGCCGCTCGTGCCGCCCGGGTCGCGCGCATCCTCGCCCTCGTCGGTCTCGCCGAATGCGGCGCCAAACGCGGCCACGCGCTGACGCCGAGCGAGCGGTTTCGCGCCGCGTTGGCGCATGCCATGATCGTCGCGCCGAAACTGCTGCTGATCGCCGAGCCGGACGAGGGGTTTCCCGAGCCCGAACGCCAGATGCTGGCGACCCTGCTGCGTGGCGGCCCGGCGGCGGACCTTACCACCCTGATCGCGGCGCGCACCCCGGCAAGTGTGTTCGCCCTCGCCGATCGCGCCCTGGTTCTGCATGAGGGCCGGATCGCGCAGATCGCGCCGCCGCAAATTCTCTACGATGCCCCGGCCAGTCTCGCGGTCGCCGAAGCACTCGGTGAGGCCAATGTGCTGAGTGGCGTCCTGGTCGAGAACGAGGACGATATCGCGCGTGTCAGGCTCGAATGCGGCACGATCGTCAGCGGCTCCCTTGCCGAGAGCATCACGATCGGGCAACGCTGCCTGCTCATGGTTCGGCCGGAGCGGATCGCCGTTGCGGCGGTGGCCGCCGAAGAGTTGGGGGAGGGGGCGCTTTCCGCCATGTTGTGTAAAATGATCCCGCTTGGCGCGCAAACCAGACTTTTCGCCTCCCTCGGCAATGGCACCGATATCATCGTTACCCGTCCCGCGAGTGCGGCGCTGCGCGGGTTACAGCCGGGACGCGAGATGGCCATCGCTTGGGCGGCGCCGCATGCGCGCATCTATGCCGCCCGCCCATCGGCGGATGCGGCATGATCACGCCGGCGATGCGGGGGGTCGCGCGCGGCATCGGAATTTTTTTCGCCGTTATCCTGCTCGGCGGCGCGCAGCCTTACGCGGCGGCGGCGGAAGCGCGTGATTTCACCCTCGCCGCCCCCCCCGGCGCGCCGATCGCGGCCCTGAAAGACGTCTATCTTGCCCCCTTCGCCGCTGCCGCCGGCGTCAATGCGACCGGCCTGTCCTGGGATGGCGACTATGCCGATCTCGTCCGCAACGCCGGCCTGTTCACGCCCTGGGACGTGGTGCTGGTGACGGCGCCGGTGCTCGAGGAGGGCTGCGCGCGCGGGATGCTGCAAAAACTCGATTGGAACGCGATCGGAGGGCGCGAACGCTACCCCGCCTGGGCGGCGGATGATTGCGGCGTCGGCGCGTTCTTGACCAGCGTCGTCCTGAGTTGGGACAACGAAAAATTACAAGGCACGCCGAGTTGGGCGGATTTCTGGGATGTCGCCAAATATCCCGGCAAGCGCGGCTTGCGCCGCGATCCCCGGATGACGCTGGAATTCGCCCTGCTCGCCGACGGGGTCGCGGCCGGTGATGTCTATGCCATGCTCCGCACCGAGGATGGCATCAAACGTGCCTTCCGCAAACTCGATCAATTGCGCCCCTATATCGTCTGGTGGGAAAAACCCGAGGAGGCGACACGCATTCTCGGCGAGGGCAAGGTCTTGATGACGATGGCGCCGAGCGCCGAGGTGGTGACGGCGGACCGCGAGGGCGCGCATCATTTCGGCGTGCAGTGGAGCGAAAGCCTGTACCGTGTCAAAAGCTTCGCGATCGTCACCGGCTCGCCCAACACCGCGCTCGCGCAGAAATTCCTCGCCCTCGCCGGCGATCCGGCCGCCGAGGCGCGGCTGTTCGCAGCGACCGCCTATGGCCCGCTCGCCAAGGGCGCGCTCGACCAAATCCCGCCCGAGCGCCGCGGGCAGGTGCCGAGCAACCCAGCCAACCTCAAGACCGCGCTCGCCTTCGATGAAAATTTCTGGGAGCAGAACGGCGACCGGCTTGCCCTTCGTTTCGAGGCCTGGCTTGCCCAGCCACCACACTAGGCGCGCGGCGCTGTTCGCGCTCCTCGCAGCCGCGCTCGCCCTCGGCGTCGCGATCGCGAGCGAGCGGCTCGGCGGGCTCGTCCCCTGCGCGCTCTGCCTCGTCGAACGCTGGCCCTATCGCATCGCGATCGGGCTCGGGATTCTCGCCCTCCTGACGCCGCGGCGTCCGGCGCGCTGGCTGCTCGCCGCACTCGCCCTGGTGGTGCTGGGTGACGCCGCTATCGCGATCGTCCATGTCGGGGTCGAGTGGCATCTCTGGCCGAGCCCGCTGCCCGAATGCGCCGCCCCGCATCTCAGCGGCTCGATCGCGGCGCGGCTCACGCAAATGCCGATGCGGCCCGCCAAGCCCTGCGACGAGCCGACTTATCTGATCCCCTTCGTGCCACTCTCGATGGCGGCGATGAATTTGCTCTACGCGCTGGGTTTGGGGGGTGTCATCCTGATCCATCTCCACCACACCCGGAAAATCAAACGATGAGCGAGAACATGCTCCCTCCCGGACATCTCCCCGGCGATCCGCCGCCGGCCAGCGCCATCGCGCGTATGCTCCGCGTCGATCACGCCGGCGAATATGGCGCGCTCCGCATCTATACCGGCCAGCGCGCGGTGTTGCGCCGGCCGGAGACCGACGCCCTGCTCGCCCATATGCAGGCGCAGGAACAGCACCATCTCGACACCTTCGCCGCCCTGCTCGCCGCGCGCCGGGTGCGGCCGACGGCGCTGCTGCCGCTCTGGCATCTCGCCGGCTTCGTGCTCGGCGCGGCGACGGCGGCGCTCGGCGAGCGCGCCGCGATGGCCTGCACGGTCGCCGTCGAGGAAGCGATCGACGCCCATTACGCCCGCCAGGCGGCGGCGCTCGGGCCCGAGGAGACGCCGCTTCGCGATACCATCGAAGCCTTCCGGGCGGAGGAGTTGGAACACCGCGATATCGGCCTCGCCCATGAAGCGGAACAGGCGCCGGCCTATCGCCTGCTCTCGGCGGCGATCAAAACCGGCTGCCGCGCCGCGATCGCGCTCAGTGAGGTTTTTTAAGAAATAGAAGAAAACGGTTCTTTTTTGAAAAAAAGAACCAAAAAACGTCTATCCGTAGGGCAGTGCCTGCGGCACTGCCCTGTCGAGAAGCCGGGGGAAATCGTTAGCCCATCTTTAGCGCCAAATCACTCATAATTCGCAATGAAATATCGTAACGCACTGATATTGCGTAGAGTTAGTTTGGATTTTATTTGTAGTGCCATAATAATATTGGGAATCCCTTGACGGCTCCCG
>JAJZBM010000041.1 GCA_021798915.1 Pseudomonadota bacterium
CACCGCCGCTCCGAGACTTGACCCGGCTCTTCTACCCCGCCCCTCCTACTCGCTGCCAGACGCTCCTGCCCAACCTACGTTTTGATCACCAATTCCGAATCGCAGTACTAGTGCCTAAGCACCGTTCTTTGAACTATTTAGCCTATCAGGTCGTTGGCGTCAACGATCGCTGCAGCGATCGCTCCGACCGATACCCGACGCTCCATCGCCTGTCGGCGGAGAAAGCTATATGCCTCATCCTCGTCGAGCCTACGTGCGTTCATCAGGATGGTCTTTGCCCGTTCGACACTGCGCATCGCCCGCAGCATGCCGTCCAGCTTCTCCAATCGGCTGCGGAGCCGCCGCTCATAAGTAAAGCGCGAGCGGGCCAGGAGTAAACTCGACTGCAGAGCTACCGTTGAAAAGGGGCGATGCAGCACCGCCTCCGGAGCGGTCTTACGCAGAAGATCAAGATCGACCGTCATGCCCGGCGCCATCAAAACCACCAGCGCCGCTTTCGGCTCACCTGGCAGCCAGGGAAGACGCGACGGCAAATCGGGCAGCAGGTCACAAAAAATCACATCGGTATCAGAGGGCAGCGTCTCCGGCACTGGCCATATATATTTTACGCGATTGTGCATGCGCTGCAGGTCGCGCAACAGCGCGTCGCTGGAACTGTCTCGCGCAGTGGCCACCACAATGTCGATGTTAACCACTTCATTTGGATAGACTTGCCTACCGCCCGTCATTGCCAACTCCTAATAGGCCAGCAAGAAGGGATCGGCCGTCACCGGCGACATAGATTGCTCGATCAGATCGAACTGGCCATGCCGGTTCGCGCGCCCGATACGCGTCCAGAGGTCGGTATGGTGACTCGCGGCATTGATCGTCACCTTTCCCTGCGGCGCCTCGAAATTGGAGCCGAGCACCATCGGACGAAGGATTTCCGGGTCCGTCGAATTGGTCGCAGCAAGCGCTTTGGCAAAAATATGCATCTGAAAATAGGCCGCTTCGGCGCACATATTGGTCGGCTGATCATCGCCATAGCGTCGTTTATATTTCTGAACAAAAAGCTCATTGCTGTTGCCAGGAAGATTTTGAAAATACGGTGCGGCAGTCAGATGATATTCACCAACATCAAACCCCATCGCAAAGATTTCGGTTTCCGTTGTGGTGAGGCTGGCAATCGGCATTACCTTGGGATTAAACCCGGCATCGGCGTAGCTCTGATAGAGGTATGTGGTAGCGTCGCCAACGACCGTGGAAAAAATCACGTCAGGCTGCAATTCCTTGATCTCGCGCATCACCGGGCGGAAATCGCCGCGCAGCGCCCGCAAGCCGAGATAGGTTTCGCCAACCACCCGGCCTCCGTGCCGGCATACCACTTCACGCATGATCCGGTTCGATTCGCGCGGATAAATGTAATCGGAGCCAATGAAATAAAACCGCGTTCCGTAGTTCCGCATAAGATATCGGCAAAGTTTAACGCTGTTTTGATTGGGTGCAGCGCCGGTGTAGATCACGTTCGGGGAAAGCTCGAACCCTTCATAGATGGTCGGGTACCAAAGCAGGCCGTTCAGCCGCTCCACTATCGGCAGCACCGCCTTGCGGCTGCTCGAGGTGTAGCAGCCGAAGATCATGGTGACGTTGTCCGAAATCATTAGCTTCTTGGCGTAGCGCCCGCAGGTAGCGGGATCCGACGCTGGATCATAGAGAATGGGCAGGATCTCTCGCCCATTCACACCGCCTTGTGCGTTGATTTCATCGACCGCGAGGAGCGTGCCACGAAGCTGCGTTTCCTCGATCAGCGCCATGTAGCCGGTATAAGAAAAAAGCACCCCCACGCGCCACGGCGCATCGGTGCTGGACCGTCCCCGTGCGGTAAGCATTACCTCTCCTGCGTGTAGACATTGCCCACGCCGAGTGCTTGGTTCCCCTGCGGCAGAATTTTTTGTAACTCGCCCATCGATAGGGTAATTAGCTGAATTCCCAATGTCAAGCGCATACAACGATTTCTATGACGCTGCGCGTCAGCCCATGCCGGAGCTCGAAACGGGCTGCTGGGCACACAGCCGTCGCAAGTTCTTTGAGTTGTCCGAACTGGGAAGAGCGCCGCTTACGGTCGAGGCGGTGCGACAGATCGATGCGATCTTCGCCATCGAGCGCGAGATCAACGGCCGGCCTGCACTCCAGTTCCGCACCACCGGCCAGAGGAGAGTGGCGCCGCGAGTTGGCCCGCTCGGCCCGGCCAGACTCTCGATCGAACGGGCGCTCGAACTCATCGCGGCGGAGGACATCTTCTGGGCAACCTGCCCCCAAACCAGGGACGGTTTCCGAAAGCAAGCCTTTAGTGGGGAGGCAGGAGCCTTCTTTCTTTTCCCCCGATCGCCCCTGCGCCCGGCGTCAATTCGCTTGCCGAGAGCGGCCGTGATAGGGCAGGAAAGAGGCGTGATCCGTCATTTTTCCCGACCTCGGCCCATGGCCTGGCGCTCGATCCATCCCCGATGAGCATCGCGCGTATCCCCTCCTTCGCGTTTTCCGGGATCGAGGCGGTGCCGGTCGAGGTGCAGGTACAGATCGCGCCCGGGCTTCCTTCCTTCCTGGTGGTCGGACTGCCCGACAAGGCGGTCGGCGAGGCGCGCGAGCGGGTACGCGCCGCCCTCACCGCAATGGGTCTCGCGCTGCCGCCCAAGCGGGTGATCGTCAACCTCGCGCCCGCCGATCTCCTCAAGGAGGGCAGCCATTTCGACCTTCCCATCGCGCTCGGCGTGCTCGCCGCGATGGAAGTGCTGCCAGGCGAGGAGATGGCGCAGTTCGCGGCGCTCGGCGAGTTATCCCTCGATGGCCGGCTCAATCCCGTCGCCGGGGTGTTGCCGGCGGCGATCGCGGCGGTGGCGCTCGATCTCGGCCTGATCTGCCCGGGCGCGCAAGGCGGCGAGGCCGCCTGGGCGGGACAGATCGACATCGTCGCGCCAGCCGATCTCCTCTCGCTGATCAACCATTTCCGCGGCACGCAAATGCTCGGCCCGCCCGCCCCCGCCATGCCGCCGGTGGCCGTCGGTGGCCCCGATCTCGCCGATGTGAAGGGGATGGAAAGCGCCCGCCGGGCCCTCGAAATCGCTGCCGCCGGGGCGCATAACCTGCTCCTCATCGGCCCGCCGGGCGGCGGCAAATCGATGCTTGCGGCACGGCTGCCCGGCCTTCTCCCCGATCTCACCCCGGCGGAGGCGCTCGAGGTCAGCATGATCCATTCCGTCGCCGGGATGCTCGAGGAGGGGCGACTCGTCATGCGCCCGCCCTATCGCGAGCCGCACCATTCCGCCTCCATGGCGGCGCTCACCGGCGGCGGCCAGCGGGCCCGGCCGGGCGAGGTCTCGCTCGCCCATCGCGGCGTCCTGTTTCTCGACGAATTGCCGGAATTTCCCCGCCCGGCGTTGGAGGCGCTGCGCCAGCCGATGGAGGCCGGGCGCACCACCGTCTCACGCGCCAGCGCGCATATCACCTATCCCGCGCGGTTCCAGCTCGTCGCCGCGATGAACCCCTGCCGTTGCGGCCATCTCGGCGACGCAACCCGCGAATGCTCGCGCGCGCCGCGCTGCGGGGAGGACTATCTCAACCGCATCAGCGGCCCGCTGCTCGACCGCATCGATCTCACCGTCATGGTCCAGCCGGTCTCGCCGGCCGAACTTTCGCGCGCCCCGACCGGTGAAGGCTCGGCCGCCGTCGCCGCGCGGATCGCCGCGGCGCGTCACCGTCAGCGCGAACGCGGCGACGCGATCAACGCCGAAATCGAGCCCGGCGCCATCACCCTCGCCGCCGAGGCGCGCGCCTTCGCTGAACAGGCAGCAGAAAAGCTGCGCCTCTCGGCGCGCGGGTTCACCCGCATCCTGCGGGTCGGGCGCAGCATCGCCGACCTTGCCGGCGCGGCGACCGTGCGGCGTGAACACATCGCCGAAGCCCTCGCCTTCCGCCACCGGATTCCGGGGAAATCGCTCTAAAATCGCGGACGTAAAGAAAAATCAAATCGGCGGCCGCGTATCGGTGATCTCCAGAATAGCGAGAAGCTTGGCCAGCGCCGCCGGCTTGTCGGTCTTGTCGAGCGCCGCCAGCTCCGCCGCCAGGCGATCCAGCGCCGCCTCGAAAATCTGCCGCTCGCTGAAACTCTGGTCGGGCTGGCCGGCATTGCGGCGCAGATCCCGCACCACTTCGGCCACCGCCAGCGGATCACCGGAATTGATCTTCGCCTCATATTCCTGCGCCCGACGCGACCACATGGTGCGCTTGATGCGCGCCCGCCCTTTGAGCATCGCCAGAGCCTCATCGAACAGCTTGCGGGTCGCGAGCTTGCGTAGCCCGGCACTTCGCGCCTTCGCCACCGGCACGCGGAGCGTCATCCGGTTTTCCTCGAAGGTGATGTGGATCAGCTCCAGCTTGTGCCCGGCGATCTCCTCGATCGCGATGCGCTCCACCTTGCCGACCCCATGCGTCGGATAGACGACATGATCCCCGGCGACGAATTTCTCCGCCTTGGCCGGTGCCCTGGCCGGCAGCATCGGCTTGCCGCCGCCATCGTTGCGGGAAACGGGCGCGGGCCGGACCGGGGCGGCCTTGGCGTCGTCGTCGGCCGTCTCCGGCGCGACCGCACGCGTCATCTCGCCATCATTTTCAAGAGAAGCGGCAACCGCCGCAGCCGGTTTCATTCATCCAACCTCGTTGTTTTGGGCGCCCCGGAACCGGCGGCTCAAACGCACGGCCGACACCGAATCGACGCCAAGCGATCATACCGCACGAACCCTACCCCGACCGTCACCACGGCCATGGTCACCCCGCAATGGGCAGTGCGCGTTCTGGGCAATGCGTTCTGAGCGGCTTGACGGCATCCTACCACAAACGGCGCCGGCGGTCACGCCCCGCGCCGAGCGAGCCGGGGCGATCGAAGGGTCAGGGGCCGAAAGCGCGAGAGATCGAGAGGATCAGGGCTGGCCGGGGTCGGGTGAGAACAGCTCCCCCTTGCCGGGCTTGTCCTTCCACTCATCGGCATCCTCGGGCGGGGTGCCTTTGCGGGTGATGTTCGGCCATTGCCCGGCATAGTTGCGATTGGCCTCGAGCCAGGCGCCAGCGCGGTCGTCACTGTCGGGGACGATCGCCTCGGCCGGGCATTCCGGCTCGCAAACCCCGCAATCGATACACTCGTCGGGATGGATGACCAGCATATTCGCGCCGACATAGAAACAATCGACCGGGCACACCTCGACACAGTCCATATATTTGCAGCGAATGCAGTTTTCCGTGACCACGTAGGTCATTGCGCTCTCCTCGATCGATCGGCGGCCGCCGGGTACGCGGCGGCAAGGTCATGGGCCGCGATATGCCGCCTTATCCGGGTCGGCGCAAGAGACCGACGGCACCTCGCCGATCTCGTCATAGAGCGCCCGCGCCTGCGCCGGCCCGAGCCGCCGCGCCGCGAGATGCGCAACCCGCAGCACCCGGACATCCTGCGTGAGCGCCAGCGTCAGGACATCGCCGATACGCAGGCGGAAATCGGGTTTTTCCACGATCTGGCGATTGACCCGGACCCATCCCGCCGCGACCAGCCGCGCACACTCGCTCCGGCTGCGGCGCACGCGCGCGCAGAACAGCCATTTATCCAGCCGCTGCCAAGGTATGGCGGCGGGTTCAGCCATGGCGGAGTGCCGCGAGCGCCGCGAACGGGCCGCCGGCCGTGGCCGGACGCAAGCGGGTCGGCGCCGGCGGACGTGACGGGCGCAGCTTTCGGGCGGCAATGAAGGGCGGCGCCGGCGGCCCGGCGCAACCGGTCGGAAGGCCGGCGGCGGGGATGACGCGAAAGCCCAGCGCCCGCAGCACCGCTGGCAGCAGCGCCGCCTTGACGCCGAGCCGTGCTGCGAGTGCGGCCGGCAGCGGACATTGCCCGCCTCGGGTCGCGCGGGCGAGATCGGCGGTGACACGCTCGGCAATGTCGAGCCGCAGCAGCACCGGCCCCGCCGGGAGCCAGCCGAGGGCCAAGGAAAATTCCTCCGGCCAGGGTGCCGGTGTGGCGATGGCGATCGCCCCGGGCGGCGGCAAAGGCGGCGTCTCGATCCCGCGCGCCAGCGCCAGAAGCTGTGCCCGGAGTGCCATCGCCCGCGGCTTCAGCATCCCCGCGAGCCAGACCGCGCACCGCCCCACGACGACGCCATGCCGGGCGAGCAGGGCGCGCACCCGCGCCGGCATCCGTTCTTCAGTGATCTCCGTTCCCGATATCTGCGCCCTGGCCACGACGCCCAAACCTTCGCCGAGCAGATGCGCGATGCCGCGCAGCGCCGGTGCGTCGGCGGCGGTGAGGAAGGCGTGCAACGGCGCGAAATCGGCGGCGATCCGCCGTTCGAGATAGAGCGTCACGCGCTCGCGCACACGGAGGGCGAGGCCGCCCGAGACGAAATCATTGTCACCGACCACGATGCGCGGCCGGACGAGGCTGCCCCCGGCGAAGAGCCGCGCCAGCGGCGCCCCTTCCCAGGTCAGGTGATGGTCCGCGGTCAGAACGAAGGCGCTATCGGGCAGCGCCGCCAGCCGCGCGACGCGCCGCCCGATCTCGGCCGGAAGCGACCGCCGTGCCGCGCGCTCCACCAGCCGCCGCTGATCGCCGAGCGCGCGCGGGTCGGGGACGAAGTGGAGCCCCGCCATGTGCCCGACCGCGTGCCCCTCGACCACCACCTCGCCAGAGGCGGTCACCGCCGAGAGCAGCGTCTCGCCGGCACCGGCATCGAGCCGGCGGAGAAGCTGCGTCGCCCGGCGATCGACGAACCGCGCCGTCAACCGTTCGTGCAGCGCATCCGAGAGGAGATCCTCGACCGCGCGGGCGCGCCCCTGCCAATGCACGGCATCGGCCAGCCAATCCGGGCGCGCCGCGATATAAGCCCAGATGCGAATGCCGGCGAGGCGCTGCATGAGGGTATCGATATCACCCTCCGGGCGGCTCAACGCCTCGATTTGTCCGGCGATCCAGGCGGCCGGCAGAGGCTCGCCGCGCACGAGATGGGCGAAGACGCGGGCCGCGAAGCGGGCATGGGTGTCATCGCCGAGCTTGCGGAAATCCGGGATCGACGCTGCCTCCCAGAGCAGCCTGACCCTTCCCGGCCGGTCGGCGAGGGCACGCAGTTCGGGATCGCGCGCGAGGGTGGCGAGCGTTGCGACATCGCTCGCCTCATTGCCGCGGGCAAGACCCGGCCGCGGCGGCGGCGCTTGCAAACTCTCCAGCAACGCCGCCGGACTGGCGAAATCGAGATCGGCATTGCGCCAGAACACCTGCGCCAGCGGCTCGAAACGATGCCCCTCGATCGCCGCCACCAGCGCCGTATCGAGCGGCGGGCAACGGGCGGTGGTGCCGAAACCGCCATCACGCAGCCCGCGTCCGGCCCGCCCGGCGATCTGGGCCAATTCCGGCGCGCTGAGGCGCCGCCGCCGGCTGCCGTCGAATTTGCCGAGCCCGGCGAAGGCGACATGATCGACATCCATGTTCAGCCCCATGCCGATGGCGTCCGTCGCCACCAGGAAATCGACCTCGCGGTTCTGATAGAGCGCGACTTGCGCGTTGCGGGTGCGCGGCGCCATCCGCCCCATCACCACCGCGCAGCCGCCGCGCCGGCGGCGGATCGCCTCGGCGATGGCGTAGACCTCCTCGGCGCTGAAGGCGACGATGGCGGAGCGCGGCGCGAGATGGGTGAGCTTCACCGCCCCCTCATGCATGAGGCGCGAAAGGCGCGGCCGGGTTTCGATCTCGGCCTCCGGCACCAGCCGGCGGATCAGCGGGCGGATGGTTTCGGCGCCGAGAAACATCGTCTCGACGAGGCCGCGCGCGGCGAGCAGCCGGGCGGTGAAGATATGGCCGCGATCGGGATCGGCGCAGAGCTGGATCTCGTCGACGGCGAGGAACTCGACCGGCCGATCGAGCGGCATCGCTTCCACGGTGCAGGAAAACCACCGCGCCCCGGGCGGCACGATCTTCTCCTCGCCGGTGATCAGGGCGACGCGGCTCACCCCCTTGATCGCCACCATACGCTCGTAATTCTCGCGCGCCAGCAGCCGGAGCGGAAAACCGATGATGCCCGAGCCATGGGCGAGCATCCGCTCCATCGCCAAATAGGTCTTGCCCGTATTGGTGGGGCCGAGCACGCATTTCACGCGCGACGAAAAATCCGCCATCCGCGGAATCTCAGCCACCGCGCCGTGAATTGCAACCCCGAGGGCAGACGGGCGAGCGCCCAGGGCGCAGCTTCGTGATCCTACGCGCAGGCGGCGATGGTCGCCTGGAGGCGGGGATAGATTTCGCTCCGCCAGCGTTTGCCGCTGAAGACGCCGTAATGGCCGATACCGGGCTGGAGATGATAGGTTTTATAGCCGTCGGGAAGGTTGGTGCAGAGGTCGAGCGCCGCCCTCGTCTGGCCGATGCCGCAGATATCGTCACGCTCCGCCTCGATCGCGAGGAGATGGGTGGTTTCGATCGCGGCGAGATCGATTGTGTTGCCATGCCAAGTCAGATGACCTTGCGGCAGGCGGTGTTCCTGGAACACGTCGCGGACGGTCTCCAGATAGAACTCCGCCGGCAGATCCATGATCGCGAGGTATTCGCTGTAGAATTCACGATGCGCCTCGGCCTTGGCGAGATCGCCGAGGGCGACGTTGCGCCATTGCCGCCAATGGGCGGCGACGTGGCGGTCGAAATTCATCGAAACGAACGCCGAGAGCTGCACGAAGCCGGGATAGACGCGCCGCCCGGCGCCGCGATGGCGCCACGGGACGCGGGCGATCAGGTTCTGTTCGAACCAGGCGAGCGGGCGCGAATTCGCGAGATCATTGACCCGGGTCGGGTTGATGCGGGTATCGATCGGCCCGGCCATCATGGTGAGGCTACGCGGCAGCGCCGGATGCCGCTCCTCGGCCATCACGGCGACCGCGGCGAGCGCCGGCACGGCCGGCTGACAGACCGCGACGAGATGCGCGCCGGGGCCGATCGCGATGAGAAAATCGATGAGATGATCGATGAAATCCGAAAGAGCGAAGCTGCCGGCGGCGACCGGCACGTCGCGCGCGTTGATCCAGTCGGTGATGAAAACGTCGTGATCGGGGAGCAGGGTTTCGACAGTGTTGCGGAGCAGGGTCGAGAAATGGCCGGACATCGGCGCGACCAGAAGCACACGCGGCTGGCTGCGGCCCATTTCTTTCCGGAAATGGAGCAGGGTCGCGAATGGCGTGTGCAGAATTTCCTCCTCGATGACGGTGACTTCCTCGCCATCGAGGCTGGTCGAGGTGATGTCGAAATGCGGCCGGGCGTGGGTGGTCTCGCTATGGCCGAGCACGTCGAAGGCGCCGGCGAGCATGCCGAGCGGCAGAGCGCCAGGCGCGATCCCGGCGAGCGGGCGGAGCAGCGTGCTGGCGCCGCGCGACAGCAGCCGCCAGGCGGCGAGGGTATCGGCGTGGAAATGATAGAGCGGGTACAAAAAGGGATGAAACCCCTCGCCGAGCGGCTGCACGGCATTGACATCGAAGAAATTTTTACCCCAGGGGGGCAAATTGCCTGACGGGGCGAAATTCATATCCGGGGGGAAGAAGGCGAACATCTATCGGCGAATCCTTGACGTCGGGCGGGTCTGGCGGGATGGCACCGAAACTCTGCCCGAGGCCGGGGCGCGCGGGAAGGGGGCGGGAGAAGAAAAAACCGGGTCGCCTCAGAGGCCGACCAGCCCGGCGGCAAAGGCATTCGCATCGAAGGGGCGGAGATCGCCGGCCTGCTCGCCGACGCCGACCGCGAAAACCGGCAAGCCGAAAGTCTCCGCGAGCGCGACCACGACCCCGCCGCGCGCGCTGCCATCGAGCTTGGTGACGATCAGGCCGCTGACATCGACCATCTCCTTGAACACCCGCACCTGCTCGATGGCGTTCTGGCCGGTGGTGGCGTCGAGGACCAGCATCACGGTATGCGGCGCGGTCTCGTCTTGTTTGCGGAGGACGCGGATGATTTTGCGCAACTCCTCCATCAGCGCCGATTTATTGTGCAGCCGCCCGGCGGTATCGATCAGCAGGACATCGCTGCCATCCTCGCGCGCCCGGGCCAGGGCATCGAAGGCAAGGCCGGCGGCGTCCGCGTTCGCCGCGCCCGCGATCACCGGCGCCCCGACGCGCTCGCCCCAGATCTGCAACTGCTCGACGGCGGCGGCGCGGAACGTGTCGCCGGCGACCAGCATCGGCCGCAAGCCGGCGTCCCGCCAGGCGAGCGCCAATTTCCCGATGGTCGTCGTCTTGCCGGTGCCGTTGACCCCGACCACCAGGATGACATGCGGATGATGGGCGGGATCGGGCACCAGCGGGCGGGCGATCGGGGCGAGAATGGCGGCGATTTCCTCGGCCAAGGCCGCCTTGATTTCGGCTTCGGTGATGTCTTTCCCAAAGCGGGTGCGGCGGAAGGCGGCGATCACCCGGCGCGCCGCCTGCGGGCCGAGATCGGCGACGATCAGCAGATCCTCGAGTTCGGCCAGCGCCTCGTCATCGAGCTTGCGCCGCGTCAGCACGCCGGCGAGACCGCCAGTAAGTTTTTGCGTGCTCCGCGCCAGCCCCTCCTTGAGGCGCGAGAAGAAGCCGAGTGCCATCAGAGCGCCTCGGCCAGAAGATGGCCGTCCCTCGCGCCGACGATCCGCGCCGCAACCCGCGTCCCCGCCGGTGACGGCGTGGCAAGACGGGCGCGGGCGAAATGCTCGCTATACCCCTCGGCCTCGGTTTCCATCAGGATTTCCGTCCGGCTGCCAATTTTAGCGGTGAGAAATCGCGAGAGCGACACCTCGCCGGCGGCGCGGAGCCGCGCCGCCCGCTCGCGCCGGAGGGGTTTGGGCGTCGCCGGCATGCGCGCCGCCGGCGTGCCCTGGCGGGCGCTGAACGGGAACACATGCAGGAAGGGGATCTCCATCGCCTCGACGAAAGCCAGGGTCTCGGCGAACAGCGCCTCGTCCTCGGTCGGGAAGCCGGCGATGAGATCGGCGCCGATCGCAATGCCGGGGCGGAGCGCGCGTGCCCGCGCGATCACCGCCTCCGCCCCGGCGCGCGAGTGGCGGCGCTTCATGCGTTTCAAGATGAGGTCGCTCGCCGCTTGCAGCGAGAGATGGAGATGCGGCATCAGCCGTGGCTCCTCGGCGAGGAGCCGCCAGAGATCGTCATCGATCGCCGCCGGGTCGAGCGAGGAGAGGCGGAGCCGCGGCAAGTCCGGCACCAAGGCGAGCAGCCGCCGGACCGCCTGGCCGAGGCTCGGCCGCCCCGGCAGATCGCCGCCGAAGCTCGCGAGATCGACCCCGGTGAGGACGATTTCCTGAAACCCCGCCGCGACCTGCGCCCGCGCCTCGGCGACCAGCGCACCGAGCGCGACACTCCGGCTCGGCCCGCGGCCGAAGGGAATGACGCAGAAGGTGCAACGGTGATCGCAGCCCTGCTGCATCTGGAGGAAGGCGCGGGTGCGGCCGGCGAAATCGGTGACCAGATGCGCCGCCGTCTCGCGCGCCGCCATGATGTCGGAAACCGCGCTCGGCGCCGTCTCGGCGAAGCTTTCGGGGCGCAGTTTGTCGAGATTGCCGAGCACCTTGGCAACCCCGGGCAGGGCGGCCCAGGCGGCGGGATCGGTTTGCACCGCGCAGCCGGTGACGATGATGCGCGCTTCCGGCCGGGTGCGGGCCAGGCGCCGGATCGCCTGGCGCGCCTGGCGCTCGGCCTCGGCGGTGACGGCGCAGGTATTGACGATGACGGTATCCGCGAGTGCCGCGGCATGGCCGCGCATCACCTCGCTCTCATAGGCGTTGAGGCGGCAGCCGAAGGTGAGAATGTCGGCGCTCATGCGGTGGCGAGATCGGCGGTGGTGGCGAGATCGATCGTGCCGTGGAAGGCAATTGCAGCGGGGCCGGTCATCAGCACGTGGCCATCGTCTTCGCGCCAGGCGATCCCGATCTCGCCCCCATCCAGCACCAGCGTCGCGCGCCGCCCCGCCAAGCCGCGGCGATGGGCGTTGACGAGAGCCGCACAGGCACCCGAGCCGCAAGCGAGCGTGCGCCCCGCCCCCCGCTCCCAGACGATCAGGCGGAGGCGATCGGGGGCCAGGATCTCGGCGATGCCGATATTGGCGCGCTCGGGAAACAGGGGGTCGTGTTCCAGTGCCGGGCCGAGTTCGGCGATCGGCAGCGCCGCGATGTCGCGCGCGAAAAACGTCGCGTGCGGGTTGCCCATGCTGCAGGCGGCGGGATCGGCGAGCGGGCCGAGGGCGAGCGGCAGATGCAGGGTATCGAGCGGGCGGGCGAGCGGAATCGCGTCCCACGCCAGCGCCGGCGCGCCCATATCGACGGTGATCCGGCCATCGGCCTCGCGCCAAGTGGGCAGATCGCCGGCAAGCGTGCGGATCACCGGCGCCCGATCGGCGGTTTCACGAAACAAAAGCTCGGCGATGCAGCGCGTCGCATTGCCGCAGGCGCCGGCCTCGGAGCCATCGGCGTTGAGGATGCGCATGAAGAGAGCGGCGCCCTCGGCATGATCGAGAAGGATGATCTGGTCGCAGCCGATTCCGCGTTGACGATCGGCGATCCGCCGCGCCGCATCCGGCCCAAGGGAGAAGGGCTGGGCGAGGTTTTGGGCGCGCCGGTCGATGACGACGAAATCATTCCCGAGCCCATGCATCTTTACGAACGACGTCTGCATCCCGGCTATATAGGCGGCGCCGGCCGAAGGCGGAAGGTTGCGGCACGAAAGGCTTGGAGGCGCGTTTGACTGAGGAGGCGGCGGTTTGGCGACAGCGCCGGGATCGGAAACGCTACATTATCCGTTCGAGAGCCTTTCCGTGAGACTATCAATTTCTTGCTTCGTGACCTCACGAGCCTCCTCGGCGAATTTGGCCATAGCAAGGAAAAATTCTTTTTCCTTTTGCTCGAAGTCCTTATCCTGACGAGACGAGGGTTGCATATTCTGAACATCACGCAACATCGAATCGAGCCGTTGCCGCCGTGCTTTGCCTAGGAAGTGCCTATTCTGGTCGTATAAATCACGAATCGCTACCAAAAATTCGATCTCTGACAAAAATGCGCGGTCCAGCTCTGCTTGGTTTACTTGGCCGCTTCCAAACTGAATTCTGTTAACCACGTCTTGTCCAGGGGATTTTCCACCCATAGCGTCGTAAAACGCAATCAACGATTTGCGTCTATCCTAGTCAAATCGGTAAGATAACTCGAGCTTTTTAACCCGTTTAGATATGCGGGCAACCAATATGCCCGAAATGACGGACCCGATCAGTCCCAAAGAACCTGTGATTAGCGCTGTAATCACCGTGGCAATAGATGCGCCCATGACCGACGGCCTCCACCCCTATTTCCATCACTAATTATAGCATGCGGCACTATTTTTTGAACCATTTTTGATCATCGAGAGGTGAAGACGGGCACTGAAAAATAGACCGGCAGCAACCTACCCCAGCCGGACATTCAAACTGACCCACCACCCGCGGGGCGCTTGGCTCGCGAGCGTGGAGGCCCTGGCGGCGTGCCGGCCTATTCGTTGGCCTCGGCGAATTCCGAGAGCAGTTCGTCGATCAGCGAGGAGTCGTTTTGCTCCATCACGCGCCGCGCGAAGCGGGCGCAGGCCTCGGCGCTCACTTGGCGGACCGCCTGCTTGACGCGCGGCACGGCGCTCGAATTCATGCTGAAGCTGCGCAGACCGAGACCGAGCAGGAGCGGCGTGAATTTCGGGTTCGCCGCCAGCTCGCCACAGACCGAGACCGGCTTTCGGAGCAGCAGCGCCGCCTCGATCGCGAATTGCATCAAGCGCAGCACCGCCGGATGCAGGGGATCATAGAGCGGCGCGACGATCGCCTCGCCGCGATCGACGGCGAGGGTGTACATGGTGAGGTCATTGCTGCCGATGGCAAAGAAATCCGCCTCCAGCGCCAGCGCATCCGCAGAAAGCGCCGCCGCCGGGGTCTCGATCATGATGCCGAGCGGCGGCAGCGGCTCGGGCAGGCGCTCGCCGCGCCGGCGGAGACGCCGCACCACGCGTTCGAACACCTCGCGGGCGAGACGAAGTTCGGCGATCGTCGTCACCATCGGCAAAAGAATACGCACCGGGCCGGCGCAGGCTGCGCGCAGGATGGCGGCGAGCTGGGTTTCGAACAGATCCGGCTGGCGCAGCAAAAGCCGCAGGCCACGCACCGACAGCGCCGGATTTTCGGGCGGCAGATCCGGCACCAGACCTTCGGCGATGAGCGCGTCGATCTCCTTCTCCCCGCTCCAATCGAGCACCCGGATGGTCACCGGATCGCCGCCCATCGCCTCGATGATGCCGCGATAGATCTCGGTCTGCTGGTCTTCGTTGGGGATGCGCTCGCGGTTCATGAACAGGAATTCGGAGCGTAAAAGCCCGATCCCCGCCGCCCCCGCCTGGGCGATCAGCGGCAGCTCGGCGGGGAGTTCGAGATTGGCCTGGAGTTCCACCTCCTGGTGATCGGTGGTGATCGCCGGCAGGCGTTTGAGCCGCGCCCATTGCTGGCGCTGGCGGGCAAAGCTGGTCACCGCCCGGCGCGCCTCGGCGAGCGTCGCCGGGGTCGGGTTGAGGATCACCTCGCCCTTGCCACCATCGACGATCGCGAGAGTTCCGGGCGGCGCCGCGGCGGTCAGTTCGGCGACCCCGAGCACCGATGGCACACCAAGCGCCCGCAGCATGATCGCGGTATGGCCGTCCGCCCCGCCCTCATCGGCGGCGACGGCGGCGAGGCGCGCCGGATCGAGCAGCGCGACATCGGCGGGGCGAAGATATTCGCACACCAACACCGCCCCGGCCGGCAAAGCGGCAAAGCTGCGAAACGGCTGGCGGGTGAGATTGCGGATCAGGCGGCGGCTGATCTCGCGCACCTCGTCGGCGTGGCGGCGCGCGCTCGCCCGCTGCTCGCCGCCTTCATCGGCCAGCGCGGTGATCGCCGTCGCCATTGCCTCGCCCGCGTCATGCACCGCGGTTTCCGCCGCGACCAGCCCTTCCTCGATACGCTGGCGCATGCCGCGGGTCAGCCGCGATGGGCCGAGCATCTGGAGATAGGCATCGATCAACGGCGCGATTTCCGCCTGGCTTTCCTCGGGCAGCATGTCGAGGCGGGCGCGGAGCTTGACGAGCTGCTTCTTCGACTGGGTGATGGCAGCGTCCAGCCGGCTGCGCTCGGCCTCGATGTCGGCAGCCTGGATCCGCCGCGGCGTCGGCTTGATCTCGGGCTCGACGGCGCCGAAGACCGGGCCGATCGCGACCCCTTCCACGATGGCGATGCCGCTCAGCCGCCGCTCGGCGGGGCTGGTCGCGGTGGCGACGCCGGCTTTGCCATCCCGGGATTTGACGGCGCGGGCGCGGCCGGCGCCCGTCTTGGTGGGCGAAGGTTTGGCGGCGGGGACCGCGGACGGAGGTTTAGTCCTGTTCATCAAATCCGGATTCGACCAGGGCCGCCAAAGCGTCAAGCGCTTCCTTCGCGTCCCAGCCTTCGGCGCGCAGCTCAAGAGACGCCCCGATCCCGGCGCCGAGCATCATCAGCCCCATGATCGAGCGCGCGGAGACCGCCTGACCATTCTTCGCGACCTCGATGGCGGCGCCGAAACGCTCGGCGAGGGTCACGAAGCGGGCGGCGGCGCGGGCATGGAGGCCGCGGCGGTTGCGGATCACGACGCCACGGGCGAGCACCGGAACCGGCGAGGAGGGGCCATCGCCCCCCGATGTCGTCTCATTCGAAACGGCATCGGAGGGCACGGCATCGGGATCGTCAGCCTGGGCGGTCATTGCTGATAGGAGACACGGCATCGTGGCCATTACAGGTGGCAGGGATCGGCACGATCGCGGCCGGCGTCGCATGCGGCGCGGCGGTGATATATTTTCGTCCGGCTTCCTGGGCGCCGGCGACCAGTTCGGCGAGCGGTTTCTGGTCGCGGAACTGCGCGAGTTTGACCAGCATCGGCAGATTCATGCCCGAGAGCACTTCGAGCCGCTGGCGGTCGAGCATCGATAGCGCGAGATTGCACGGCGTCGAGCCGAACATATCGGTCAGCATGACGACGCCGTCGCCCTGATCGACCGACTCGATCGCAGCCCGGATATCGCCGCGACAATGCTCCATGTCATCGTCGGGTCCGATGCAAATCGTCGCGACGTTTTTCTGCGGCCCGACCACATGTTCCATGGCGGCAAGGAATTCCTCGGCCAGACGGCCGTGGGTGACCAGCACCAAGCCGATCATAACACTCTACCCATGATCGCGTTCAGGCCTCCTGCGCCTGGAAAAATCAGCCGGGCCGGCACGGCCGGCGGATGGTTGGGCGGGGCGGCCATCCGTTGCCTCGGCACGGGCCAACTCCCGATGTGTGCGCGTGACGCTCCAGCCTTGCTCACCAAGATAGGCGGCGATTGTCTCGATTAGATGAACCGAGCGGTGCCGTCCACCCGTGCACCCAACGGCGATGGTCGCGTATTTTTTTCCCTCCGCGACGAAGCGGGGCAACAGCAGCGCGAGCATCGCGTTCACCTGCTGAAGAAATGTGGCATGGTCGGGGTCGGCTTCAATATACGCCCTGACCGCCGGATCGCGCCCGGTGAGCGGGCGAAGCGCCGGGTCGTAATGGGGGTTGCGCAGAAACCGCGCATCGAAAACCAGATCGGCCTCACGCGGCAGGCCCGCCGGATAGGCAAACGAAATCAGCGAGACCACCAGCCCCCGCCCGAGATCGATGCCGGCGGCGAAGCGTTCCTCGATCAGCGTGCGGAGCGCCCCGGGTGGCAAGTCGCTGGTATCGATCAGCAAATCGGCGCGGGCGCGCAGCGGCGCGAGGAGCGCGGTTTCAGCCGCGATGCCGTCGCTGACCCGGCCCTCGGGGGCCAAAGGATGGCGTCTCCGGGTTTCGGTATAGCGGCGAAGGAGAACGCCCTCCTCGGCGGTCGCGAAGACCAGCTCGATTCGCAGGTCAGGGTTGCGCTGAAGCGTCTCCAGCGTGCGCAGAACCGAAGCGGCGCGAAAGCCGCTGGTGCGCGCATCGACGCCGATGGCGAGCGGGCCCTCGCTGCGCGCCACCAGATCGGCGAGCATCGCAAGCGGCGGATTATCGACCGCCTCATAGCCGAGATCCTCGAGCGTATGCAGGATCGAGGATTTTCCCGCCCCGGAAAGGCCGCTCACCAGCACCACCCGCCGTGGCGGCCGGTCTCCGGCGGGCAGCCGGGGTGAAGCCGAGGGAGACGCGGCTGGGGGCCGGCTCATGGCAGTGCCACGCCACGTTCGGGCGTGGCGAAGGCCCCGGCGATGACAACCAGCCGCGCGCATGCCGCGTCCAGCGCGAGGGCGACGCGCTGGGCCGCCGAGGTAGTGCGCGCATCAAGGGTGATCCGCGGCAGAGCGAGGCGGGTGTCGTCCGCCGGCGCTGGCAGACGCTCGGCAACGCCGAGTTCGACCACCAGCGCGAGCCGCGCTTCCGGCGCGTGGCGGAGGCGGGCGATGCCAAGGCCGCGAATCTCGATCAGCCCGGCCAATGCCGGCGGCGGGCGGGCGATACCGGCCGCGATCTCCACCCGGTCATCGGCGACGAGAACGAAACCGCGATCGATCAGCCGCAAGGCGAGGTCGGATTTGCCAGACCCGCTCGGCCCAAGGAGCAGCACCCCCGCGCCATCCCGCGCGACACAACTGCCGTGAATTTGTCCGACGAAGGCCATAGCCGAACACTTTGCCGCTTTTTCGCGTCGGCGTGAAGCGACTTGCCGTTGCAAGGTGCGTGGGGCAATTTCTCTCCAACGACATTGGGGGGAGACGATCATGGCGCCGCCCGGGCTTTTGGACCCCGTGCTTGTGGCAATCGATCCGCGCGGCATCGCGACGGTGACGTTGAACCGCCCCGAGCGCGGCAATGCTTATCCCATCTTTAGCGCCAAATCACTCATAATTCGCAATGAAATATCGTAACGCACTGATATTGCGTAGAGTTAGTTTGGATTTTATTTGTAGTGCCATAATAATATTGGGAATCCCTTGACGGCTCCCG
>JAJZBM010000060.1 GCA_021798915.1 Pseudomonadota bacterium
GGGGATGTCCCGGCCGATGTTGAACTTCGGCGAGGACGATTGCCTTGTTTCTGACTATGCGACCTTTGCGGGTTGAGCAAGATCGGCATTGGAGAGGAGGCTGAGCTTGTGTGAGGCGAGGGCCGTGCGGAGTGCGGGCAGTTGCTTATGGGCCTTCAGTTTCCGGAAGCCTTTGGCGGCCTCGATCATGCCGGCCGCGGTCCAGCGCAAAGCCATGGCGGCGTTGCGCCAGCGCTTCACGTTCCGACAGATCCGCCTGATGCTCCCCATCATGTTCTCGATGATGTTGGTGCAGGCAAGCGAGCGGCGCAGCTCCGGCGGCAGGCGGAGGCGGGTGACGGTGAGGATCTCGTCGATCCCCTCGAGGATGCTGCCGGCGACACCGGGGGCGATCTGTTCGAGGCGGCGGGCGAGGTTGCGGAGCAGTTTCTCGGCCGTCTCGGCGTCATCAAGTTCCCATGCCTGGCGGAGCGTCTTGCGGACCGAGGCATGGAGCGATTTCGGCAACCGGTCGATGATGTTCCTGGATTTGTGCACCTGGCAGCGCTGGATCGGCGTATCGCGGCCGAAGGTCCGACGGATCGCCTTGGTCAACGCCTTGGCGCCGTCGATGATGAACAGGCGAGGCGTGCCGGCATCGAGGCCGCGGCCCATCAGATTGTCGAGCAGCGCCTGGACCACGGCGGTATTCTCGGTCGCGCCTTCGATCACACCCAACGGATGCTTGGTGCCTTCGCCGTCGATGCCGACAGCGGCCACCAGCGTCAGATCAGCGGCCAGATGAAGGCCGTCGATCTGGATGACCAGGAGATCGAGCGCGGACAGATCCGTCGCCATCCAGTCGGCCATACGCTCCGCCGACAGCGCCACGAACCGGCGCGAGACCGCTGATTTCGACACGCCGGCGCCGGCGCCCACCGGAATATCCCCCTCCGGCAACCGCACGGCACGGCCAAACCGCCGGGTCGAGACGTTGATCAGCATCAGATTCAACGCCCATTCCCCCAGCCAGTCCTCGGCAATGGCCGCCGACCAGGATGGCAGGGACAGCTCCACCTTGCTTCCCTTGGCGCGAACCCGGGGGCGTTCGACCACGACCTTGCCACCATGGAAGCCGATCGGTCCCCGGGTCCTGCCCCATCGATGCCCAACCGCGCCTGTATCGCGGCGGTGGCGCGGTCCGCAAAGCGTCGCTGCGTCCTGCTCCATCATTGCGCTCAGGGTCGCTATCCCAGCGCTCAGGCAGAACCGCTCAAAGCTCGCCCCAACCGCCTCCCAGGCATCCTCGACAATCGCGTGCGGCGTCGCCGCCTTGGGTGTGGTATTCCTCTTCATGGCGTTGCCTTTCTCAGTGGATTCGACACCCCGAGCCTACAGGCTCAAGGCAGGCAACGCCGCTCCTCCTGTTTCAACATTCCGCGGGACATCCCCAAATATCCCTCCAAAATTTCAGGCGTTAGAAACTTGCCGGTGCATTCCAATACGATATCGCACCCGAGATCGCCCCAGGGCACCTCGTCTGGCACGGCGGCGGCGGTAAAGCCGATGCGCTGACGATCAACAAAGAAGGTATGCTCGCCCTCGACGCCGATCCGCTCGCGCCAGCGGCCGTGGACACTGTCGAACGCCAAGAGATGCGCGGCAGCAGCCACGCCGCCCTTCAGTTCGTTGACATGGACAATCTCCAGCCGATTGCCCGCCCGCGGGTCACTCTCCTCGCGCGAGAGTCCACCCAGGGCTGCGCGGAGGCAGAGCCGGCCGATGCGTCCGAGCCCGTTGATCCCGACCCGCACGGCTCAGCCGCCGCGCGCAAGCATCGCCGCCGTGCCGCCGCCGATCTCATCGAGACGCGCTTTCAACGCGAGCCGGTCAAGCGATTCGAATGGCAGGCTGGTGAAAATCTCGATGCGCCGGCGAAGCCCGGCATAGAGTTCATTGAGCAGCAGCGAGCGTTCGGCGGCGCTACCCGCGAAACCGGCAGGATCGGGCAACGGCCATTCGGCGGTCAGAGCCGTGCCCGCGAAATCGGGACACGCTTGCCCCTCCAATACGTCGCAAAGCGCGATGACAAAGTCCATGCGCGGCGCGCTCGGCCGGCAGAATTCATCCCAGGACTTGCTGTGCAGCCGCGAGACGTCATGCCCAAGCGCGCTGAGGCGCGCGATCACTTCCGGCATTGGCTCTGGCGCAGGACGCGAACCCGCCGAGTAGGCACGAAACCGCCCGCCGCCGATTTTCGTCAGAATCGCCTCCGCCAGGATCGATCGGGCCGAGTTTCGGGTGCAGAGGAACATTACGTTGAAGGCCGGGAGCATGGGAGCGCTTTCCTCAGGATTGGGGGGCAAGAGACTCGCGATGTCGCCGCAGAGTTCGGGACGGCCAAAACAGCACTCCGAAGTCATATTCGCGAGGAACGCAGCCAAGCTGCGCACGGCCATGATGCGGACGGCGTGGAGAACCTGTCGGCTCTGCCGCGTCGATTGTGTCAACCCTGCCCGTTCCAGGGCAGCGAGGTGGAATGACATCGTCGAAGCGGGTAAACCCAGCCTGTCGGCGATTTCTTTCGCCGGCAGCCCATTCGGCCCGGCGGCAATCAGCAATCGTAAAACGCCGAGGCGGGTTTCCTGCGATAATGCGGCAAAGACCCGGGTGGCGGAGTTAATTTCCATGCTTCTAGTTTCATCGTTATTGACGGGCTTGGCAAGAGAAATTTTCCGCCCACATCACGCCGCCGCACCAGGTTACGCCCCTTGACCTGCCCCCCGAAAGCGCCCTCGCCGTGATGTAGAGTCTGCCCACCCTGAAGGAGCAGACGAGATGAGGAAAAGCCGTTTCACCGAGGCGCAGATTATCGGGATGATCAAGGAACAAGAGGC
>JAJZBM010000012.1 GCA_021798915.1 Pseudomonadota bacterium
GAAACCCAGTCTCGCGATCAATCAG
Source organism: Pseudomonadota bacterium (assembly GCA_021798915.1). Taxonomy (GTDB): domain Bacteria; phylum Pseudomonadota; class Alphaproteobacteria; order Acetobacterales; family Acetobacteraceae; genus Acidibrevibacterium. The sequence continues at coordinate 26 of JAJZBM010000012.1, forward strand.
ACGAAAGTTGGTCATCGACACGCGCTCGTCGTCAGGTGAAAATCAACGCGCCCCTTCTACCCCAAGCCACAACGCGGCGTTAAGTCCGACAGGCTGCTAGGGATCATCCCCTGGGCGCTGCTCGCGATGGCGCTGTTCATCGCCGATGCCGCGTTCGCGGCCGCGCGATGGACGCATGCTGGGGGCGCCGGCGCAATTGATGCGTGGCTGCCGGGTTTCGCGTTCTGGCATTTCCTTGCCGGCTTGTTTTGCCTCGCCGCTGCGGGGGGCGTGGTTTCGGTTTTGCTTTACGGCGTGTTGCAGAGAACGCCAGGCGCGATACGCGCGCGCATGCTGGCGGCGAATAATGTCGTGAACGCAGCCTTCATGGTGGCGGCGGCATTGGCGCTGATGGGGCTGCATGGGCTCGGCCTCGCGTCATCCGCGATTTTCGCGGTGCTTGCGGTGCTGGCGCTCGCCGTCGCCCTGGCTGCGTTTCGCGCCCCCTTCGCCGCGCCGCGCGCCGCGGCTATCATGCGTTGATGCGATGAAATTTTCCGTTCAACAGCGTTCGACCAACCTCGGCACGCATTTTCTGGAGTAGAGGTCATGGCCCTCGCGGCGACCGTGAAGCAATCCCCGGCAAGGTTCAGTTGGCTGCGCGCGCTTTTGTTCACCTTGATTCTGGTCGGGCTGGTCTCGGTCGCGGCTGGCGAGGATTGGAAATTCGATATCGCGGCGCTCGCGATCTGCGCCATGGGGTTTGGCTTTTTCTTCCTCGCCTTTTCCGGAGGGATGCATTTCGGGATCACCTTCGCCAATTTTCTGGCGATTTACGCTTGCACGTTTTTTTTCTTTCGCGAGTCCAATTTTGCGGAAGCGCGCCATGGGCCGGCGATCATCGCGCTCGCCATGCCGGTGCTGGTGTTCCTCGGCGCCTGCTTCCTGCGCCTTCGCCAGATCAACGCCGTGCTCCATGCGCGCCGCCGGCGCGAGATCACCACGCTGCCGGCGATTTGGCGCTGGGTGCCGGGAGTTGCTGCGGTGGGGGCGGCAACCTTCGCGTTGCCGCGCCTGCACCTCGCGGCCGGCGAGCAGGAGATGATCCTTTTGCTGTCGATGGCGGTGGTGTCGGGGTTCATCGCTTATGCGGCGCGCGACGTCGTCTTGCTGCTCAACGATGTCGCGTTGATTTTCGAGGGCGTCGCCCGCCGCATCGACCGGCTGATGATCCCGATGACCGCGTTCATGACCCTCTATTCGTTGCTGGTGGTGGTTTTCGCCTGTCTTTACCGGCTCGCCGAGATGGGCGCCGAGGCGCCGCAATTCCTCACCGATTCGGCCGATCATTTTCTGACCTTCGGCGAGGCGATGTATTTCAGCGTCATCACGCTGAGCACGGTCGGCTATGGTGACATCGTGCCGGTCGGGCAATTGGTGCGGCTGCTCGCCGCCGGGCAGGTGATCGTAGGCTTGCTGTTGCTGCTTTTCGGGTTCAGCGAGATCGCCCGCATGAGCGACGAGGACCGCGCTTCACCATCCCCTCCCAAGCTGCCGGCCAAACTGCCGGATTGATCCGCAGCGGCCGGAAGGCGCCGGGGCCGGGTCACGATACCGGCTTGATTTTCTTGCCCTCATCGGCGGCGCGCCAGAGATACCAGGCGGCGGTGCTGCGATAGGGCGCGAAAGCGGCGCCACGCGTGGCGAGTTCCCTGGGCTTCGGCGGCACCGCGAGACCGAGCAGCAGCCGCCAGCCCTCGCGGATGCCGAAATCATCGACCGGCAGGACATCTGGCCGCCCAAGCGTAAAAATCAGCAGCATTTCGACCGTCCAGCGGCCGATCCCGCGGATCGTGACCAGCCGTTCGATCAGCGCCGCGTCCGTCAGGCGCGCCGCTTGGCGGCGGTTTGGCACCGTGCCATCGACGGTGCGCGCGGCGAGATCGCGGATCGCGGCGATTTTGCCACTCGAAAGGCCGCAGGCGCGGAGCGGCGCATCCGCGGTGGCGAGCACGTCCGTGGGGGCGGGGAAGGGGGCGGGGTAGAGGGCATAGAACCGGGCGAGGATGGCCTCGGCGGCGCGGGCGTGGAGTTGCTGATGGGCGATCGCGTGGAGCAATGCCTCATAGGGGCTGCGGCCGCGCTCGGGGCGGAGGGCGGGGCGGCCGATGCGCGCGATCAACGGCGCGAAAGCCGGCTCGGCGGCGATCAGGTGTGACAGAGCCGCCTGCATGTCTACCTCCCTGATCGTATTGCGATAAATTCTTCGCATCCCTCGCCGATGCCGGCTATCCTCTTTTAGTGAGCCCCCGATCGGCGGGAAAGGGAGGGGAGACGCATGTTCCGGGTTTACCGGCTGGCGGACACCACGGATGAGGACGCGGCGCGCCAGACCGCGAGCCTCGCCGGTCTCGCCGTGGTGCTGTTCCTGCTGGTGTGCGGGGTGTTTCTCGTCCACCGCTTGAGCGCGGCGGCGGCGCGCGAGGATTGCCTGCTCGCCGGCGGCTGCCGGACCCTGGTCGTTCTATCGGCTGGGCAATCCCTGGCGGTCGAGTAGGTCGGCGCGCGAAGAGGCGCAGAGGCCTCAAACCCCGAGATAGATCTGGCGCACATGGTCATCGCGGGCGAGGTCCGCGCTTTGCCCCTCGCGCACGATCCGGCCATGTTCGAGGAGATAGACACGGCTTGCGACACGAAACGCGACACGGGCATCCTGCTCGACGAGCAGGATCGCCGTGCCCGCCGCCTGAATCTGGCGAATGGCCACAAACAGCGTCTGTTTGAGGCGCGGCGCGATGCCGACCGAGGGCTCATCGAGCAGCAACAGAGCCGGGCGGCCCATCAAGGCGCGGCCAATCGCGACCATTTGCTGCTCGCCGCCGGACAATGTCGCCGCCGATTGGCGCTGACGCTCGCGGAGCACCGGGAACAGCGTGAAAACACGTTCGAGATCGGCGGCGATCGCCGCGCGGTCGCGGCGGAGATAAGCGCCGAGGATGAGATTCTTGCGCACCGGGAGGTCGGGGAAAAGATGGCGGCCCTCCGGGCAATGGCCGATGCCGGCCGCCACCACTTCATGTATGGCGAGCGTGCCGAGCGTCCGGTCTTTGAAGGCGAGGCGCCCGGCGCTGGCCGCGACCGCGCCTGAGATCGCCTTGAGGAGCGTCGATTTGCCGGCGCCGTTGGGACCGAGCACGGCGACCATCTCGCCGCTCTCGACATGCAGATCGACACCGTCGAGCGCCAGCGCCTTGCCGTAATGGACGACGAGACCGGTGATTTCAAGCAGCGCCACTTGGGTCTCCGCTGGGGAATTGTCCGGTGGGGCTGCTTTCGTCGTCGCGCCCGATATAGGCTTCGATGACGCGGGGGTGGCGGACGATGTCGGCGGGCGTGCCGCTGGCGATGACACGGCCGAAATCCATCGCGATGACCCGGTTCACCAACTGCATGAATTCGCGGAGCCGATGCTCGATCAGCAAGATGGTCAGCCCCTCGGAGGCGTGCAAACGGCGGATGAGCGCGGAAATCGGTTCGATTTCGCTCGCCCCCAACCCGGCGAAGGGCTCATCGAGCAGAAGAAGCCGCGGCCCGGTGGCGAGCGCGCGGGCGATTTCGAGGCGGCGGAGATCGCCATACGGTAACACCTCGACCGGCGCCTCGGCGCGGTGGGCGAGCCCGACCGCCTCCAGAATGGTGTGGGCGCGGGCGCGCGGCGCATGGCGGCGGCGCACGCGCGGGGCGAGGCAGCCGACCATGACGTTCTCGAGAACGCTCATCCCGGCGAAGGGACGGCAAAGCTGAAACGTGCGCGCAAGGCCGCGATTGACGATCCGGTGCGGCTTCTCTCCGGCGAGATCATGTCCATCGAAGCGGACGCTGCCGGAATCGCTCGGGAGAAACCCGGTCAAAAGATTGAAGAGCGTCGTCTTGCCGGCGCCGTTGGGGCCGAGAATGCCGGCGATTTCGCCTGCCGCAAGGGTGAAAGAAACATCGTTGACGGCGACCAACCCGGCGAAACGCTTGTTCAGGCCTTGGATGTCAAGCAGAGGGGTCATGGTGCCCCCCGGTCGCGCCCGGTCGCAACCCCCGTCGCGCGGCGCCAGAGCGGCGCGATCACGCCTTCGGGCGCGAAGAACAGAATGAAGATCAGCACCAAACTGTAAACCCAAAGCCGGTACTGGCCGAGACCGCGCAGCAATTCCGGCAGCAGCGCGAGCAGCACCGCGCCGGCGGCGGGGCCATAGAGGGTTCCGATGCCGCCGACATAGACCATGACGATGATGCTGATCGAGAGCGCGACCGAAAACACGTCCGGCGTCACCGCTTCCTGATAATGCGCGTACAGCACACCGCCGATGCCGGCACACGAGGCGCTGACCACGAGGGCAGCGATTTTGTGGAGGGTGATATCGATCCCGGCGGCCTGTGCCGCCGCCTCGTCGCCACGGATGCTCCGCAAAATCAGCCCCCATGGCGACGCGGCGAACAGCAGTAGAATGAGCACAATCAACACCAAGGCGCCGAGGCAGAGATAATAGATCGCGGCCTTGCTCTCGAATAGCGGATCGAGCCCGGGGATCCCTTCCTCGCCGCCGCTATATTGCCAGAAAATCAGGGTCAGGCGCTGCATGATGGTCGCGGCGGCGAGCATGGCGAGGGCGAAATAGGGGCCGCGCAGGCGCAGGGTCGGGATGCCGATCACCAGGCTGAAGCCGCCGGCCATCGCCGCCCCCGCCGGCAGCCCCCACCAGGGCGCGAGACCGAGCTTGCCGTTGAGAAACGCCGCCGTGTAGGCGCCGGCGCCGATGAACAGCGCATGGCCGAAATTTTCCCGGCCCGTGAGGCCGGACATGAAATCCCAACTCGTCGCCCAGATACCATAGATGAAACAGACGCTGAGAATGCCGAGCAGATATTCGGAGCGAATGAACAGCGGCAGCGCCGCCAGCGCGGCGAGGACGGCGATCACCCCGCTTGCCTGCCGCCCGGTCATGCGCCCGCCGGCGGTGTCAAAACGCCGCCCGCTTGCCCAAGAGACCGGCGGGACGAAGGATCAGGGTCAGCAGCACCGCGACCAGCGAGACGATTTCGGTCCAGGCCGGCGAGATCGCATAGGCGACGATGGTTTCGCTGTAGCCGAGCAGGAGCGCGGCGAGGATGCTGCCCGGGATCGAGCCGAGACCGCCGACGATGACGATCGAAAACGCCTTGATCATCGGCAGCAAATCCATCGTCGGCTGCACCGTGAGAAACGGCGCGGTGAGCACACCGGCCGCGGCCGCGATCGCCGCCGAGATCGCCATCACCACCGCATAGATGCGATCGGCGGGAATGCCGACATATAGCGCTCCCTCCCGGTCCTGCGAGAGCGCGAGAATCGCCGCGCCCAGCCGGGTGCGATTGATAAAAAGCCAGAGCAAAGCAATGATCGCCGCGCCGACGCCAAGCGTGAGCAGGCGCTGGCCGCTGACATCGAGCCCGGCATAGCTCCAGGTGGCATTGCTGAAGGCCGGGACATTGCGCGCCTCCGAGCCGAACAGAAGATACATCGCCTGCTCGAACAGCAAGCCGACGGCGATGGTGATCATCAGGATGGCGAGCGCGGAGCTGCGGAGCGGGCGGATCAGCACCCGCTCCATCGCAACGCCGAATACGGCGACGAACAAAACCGCGACGATGGCGGCGGGCAGAAGCGGCCAGCCAAGACGCGCGGTGAGCACATAGGCGGCATAGGCGCCGAGGCCGTAAAACGCGCCATGGGCGAGGTTGAGCACCCGCGCCACCCCGAAAATCAGCGTGAAGCCGACCGCGAGCATGGCGTAGACGGCGGAGGTCACGGCGCCGTAGACGAGGATGTTGAGCAACGTAACAAGCCGTCTTCAAAAGGACATTTTCAATTCTTGCCGGCAAGCCATGGCGGCGGCATCATCGCCCCCTTGGCGATCTCCTTGGGCCAGACGATGACCCGCGAGCCATCGGGATACCATTGCGCGAAGGCGAGATTGAGATAGCCGGGCCCGGCCTTGACGTCGTGCTGGGCATCGAATTCGCACAGCCCCTCGGTGCCGATGTAATGGGTTTTCTCCAGCGCCGGAATGACTTTGTCCGGCGCCGTATCGCCGGCGCGCGCCACCGCCTCGGCATAGATATAGACGGCGTCATAGGAGCCGGCGCCGGTATAGACCGGCGGGCGCTTGAAACGGGCGACGAAAGCATTCCAGAACGGCATCGTCACCGCGGTCATCGGCACCGGAATGATATTGTTGGCGACGGTCTCACTCACCGCTTTACCGCCGATTCTGGTGAAGAAATCCGAATCTTGAGATTTGACGTCGATGCCGCCGATCGGGATCGGCAGTTTCGCGTCATACCATTGCTTGACCAGAACGTCCGAGTTGGCGTGCGAGAGCACGACCATGATGTATTGTGCCCCGCTCGTCTTGATGGTGTTGAAGAGCGGCGAAAAATCCGAGCTGTCGGCATCGAAGAGATCGACCGAGGTGACGGTCATGCCGCCTTTTTCCAGGCCCGCTTTCAGGATCGGCGTGAGATCCTGGACCCATTTCGCATTCTCCCCGATGATCGCGATTTTCTGAATGCCGGCCTCGCCCTTGAGCTTGCCGACCCCGAAATCGATCAGCGCCTCGGCCTGGTGGGCGGCGTTGACCGGGCTCACGCGGAAGATGTATTTGTAACGCTTGTAGTTGCGGCGGACGAAATCGGTGATCGAGGGGGAGGCGGCGCCGACCTCGAGATAAACGGTTTTCGAATCGGCGATATGCGTCTCCTGCGCGAGCGTGACACCGCTGGTATAGCCGCCGATCAGCACATCGACATGCTCATCGGCGGTGAGTTTATTGATGGCGGCGACCCCTTCCTGCGGATTTTCGGTCTCGTCGGCGACGACCATGCGCAGCTTGCGCCCGAGCACCCCACCCTTGGCGTTGATCTCGTCGATCGCGAGCTGCGTCGCATCGATCGAATCGCGCCCGACCTGGAGCTGGACGCTGGTCGGCACGCCGATGGTGATCGGCGGCCCGTCGGCGCGCGCGGCGGCGGTAAAAACCGGCGCGAGCGTGGCGCAAACGAAAATCGCCCAATGATGACGGCGCATCCTGACCCTCCCCCGAAGCGTTGAGCGCTTCGTTTCTTTGGTTTTTCATCGGCCTTGTTTGCCAGCATGGCCTGCCCCCGTGCGCTTGGCAAGGTTAAAGAAAGGCGGGATGGCGCCACCCCGCGTGACTTTCTCCCGCAAGCCGGGTATCTTTCACCAGGACAGGGGTTGGGTATTTGGACGAGGCCGAGGGCAAACGCGGGCTGCCGTTTCATCTCCGCTGGCGCTATGGTCTGATGGCCGTTGCGCTGACGCTGATCGTGGTCACGGTGTTCGGCGGCTCGGTCGGCATTCCGCGCCTGGTTCTGGCGTTTCTCTGGACACCGCTGCCGTTCTGTCTCGCGGGGCTGGCGGTTACATTCTTGTAGTGGTGTAAAGGGGCATATATGGGCGATTTTTTTCAAAATATCGCATATTTCTGCGAAAACGTCACAGCTCTCGAAGGGCGCGCGCAGCAAGCCTCGCCGAGCGAGATGAAATTCAAATTCAACGAAATTCTCACCCATTATCGAGCAGAAAGCGGCCTCACCGTCGCAGTGGAATATGATTTTTTCTCGATTTTCGACTATGTCCGCCCGATACACACCGAACTTTGCATGGTTCGTTTGGATGGCGGCACGGCCAAGCTTTATTTCCACGAGGGCTGGCGTGGCCATTACTCGGTCACTGCCATGGTGCGGCGCAGCGCTGGCATCCTGCACCTGATCGAACGCATACGCCGCCAGGGCGCCGGGGATGCCGCCTTCATCTGCGAACTGGGCGACAATGGCGAGTTTCCGAGCGTCTCCTTCTCCTCCCGGCATGAGCACTCATGCCCGGTGCCTGACCCCGATTTCTTCGAATCCCATGGCTATGAGGTGTTGCGGCGTGACATCGATGCTCATTTCGTGCCCTGGGAGGCGCGCGAGGCGAATGTTTTCTGGCGTGGCTCTTCCACCGGCCTACGCCGCTCCGCTCCCCCACCCGAAGGACAGCCTGATGATTTCGGCTGGCTCCAGCGTCTTTCGCTATGCGAGGCGGCTCGCCGTTCGCCCCATCGTGCGCATTTCGATGTCGGGCTGACGTCGATCGTGCATATGCCGGAACCCTATCTCGTCGCGCGGATCGAGGCGGCGGGACTTCTACGCCCGCCGGTCGCGCGGCTCGATTTCATGCGCCATAAAGCCATCATCGTCGTTGATGGTCATTCCAATGCCTGGAGCGCGCTTTTCGCCGCTTTGCTTATGGGCGCCTGTGTGTTCAAGGTCACTTCCGAGCGCGGCTACCGGCAATGGTATTACGAGCATCTGCGCCCGTGGGAGCATTACGTGCCGGTCGCGGCCGACCTTTCCGATCTCGACGATGCCTTATTGTGGATGCGCGGCCATGACACGGAGGCGCGCGCGATAGGCGAGGCCGGGCGCAACCTCGCCCGCGCCATCACCTTCGAGGCGGCGATGGATGAAAGTGCGGCGCGTATGCTGCGCTGGCTGCCCAAGGCGCGCTTCTGGGAAGAAAAGCTCTAAATTTTGTCGCCACGCTCGGAAAGCAACCGCTCGAAATAGGCGATGGTGCGGCCCAAACCTTCATCGAGGGCGACGCCCGGCTCCCAGCCGAGCACGGCGCGGGCACGGGTGATATCGGGGCAGCGCTGCATCGGGTCGTCCTGCGGCAGCGGGCGATAGACGATGCGCGAGCGCGAACCGGTCAGCGCGATCACCCGCTCGGCAAGCGCGCGCACCGGGATTTCGTGCGGGTTGCCGAGATTGATCGGCCCGGTCACCTCCTCCCCGCTCGCCATCAGGCGCAGGAACCCCTCGATCAGATCATCGACATAGCAGAAGGCGCGGGTCTGCCCGCCATCGCCGAACAGCGTGATGTCGTCCCCGCGCAGCGCCTGGACGATGAAGTTGGAGACCACCCGCCCGTCATTGGGGTGCATGCGCGGGCCATAGGTGTTGAAAATCCGCGCGACCTTGATACGCAACCGGTGCTGGCGGAAATAGTCGAAAAACAGCGTCTCGGCGCAGCGCTTGCCCTCGTCGTAGCAGGCGCGTGGGCCGAGCGGATTGACATTGCCGCGATAATCCTCCGTCTGCGGATGCACGCTCGGGTCGCCATAGACCTCGCTGGTCGAGGCCTGAAAAATCTTCGCCCGCACCCGCTTGGCAAGTCCGAGCATATTGATTGCGCCGATGACGCTGACCTTGGTCGTCTGCACCGGGTCGAACTGGTAATGGACGGGGGAGGCCGGGCAGGCAAGGTTGTAAATCTCGTCCACCTCGACATAGAGCGGGAAGCAGATATCGTGGCGCATCGCCTCGAAGCGGGGATTGTCGAGAAGATGGGCGATATTGTCCTTTCGCCCGGTGAAGTAATTATCCACTGCGAGTACGTCATTCCCCTCGGCGAGCAGCCGTTCGCAGAGATGGGAGCCAAGAAACCCAGCGCCGCCGGTGACGAGGATACGTTTGCGGGTCAGCGACATGGCGGATTCCGATCGGGGGGGGTGGTGCGTCAAGCCGCAGCGTTGCGGGCGAGGATGGTTTCGATCGTGGCGAAATTCAATACCTCGATCGGCACGTTGACCCGCTCCGGTTCGTGGCCATAGGGCGGACCGTAACGGCCGCCATCACGATGGATGATCTCGCCTTCTAGGCCGAAATAACGCGCGCCCAGCATTTCGCACAAGATCTGGTGGTCATAATGATGCACGCCAGGGGGAAAAATCTCGATCACCAGCGCCCCCGGCGGCAGCCAGAGCGCGTTGGTGAGGGCGTGTCCATAGGGGGCGATCATAATATCCGTGCCGGCGGCGATTGCCATCTGCTCACGAAGCGGCTTGCTAGCGAGATCGACGGGGGTGATCTCGCCATACCGTGCGAGCAGGAGCAGCAGAGTCTCCTCAATCTCGGGGAGGAGATGGCGCGGCGGCTCCTGCTTGGCATAGACGATGCGAGGCGTGGCGCCGCCCTCCCGGCGCCGGAGACCGAACCCGTCGAGGATATCCGTCTGCATCCGCGGCACCCATTTCCAGGAAAACCCAAGGCTGGGTTCACAGAATTTGTTGATCGGCGAGCGGTCCTGCGCCCGCTCGATGACAACCGCGTGCCGAACATGCGTACCCTGGCAGCGCGCGGCGGGGAGGATGTCGGTTTCGCCGAACAGGGCATCGAGAATTTGCCCCTGCGAACTGCCGGGTCCAAGATCGTGCGCGTCAACACCCTCGAAAAACAGGGTTTCGATGGATTTTTGTGGGAAGAATTCCTGTTGTATGGCGTAAATCCAGATGATGTCTTCAAGGCAATGGACATAATGCCGTGCCATCGGGTCTTTGATGACATAGGGCACCGTGTCATCATCCCCACCCCGCGTGGGTGAGGCGCTTTTCAGGACGCTGAGCGTCCCATCCCCGGCCGGGGCGACCACCGCGTTTTCGAGATAGGTGAGCGGGAAGGACGAAGGAAAGGCGGGCGGCTGAAATCGCTCGATCGCCAACGGTGTTTTTTCCAAAGGCTTGCGCTTGCGGGGGAGGGACATGGGAACGGTTCCACAGCGAAGGGATTGAAGAATGTTAATCGGAAAATAAAATCCTTTCAACGATGTTTTTAATCGCTGTTATGTTAAGTATTTCTACCGGGACGTTATGATGCGGATCGTGACCGTAGGGGGGGCCGAAACGACTGGATTCACGATAAATCAGATCACCTTCCAGGCCGAAATAGCGCAATCCGAAAATTTCGCACATTAGTTGATAATCGTAATGATGAACGCCGGTCGGGAAAAGCTCAATTAATGTTCCATGTGAAGGGAGCCACATGGCATTAGTTAGGCCGTTCCCATGAACGCCGATCATTATATCTGCATTCATGGAGATGGCCATCTGCTCTTGTATAGTTTTCCCAGCAAAATCAATGGATTCTACGCCACCAAATTCCGCCAAAGCTTGGAAAAGCTGCTCTTCTAGCTCCGGCACGAGTCGCCTTGGAGGGTCACGTTTAACATAGACGATTCTGAAGCTTTTTTCTTTCTGATAACATTCTAAATTAAAACTAGATAAAATTTCATTCCTCATTTCAGGAGCAAATTTCCATGCAAATCTGAGGCAAAATTCGCAAAATTTATTTATAGACGACGATGACATGGATCGATCTAAAACAATACAATTGGAAATTTCCATATTTTCTACATTATTAGCTTCAATAATATTAGATTTATTAAACAATTTTGATATGATAACTTTTTGTAGTCCGTTTTGATTTGTATTATTCCAAAACTCATATTCAAAAATAATATTTTTAATGATTTTGTCATGAAAAAATTCTTTCCAAACGCAATATAAAGAAATTAAAATTTCTATAAAATGAAAATAATGGCTAATCATTTGATCCTTTATTATAAAAGAAATTTCATAATTATTTTCGCTTAGAATGAATTCTTGTTCTTTAATAAATATTAATTTTTTATTTTTATTGTAATGAGCCAAGACATTATCGATATAAATCATTGGAAACGAAGACGGTATTTTTACTTTGTTCGACATGTTTTCCATTTAATCTGGTCTCACACTCAAAAATTAACGGGCTTTCGGATCATACATTCCTCACGGCTCGTTGATAAGCCGCGCTAGCTTCGGCGTGTTCTCCTTGTCCGATCGCTGAGAGCGCGCAAGGCGGCTCAACCGAGCCGCTCGAAATCAGCGAGCGTTTAACTGCGTCCCGCACGACCTCCAACGCGGCTTCGTAGGTATGCTGGAGCGCGAAACGCTGGCCTCGCTCGGCAATCTCACGCGCCTCGTCTTCATGCTGCCAGCACCACTCGATTTTTTCGATAAGGTCAGAAAGATCATGTTGCACCGGGACAAAGTGCTGCCACTCGGCAATCTCTTCGTAAAACCACTGCTCAAACGGCGAGGAGACCTTCAGAACGCAGGCTCCCAACAGCAGTTTCTCAAAGAAACCCCATGCGTTTGCCACCCCGTCTATGTCTATTAGGAAGCGATAGTTAGCATGGTTTATCATCGGCTCACCGGGTCGAAAAATTTTTTGCTTCTCAAGCCAATCTGTGACGCTCTCACTCTCCGGTGTCGTGAAATGCTTGTCGAGTTCCCAGGAGGCCATGATCGCTGCATCCACACGGCTCCGATTCTTGAGCGCGAGGCACATGGCGATCCTTGGCACCCGCTCAAGACGTTCCACCGGCTCACCGTTCCCCGCCCTAAAATTTGTCGATGCAGAGCCGCGCCAGAAAACCGTATCCTGCCGGCGATCCCATGGCGGCAATCTGCCCTCCAAGGCCGCCTTCCGAAGTGTCGCGAAGCCTTGGCTTTCCAAAAAATATGGATCAGGAACCAATCTTACATTGAGAAGGCCTCGGCGACGGCCATACCCCACGGACACGAGGTCACGAGGCGCATCGTCGTCGAACTGGATTAAGAGAGCACACCGCTCCGCTTCTCCCGAGCGCCCGCACTCTTCCAGAATCGGACGGAAAATCCGGATAGTGGGAGCGGTTCGCGAGTTCGCCAATGAATAGCCTTCGGTTAAAAATACAACTTCGTCTTTTCTAACGCTCGCCACGATCGTCCCGTCATGTGCATGCGCGCCGAGAGAACTTCGTTTTGAGAGATATACCAGATTTGGCCAAATAATGGCGGTCATTGGGTGAATGACCTGGTGGTAACCGTCGAGGTTTGTCAGAGCTATCGAGTAACAGAAATCTGTCTCGTCGGTGAGAATCATGATCTCAGGTGGCATTGACGCCCTCATGGCATTCCGCCTCGACAATCCGTGGATAAGCTTGGGGAACACGGATGCGTCCGTTGCCACGATCAATTCCGGCGCAGAGAAACCCGAGCCTGCTTCGGGTTGCTCTGCTGTGATGCTTGACGGCCGATCGCCCCGCTCTGTCTCGGATCTGGGCAGCTCTCCACAAACTTGAATTGACCAGCCATTGAGCCCGGCAGCCTCAAGCAAGCTTGCCGCTCTCGCCGCTGCCTTCGCCTCCTCGCTCAGAATTATGGTGTTTTGCAGCGGGCGCCGTTCCAAACGGTGGCGAAGGACAGAGAGGATGCGTTCGTCGCCACTGATGCGATCGTTTGCGACCGGTAAAGAAAGCAGCAGGTCGTGGAGATGGCCAATAATCCCGCGTTCGTCTGTCGGCCGAAAAATTTCCCAAATGTTTCGATTGTCTCTATCGACGGCAAATGAGGTTGAATTTTCCAAAGCGCACAAATATTTGTTATTTTTCTTGAACGATATCCCATCGGGATATTTTTCTAATGTAAAACTCTTTAAAACACCATCTGTTACCGTGAATTTTCCTCCGCTTTTGATAATATAAATTGCCGTACCTGCGTTCGAATGCACTGAGTTCAATTGGATCAGATTCTCAAAACTATCAACGCCAATAAATGTTTGATGGGCCGTCATCAAGTAATATTTTTGATCTAAGGGCTTGCGGATGCGACATTTGTTGTCCTCAAACTCAAACGGCATGAGGTCGCGCGCGCCAAAGAAGTCATCAAAAGCGCGCTTTACGTCAGGCCAACTGTAGTCGCTGTAGTCGTCGCCGATAAGGAGCCCACCTGGTTTGAGTAAATCCCACCAAACGCGAAGATCAGCCGAAACCGCCTCGTAATCATGGCCGCCGTCAATATGCACAACATCGGGAATGATGTCGAAGCTCCGGATTACGTGAGCGGCATTCAGCGAATCGAGCGGTAAAGGCACGACGTAGTCTTGCAAGCCTGATTTCACGACATTGGCCATGAAGGCGCGGGCCAAGGTTGGGTAACCCTTTTCAAGGCGGAGATGGCCGAACCATTCATCATTTTCCCAGTGATCCCAGGAGCCTAGCCAAGTATCAACGGCAATGACAACGGCATCGAGGCGCAGTTCCTTAAGACGCCGCGCCATCGTTAACGTGGAGCCGCCTTTCCAGACGCCGATTTCGACCACGACACGCGGCTGGACCGCGTCCATAGCTTCGACCAGATAGGGGTGTTCGCTGCCCCAGCCCTGGATATCCAGCGCGTAGCGTTCGCCGGGGAAACCCACGAAAGGATCCTGGCCACGGTGCAGCTTCTGGATAATCGTCGATCGCACAGCATTTTTGCCCATTATCGAATCTTTATCATCGGGAAATCTTGAGACGACTTCTTGCCCCTGCGCTGCGACCGCCTCCCCACTCGTCACCAACAGATTGCCGAGATGGACGCGGAGATCGCGATCCTCTGGCGCCTCCTCCAGCGCCGCCTTCGCGTCCGCGATCGCCTCCATGATCCGCCCCTGAGCGGTCAGCACATGGCTCCGCGCCGCGTGCACGCCCCGAATATGCGGAGCGAGGCCGAGGGCGTGGGAAAACGCCGAGATCGCGCCGGCAGCATCGCCGCTTCCGGCCAGAAGATGGCCACGCTGGACATGAAGCTCGTAATCGAGCGGGTCTTTTTGCGCGAGCAGCGCCGCCAGCGCCCCGGCCTCCGCCCGCTTGCCCTGCCGCTCCCAATGCCCGGCGAGCAGCCGAAGCCAGGGTGTGTGCTCCGGCTCCAGCGCCACCGCGCGTTCATAGGCAGATTTCGCCGCCGCGCTCTCGCCGGCGTTGGTGAGCAGATTGCCGAGATGGGCGAACGCCTCGGCGTCGCCTGGGTTGAGCGAAACCGCCTGCCCCGCCGCCTCCAGCGCCTCGGCGAGCGCGCCCTCGGCGACGAGCATATGGCTGAGCAAGGCCCAGGCGCGATGTGCTTTCGGATAAGCGGTAAGCCCGGCGCGGAGCCGCGCGATCGCCTCAACGCGTTGCCCGTGTTGCGCGGCGAGATAGTGGCCGATCGCAAAATCCTCGCAATAATCGTAGCGCAGATAGCGGGCGATGAATTCGGCGAAGGTGAAATCCCCATCGAGCCAGAACGGATAGCGCGTTGTCTCGTTCGCCCAGGTCAGGCCAAAATGCGCGGCGAGACGCGGATGAACCGGGAGCGCGTCCTGGGGAAAGAAACTGCGGCGAATGAGACGGGGCAGGCGGGCGACCAAATGCTCGGCAACGCCGAGTTGCGTGAAGCAGCGTTGGACGACATGGAGGAAAATGCGCCGATTGGGGTGGTCGGGGGTGAGGAAAATCGGCTCCTCATGGAAATGCCGTTCCATCAGTTCGGCGACTGCGAAGCCGGTCTTCTCGTCGCGCTGACGTTGTAGCGCCAGATTCATCTCGAATCTGCGATCCAATCTCACTTTTTGATTGATGTCGAGATCGAGATAGCGCGAAGCCGCTTCCGTCGCCGGCACCCCGTCTCGCATCAGCCGGTTGAGATAGGCATCACCGAGTTCCACCGGGTAGGGGCCGGAGACGATGAACCCGACCGGGGCATTGCGCGGATGCGCCTCATACGCATATGGCCAGAGGAAATTGCCGTTGACATAGGGCACCGGAATCACCGGTTTATCAAGGCCGAGATCGGCGATATTGGTGCGCTGCGCGAAATCGAAAATCAGATCGACGATGACATCGGCGCTGGTCAAAATCGTCCGGCTCGCGTCATCGAGATCGTGATAGGCGGCGACATGGAAAGCGCGCTCGCCGGTATAGGGGGAAATGTGCAGATTGAAGGCGTCCATCAGCGCAAACGCCTGACAATTGCCGACGAAGACGATGCGCCGCATTCCTGACCCCGTTTAAGCTACGCCATCAGCTTGCCAGTTTTCTGGAGAAGTTTCATCATTTTTTGCATCGCCGCCAGTGTCGTCTCGCTGGCGTGATGTTCCATGCCCTCAGCGTCTTCCCGCGCCGTCGCCTCATCGACGCCGATCGCCCGCAAAAACCCGGCGACGATCTCATGGCGCGCCCGCGCCCGCGCCGCCAGCGCCCGCCCGGCCTCGGTGAGCAGAACCGCGCTATAGGGCTCGGTCTCCACCAACCCGTCGCGGGCGAGGCGCGCGACGGTGCGGATCACCGTCACATGCGAGACGCCAAGCGCGCGCGCGATCTCGGAGGCCCGCGCCTCGCCGCGCTCGCGGATCAGATCGTCGATCAGTTCGACATAATCCTCGGCGATCTCGCTTTGGCGGGCGTCGCGGGCGCGAACGAAGCGGTTGCGCGCATCGGGCGGGGCGGGCGGCGGACACATGGCGCGGGGTGGCGTGCCTCAGGCCGGCGCCAGGACATGGATCACGCGGCTTGCGATCCAGTCCTTGGTTTTCGCGGCATAAGCGGCCATATGCGGCGCCGCCGCATGGGCGGCCAGCGCCTCGCGGCTTTCCCATTTCTCGATCACCACGAAAGTATCGGCGCCGAACGGGATCTGAATCCGGCCCATGCCCTCGGCGTCGATCGCCGGGCCGTATTCGATGCACCCGGCCTCGGCCCGCACCAGGGGCATGTTGGCGCGAAACGCCTCCAGGATATGGCCGCGCTGGCCGGGTTTCGCGGTGATGATGGCGATGACGTGGATCATGGGCGTCCTTTCTGGTCGGGGGAGGGGTCAGTCACCGGCGAGCCGCGCCGACATCAGAGGCGCGGCAAGCCGCATCAGGCCGGAAACCTCGCCGGCGCGGTCGATCGCGAGCACCGCCTCGGCGAGGCGCGCGGCCCGCTCTTCCCCGAGCACGGTATCGGCGAGGCTGGCGAATTTGGCCCGCAAAGCGGCCTCACTCGGAAAATTCTCCGGCTCACCGCTGGCGATGACCACTTTTTCGGCATAGTCCTTCCCGCCCGCCCTGAGCGTTACCCGCCCGGCCATGAAACGCGGAAATTCGGCTTCGATCTCGGCATCCTCGACCGGCGTCACCCGCGCCATCAGGGCGCGGATTTCGGGGTCGTCGAGCAGGCGGTAGCTGTCCCAACCCATCGCACCACGCGCCAGCGCGCAGGCGATCACGAAGGGGCCGCTGAACTGGCCATCGACGACGTTGCGCGGGTCGCGCTTTTTTTCGAGCGGCGCCCCGATCAGCAGCATTCCGGCGCGCGGCAGGCCGAGTGTCACCGCTTCGATATCAGCGGCTTTAAAGCCGTGTTTCATACGCAAGGCGAGTGCCGCGTCGATCCCCGCATGGCCATAACGGCAGGAGGGATAGGGTTTGACCGCGGTCCGCATCAGCTCGAATGCCTCCCCGAGCGCGACCAAGGCCCGCGCTGGGTCGGGGGCGGGCGCGTAGGCGGCGAGGAAGCCGTGTTTGCCCTCCAGCGCCGCCGCCGCCCCCTTGAATCCTTCGCGCGCCAAGGTCGCGGCGGTGAGCCCGGCCATCGCCGCCCAGCCGACCTGAAACCGTTTGGTCCAGGCGCCATTGGCGAGGAATTGCAGGCTGCCGGCGGTTTGGCTGAGGGCGATGCCGAGCGCCGAGGCCACCCCATCGGCATCGAGCCCGAATACCCGGGAGGCCGCCGCCGCTGCGCCGAACGCGCCGCAGGTCGCGGAGGGGTGGAAGCCGCGATCGTAATGCGCGCCGGCGGGAAGGGCGAGCGCGATGCGGCAGGTGACTTCATAGCCGGCGATGATCGCCGCCAGTGCCTCCGCCCCGCTCGCCCCGACCATTTCGGCCGCGGCCAGCGCCGCCGGGATCACCGGGGCGCCGGGATGCAGCGAGCCGGCGGCGTGGGTATCGTCGAAATCGAGCGAATGGCCGAGCGCGCCGTTGAGCAGCGCCGCCCCGGCCGGGGTGTAGCGCGCCGAATCCCCGAACACCCCGGCATTGCCGGCGGCGAGGCCGAGGGCACGGCAGGCGGCGAACAGCGCCGGCGTGCTTTCGGCGTCGTGGCGGGCACGGACGATGTTGCCGACGAGATCGAGCACCAGCATCCGGGCGCGGGCGGTGACGGCTTGCGGCAGACGCTCCAGCCGGATCGCGGCGGTGAAACGGGAGAGATCAGCGGTGAGGTCCATGGCACGTTCCCTCGACTTTCTGGCATTTCCCGGACTGTCGCGCATTTCCGCCCTGCTTGCCAAGCGGGCGCGCGGGAATGGCGGAACGGGCGTCGCTGTGGCAGAGGAAAGCGCATGATTCCCCGCCGATTCGTCCTCGCTGCCGCCGCACTCGCACCCGCGCTTGGCACCCGTGCGGCGCGGGCGGGCGGGGAGTTTTCGAACTTTCTCGCCGCCTTCCGCGCCGAGGCCGGCCGCGCCGGGATCGGCCGCGCGACCCTCGATCGGGCGCTCGCCGGGATCACGCCCGACCCACGCGTCATCGCCCTCGATCGCCACCAGCCGGAATTCACCCAGACCTGGGCGCAATACCAGGCAAGCCGGGTTTCGCCGGCGCGCATTGCCGCTGGCCGCGCGGCGATGGCGCGCGCGGCGTCGCTGCTCCGCGATATCGAAACCGCTTATGGCGTGCCGCCCGGGGTGATCGTCGCGATCTGGGGGCTGGAATCGAATTACGGCGCCAATATGGGCGATTTCCCGACCCTGCGGGCGCTCGCGACGCTGGCCTGGGAGGGACGGCGCGCCGCCTTTTTCAAGCGCGAGATGATCGCCGCCTTGCGCATCGTCGAAGGCGGGGTGGCGCCGGCGCAGCTTCGTGGAAGTTACGCCGGGGCGATGGGCCAGCCACAATTCATGCCGAGCGCCTATTTGCGCTACGGCGTCGATTTCAACGGCGATGGCGGCTGCGATATCTGGGGCGATACCGCCGATGTCCTGGCTTCCATCGCTCATTATCTCGCCGGCAATGGCTGGATGCGCGGCCGGGGTTGGGGCACGGCGGTGACCCTGCCGCCCGATCTCGACGCCGCCCATGCCGGGGAGCGGCGGTTTTCGGAATGGCAGGCGCTCGGCGTCGTGCCGTCCGGCGGCGGAGTTTTCGCCGATCCCGACGCCGGCGCGCGCCTCAATCTGCCCGCCGCCGGCGAGGCTTTTCTGGTCTCATCCAACTTCCGGGTGATAAAGCGCTATAATGCGTCCGATTTTTACGCGCTGGCGGTGGGATTGTTGAGCGAGAGGGTGAGGGGATGAAACGCGCGGCTCTGGTGGCTTTGGTGCTGCTCGCCGGCTGTGGCCCGGCCGGCGCCGACCAGTCGGGGAGTTCCGGATTCTCGGCGGTCCGCGCCTTCATCGCGCGGCTGCTGCATGGCGGCGCCGCGCCGCCGATCGAGAGCCCGCATTACGTCGTCGGCACGCCCTATCAGGCGGGTGGCGTCTGGTATTATCCCGAGGAACGGTTCCACTATCAGGCGACCGGTCTCGCCGGTGTCGATCCCGCCGCCCACGCCCCGCTGACCACGGATGGTGAACGCTACGACCCCGCCGCGATGGCCGTGGCGCACCCGACCTTGCAATTGCCAGCGATCGCCCGCGTGACCGACCTCGAAACCGGGCGCCAGGTGGTGGTGCGGATCAATGACCGTGGCCCAGCGAATCCGGCACGGCTGCTCTCAGTGACCCCGAAAGTCGCGGAATTGCTCGGATTTCCTGCCTCCGGGGTCGCCCGGATCCGGGTCGATCTCGAACCCACCGAGAGCATGGCGCTGGCGGACGAGATGGGCGGGCATCTTGCCGCGCAGGTCGCGGCGGCGCCACGCGATGCCGTCGAGGCCAGCGATCTGCCGCCGCCGAGCGCCGCCGCCCCGGCTTCGCCGGCCGCCCCACACGCCGTTGCCACCGCCTCCGGCGCCGACCCGCTGGCAGTCGCCAAGCTCGTAGTGCCGCTGCATCTGCCGCCGAACGTGAGCCAGGGCCCGCCCGATCCCGGCCGTCTCTATATCGAATGCGGCACATTCAGCAGCGCCGAATACGCCTATCGCCAGCAGGCGCGGTTGGTCGGCTTGTCGGCGCGGGTCGAGCGCCGGCTGGTCGAGGGCCAGGAAAGCGATAGCGTGCGGATCGGCCCGCTCGCCTCCGTCATCGAGGCCGATCAGACGCTGGCGAAAGTCTTGCAAGATGGCGTCACCGGCGCCGCGATCGTGATCGAGACTCCCTGAAAGGAAGGATGCCGGTGATGTTGAGCCGCCGTTTTTTACTGCTGGCTGGCGTCGCGTGTGGCGCGGGCGTGGCCCGACCGCTCGCCGCGGCGCCGAAACCAAAGCACGCGCCGCCCCCGCCGCCGACCCCCGCGGCACCGAGCACCCCGGCGGCGACGCCGCTCGGCCCGGTGGACACCGCCGCCCGCTGGGCCTTTGCGATCGATTACACCACCGGCGCCGAACTCCTGGATAAAGATGCCGATGTGGCGATGGTGCCATCCTCGATGACCAAGCTGATGACGATCTATATCGTCTATGGCATGCTCAAGGCGGGGCGTTTGCAGCTCGATCAGATGCTGCCGGTGAGCGAGCGCGCCTGGCGCACCGGCGGGTCGAAAATGTTCGTCCCTTACCCGGGCAGCGTCCGCGTCGAGGATCTGATCCGCGGCGTCGTCGTCGATTCCGGGAACGATGCCTGCATCGTCTTCGCCGAGGCGATCGCCGGGTCGGAGGAACAATTCGTCGATCTCATGAACCAACGCGCCAAGGAAATCGGCCTCACCCGCTCGGTGTTCAAGAATTGCACCGGCCTTCCCGATCCCGGCCATGTCATGTCCTGCCGCGACATCGCGACCCTGGCCGCCACTTTGATCCGCAGTTATCCTGAATATTATCACTATGATTCTGAGAAAACTTTCAAATACAATAATATAGAGCAATATAACCGCAATCCGCTGGTGCAGAAGGGCATCGCCGACGGGCTCAAGACCGGGCACACCGATGCCGGCGGCTATGGCGTCGTCGCCAGCACCGAACGCGCCGGGCGGCGGGTGATCCTGGTGCTGAACGGCATGGAGACCTCCCATCAGCGTGGCGAGGAGGCGGAGCGGCTGATGGAATGGGCGTTCCGGGAGTTCGAGAACGTGACCCTGTTCGCCGCCGGTGATCCGGTCGATCGCGCCCCGGTCTGGCTTGGGACAAGCCCCTCGGTCGCGCTCGTCACCGGGCGCGATCTGGTGGTGACGATGCCGCGGCAATGGCAGGCCAAGGCGAAGCTCACCGCGCAATATTTGGCGCCGCTCGCCGCTCCGGTCGTCAAGGGAGCGGTGGTCGGGAAACTCACGCTCTCCGGCCAGGGCGTGCCGAGCATGGAGGTGCCGCTTCATGCCGCCGATAACGTCCCGCGCCTTGCCCTGCCGAACCGGGCGCTCGCGGTGCTGACCCATTACCTGACCGGCGGCTGAGTTTGCGCCGGGGCATGGCGCGCGGCCGGTTCATCACCCTGGAAGGGGGCGAGGGGGCGGGGAAATCGACCCAGGCGCGGCGTCTCGCCGCTGCCTTCGCTGCGGCCAAGCTCCCGGTGCTGGCGACGCGCGAGCCCGGCGGCACGCCGGAAGCCGAACGGGTGCGGGCGCTGCTGCTCGATCCCGGGCTTGCCTGGACGCCGCTCGCCGAGACGCTGCTGCATGGCGCCGCCCGCGCCGAGCATGTCGCCCGGGTGATCCGCCCGGCGCTCGATGCCGGAACCCATGTCATCTGCGACCGTTTCGCCGATTCGACGCTCGCCTATCAGGGCTATGGCCTGGGCGGTGATCACGGCGCCATCGTGACGCTCGCCGGGTTGATCGGTCTTCGCCCCGATCTCACCCTGGTTCTCGATCTGCCGCCCGAGGAGAGCCCGGCGCGGCTGGCGGCGCGCGGCGCCGGGGCGGATCGCTATGAGCGTTTGGGCGCGGCGTTTTTTGCCCGTGTCCGGGATGGGTTTCGCGCCATCGCCGGCGCCGAGCCGGCGCGCTGCGTTTTGATCCCCGCCGCCGACGATGAAACACGCATCGAGGCGCGGATTCTCGACGCCGTGCGGGCGCGGCTCGGCATTTCGTTATGAGCGCCGCCGTTCCCGCGCCGCGCGCCAATCCACTGCTTTTCGGCCATGAAGCGGCGGAAGCGGCACTGGCCGAGGCGGCGCGCGCCGGGCGGCTGCATCACGCCTGGCTGCTTGCCGGGCCGGCGGGGATCGGCAAGGCGACGCTTGCCTTCCGCTTCGCGCGCTGGCTGCTCGCCGGGGCGCCGCTTGGCGAGGCGGGGGAGGGGTTGGCGCTCGATCCCGCGCATCCGGTGTTCCGCCGGGTCGCCGCCGGCAGCCACGCCGATCTCCTCACCATCGAGCGCGGCTTCGATGACAAACGCAAGCGTCAGCGCCGCGAGATCCTGGTCGAGGACGTGCGCGCGCTCGGCGGCTTCCTGCGCCTGACGCCGGCCGAGGGGGGCTGGCGCGTCGTGGTGGTGGATGGCGCCGAGGCGTTGAACCGCAACGCCGCCAATGCCCTGCTCAAGCTTCTCGAGGAACCGCCGCCGCGCGCACTCCTATTGCTCGTGTGCAGCGCGCCGGGGCGGCTCTTGCCGACCCTGCGCAGCCGTTGCCGAACCCTCCGTCTCGCGCCGCTCGCGGCTCCGGTGATGGATACGGTGCTCGAACACCTGTTGCCGGAGGCGGCGCCCGCCGAGCGCACCCGCCTTGCCACCCTCGCCGAGGGGGCGCCGGGCCGGGCGCTGGCTTTGGCCGAAGAGGACGGCTTGCGCCTCGCCGGGCTGGTCGCCGAGACGCTGGCGGCATTGCCCGCCCTCACGCCGGATCGCGCCCATGAAATCGCCGATCGTGTGCTCGCCGGCGAGGCGGACGGTTTCGAAGTGTTCGCCGATCTCCTGCGCGATGCTCTGGCGCGCGCGCTGCGCGAGGCCGGGCGCGGCGGGGCGGCGCCCGCCTGGCTTGCCGCCCGCCCTCTTGAAGCCTGGGCGGAGCTATGGCACGCCATTGGGCGCCTGCAAGACGAGACCGGGCGTTTTTATCTCGACAAGCGTCAGGCCACCCTGATGACGCTATTCCAAGCCGCCGATCTTCCCGGAGCCCGGACCCGATGAGCCCGACCGCATGAAAAAATTCTACCTCACCACGCCGATCTATTACGTCAACGGCGCGCCCCATATCGGCCACGCCTATACCTCCATCGCCGCCGATGTGCTGGCGCGCTGGCGGCGGCTCGACGGGTGCGCGGTGTTTTTCCTCACCGGCACCGACGAACATGGCCAGAAAGTGGAAAAAGCGGCGGCCGAGGCCGGGCTCGACACCCAGAGCTTCACCGACCGCGTGACCGATGATTTCCGCGCCATGGCGATGGCGATGGGCATCTCCAACGACGATTTCATCCGCACCACCGAAGCGCGCCACAAACGCGCCTGCGTCGCCCTCTGGGAGCGGCTGGTCGCCAATGACATGATCTATCTCGGCCATTACGAAGGCTGGTACGCGGTCCGCGACGAGGCGTTCTATGGCGAGGACGAATTGGTGCGAAAACCGGACGGCACGCGCCTTGCGCCGACCGGCGCGCCGGTGGAATGGGTGCGCGAGCCCTCCTATTTCTTCCGGCTTTCGGCGTGGCAGGAAAAATTGCTGGCGTTTTACGAGCAAAACCCGGATTTCATCGCCCCCGTCGCGCGCCGCAACGAGGTGCTGAGCTTCGTCCGCGGTGGGCTCGCCGATCTTTCGGTCAGCCGCACCAGCTTCACCTGGGGTATCCCGGTGCCGAACGATCCGGCGCATGTGATGTATGTCTGGCTCGATGCCCTGACCAATTACATCACCGCCGCCGGCTTCCCCGACGAGAGCGACCCGCGCTGGCGCTTCTGGCCGGCCGATCTCCATATCGTGGGGAAGGAGATCGTGCGTTTTCACGCGGTCTATTGGCCGGCGATGCTGATGGCCGCCGGGATCGCGCCGCCCCGGCGCATCTATTCGCATGGCTGGTGGACGGTGGAGGGCGAGAAGATGAGCAAATCGCTCGGCAACGTCATCGATCCGCGCGCCCTGATCGCGGAATTCGGCCTCGATCCGCTGCGCTATTTCCTGCTCCGCGAGGTGCCGTTCGGCAATGATGGCGATTTCAGCCGCCGCGCCTTGATCACCCGGCTCAACGGCGAACTTGCCAATGATCTCGGCAATCTCGCGCAGCGCACGCTCTCGCTGATCGCCCGCAATTGTGACGGGCGGCGGCCGGCGATCGGCGAGAGGATGCCGGCAGACACGGCGCTGCTCGCGGCCGCGGCGGCGCTGCCGGGTGGGCTCGACGAGCGCATCACACGGCTCGCCTTCCACGAGGCGCTGGAGGAGGTTTGGAAAATCATCCGCGCCGCCAATGCCTATATCGACCATCAGGCGCCATGGGCGTTGCGCAAGACCGATCCGGCGCGCATGGCGGTGGTTTTGCGCACCCTCGCCGATGCGCTCCGCGTCATCGCGACGGTGTTGCAACCCTTCATGCCGGAGAGCATGGCGCGGATGCTCGATCAACTCGCGGTGCCGGCTTCGGCGCGTGATCTTGCCGCGCTCGCCGTGGAACTGCCCGCGGGGGTCGCCTTGCCGGCGCCTTCTGGCGTTTTTCCGCGCTTCGTCGAACCGGCCGGGTAGAGGGCGATGCTGATCGATTCGCACTGCCATCTCGATTATTTCCACGGCGACGATCTCGCCGCCGTGCTCGCGCGGGCGGGCGATGCCGGCATCGGTGAGATGGTCAGCATCAGCACCCGGCTCGACCAGGCGCCCGCCCTGATCGCGCTGGCCTCCGAGCACGCGCAGCTCTGGTGTACGGTCGGCGTGCATCCGCATCACGTCGCCGAGGCGCCGCTCGCCGAGGAGGCGGCGCTGGTCGCGCTGGCCGCCCATCCCAGGGTGATCGGGATCGGCGAATCCGGGCTCGATTATTTTTATGACCGCGCCCCACGCCCGCGCCAGCAGGAGAGTTTTCGCATCCATATCCGCGCCGCGCGCGCAGCACGCGTGCCGCTCGTCATCCACGCGCGCGACGCCGATGACGATATCGCCGCGATCTTGCGTGAGGAAAGCGAAGCGGGCGGCGCTTTCGCCTTTCTTTTGCATTGCTTCAGCTCGGGCCGGGCGCTTGCTGAAACCGCGCTCGAACTCGGCGGCTATGTCAGTTTTTCCGGCATGCTGACTTTTCCGAAATCAGACGCGATCCGCGACATCGCCCGCGCCATCCCGGCCGAGCGGCTGCTGGTCGAGACCGATGCCCCCTATCTCGCGCCGGTGCCGCATCGCGGCAAGCGCAATGAGCCGGCCTTCGTTGTCCATACGGCGCGCAAACTCGCCGAGATCCGCGGCCTCGATGCGGCGGCGCTGGCGTCTCTGACGGTCGCGAATTTCCGCCGGCTGTTCACCAAGACCGGCTGAGCGGGCGATGGCGGGGCCGATGCAGGTGGTTGTTCTGGGCTGCGGCGGTTCGGCAGGCGTGCCGCTGATCGGTGGCGCCGATGGCCGGGGCGACTGGGGGAGATGCGATCCCGCCGAGCCGCGCAACCGGCGGCTCCGCTCCAGTATCGTGGTTTGTGCCGGCGGCCGGACTCTGCTCGTCGATACCGGCCCCGATCTCCGCGGCCAGATGCTTGCAAACGGCATCGCCCGCGTCGATGCCATTCTCTATACCCACGCCCATGCCGATCACGTCACCGGGCTCGATGATGTGCGCATCCTCAACCGCATCGCCAATCGCCCGCTTTCGGCCTATGGCATGGCGGTGACGCTCGATGAATTGCGCCGCCGCTTCGAATACGCTTTTCTGCCGCATGATGAGAGGCAGTTTTTCTATCGCCCGGTTTTGACGCCATGCATCGTCGCGCCCGGCGATAGCGTCGAGATGGCGGGGATCGGGGCGCGGGTCTTTCTCCAGGACCATGGCTTCGTCACCTCGCTCGGCTTTCGTGCCGGAAATTTTGCTTATTCCACCGATGTCGTGACGCTCGACGAGGCAGCGCTCGCGGTGCTCGATGGCGTCGATACCTGGCTGGTCGGGTGTTTCCAGCGCGCGCCGCACAAGACCCATGCCCATCTCGAACGGGTGCTGGAGTGGGCGGCAAAGCTCCGGGTGCGCCGGACCGTGCTCACCCATATGGGCACCGACATGGATTGGGGCTGGCTCCGTCACCATTTGCCGGGCCATGTCGAGCCGGCTTATGACGGGCTGGTTTTGGAAATTCCAGGCTGAGCCACGACGCGATACGAACCGAGAGAACGACGATGACGACCCGCATTTCCGCCGACCGAAACTTGCTTGCTCGGCTCACCCGGCTCGGGGGGCGAGGCTGGGCCGTGCCGCTCGGCGCGATCGTGATCGGAACCGCCCTGCTTGCCCTTTCCGCCCATAGCGAGGTGCCGTTCTGGCCAGTGCCGTTATCCATGCAAACCCTGGTCGTGCTGCTGATCGGCTTGACCGGCGGTGCCCGGCTCGGCGGGACGATCGTGCTCACCTATCTCGCCGAAGGGGCGCTCGGTCTCCCGGTATTTCACGGCGGCGGCGGGCTCGCCTATTTCGCCGGGCCGACCGCGGGCTATCTGTTCGGCTTCCTGCCGGCCGCGGTCCTGGTCGGCGCGCTTGCCGCGCGTGGCGCCGGCGGCATCGCGCGAACCGCGTCCGTGCTGCTGCTGGGCGACGCGCTGATTTTCGCCTTCGGCCTCGCCTGGCTCGCGCCGAGCTTCGGGCTGGCGAAAAGCGTCGCGGTCGGCCTGGTCCCGTTCCTGCCGGCGGAGGCGGCCAAGCTCGCCCTCGCGACCGCGCTGGCGCCGCTGCTGCGCCGCCACGCGCCCTGATCCGCCGCCCTGCCCCAGGTCGGCATCGTCTGGCATCCGTGAGCGCGGTACACGCGGAAGTGATAAAAATACCGCAATGATTGATGTGGATTTCACGCTCTTAATAGCTTTAAATTTTCCCTGATTTCGACTTGATTCTCGCGCCTCGGTGTCAGTGGGCGGCAATCTTCCACCCACTGAGGCGTCACGTGTCGCGCCGGGTTTTCCTTCGGACAATTGGTTCAGGCTGTGACCGCAGCCAGAGACAGGAGGAACGTGGTGACAACAATTACACAAACCTCTACTCTCGATTTTTTGGCTCAGAATTACAGCGTGTGGGGGCCAGGAATTTTTTCGGGATTTAATTTTACGCTTCCTACAAACGACACCACTGTAAATGAATCATACAATACCAACAATAACTTCGACGGCATTCCGCTCAGCGCGTCAGCATCCTTTAACGCAGGCATCAACGGGACACTCGCCGCAACGCTTGGCTCTTTTAACATAGATTATCCCGTTACAATCAATGCGCAACTCCCAAAAACTGTTCAGGATGGCCAGTCGTTTTCAATAAATACATCAAATTATAATGTTCAAAACGCATTCCTCGACCTTCTTGGGCCGGGGTTAGAGGCCGATTTAAATCTTTTTATGAACGCAAATGTATCTTTAAATGTGTTAAATTTTCTTAACACTAATTTTTCTACGAATTTCAGAAAATCTTTTAATTTATTGCAGCCAGTTAGTGTTTCTGGCGTTACGTTGGCTGCACCGACGCCATTTTCAGTCGACAGCCAGACTCAATCGGCTACCGATTCGTTAGTGTCACTATCAGCTTCAGGAACTGGGAAACCGTTTCTGAACTCAACCTTGGATATCCCAGATCTAGTGACGAGTTTACTCGGGCTTCCCCCTCCTAATGGTTTGTTTTCGGCTTTGGGTGTCAATTTTGATTACACGCTGCTTGCCATAGATTTGAATGCGAGTCTCAGCCTCGGCCAAGCCGTGACGTTTACACCGACTGCCATCAACGTCGATATGTCTTACGGCGGACAAACGGATCAAGGAACACTAGGGAGCACTTTTGAGTTCACGGCGCCAAGCTCAGGTAGTGGCGCTATGAACATAACAGCCACATATACGCTCAAAGGTGAGATACAAACCCAGACTGGTGTGGTTGGCACTTTCGGTCTCGATGCTTCAGCACTTGGGCTGAGCGGTAGTGCCTCGCTTGGGCCATTCCAGGTCAATGGTTCGCTCGGCCCGCTTGTCAACTACGCTTCACCAACCTGGACTACAGGCCTTGGTTCGGATAATTCAATCACATCGGCACCGTTCTCGGAGGAGATCGGCAGCTCGTATTCGGTAACTTACAGCGTTCCCTACGGCGGGTCATCGGCGAGTTTAGCGCAAGCGACAATCAACACACCTTCGCCGATCTATCTCAATGTTAGGGTTGGTAATCCGGCGACAGAGGCGCTTAATATCTCTAACACAGCTCCCTCTGGAAGTCAGAGTTTGGACGTAGATTTTCCATCTTCTGCCTCTACTACTGGCTTTGCAAGCGCAAGCGGCAGAATTCTAGAAATGGAAGCGGGGAGTGCCCCAGATACAACTGACATCACAATCGGTCTTAATAACACTTCCACCCCAGGGCTAGAAAGTGGTACAGTAACGCTAAATTTCAACTCATCTACTCCAAGCAACGTTCTCACGCCATTGCCGAGCCAAACCATACAAGTGATCGGCAGAATCTATCGCTTGGCAAGCCCGTCGGTCTCTCTTGGTATTCTGACTAATAATTTTATTGTGCATGTCGGCGACACGGTCTCCGTGCCCATAATCGTGACTAACAGCGCACCAAATGATGGCTTTTCCGAAAATCTAATTGGAACGGTTGGTAGCACGACGGGGGGAATAATCACCACGGGATCCTCGACGGGAGACATAGCTCCACAAGCATCGAACGAGAGTATCTCGCTCGGATTCCCGACGGCGAAAGCTGGCGCGGTATCTGGCACGGTGACCCTGAATTTTCAATCTGATGGTAAAGGGCTAGATAGCACGAGTTCAAATGCAATTGGGATCGGCTCTAGTCTTATTGGTGTCAACGCTATCGTTGACAACTACGCCCAAGCTGCTTTCAGTGATGTTTCTAGATCCGGAACATTCAGTAAAAATGGAAATAATTATACGCTAAATCTTGGAACTCTTACAGAAAATCAAGGGCCAGTCACCGTTACCCTTGGCGTTTATAACAGCGCAACTGGCCCAGCAGATTTGCTTTCTGGCAGTTTTTTAACTGGCGGATCAAGTGCATTTTCAGTTAGCGGATTTACTTCATTTTCTGGTCTTGGCGCCGGTCAGTCCGATATCGACACCACCCCCCAGGTGACGCTCAATACCAGCGTTGCCGGGACATTTACGGAAAAGATCGTTCTCGACCCGGTGGGATATAACATTAGCGGCTATTCGGGGGGCCTTGCCGCGGTTACGCTGACAATTGTCGGAACGGTATCGCAACCGCATTCACCGCCGGTGATTTCGGCACCGTTGTCGGCGACGGTGACATTGGATCAGGCGACACCGATCAGCGGGGTCAACTTGGCGGAAAGCGGCGCCAGCCCCAACGAGACGTACACGGTAGAATTGACCGACACAAACGGTGACTTATCGGCAACCGGCACCGGGATTGAGGGCTCGGGCACCAGCAACCTGCTAATCGCCGGGTCATTGAGCAATGTGAACGCGGGGTTGGCGACCCTGACGGACACCGAGGCAATAGCGGGGTCAGACACCATTACAATCGGCGCCGACGACAGCCTGGGTAATTATGCCAGTGCGAAGCAGATCGCGGTTACTGTGCAGGGGGAATTTCCCTGTTTCGTGCGCGGCACGCGCATCCGCACCGCGCGCGGCGAGATCGCGGTGGAGAATCTGCGCCCCGGTGATCGCGTCGCGGTACTCGGCGGCGGGTTTCGGCCGATCGTCTGGATCGGGCGGCGGCGGATCGACATCACCCGCCATCCGCGCCCGGAAACCGTCTCGCCGATCCGTATCCGCGCCGGCGCCTTTGCCAATGGCGTGCCGGCGCGCGATCTCGTGGTTTCGCCCGGGCACGGGATCTATTGCCAACGCGTCCTGATCCCGGCCGAGCATCTCCTGAACGGCATCAGCGTCGCGCGCGAGAGGGTGGCCAGGGTCGAATATTTCCACGTGGAACTCGACGAACACGCGGTCCTGTTCTCGGAGAATTGCCCGAGCGAGAGCTATCTCGACACCGGCAACCGGCGTGATTTCGAGGGCGAGGGGATGGCGCTGCACCCGGATTTTTCGCCCCGCGCGCCGAAAACCTGGCGCGACAGTTGCGCGCCTTTGGTCTGGGACGGGCGCGAATGGCTGGCGGCGCGGCGGCAATTGCGCGCCCGCCTCGCCGTGTTCGGGGCGATCGAGACCGCCGATCCCGATCTTCATCTCCGCCTCCGCGGACGCAGGATCGAGGCCACCGCGATCCGGCGGGAGGGCGGGTTCACAACCCACCTGTTCCCGATTCCCGAGGCGCGGACAGCGGGGAAGCTGACGCTCGCCTCGGCGATCGCCATCCCCGGCGACATCCTGCCCGATTGCGCCGATCATCGCCCGCTCGGCATCGCCGTCCATCGCCTCGTCTTTCGCGGGCGCGGAGGGGCGATGGACATCCCGCTCGGTGCTCTCGAAACCGGCTGGTATGGCGTTGAGGAAAGCGCCAAGGGCGGCGCACGCTGGCGCTGGAGCGATGGCGCCGGGCAGCTTCCACGCCTCGGCCCGGGCGTCATCGCTTGCACCACCGCAACCGCCGGCCTCGCCTACCTCATCGCCCCGCCCTCACCATCTGGGGCACGATCATCGGTGCCTTCGTCATCGGCATCCTCGGCGACGGGCTGGTGATGCTCGGGGTCAGTTCGTTCTGGCAGATGGTGATCAAGGGTATTGTCATCATCGCCGCCGTGGTGTTGGATCAATTGCAACGGCGGTTGCAGCGTCGTATGGCAATTCAGGCGCAAGCCGGCTGATCGCGTGAAGCGGAGAGAGAAGCACACTATATATCGCCGGCATATATCGCCGGCGTTATCCTGTGGGGCACTCGTCATGGCCTGGAATTTTCTCATTCGCACCCGTCCGTTCTTCACGGTGTCGGCGCATGGGGCGATACCGCGCAAGGCACCCGCCGAATGATCGGGCGATAGGATGACAGCACCACCCCATCACCATGCGGTCGGGGTCCGACGGGTCTATGACCCGCCGGCACGTGGTGACGGCTTGCGGGTTCTGGTCGATCGCCTCTGGCCGCGCGGGCTGAAAAAAGCGCAAGCGGCGATCGATCTCTGGGTCAAGGAGGCCGCACCGAGCACGGAATTGCGCCGCTGGTTCGGCCATGAACCGGCGCGTTTCGATGAATTCAAGGCGCGCTACGCGGGCGAACTTCGCGCCCGCCCGGAAGGTTTAGCAAAGCTGCGCGCGCTGCATGCGGCGCAAGACTTGACCTTGCTTTTCGCCGCCCATGATGAAGCCCATAATAACGCGGTCGCGCTCCGCGACATCTTGATGCAGGATTGAGGCATCCTATCATGAACGCCATTCCACGCTATCGGGCTTGGCACGGACCGGCGCTGTTTGCTGCGGGTTATCGGCCGTTCTTTTTACTCTCTGGGCTCTGGGCGGCGCTGGCCGTGCCGCTTTGGGTTGCCGTGTTCGCGAACGCGCTGCCGCCGCCGCCGATGTCGCTGCCACCGGTGGTTTGGCATGTCCACGAAATGGTGTTCGGATTTGGTGCCGCGACAGTCGCGGGGTTTTTGCTTACCGCCATTCCCAACTGGACGGGGCGAATGCCGCTTTCTGGCCTGCCGCTCGCCGGGCTGGCGGCGTTGTGGCTGGCCGGGCGTGCCGCGTGCCTCACCGCGGGTCTGATCGGCCCCGTCGCCGCGATGATCGCCGATCTCGCTTTTCCGGCGGTGTTTTTGGGGGTCGTGGCGCGCGAGATCATTGCCGGGCGCAATTGGCGGAATCTGCCGATGCTGGGCGCGCTGGCCGCTTTGCTGATCGCCAACTTCCTGGTTCATAACGAGGCGCTTGGCCTTGGCGATACCGCCGCGCTCGGCAATCGTCTCGGTGTCGCGACGCTGCTTGCGCTCATCAGCCTGATCGGCGGGCGCATCATTCCGAGTTTCACCCGCAACTGGCTCGTCAAACAACGCCCGGAGATCACCCCGCCAGCACCCTTCGGCATGATCGATCGGGCGGCTTTGATATTCGTGATCGTCGCTCTGGCTTTTTTCGTGATCGCGCCGGACGGGCGGGTGATGCCGTGGGCGGCGCTGGCGGCTGGTTGCGCGCTCGCGCTTCGGCTGCGCCGCTGGCGCGGATGGGCGAGCCGGCGCGAGCCGCTGCTCCTCGTTCTCCATCTTGGCTATGGCTGGCTCGCTTTCGGTTTTCTGGTGCTCGGGCTTGCCACGTTTCTCCCCTGGCTGCCCCCGACGACGGCGCTCCACGCTCTCACCGTGGGAGCGATCGGCACCATGACCCTCGCCGTCATGACCCGCGCGACGCTGGGCCATAGCGGGCGGAAGCTCACCGCCGGGGCAGGCACGACGGCGATCTATACGCTCGTGACGCTGGCTGCGGTTTTTCGTCTCTCGGCGCCGCTGGCCGGGGCGCAATACCTGTTCGTTCTGGCTCTGGCCGGGGCGGCATGGAGCGCCGCCTTCGTCGTGTTTGCGGGGCTCTATGGGCCGCTTTTCATCCGGGCGCGAGCGTAAGCGATTATGTTCGCGTCGGGCGATATCGATCAGGCGCTTACAGCCACTGACACCGTTCAGCCTTTTTTCAAATGTCTGGTGCCAGTCGACCGTAGCCGGGCGACCGGTATAGCGGAACGGGCGTGATATGATGTGTGGTCGGTCAGCGGCACCGATCCGCTGAGCCGGCATGCCGAGGGTGGCGACGCCCTCCGGTGCCGCTCTCGCGGGCCAGGCAACGCCGAAAGGCCGGAACATGGCGTTTCCGCGACGCCGCCCGAAGCCGCAGCCTCACCACCCGCGAGCGCAAGCCACGTGCCTGGTTCGCGCCCGCGGCCTAATAGGTCGCCCGGCCGCCGGAGATGTCGAACACGGCGCCAGTCGAAAAACTCGCCTCGCGCGAGGCGAGCCAGGCGACGAGGGACGCGATCTCATCCACCTCGCCGAAGCGGCCGAGGGGGATTTTGGATAGCATGTAATTGATGTGCTGCTCGGTCATCTGCGCGAAAATCGCCGTCCGCACCGCAGCCGGGGTGATGCAGTTGACGCGGATAGCGGTGTCAGCCAACTCCTTGCCGAGCGATTTGGTGAGCCCGATCACTGCCGCCTTGGAGGCGGAATAGGCGGCGGCGTTGGGATTGCCCTCCTTCCCCGCGATCGAGGCGATGTTGACGATGCGGCCATAGCCGGCCGCGCGCATGATCGGCACCACGGCGCGGCAGCAATGAAAGACGCCGTGGAGATTGATGTCGATCACCCGCCGCCAGGCGTCCAGCGGATAGTCCCAGGTCGGTACGTTGGGGCCGGAGATGCCGGCGCTGGCGACCAGGACATCGACCCGCCCGAGCGCCGCCGCACAGGCCTTGGCCGCGGCCATCACCGCGTCGGCGTCGCTCACATCGACGGCGGCGGTATGGGTTTCGGCGCCGATCTCGGCGCTTGCCGCTGCCAGCGCGGCCGCGTCCAGATCCCAGAGGCTGACCCGCGCCCCCTCGGCGGCCAGACGCCGGGCGCAAGCGAGCCCGATTCCCGCCGCCCCCCCGGTGATGATCGCGCCCTGGCCGGCGAAACGCCGCATCTCGCTCATCGCTGTCCTCCCTGTTCGGTTGAGAGAGGCCTAACCCGGGTTGACCGCGTCGGCAAGAGGCCGGAAAAGAGGCGATCATGACCGAAAACACGGCTCTTCCCCGCATCTTCTCCGGCATCCAGCCTTCCGGCGTGCCGACCCTCGGCAATTATCTCGGCGCGGTCCGCAACTGGGTGCGCTTGCAGGCGGGGCATGAATGCCTGTTCTGCGTCGTCGATCTGCACGCCATCACCGTCTGGCAGGAACCGCGTGTGCTGGCCGCGCAAACCCGCGAGATGGCGGCGAGCCTGATCGCCTGCGGAATCGATCCCGACCGCCATATCCTGTTTCACCAATCGGCGGTGCGCGCGCATGCGCAGCTCGCGTGGATTTTCAACTGCGTCGCCCGCCTCGGCTGGCTCAACCGGATGACCCAGTTCAAGGACAAGGCGGGCAAGGATCGCGAGAATGTTTCGGCCGGGCTCTATGTCTACCCGAATCTGATGGCCGCCGACATTCTCGCCTATCACGCAACCAGGGTTCCGGTCGGTGATGACCAGAAGCAGCATCTCGAACTCGCCAACGACATCGCGCAGAAATTCAACCATGATTACGGCGCCGCGTTCTTCCCGGCGATCGAGCCGCTGATCCTCGGCCCGGCGGCGCGGGTGATGAGCTTGCGTGACGGCAGCAAGAAAATGTCGAAATCCGACCCGTCCGAGCAGTCGCGCATCAACCTCACCGATGACAACGACGCGATCGCGCTGAAAATCCGCCGCGCCAAGACCGATCCGGCGCCGCTGCCGTCTGAGCCGGCGGGGCTGGAAGGGCGGCCGGAAGCGCGCAACCTGGTCGGCATCTACGCGGCGCTCGCCGATCTGCCGGCCGCCGCCGTGCTCGCCGAGCATGGCGGCAAGGGGTTCGGCGCCTTCAAGGAGGCGCTGGCTTCGCTGATGATCGCCCATCTCGCGCCGATCGCCGCGGAAACCAGCCGCCTGCTCGCCGATCCCGGGGCGATCGAGGCGGTGCTGCGCGCCGGCGCCGAGCGGGCGGCGGCGATCGCCGATCCGATCGTCGCCGAGGCCGAGCGGCTGGTCGGGTTTCTGGCGCGCGCATGATTCTTCTCCGTCACGGCCAGAGCCTGTTCAACCTCCATTTCACCGCGACCAGGCGCGACCCCGGCATTCGTGATGCGGCCCTGACACCGCTCGGCCATGAACAAGCCGAGCGGGCGGCCGAGAGCCTGGCGCACGAGCGGGTCCGCCGCATCATTGTCTCGCCCTATACCCGCGCCTTGCAAACCGCGGCGCCGATCGCGCGGCGGCTCGGCGTGCCGGCCATCGTCTCGCCGATGGTCCGTGAGCGGTTCGCCTTTGCCTGTGATATCGGGACGCCGGCGAGCGAACTCGCGCGCGCCTGGCCGGAGCATGATTTTTCGACCCTCGAGGAAGTCTGGTGGCCGGCGATGGAGGAGACGCGCGAAAGTGTCACCGGCCGCGCCGCGCGCTTTCGCGCCGAGATCGCCGCACTCCCGGATTGGCGGGAGGTTCTGGTGGTCGCGCATTGGGGGTTCATTCTGGCGCTGACCGGCGAAAGCGTCGCCAACGGCGAATGGCGTCGCGCCGACCCCGCCGCCCCGCCGCCGGAGGACATCGTCTGGCATCCGTGAGACCGCGCCCGCAATGACGCGGGCCGGTTCATCAATAAATCATTTCATTTTTCTCTCAAAAAGATTAGAATACAAAGAGAGGGGGTGGTTTTTTTGCCGTTGATGGCGGCGTTGTTGTTGCAACGCAAAAATTCTCCCGAAAGTTGAATTTTTATTACTTATGCACGCATAAGTAACATCTTCGTCCGGGAGAATAACATGACGGCGTCAACCACGATCACCAGCGCCCTCACCCTCATCAGCGGCCAATCGCTCGACCTTCCCGGTACGGTCGAAGTCACGGTCAGTAGCGGCCCCGCCGTCTATGCCGGCACGAGCGCGAGCGGTGTTTCGGTCACCAATAGCGGCACCATCATCTCGAGCGGCACTCTCACCGCAGCTGTCTATTTCCGGGATGGCGGCAGCGTCACCAACAGCGGTACCATTTCGGGCGATGGAGTGAATCAGGGTGGGGTTTGGATCGCCGGTGCCCCGGGCAGTGTCGTCAACAGCGGCACCATCAGCGGCACGGACCTATTCGCCGCTGTTATTCTTGGGGATGGCGGTAGCGTCACCAACCAGGCGGGCGGCAGCATTTCAGGTGGTATTTTTGGTATTGCTCTCACCGGCAGCGGCAGCGTCACCAATCAGGCGGGCGCCGTTATCTCCGGCTCCGCTTATGGCGTCAGCGCCCAGGGGAATGCGACCGACACGGTGACCGTGGTCAACGCCGGCACGATCATCGGCCAAAGAGGCACGGCGGTCATCTTTTACGGCGGCATAGCTAGCCTTGGCGTCAACGCCGATCTGATCATCGATCCCGGCGCGAGCTTCATCGGCATCGTCGAGGCCAATGCTCCCTACACCACCAGCAGCGGGGCCGTTGTCACATTTTCCAACACCCTCGATCTCGCCTCGGCGAGCAGCGCCGGGGTGGTGAGCGTCGGCACGCTTGCCGGGATCGGCTCGGAATTCGTCAATTTCAATAGTTTCGTCGAGGATTCGGGCGCGAGCTGGGTACTCGAGGGCGCCAATACCGTCAACGGCCAGGGAATCGTCCTCGGCGCCAACGCGACCTTGGCGATCGGCCCGGGGGCGACGCTCGACGGCACCGGCAGCGATGCGATTTTCGCGAGCCCGACGGCGAGCGGCGTCGTGGTGAGCAATGCCGGCACGATTGCCGCGAATGGAAACAGTGCTGCCGGCATCAGTCTCTTTGCCGACGGCAGCGTCACCAACCAGGCGAATGCCAGCATTTCGGGCGGGGATGACGGGGTTGTCGCCTTTGCCAGCGGTACCATCATTAACGGCGGCACCATCGCCGGTGGAAGTGGCGGCGATGGCGTTTTTCTGAGCGATGGCGGCAGCGTCACCAACAATGCCAGCGGCACGATCTCTGGCAACATCGGCATCGTCATCGATGGCACCGCGACCAGCCCGGCGACCCTGGTCGATGCCGGCGCGGTCGAGAGTACCGCCGGGCCGAGTGGCACGGCGGTCAGCTTCGGCGACGTCAACGCCGATCTGATCGTCGATCCCGGTGCGAGCGGCATTGGTCTGGTGGAAGCGACCGCGTCCTATACCACGAGCGGCGGCACGGTCATCACGCTCGCCAACACGCTCGACCTCGCCTCGGCGAGCAGCGCCGGCGTCGTCAGTGTCGGCACATTCTCCAGCATCGGCTCGGAATTCGTCAATTTCAATCGTTTCGTCGAGGATTCGGGCGCGAGTTGGGTGCTCAACGGCGGCAACACGGTGAACGGCCAGGGGATCGTGCTGGGTGCCAATGCGACCCTCACCATCGGCGCCGGCGCCACGCTCGATGCCACCGGCCAAAACGCGATCTATGCCGATGCGAGCGCCAGCGGCGTCGTGATCGGCAATTCGGGGACCATAACCGCCGCGGGAACCCAAGGTTATGGCGTGAAGCTGGAAGATGGCGGCAGCGTCACCAACCAGGCGGGCGCCTCGATCGCCGCCGGTTACGTCGGCATCGAGATCAGCGGCGCCGCCGGCACGGTCAGCAATGCCGGGACCATCGGCGCGAGCGGAACGTCGAGCTGGGGCGTGGTGCTCGAAGATGGCGGCAGCGTGACCAACCAGGCGAGCGGCAGTATCTCGGGCTACAGTGAGGGCATCTTTATCGGCACCGCCGCCGCTGGCGCCGTGGTCAATGACGGAAGCATCAGCGGGAGCGGAAGCTCGGGCTATGGCGTAGCGCTCAAAGAGGGCGGCAGCGTCCTCAATCAGGCGGGCGCCAGCATTTACGGCCACAAAACCGGCATCTATATCGGCGCCGCCGTCGGCGCCGTGGTCAATGACGGGAGCATCAGCGGGGGCGAACGCTCGGGCTATGGCGTGGTGCTCGAAGATGGCGGCAGCGTCACCAACGAGGTAACCACCCTCGTAAAGGGCACTACGACCAGCACCGTCACCGGCACCATTATCGGTTATGGCGGCGTCGCGATCTCCGGCGGTACCGGATATCTCTTCAATGCCGGCAGGATAACCGGGACAGGTTCTTACGAATATGGCGTCAATTTTTACGGTGGCGGCAGCATCACCAATACCGCGAGCGGCACCATCTCCGGCGCTTACGGCGTCGTAATTAGTAAGGCTGCCGGAACCGTCACCAATGCCGGCTTCATCTACGCAAGGTCGACTTATGGCGCGGGGGTGCGGCTCGGAGATGGCGGCAGCGTCACCAACGAGGTGGGCGGCACCATCGTCGGCGCTTATGGTGTTTATATTTCTGGCGGTCCGGGAACGGTGGCCAATAGCGGCATCATCAAGGCCACCGGATCCTACCGTTATTTTTCCGGTCTTAATTCTTCCTACTATTCCGGCATTTCCCTCAAAGACGGCGGCAGTGTCAACAACAGCGTCACCATTACGGCATCCGGCACCAAGACCGGCACCATCACCGGTTATGACGGCGTGCGGGTTTTCGGCGCCGCTGGCACGATCGACAACCAAGGCGTCATAACATCGACCGGGAGTGGTGGTACCGGTGTCAATCTCTATGCTGGCGGCACCGTCACCAACAGCGGCACCATCGACGCAACCGGGACAGGGCACAGCGACGGCATTTATGCCACCGCGGGAACCGCGACCAACGCCGCCGGCATCTCTATCGACAATAGCAAACTTATCATTTCGGAGGGGGTGGACGGCGTCGGGGTCTATCTCCACTCCACCGGAACGCTGGTCAACAGCGGCGCCATTCTGGTGTTGGGCGGTAGCCAGGCGACCCAAGGGGTCTTCGCCCATGCCGGCGGCAGCGTCACCAACGAAGCGGGCGCTGCGATTTACGGCGGCGTTGCGGTCATCATCGATGGCACCACGGCCGACGCGGCGAGCCTGGTTAATGCCGGCTCGATCGTGAGCAGCGCCGGGACGAATGGCACGGCGGTCAGCTTCGGCGACGTCAACGCCGATCTGATCGTCGATCCCGGCGCGAGCTTCATCGGCACCGTCGCGGCGACCGCATCCTATACGAGCGGCACCGCCACCATCACGCTCTCCAACACCCTCGATCTCGCCTCGGCGAGCGTCGCCGGGGTGGTGACGACCGGCACGCTTGCCGGGATCGGCTCTGAATTCGTCAATTTCAATACCGTCACCGAGGATGCCGGCGCGAGCTGGCTGCTCACCGGCGACAACACCTTAAGCGGCCAAGGGATCGTCCTCGGTGCCAAT
Source organism: Pseudomonadota bacterium (assembly GCA_021798915.1). Taxonomy (GTDB): domain Bacteria; phylum Pseudomonadota; class Alphaproteobacteria; order Acetobacterales; family Acetobacteraceae; genus Acidibrevibacterium. The sequence goes on from JAJZBM010000012.1 coordinate 38,810, forward strand.
GCGACCTTGAGCGTGGGCGAGGGGGCAACCCTCGACGCCATCGCCACCCTCACCGGCAGCAGCGCGGTCTATGCGACCGGCAGCGGCGTCGTGGTGAGCAATGCCGGCACCATCACGAGCCCGACGAACGGCTATGGCGTTAATCTTACCAATGGCGGCAGCGTCACCAATGCGGCCGGCGCCAGCATCACGGGAAGCACAGCGATCGGCAGCAGAGCCGGGATTTTCTCGCCCTCCGCCACGGTCATCAACTTCGGCACAATTACCGCGAACGGCAGCAACAGCGCCGGCATCGTTCTCGGGTATAGTAGCAGCGTCGCCAATTATGGAACGATCGACGCAAGCGGGAACAATGACAGCGGCGTCGTTCTCGGCAGCGGCAATGTCACCAATGCCGCGGGCGCCGCGATCACCGCCTATGATTTCGGGGTGACGCTGTATGCAGCCGGCACGGTCGTCAACAGCGGCACCATCGAGGGAACCGGCACTGATATCTCCGGCGGAGTCGTTCTCAATGCCGGCGGCAGCCTCACCAATACCGCGAGTGGCATCATCTCCGGCTATCTTGAAGGCGCCGACGTCTCCGGTGTCGCCGGCACGATCATCAACAATGGCACCATCGAGGCGACCGGCACCAATAATAGCCCCGACGGGGTCATTCTCGCGCCTGGCGGTAGTCTCACCAACACCGCGACCGGCACCATCTCCGGCTATGATAGAGGTGTTGCCGTCTATGGTGCTGCCGGCACGATCATCAACAGTGGCAGTATCATCGCCACCGGTGGTTATGGTGTGGGCGTTATTCTCGATGCCGGCGGCAGCGTTACCAACACCGTCTCTGTCACCGCAAATGGCACCGCGACCGGCACCATTGCCGGCTATTATGGAGGTGTCGCCGTCTCCGGTGCTGCCGGCACGATCATCAACAGCGGCAGTATCATCGCCATCGGCAATAATTACGCGTCTAGCATCAAGCTTTATGCCGGCGGCAGCGTCATCAACAGCGGCAGCATCATTGCCACCGGGACTTATAAAAGCGATGGCGTTTACGCCACGTCCGGCACCGGGGCCGGCGCGGCCGGCATCTACATCGACAATAGCAAGCTCATCGAGGCGGCCGGCAATTACAGTTCCGGCGTCTTTCTCGCGTCCACGGGCACGGTCGTCAATAGCGGTACCATCGAGGAAACCGGGACCATCGGCTCCTACGGAGTCGTTCTCAATGCCGGCGGCAGCCTCACCAATACCGCAAGCGGCACCATCTCCGGCTATGATGATGGCGTCATTGTCTCTGGTGCCGCGGGTACTGTCAGCAATTTCGGGATCATCAGCGGAAGCTATGGTTATGGCGCGAAGCTCGAAAACGGCGGCAGCGTCACCAACACCGCGACCGGCACCATCTCCGGCTATCATGACGGCGTTCTCGTCTCCGGTGCCGCCGGCACGATCGTCAACAGTGGCACTATTGAGGGGATTGGAACCTTTGGCTACTACGGGGTCGTTCTCGAGGCTGGCGGCAGCGTCATCAACACCGGCAGCATCATCGCCAGCGGGACTAATGACAACGATGGCGTTTACGCCACGTCCGGCACCGGGGCCAGCGCGGCCGGCATCTATATCGACAATAGCAAGCTCATCGAGGCGGCCGGCAATGATGGTTCCGGCGTCTATCTCGCGTCCACGGGCACGGTCGTCAACAGCGGTACCATCGAGGAAACCGGGACCATTGATTCCGGCGGGGTCGTTCTCGATGCCGGCGGCAGCGTCATCAACACCGCGCTCGGTACCATCTCCGGCTATAATGATGGTGTCTTCGTCTCCGGTGCCGCCGGCGCGGTCGTCAACAGCGGCACTGTTGAGTCGGGAGCGACCCTTGGCATTGGCGTGGAATTCGCTGATGGTGGCAGTGTCACCAACGAAGCCGGCGCAGTCATCTCCGGCGATTACGGCGTCCATATCGCAGGCACCGCCGCCGACGCCGCAACCCTGGTCAATGCGGGAACCATCGAAAGCACCGCCGGGCCGAGCGGCACGGCGGTCAGTTTCGGCAACGTCAACGCCGATCTGATCGTCGATCCCGGTGCCAGTTTCATCGGCACCGTTGCGGCGACGGCCTCCTACATCAATAGCGGCACCACCATCACGCTCTCCAACACCCTCGATCTCGCCTCGGCGGCGAGCACCGGCACCATCAGCGGCGCGATCGGCGGGAGCGGGGGGCAGTATCAGAATTTTCAGACCATCACCGCGGCGAGCGGGGCGGATTGGACACTGTCCGGGGCGGTCGCGGCCGGCGAGACGCTGATCCTCGGCAATAGCGGGGTGATCGGGCTCGGCGATGCGACGGGATTTGCTGGAACCATCGATCATCTCGTCGCCGGCGATACCATCGTTCTCACCAATGATGCCTATAATTCCGCCGATCAACTCACCCTCGGCGCCGGCAATGTCCTCAGCGTCACCGATCCCGGCACGCCGCTCGCAACCCTCCAGCTCAACCCTGACGGCAGCTATACCCAGAGCGATTTCAGCCTGATCAATGTCGGCGGCAACGAGGCGATCGCCAACACCATCCCGTGTTTCGTGCGCGGCACGCGCATCCGCACCGCGCGCGGCGAGATCGCGGTGGAGGATTTGCGCCCCGGCGATCGCGTCGCGGTGCTCGGCGGCGGGTTTCGGCCGATCGTCTGGATCGGGCGGCGGCGGATCGACATCACCCGCCATCCGCGCCCGGAAACCGTCTCGCCGATCCGCATCCGCGCCGGCGCCTTTGCCAATGGCGTGCCGGCGCGCGATCTCGTGGTTTCGCCCGGGCACGGGATCTATTGCCAACGCGTCCTGATCCCGGCCGAGCATCTCCTGAACGGCATCAGCGTCGCGCGCGAGAGGGTGGCCAGGGTCGAATATTTCCACGTGGAACTCGACGAACACGCGGTCCTGTTCTCGGAGAATTGCCCGAGCGAGAGCTATCTCGACACCGGCAACCGGCGTGATTTCGAGGGCGAGGGGATGGCGCTGCACCCGGATTTTTCGCCCCGCGCGCCGAAAACCTGGCGCGACAGTTGCGCGCCTTTGGTCTGGGACGGGCGCGAATGGCTGGCGGCGCGGCGGCAATTGCGCGCCCGCCTCGCCGTGTTCGGGGCGATCGAGACCGCTGATCCCGATCTTCATCTCCGCCTCCGCGGACGCAGGATCGAGGCCGCGGCGATCCGGCGGGAGGGCGGGTTCACAACCCACCTGTTCCCGATTCCCGAGGCACGGACAGCGGGGAAGCTGACGCTCGCCTCGGCGATCGCCATCCCCGGCGACATCCTGCCCGATTGCGCCGATCACCGCCCGCTCGGCATCGCCGTCCATCGCCTCGTCTTTCGCGGGCGCGGAGGGGCGATGGACATCCCGCTCGGCGCTCTCGAAGCCGGCTGGTATGGCGTTGAGGAAAGCGCCAAGGGCGGCGCACGCTGGCGCTGGAGCGACGGCGCCGGGCAGCTTCCGCGCCTCGGCCCGGGCGTCATCGCTTGCACCACCGCAACCGCCGGCCTCGCCTACCTCATCGCCCCGCCCCCACGCACCGGCGCAAGCCGCGCCCGCGCCGCGGCAATGATCCGTCGCGCCTCCGCCCACAGCGCATAGCGATCGAATTCCTCGAACCCGGCCCAGGCGACATCGGTGACATCGGAGCCGGCGCGTGGCGTATCGCCCAGCCAGAGCGCCGCGAAATCGAGGATGGTGTAGTGATAGCGGATGCGGCCATCCTCGTCGCGATGGATACTGTCGACATGGCCGGCGAGCATGAGGTCGCCGACCGCAAGCCCGGTTTCTTCGCGTAATTCGCGCCGCGCCGCCGCCTCGGCGGTCTCGCCGAGCTGCTGCGCCCCGCCGGGGAGGCTCCATTGGCCGAGCGCCGGCGGCGTTCCCCGGCGAACCAGAAGCACCGCGCCGGGCCGCAACACCGCAACCCCGATCCCGACCAGCGGCCGATCGGGATAGGTGCGGGTGTCGGTCATTTTCCGGGCGTTGGCGGGCTCGCCGTCTCGCCTGGCGCTTCCGGTGCCACGGAAACCGGTGGCGTTGCGGGTTTCTCCGGCGGTTTGAGATCGTCCAGCGTCGGCAGCAGGGTTTTCCCCTGCCAGCTCGGAATCGCGAGCGCGAAGCGGCCGAATTTCTGGTTCAACTCGGCGGCCAGGGCGGTGGCCTTGTCCTTCCCGGCGGCGGTGAATACCGCCCAGGTGGTGGTGCCATCCTCGCTGATATCGGCGGCGAGGGTCAGCCCATCGCTGGTGGTGAAGCTGACATGGCCAAGCTTCTGACCCGGTGCCGCGTCCGCTTTGCGGACATCGGTGAAGCTCAGAAACTCAAGTCCGCGCGCCATGCCGTCGATCTTGAACTGATCGAGAACCGGGTGATCGTCCGGCACCGTCACCACCAGCTTGTCGCCTTGCCGGGCGAGCACGAGATGGCCGCCGGCGGCACGATCGATGGTGATTCCGGTCACCTGATCATGGCCGATATTGACGATATCACGCGCCATCCAGCCGCCGAAATCGGGATCGGCGTCGATCGTGCCGGCAGCGAGCCAGGTTTGGTTCTGGCCTTCGATACGAACGAATACTTGATCGGTGCCGCCGGGCTCGGGACTCGGGCGGGTATGGCCGATGATCAGGGCGGCGAGCACCTGGCCCTTGTCGTCGCGCAGGCGAACCAGTTTCGCTTCGGATTTCGGGTCATCGGGTGCGTCGAGGCCGAGGCGGGCGAAATCCGCCGGGTTGCTGGTGCGCGCCTCCACCAGCCGCAACTCGGTGAGGGCGGCGAGCAGGGCATGTGCGCGCGTGGCAATGGCGGGGAAATCGCCGTGCTCGGCGAGCAGCCAGCGATCACCGGCGCGGGTCAGAACCAGTTTCTTCGCGTGATCGGCGATGTCGATCCGCGCGACGGTCGCGATACGGCGCGCGAGATCGGGGAAAGCGAGCCTGGCGGCGGGGGCCTCGGCGAATTCGCTGCCCTCGCGGGCGGTCTGGACATAGACGCCGGCGGCGAGCGCAAGGGCGCCGAGGAATAGCAGGATCAGAGTGCTGCGGGGTTTCATGGCGCGGATTCCTCAGCTCCGCGCCCGGCCGCGGCGGCGGTGACGGATGAGGCCAAGCCCGATCGCGATCAGCGTCAGGATGGCGGGGACGAGCACGATATCGAAAAAGCGCAGGGTTTCGGCGAGCGCGTCGATATCCTCCCGGAGCGCTCGCTCGACGCCGCGCAGTTTCTGGCGGGTTTGCACGATTTCCTGATTGGCGGCATCGATCGCGGCGCGTTGCTCGGGGGTCAGCACCGCTTGCGCTGCCCCTTGCTGGCCGGAGCCCTCGCGGATACTGGCGAGTTTCTTCTCGGTTTCGTCGAGATGTTTCTGCAAATCCTGCTGGGTGCGGCGGAATTGCGCCTCGGCGCGGCGCTGCATGTCATCGACCAGGGTGAAGGGATGATCGCCGGTGCCGCGTGCGCGAAGACCGATCAGCGCATCGCCGCCGGCCAGAGTGCCGATGAGATTGGCGACGAACGGGCCGTTATCGCTGAACGGCTCGGCATCCTGCTGGCCGAAGAAATCCTGCGTGCGGACCCAGAAGCGGTCGGCCAGGATATCGACATCGGCGGCGATGACGATATTGGCCGCGCCCTCGGTATGGTCCTTGAACGGAGGCAGATCGGCGGGCGGCTTTTCGCCGTTTTGCGGTGTGGGCGGGCCGGTGAACGCCGATTTCAGCGCTCCATGCAGCCTGGCGACGAGCACCCGCGCGCCACCCTCGGGTTTGAAACCGGCGAGGATCGCCGCGGGATCGGGGTCCATCCGGAGCTTCTCGGCGGCGATCAGGCCGGAGCGCGGGCTCGACGACAAAAGCGGCGTCAGCGTGATGTCGGCGCCGGGCTTCTTGGCGAGAAACCCGGGATCGGCGACGGTGATTTGGGTCAGATCGGCGGTCGCCGGATCGTCATGGTTGATGCCGTCGCGGATATTGAACCAAGGCACGTAATCGGTCACCGTCATGCGGTCGCCGGGGCTCGCGCGCACCCGCCAGGCGCCGGTGAGATCGCCGACCACCTGGTTCGGATCATAGGCGACCCCCCAGGCATCGAGCAGGCGATGGAGATCGGAGGCGGTATCGGTCTGCGGCATGCCGCCGGGGCCGGGAAGATCGGCTTGCGCGGCACTTTGCGGATCGACCATCAGCATCAGCCGTCCGCCGCGCATGACGAACTGGTCGATCGCGTATTGCGTCGACTCTGGAAGATGCTGCGCTTGCGCAACCAGCAGCACCTGGATCTCGGGATCGATCTTCCAGACAGTGAGCGGGACGGTGCGGATGGCGTAGCTCTGATGGAGCAGCGACATCGCGATCCAGGGCTGACCGGCGCGGCCGCGCCCTTGCGCCATCATCATCAAACGCGGATCGCCGTCGATCGGCAGCGACGACATGAGGCCGACCACCGGGCGCGTCGGGTTGGAGAGTTCATAGACCAGCCGGGTCAGATCATATTCCAGGAAACGCTCGCGCTGCTCCTGGAAAAACGGGATGGCGCGCTCGTCATCGAGCAGATTGGTGCCGACCAGGCCGAAGAACACCTGCGCGCCGCTCTGGTCGATCGGCACCGCTTGCAAGCCGAAACTCAGCGCCTTGTCCTCGGCGTCGCTGAAGGGTTCGGGGTCGTAGCGTTCGACCTTCACCATGCCATGCGCGAGACGGGCATATTCATCGAGCATTTCGCTGATGCGCTGGTGATAGCCGTCATAGGAAGGGGCGCGGGTGCCGAGATCGCGGGAATAGAACAGGCGGAGGGTGATCGGCTGGCGGAGCCCGGCGAGGATCCGCCGCGTGCCCGGCGATAGCGTGTAGATATGCCCGGCGGTGAGGTCGATCTGGACATCGGCGAGGCGGGTTTCGGCCACCATGTTGAGCCCGGTGAGGAGGGCGGCGAGGCCGATCAGGCCAAGCAGAGAAACGACAGCGCGGCGCATGCTCAATCCGCCTTCCGGTATTCGAGAATAACGGTGTTGGCAACCAGCCAGAACAGGATGAATGACGCGAAATAGATCACGTCGCGGGCGGTGATCAGGCCGCGCACGAAGGATTGAAAGCGATCGACGATCGAGACCTTGCGGGCGATCGTCGCGAGCACCGGAAGATTGTGGCTCAGAAAATCGGTCACCACCGGAAACGCGCTGGCGGCGAAGACGAAGCAGAGCGCAACGGCAAGAACGAAGGCAATGACCTGGCTTTTGGTGAGCGCCGAGACCGCGGCGCCGATCGCGAGAAAGGCGCCGGCGACCAGGGCGCCGCCGAGATAGCCGGCGGCGATCATGCCGTTATCGGGATGGCCGAGCACGTTCACGGTGATGACGAACGGGAAGGTGAGGGCGAGCGCGATCACCGTGAACCCCCAGGATGCGAGAAACTTGCCGATCACCGCCTGGCCTTGCGTGACCGGCAGGGTGAGCAGCAATTCGATGGTGCCGAGACGGCGCTCCTCGGCCCAGAGCCGCATCGTGATCGCCGGCACCAGAAGCACGAAAACCCAGGGCAGGAATTGGAAGAACGGCAGCAGATCGGCCTGATCGCGTTCGAAGAACCCGCCCATGCTGAAGGTCAGCGTGCCTTGCAGGACGAGAAAGATGATGATGAACACCCAGGCGACCGGCGTTGCGAAATAGCCCGCCAATTCGCGGGCGGCGATGCCGAGGATGGCGCGCATGATCAGGCGGCCTCGGCTTGCGGCTGGGTGATGGCGCGGAACATCTCTTCGAGCTTGCCCGAGGGGTGGCGGCGGGCGAGTTCGCCCGGAGGAGCATCGGCCACCACATGGCCGGCGGCGATGATGATGGCACGCGAGCACACGGCTTCGACCTCCTCCAGGATATGGGTGCTGATGACGATCGCCTTGTCCGGTGCCATGCGCGCGATCAGGGTGCGCACTTCGTGTTTCTGGTTGGGATCGAGCCCGTCGGTCGGCTCGTCGAGAACCAGGACCGGTGGATCGTGGAGCAGCGCCTGGGCGAGACCGACCCGGCGCTTGAAGCCTTTGGAGAGGGTCTCGACCGGCAGATGCCGCACCCCTTCGAGGGTTGCGAGCGAGAGCGCCTGATCGACCCGATCGCGCGCCTCGCCGCCGGAGAAGCCGCGGATGCGGGCGGCGAAGCGGAGAAACCCGATCACCGTCATCTCGGGATAAACCGGCGCACCCTCGGGCAGGAAGCCGAGTTCGCGCCGCGCCGCGACGGCGTCGTCTTGCACGTCATGGCCGTTGATGCGGGCGGTGCCGCTGGTCGGGGTCACGAAGCCGGCGAGCATTTTCATCGTCGTCGATTTGCCAGCGCCGTTGGGGCCGAGAAACCCCAGCACCTCGCCACGGGCAACGGAGAAGGAGATGTCGTCCACGGCGGTGAAGGCGCCGAAGCGCTTGGTCAGCCCCATGATCTCGATCAAGGCGTTCACACTCTGTTTCCCCCAACGGCGATGGCGAGCCGTCCCGTGGGAATAGCGCATCCCCTGGCGAGCGCAAGAGAGGGATTTTTTCCGTCGTGGCGCGGCGGAGGTGAAAAACTCGTTTCTTTCATGGAAGAATAAAAATTATTTTCACGATAAAATAAAATATAAAACCAATTCAAATGAGGATAAATATAAATAAAATTTGTATAATAATGTAATCTAAAAATAGAATACCCAATAACATCGACGATATTTTATCTTTTCACGATTTTGTTATTTCTAATTTCGAGAAAAATATTTATAATTTTTAACGATTAAAGCCGAGTCCGGTTGCCGCGTCTGGCGGCACGATCCCCGGACCATGCCGCCCACCGCGCGGTGTGGGTCTTTCGCGCTCATCCCGACACGGATGCGGGAGGCGGGCGCGGGAGACGTTGATCCCCACGATGAGCCGAAGGAGAGAAAATTTGACCCCTCGTTTTTCACGCCCCTGGCGCGCCGCGCTGTTTTCGCTGAGCAGCGTGCTGGCGCTCGTTTCCTGCGGCGCCCCCTACGCGCCGAAGCCGATCGAAATGTCGCCACCCGATAGCGCGCCCGATGTCACGCAGATTCCCGGAACCGACATCAAAATGTCGGCGTTATTTTATAATAACCGCGACACGCTACACGCCGAATTCAGCGGCAAACATGGGCTCTGGCGTGGTCATGTCGTGGTGACGCAGTTGACGATCTCGTCCGACGACAAAAACCCGACCGACGTGTTGATCGACTCGGCCTATGTTTCGATCAATCACAAATACTACCCGGCGGTCTCGCCCAAAGAGGTCTATGACGTCGCCTGGCCGGCGGCCAATCCCCATGCCCCGCTCAAGGAAGACCTGTTCAACGCCGCCGTGGTGGGCTTCACCGTGATGACGCTCGGCCTCGGCTCGGTGATCTGGGTTTTGCCGACGCCCTTCTCGCAGCCGGCACCCGATAGCACGCCGTTCGGGCGCGATCTCAACTACAAGGCGCTGACCAACAACATCACCCTGCAACCGGGCACGTTCCGCAGCGGCTTCCTGTTTTTCCATCTGCCGCAATCGGTCGATATGACCAAGCTCGACGGCGCGCAGATGGTTCTTCATTTCGTGACAAAAACACCGAACGCGACGCCGCATGAAGTCATCTTCAACGTGCCGGCGATGGCCAAACCGGCTTCCTGATGCGGGGCTAGCCGGCGCTTCCCGCGTCGCGCCCCCCGAACAGGCGGAGGGCGAGGCGCGCCGCGCGCCCGCGTTCGCCGGCGAGATCGGGATCGCGGGCGAGGAGAACGGCGGCGTCGCGACAGGCGATGCGAAGCAGCGCCTCGTCGCGCGGCAGGGCGGCGAGGCGAAACCCGGGTTCGCCGGATTGCCGTGTCCCGAGCGCATCGCCCCCGCCGCGCAGGCGAAAATCGGCATTGGCGATCGCGAACCCGTCCTCGGTGTCGCGGAGCAGCACCAGGCGTTGCTCGGCGGTCCCGCCGACGCCATCGTCATGCACGAGCAGGCAATAGCTCGCCGCCGTCCCGCGCCCGATGCGCCCGCGCAACTGGTGAAGCTGCGCCAGGCCAAACCGCTCGGCGTGTTCGACCACCATCACCGTCGCGGCCGGGACATCGACCCCGACCTCGACCACCGTGGTCGCGACCAGAAGCGGCCTTGCCCCGCGCGCGAATTCGGCCAGCGCCGCCTCGCGCTCGGCCGGTTTATGCCGGCCGTGGGCAAGTGCGACCTGGCCGGGAAATCGCGCCGCGAGTCGCGTGAACCGCTCTTCCGCCGCCGCCAGATCGCTCGCCTCGGTCTCCGCGACCAGCGGGCAAATCCAGTAAATCCGCGCGCCCGCGGCCAGCGCCCGCGCCAGCCCGGCGAGAATCGCGGGAAGCTGGGTCGCGGCATGCAGGGTGGTCTTGATCGTCTGGCGCCCGGCCGGTTTGCCCGCGAGCCGGCTCACCTCCATCTCGCCCCATTGGGTGAGCAAAAGGGTGCGCGGGATCGGCGTTGCGGTCATCATCAGAATGTCGGGCCGCTTTCCCTTGGCGCCGAATTCCCCCCGCTGTTCGACGCCGAAGCGATGCTGCTCATCGATCACCGCGAGCGCGAGATCATGGAAGGTAACCTCGCGCTGGAACAGCGCATGGGTGCCGATCACCAGCGGGATCGCGCCGCTCGCGAGCCCGGCCAGGACGTCGCGACGTTCGGGCGCCGGGGTCGCGCCGGTGAGGAGCGCGACCGGCACCGGCGCGAGGGCTGCGAACAGGCGGTGGTGCTGGCGCGCCAGGATCTCGGTCGGCACCATCAGTGCCGCTTGCGTCCCGGCTTCGACGGCGCGGAGCATGGCGAGCAGCGCGATGATCGTCTTGCCGGCGCCGACATCGCCCTGCAACAGCCGCCGCATCGGCCGTGGCGCCGCGAGATCGGCGTCGATCTCGGCCAGCGCCGCGCGCTGTCCGGCGGTCAGATCATGGCCGAAAGCGGCGAGCGCCCGGGCGCGGAGCTGGCCATCGCCGGTCAGCGCGCGGCCCGGCCGCAAGCGGCGCCGGGCGCGAAGGCGGGCGAGCCGGAGCTGATCGGCGAACAACTCGTCATAGGCGAGGCGCTGGCGGGCGAGTGGGTCGGGTGGCGTCTCCGGCGCCTGCCAGGCGCGGAGGGCGGCGGCGAAGTCCGGCCAGCCACGCCGGCGCCGAAGTTCGGGGTCGATCCACTCCGCAAACGCCGGCAGCCGCGCCAGCGCCGCGCCCATCGCCTTGCGGACCTGCCAGGCGGCGAGCCCGGTGGTCAGCGGCCAGACCGGCTCGATCGCCGGGATCAGCGCGGCGCGGGCGGTCGGGTGCAGATGCTCGGGGTGGACGAAGGCCGGCCGCCCCGCCGACAGCGTCACCGCGCCGGAGATGGCGAGCCAGGTGCCGGGGGTGAGGCCGGTGATGCGGGCATGGGGATGGAAAAACACCAGCTCGGCGAAGCCGGAGCCGTCGCCGAGGGTTAGCCGCCAGGGCTGGCGCGCATTTTCCGGCCGCTCCAGACGCACCAGCTCGGCGGTCACGGTGGCGACGCCGCCGGGGCGGAGTTCGGCGAGGCGCGGGCGCGCGCGGCGGTCGATATGATGTTCGGGGAGATGCAACAGGAGATCGACCACCCGCGTCCCGCCGATCGCGCGCGCGAGCAGGCGCGCCAGTTTTTCGGCGATGCCAGGGAGATCGGTGAGCGGCGCGAGGAGCGGGGCGAGGGGGTCGTTGGCCACGGGCTGACAGGTCGCAGGGAGGAAGCTATATGACACGCCATCGATGAGCGATGAAACGCCCCTTGCCGCGGATCTCGACCGCCGCCGCCGCCGGCTTCTGTTCCGCGCGACCCATCGCGGCACCCATGAGAGCGATCTTCTCATCGGGGGGTTCGTCGGCGCCCGCCTCGCGCGCCTGACCCTTGCCGAGATCGAGGCGCTGGAGGCCCTGCTCGAAACCCCCGATCCGGTGCTCGCCGACTGGCTCACCGGCCGGCAAGCCATCCCCCCCGGGATGGAAACCCCGCTGCTCCGCGCGATGGTGGCGGCCTGCGCCGATCCAACTGGGCGAAACGCCTCATGATCGGGAGGATATGACTGGCGTGATCACCGTATATGGCGCGCCGGAAGGCTATGACGCGCTGCTGCTTGCCCGCCGCCGCGCCGAACATGCGGGCGCGGTCCTGCATGTCGCCCGCGATGACGCGCGCATGGCGCGGCTGGCCGAGGCGCTGGCGTTTTTTGCGCCGGACTGCGAGGTCTTGCGCTTTCCCGCCTGGGATTGCGTGCCCTATGACCGGGTATCGCCCAATCCGGCGCTGGTCGCCGAGCGCGTCGCGACGCTGAGCCGGCTATGTGAGCCGCCCGCGCGCCCGCTGATCGTGCTCACCACCGTCAACGCCCTGATCCAGCGCCTGCCGCCACGCGCCGCCTTCGCCGGGGCGGCCCGCAGGCTCGCCCCCGGCCTCGATGCGGCTCCCGGCCCGCTCGCGGCGTTTCTCGACGCCCACGGCTATAGCCGCACCAATACCGTGATGGAGCCGGGGGAATACGCCATTCGCGGCGGCATCATCGACATTTTTGCCGCCGGCGAGGCCGAGCCGATGCGCCTCGATCTCTTCGGCGACACTATCGAGCAAATCCGCCGCTTCGACCCCGCGACCCAGCGGAGCGCCGGCAAGATCGCGCAGGTGGTTTTGCACCCGGTCTCGGAAATCCCCCTCGATTCCGCCGCGATCTCGCATTTCCGCAGCCAATGGCGGGAGATTTTCGGCCCGCAAGCGGCCGCCGATCCGCTCTATGAGGCGGTGTCCGAGGGGCGGCGCCATCCTGGGATCGAGCATTGGCTGCCGCTGTTCTATCCGGCTCTCGAAACCCTGCTCGATTATCTCCCGGGGGCCTCGGTCAGCCTCGATCACCAGGCCGAAGAGGCGCTCGCGACGCGGCTCGAGACCATCGCCGATCATTTCGCGGCGCGCCAATTGCCGCCCCGCGACGGCGAGACGCCCTATCGTCCGCTGCCGCCCGATCGTCTCTATCTCGACCGCGCGGCCTGGCAGGCGATGTTGAGCGGGGGACCGCTTTTTGCGACCAGCCCCTTCGCCCCGCCGGAGGATGCCGCCGGCGGCGGCGCGATCGATGCCGGCGGCCGGCCAGGGGCGGTTTTCACTCAGGGGGCAGGGCCGGAGGGCGATGTCTTCGCGCAGTTCCGCGCCGCCACGCAACGCGCCGCCGATGGCCGGCGGCGCGCGCTCCTCGCCGCCTGGTCACGCGGCTCGCGCGAGCGCTTGGCCGCCTTGTTGCGTGAACATGATCTCGCCGCCGAGCCGGTCGAGACCTGGGCGGCGATCGAGACGCTCCCACCCGGGCGCATCGGCCTCGTCGTGCTCGGGCTGGAGCGCGGTTTCACCGCCCCCGGCCTCATGCTGGTCTCCGAGCAGGATCTGCTCGGCATCCGCATCAGCCGGCCGCCGCGCAAGCGCAAGCGCGCCGATCAATTCATCGCCGAGGCCAGCGAACTCGCCGAGGGCGATCTCGTCGTGCATCAGGATCACGGCATCGGCCGCTATGACGGGCTGGTTGCGCTGACCGTCAACGGCGCGCCGCATGACTGTCTCCGTCTTCTCTATGACGGTGACGACAAGCTGTTTCTTCCGGTCGAGAACATCGAGCTGCTATCGCGCTTCGGCGCCGAGACCGCAGGCGTGGCACTCGACAAGCTCGGTGGCGCGAGCTGGCAGAACCGCAAGGCGCGGGCGAAAAGCCGCATCCGCGACATGGCCGGCGAGCTGATCCGCATCGCCGCCGAGCGCAAACTCCGCCCGGCCGACGCGCTGCTGCCCGAAGAGGGCGGCTTCGATGAATTCTGCGCCCGCTTTCCCTATGCCGAAACCGAGGATCAGGCGCGCGCCATCGCCGACGTGCTGGAGGATCTCGCCTCCGGCCAGCCGATGGACCGGCTGATCTGCGGCGATGTCGGCTTCGGCAAGACCGAGGTCGCGCTGCGCGCCGCCTATGTCGCGGCGATGGCCGGCGGGCAGGTTGCCGTCGTGGTGCCGACGACGCTGCTCGCGCGCCAGCATTTCCGCACTTTTTCCGAGCGCTTCAAGGGCCTGCCGCTCCGGATCGCGCAGCTTTCGCGCATGGTATCGGTGAAAGAGGCGCAAGCGGTGCGCGAAGGCATCGCCGATGGCCGCATCAACATCGTCATCGGCACCCATGCACTGCTTGCCAAAAGCATCAGCTTTGCCGAACTCGGCCTGCTGATCATCGACGAGGAGCAGCATTTCGGCGTCGCGCACAAGGAACGGCTGAAACAGCTCAAAGCCGGCGTGCATGTGCTGACGCTGACCGCGACACCGATTCCGCGCACCCTGCAGCTCGCGCTCACGGGCGTGCGCGAAATGAGCGTGATCGCGACCCCGCCGGTCGATCGTCTCGCGGTTCGCACCTTCATCATGCCGTTCGATGGGGTCGTCATCCGGGAGGCGATCCAGCGCGAGCGGTTTCGCGGCGGGCAGGTGTTCTGCGTCGTGCCGAGAATCGAGGAATTGGCCCGCATGGCGCAGCGTCTGCGTGAAATCGTGCCCGAGGCGCGGCTCGCCGAGGCGCATGGCCGCCTCGCGCCGAGCGCGCTCGAGCGGGTGATGGTGGAATTCAGCGATGGCCGCTTCGACATCCTGCTCGCGACCAACATCATCGAAAGCGGCCTCGACATGCCGGCCGTCAACACGCTGATCATCTATCGCGCCGATCTTTTCGGCCTCGGCCAGCTCTATCAATTGCGCGGCCGCGTCGGGCGCGGCAAGCAGCGCGGCTATGCCTATCTCACCTGGCCGGCGGCGCAGGCGCTTTCGGTCGCCGCCGAAAAGCGCCTCGCGGTGATGCAGACGCTCGATAATCTCGGCGCCGGCTTCACCCTTGCCAGCCACGATCTCGATATTCGCGGCGCCGGTAATCTCCTCGGCGAGGAGCAATCAGGCCAGATCCGCGAGGTCGGGATCGAGCTTTATCAGCAGATGCTGGAAGACGCGGTCGCCGAATTGCGCGCCCAAAGCGGCCGCGAGCGTGAGCGCGAGCGGGACTGGACCCCCAATATCAATCTCGGCCTCCCGGTCCTGATCCCGGAGACTTATGTCAGCGATCTTTCGGTCCGGCTCGGGCTTTACCGGCGCATCGGCGCGCTGACGACGGACGCCGAAAGCGAGGCCCTGGCCGCCGAACTGGTCGATCGCTTCGGCCCGTTCCCGGCCGAGGTGGAGAATTTGCTGCAGGTGGTCGCGCTCAAGCGGGCCTGCCGCGAGGCCGGCGTCGAGCGGCTGGAAGCGGGGCCGAAAGGCATGGTGCTGAGCTTCCGCGGCAATGCCTTCGGCAATCCCGCCGGGCTGATCGCTTGGCTCGGCGGCCAGCGGAACGATATCCGCCTCCGTCCCGATCACAAGCTCGCCGTGGTGCGCGAAATGACCATCGCTGCCCGCACCAGTGCCGCGCGCGAGATTTTGCGCCAACTCGTGCGCCTTGCCCGCCAGGCGAAAGCCGCATAGAGGGGCCGATCAGCCGGGCGCAGCCGCGCCGCTGCCCGCTCGGCGCTCGGGACGAATAGCCAGATGACCGCGACCCCGGCCAGCCCGACCAGGCCGGTGAGCAGGAACGAGGCGCGATAGCCGCCGGCATATTCCACCGCGAAGCCAGTGACGGCGGGGGCGATCATGCCGGAAATATTGCTCAGGAAATGGACGAACCCGCCGACCGCGCCGACCCGCTGCGGCGGCACCAGCTCCTGCGTCATCGCCCAGCACGCCTGGGGGGCGGCCATCAGGAACAGGATGGCGAGCGTGATGACGGCGACCGCCAGGCCCGGTGTCGCGGCAAAACCGGTCGCCAGCACGGCGAGGGCAGCGATGCCGAGCCCGCCCATCGCGACCAATTTGCGTGCCCAGAGCCCGTTGCCGCTCCGCCGGAGCAGCCAGTCCGAGATCACGCCGCCCAAAACATAGCCGGCAGCGCCGCCGATCCAGGGTACCGAGCTTGCGAGACTCATCGCCGCGAGGCTGAAATGCTGCGCCGCGACGAGATAGGAGGGGAGCCAGGAGAGAAAGAAATAGATCACGTAATTGGCGGCGAACAGGCCCGCGGCAACGGCGAGGACGCTAGGACGCAAGAGCGCAGCGCCAAGCCGCGCGCTGCTATCCGCTTCGAGCGGGATATGGTTTGCGCGGCTTGCGCTGATCCGCGCCAGCTCCACCGATGAGACGCGCGGATGCATCCGTGGCAGATCGCGCATGATCACGAGCCAGGCGATCAGCCAGAGAATGCCGAGCAGAGCGATGACGACGAAGCTCACCCGCCAGCCGAAAGTCACCGCGACGAGCCCGACCACCGGCCCGGCGAGCGCGGTGCCGAGCGGCTGGCCGGCAAAGGTCGCGCCGATCATGCTCGCGGTTTCCTCGCGCGGGAACCAGTTGCAGACCGTCTTGTTGGTGGTCGCGCACATCGGCCCCTCGCCGACGCCGAAGGCGACGCGCGTCGCGAACAGCGAGAAAAACCCGACCGTGGCCGCGGTCAGGCCGCAAAACAATGACCACACCACCATCGCCCCGGCATAGACGCGGCGCGGGCCGAAGCGGTCGGCGAGATGGCCGCCGATGAAACAGAAGATCGCGTAGCCGAAGAAGAAGCTCGAAAAAATCTCGCCGAGCTGATGCGGCGAGAGCGCCAAATCCCGGGTGACCAGCGGCGCGACGATGGCGAGCGCGGCGCGATCCATGTAGTTGATCATGCCGGCGGCGAATAACAGCCCGGCGATGACGAAGCGAAAGCGGTTTCGCATCTTCTGCTCCTCCCGAAGCTTCTTTTTTCTGCCGCCAGCAGAGCAAGAAGCGGGAGGGCATGACAAGTGAAAACGCCGCGCCTTACCCTTGCGCGAGCGCCGCCGACCACGGCGATTGCACGTCGCTGATGCCGGTGCGGGTGCCATCGGCCCTGGCCTCGATCAGGTTCGGGCACGCGAAATTGATCGGCAGAACGGCGTGCTCGACGATCTCGACCGGCCCCGCCTCAGCGAGCGCCGCCAGCACCGCCGCCGGCAGACGGCGATCGGCATGCACCGTCTCGGCATCCGAGACGTCGATCCGCGGGTGATGCGCCGCCTCGGCGGGCGTCATCGCGAAATCGGTGACGAAGGCGAGCATCTGCAACACCGCCGCCATGATCCGCCGCCCGCCCGAGCCGCCGGCGGCGAATGCCGGCCGATCGCCGTCACGGATGATCACCGGGCACATATTGGTGAGCGGCCGCTTGCCCGGGGCGATCGAATTGGGCTGGCCGGGGCGGGGGTCGAACCACATCACGCCGTTGTTCATGAGAATCCCGGTGCCCGGCAGCACGACACGCGAACCCATGGAGGAGAGCAGGGTGCTGGTCATCGCCACCATCCCGCCGGCCTCGTCGCACACGGTGAGATGGGTGGTGCAGCTTTCGGCGCTGCCTTCCTGCGCGATCTGCGGCGGCTCACCTTCGCCGAGCCCGGCGAGACGCTCGGCATAGCCGGCACGGAGCGCGCTCGCCAAAGCCGCGAACCAGGCCGCATCCGGTCGCGCCCCGTGCGGTGCCGCGTCGAGCCGGGCGAGGACGCGGGCGAGCGTCGGCGCTGCGGTGAGGCCGCCGGCGAGTTGCCAGGCGCGGCCGTGATAGGCGACCTCCATCGCCGGCAGCACCCGCGCCGCGGTTGCGGCGAGATCGGCGGCCGAGAGCACCCCGCCCATCGCCGCGATATCGGCGGCGATCACACGGGCGATTTCGCCGTGATAGAAATCCTCCGCCCCGGCGCGTTGCAGACGCTCCAGGGTCTCGGCAAGGCGGCCGAGCGGGAGGAATCCCGGCGTGCCCTGATAGGGCGCGACCGGCGGCAGGCCATCATGAAGGTAGATCCGTGCGCTCTCGGGGTAGCGCCGCAGGATCGCCGCGGCATTGGCGATTTTCAGCGTCGTGAACCAATCCGCCGGCAGGCCGCGCCGGGCGAGTGCCACCGCCGGGGCGATGATTTCGGCGAACGGCAAGCGTCCCCAGCGCTTTTGCATCAAGGCATAGCCGGCGACGGTGGACGGAATGGCGAAGGAGAGCGGGCCGTGGATATTGGCGTCTCCGACCACTTCCGGCCAGGCGAAGAGATCCTGCTTCATTCGCCCGGTGAGCGGGAAATGGCTGGGATCGAGTGACGCTGGGGCGCGCGGGCCGAAATCCACCACTTCCGCCCGCTTGGCGCCGGCCGGATGGACGAGGGCGAAGCCGATGCCGCCGAGGCCGGAGTTCCATGGCTCGACGACCGCGAGCGCGAAGCCGGTGGCAACGGCGGCATCGACGGCGTTGCCGCCGGCCTCCAGAATGGCGAGCCCCGCTTCCGCTGCCGCCTTGGCCTGGGCGACGACGATGCCGCGCCGGCCGCTGGCATGTGGCTTGGTGACCTGCCAATTCTGGCTGACGAAGGGGGGCAATTCGGCCATCGCGTGTCTCCTCGGCATTTCCTGGGCCAAGTCTACGCCGCTGACGGGGAAAAGGAATCGTTCTTTTTTGAAGTGGCGGTGCCGCAGGCACGGCCACCAGGGCTAAAAGTCTTTTTGCTTCTTTTTCTTCAGAAAAAGAAGTTGGATTTTTCCTTCTTCCTGTCTGTTAACCCCGCTTTCAGATCGTCCCGGCACACTCGACGGATGGCAGAGGATCGGGCGGCGGCGCTGGACAACGCGCGGGCGAGGGAGGAGGCGGGTGATCTCGCCGCGGCCGAAACCGCGTATCGGGCGCTGCTCGGGCGTTGGCCGGACGACGCGCCGGCCTGGTTTCATCTCGGCGCGGTTCTTTACGCTAGCGCGCGCCCGGCCGAGGCGATCGCGGCATGGCTCGAGGCGGTCCGATTCGCGCCCGATCTCGCCGAGGCCCATCTCAATCTCAGCATCGCCCTGCTCGGTGCCGGGCAAGCGCCGGCAGCGCTGGTGGCGGCGCGGACCGCGCTCCGGCTGCGTCCGGGCTGGCCGCTCGCCCGCTGCCGGGTGGGGAGCGCGTTGGCCGCGCTCGGCCGGAAGGAAGAGGCAGCGGCGCTTTTCCGGGAAGTCCTCGCAACGATCCCCGACCATGCCGAGGCCGCGTTCCTGCTTGGCCAGGTGTTGAGCGAAGGCGGTGATCATTCCGGCGCGGCCTCGGCCTTCGCCATTGCGGCGCGGTGTCCGGGGTTCGCCCTCGCCCATCTTCGTCACGCCGAATCGCTGCTCGCCGCCGGAGCCCCGGCCGCCGCGCTCGCCGCATGCGAGGCCGCTGGTCCTTCCTCACAGTTTGAGCCACCACTCCGCTTGCGCCTGGATCTCGCCGCTGGCAACGCGTGTGCGGCGCTCGGGCAGCGCGAGACGGCGGTGGCGCGCTATCGTGAGGCGCTCGCCGCGGCGCCGGATCAGGCAGAGGCGCTGGCCAATCTCTGCGCCGTTCTGCAGGAGATCGGCGATCTCGACGGCGCGGTTGCGGCCGGGGAGGCGGCGCTGCAACGGGCGCCGGGCTTCGCCGCCGCGGCCGCCAATCTCGGCAACGCGAAGCTTACCCTTGGCGATTTCGCCGGCGCCGAGCGCGCCTATCGTCAGGCCCTGGCGAGTCGCGCCGATTTTCCCGCCGCCTGGTCCAATCTCGGCGCCGCGCTCCGCGATCAGGGGCGGCTCGCCGAGGCCGAACTCGCCTGCCGCGCCGCCCTCGAACTCGCTCCGCAATCAGCCGCCGCGCATTATAATCTCGCCCTCGTTCTGCTCACCGCCGGGCGATATCGGGAAGGCTGGGCCGAGCATGAATGGCGTTGGCGGACCGGCACGATGCCAGCGCGCGATTTCGCCTATCCCCCCTGGTGTGGCGAGAGTCTGGCGGGGCGGCGGATTCTGCTCCATGCCGAGCAGGGACTGGGCGATACGCTGCAATTCGTCCGCTATGTGCCGTTGGTCGCGGCGATGGGCGCCGAGGTGGTGCTGGAGGTGCAGGCGCCGCTGAAACGCCTCCTTGCCCGGATTCCGGGCGTTGCGGCGATCCATGCCTGCGGCGAGACGTTGCCGGCGTGCGATTATCACGCAGCTTTGATGAGTCTTCCGCATCGGCTCGGAACCGAGATCGCGACGATCCCGGCGCGCCTGCCCTATTTGCCAGCCCCCGAGCCGGTGCCTCCCGAATCGGCGAGAACGGCGGCGAGTGGTCTCCGCGTCGGCCTGGTCTGGGCGGGGGATCCTCGGCCGGGCGAGCCGCGTGCCCATTTCGCTGATCGCCGCCGCTCGCTCCCGCTCGCCGCGTTCGCGCCCTTCGCCGGGATCGCCGGCATCCGTTTCGTGAGCCTGCAGAAAGGCGCCGCCGCCGCAGAGACGCCGCCACCAGGCCTGGCGCTCGAGGTGGCGCTGGCGGCGGCGCGGGATTTCGCCGATACCGCCGCGGTGGTCATGGGTCTTGATCTGGTGATCAGCGTCGATACCTCGGTCGCTCATCTCGCCGCCGGGCTCGGCAAGCCGGTCTGGCTGCTCAGCCGCTATGACCAGTGCTGGCGCTGGCTCTCCGGGCGCGATGACAGCCCTTGGTATCCGACCCTCCGGCTCTACCGTCAGGCCGCGCCAGGAGCGTGGCCGGAGCTGATCAGGCGTATGGCCGCCGATCTCGCCGCCCTGACAGCAGCGCCGCCCCATGACCAGGGCACGTTGCGAACAGGCTTGGTTCCGGCGCCAGTCCTGGTGTAATTTTCCTTTGCCAGACATGAGGGGGCGCACCCAGCGCATGGCCGGGCTTCCGTGGTCGCGGGTTGAGCGGCAGCGGGGGCGGGCCATGTAACGGCTGCCAAAAACTTTTGAACAATGCTGATCTACATCAAGGCGTGTCAGGCTTGACTTGACTAATAAAGTTCTCATCTCAGGGTCGCGGAACTCCTCTCAGACGCGATCAGACAGAAAAAGGAAATACGAGCCATGAAAAATCTTCTCTTAGCCGGCACGGCTGCCGCCTTGCTTGCGGGTTTCGGGGTCGCTCACGCGGGCAGTTTGAACCCGGCCTGCGCCAATCTCGCGCAGGGCAAGCCGCCGACCGAGGCTGGCAACACGACGCTCGCGCAGGGCAAGCCGCCGACCGAGGCTGGCAACACGACGCTCGCGCAGGGTAAGCCGCCGACCGAGGCTGGCAACACCACGCTCGCGCAGGGCAAGCCGCCGACCGAAGCTGGCAACACCACGCTCGCGCAGGGCAAGCCGCCGACCGAAGCTGGCAACACCACCCTGGCCGCGGGCAAGCCGCCGAGCGAGGAAGGCAACACCACGCTCGCGCAGGGCAAGCCGCCGACCGAGGCCGACAGCACCAATCTTGCTGCCGCGCACTGCGAATAACCACGTGCGGGCGCCCGCTTGGCGCCATGTCTCGATGCAACGGGCCGTCTGCCGGGAAGGGCAGGCGGCCTTGCTTTTTTCTCGGACGAAACCGCGGCATGATTATCGCAAAGCCCTCTCTCATGCGTTGCGATGACCAGGAAAGCCGCTGTTCCGCCAAGGGCTGCCACCGCGGCATTTCGGCCCGTGCCACTGGTGGCTTCACTGTTGCCAAAAGGCGTCAGTGCCTTGCCATGACGGCATCCTTACCGCCTGGTGCCGGAAAATTAAGCAATACGTGGCAGATTCATGCTAAACTGATTGGCGTTGAGATGCAGACGGCGCCGGCGCGGCGCCCGGATAGCCGCCGCACGGCGCGCTGGCCGCGGAGAATGCGCATGGCGGAATTGCAGGACGCCAAGCACGGCACCGGAAGCGCCGGACTGTTCGGCACGCGGGTGGACGGGGCGCGATGCCTCGGAGGGAAGTTTCAGGAAAAAATTCCTTGCGCCGCCATGCAATCCGGCGTAAATCCATGACAGAAACCAGAACAAAAAAAGAACAATTTTGACCGAGGAGCCGAAGCCTTCCAACCAAGCCCGAACTTCTTCTCTCCAACAGAGCCACGGAGCGACGATGAGTTTCATCGAAGAACTGTTTTCCCAGTCCCGGCGTGCTTACGAGAGCAAACGTGAAAGCGAGATGTCGCTGAGCGAGTATCTCGATCTCTGCCGTGACGATCCGATGGCCCATGCCACCGCCGCTGAACGCATGGTTGCCGCCATCGGCGAGGTCGAAATCATCGACACTGCGAAAAATCCACGCCTCGGCCGCGTCTTCATGAACCGCACCATTCGGGTTTATCCGAGTTTCGCGGATTTCTACGGGATGGAGGAGACGATCGAGCGAATCGTCAATTTCTTCCGATTCGCCGCGCAAGGCCTGGAGGAGCGCAAGCAGATTCTCTATCTCCTCGGCCCGGTTGGCGGCGGCAAATCCTCGCTCGCCGAGCGGCTCAAGCTTTTGATGGAAAAACTGCCGATCTACGTTCTCAAGGCCGGCGATCACCTGAGCCCGGTGTTCGAAAGCCCGCTCGGCCTCTTCGATCCCGAAACCATGGGGGAGGGGCTGGAAGAGCGCTACCGTATCCCGCGCCGCCGCCTGACCGGCCTTCTTTCGCCCTGGGCACTCAAGCGGCTCGATGAATTCGGTGGCGACATCACGCGGTTTCGCGTCGTCCGCCTGCACCCCTCGCGCGCGCGCCAGATCGGCGTCACCAAAACCGAACCGGGGGACGAAAACAACCAGGATATTTCGAGCATGGTCGGGAAAGTCGATATCCGCCTGCTCGAACATTACAGCCAGAACGATCCCGACGCCTACAGCTATTCCGGTGGCCTCAACCGCGCGACGCAGGGGCTCCTCGAATTCGTCGAGATGTTCAAGGCGCCGATCAAGATGCTGCATCCGCTGCTGACGGCGACGCAGGAGGGCAATTACGTCGGCACCGAGAATATCGGCGCGATCCCGTTCCAAGGCATCATCCTCGCGCATTCCAACGAGGCGGAGTGGCAGAGTTTCCGCAACAACAAGAACAACGAAGCCTTCATCGATCGCATCTGCGTGATCAAGGTGCCGTATTGTCTGCGCGTGACCGAGGAGGAGCGCATCTATGAAAAATTGATTCAGGGCAGCGAACTCGCGGAGAGTCCTTGCGCACCGGGCACGCTCGAGATGCTGGCGCGGTTTTCGGTGCTCTCGCGCCTCCGGCCGCCGGCATCGGGCAGCCTGTTTTCAAAAATGCGCGTCTATGACGGGGAGAGCTTGAAGGAAACCGACCCTCACGCCAAATCGGTACAGGAATATCGTGATGCCGCCGGTCTCGACGAAGGCATGGATGGTGTCTCTACGCGCTTTGCCTTCAAGGTGTTGTCGGCGACCTTCAACTACGACACCCAGGAGGTCGGCGCCGATGCGGTGCATCTGATGTATGTGCTCGAACAGGCGATCCGGCGTGAGCAGTTCGGCAATGAGACCGAAAAGAAATATCTTGAATTCATCAAGGCCGAGCTTGCGCCCCGCTATGCTGAATTCATCGGCAACGAGATCCAGAAGGCCTATCTCGAATCCTATAATGATTACGGGCAGAACCTGTTCGACCGTTATGTCGATTACGCTGATGCCTGGATCGAGCATCAGGATTTCAAGGATCCCGATACCGGGCAATTGATGGACCGCGAATTGCTCAATCTCGAACTGACCAAGATCGAAAAGCCCGCCGGTATTGCGAATCCCAAGGATTTCCGCAACGAAGTCGTGAAATTCTCGCTTCGCGCCCGCGCCGCCAACGCCGGACGCAACCCGGCATGGACATCGTATGAGAAAATCCGCGAAGTGATCGAGCGGCGAATGTTCAGTCAGGTCGAGGAGTTGCTGCCGGTGATCAGCTTCGGCAGCAAGAAGGAGAACGAGACCGAAAAGAAGCATAATGAGTTCGTCCAGCGCATGATGTCGCGCGGCTATACCGAACGGCAGGTCCGCCGCCTCGTCGAATGGTACATGCGCGCGAAACAGGCGGGATGAACCAAGCAGGAAGGCGGAACGGCGCGTGAACATCATCGACAGACGGCTCAATCCCAAGGGCAAGAGTCTCGCCAACCGGCAGCGCTTTCTCCGCCGTGCCAAGAAGCAGATCCTCGATGCCGTTCGCGAAGCCTCGGCGCGTGACGGCATCACCGGGCCGAGCGATCATCGCATCCGTATCAAAACCGACACGCTGCGCGAGCCGCGCCTGCATCAAGCCGGGCAGGGCGGCGAACGCTGGCATATCGCGCCGGGCAACAAGGAGTATGTCGAGGGCGATCGTATTCCGCGGCCACCACAAGGCGAAGGTGGCGGCCGCGGCGGCTCGCCCGACGGCGACAGCGAGGACGCGTTCCAATTCGTCCTCAGCCGCGACGAATTCATCGATCTTTTCCTCGAGGATCTGGAGTTACCCGATCTTCTGCGTAAGGATCTGCGCGAGACCGAAGGCGCCACGCCGCGCCGTGCCGGCTTTCAGACCAGTGGCGCCGCCGCCAATCTCAATCTCGTCCGCACCATGCGCAACAGCCTCTCGCGCCGGATCGCGCTCCGCCGCCCGCGTCCGGAGGAAATCGCCGCGCGCGAGGAGGAGTTGGCGCGTCTCAGCAAAACCGGTGAGGCCGACCCCGAGACCCTGGCGCGGCTCGCCGCCGAGATCGAGATCGAGCGCCGCCGTTCCCGCCGTGTGCCGTTCATCGATCCGATAGACGTGCGCTACAACCGTTTCGAGGACGTGCCACGCCCGGCGGTGAGTGCGGTGATGTTCTGTCTCATGGATGTCTCAGGCTCGATGACTGCGCACATGAAAGATCTTGCCAAGCGGTTTTATAAATTGCTCTATCTTTTTCTCAGCCGGCGTTATGCACGGGTCGAAATCGTGTTCATCCGCCATACGCACGTCGCCCGCGAGGTCGATGAGGAAACGTTTTTTTCGTCGACCGAATCCGGCGGCACCGTGGTCTCGACGGCGCTCGAGGAAATGGTGCGGGTTTTGCGCGCGCGCTATCCGTTGGAACAGTGGAACATCTATGCCGCGCAAGCCTCGGACGGTGACAACATGCCGGCGGATAATCCGCACGCCGTTGCCCTGCTCGAACAGGCGATCCTGCCGGCCTGCCAGTATTTCGCCTATCTCGAGGTTGGCCCCGAGGATGAGCGCTATGGCGGTTCGACCGAACTCTGGCGCGCCTATCAGCGTATCGCGCAGGCCGGTCAGGCGATCGCGATGCGCAAGGTCAACCACCGGAGCCAGATCTACCCAGTGTTTCGGCAGCTCTTCTCCCGCGACAAGGCGGTACGCACGGAGGGTGTGGCATGACGAAATTGGCCGAAAAGTTTCGCATTTCCTCTGGTTCAGACTGGGGTTTCTCCGATCTTCGCCGCGCCCACGATCTGATCGCGGAGATTGCGCAGAGAGAACTCGGCCTCGATACCTATCCGAGCCAGATCGAGGTCATCACCTCGGAACAGATGCTCGACGCCTATTCCTCGATCGGCTTGCCGCTGATGTATCGCCACTGGTCGTTCGGCAAGCGTTTCGCGCGCGACGAGTCGCTCTATCGTCACGGCTATAGCAGCCTCGCCTATGAGATTGTGATCAATTCCAACCCTTGCATCGTCTATGTCATGGAGGAAAATTCCATGGCGATGCAGGCGCTGGTGTTGGCGCATGCCGCGTTCGGGCATAACCACTTCTTCAAGAACAATTCCCTCTTCCGACAATGGACCGATGCCGGCGGCATTCTCGATTACATGGAATTCGCCAAAACCTATATCGCGCATTGCGAAGACAAATATGGCGAGACGGCGGTCGAGCGCGTGCTCGACGCCGCGCATGCGCTGATGACCCAGGGGGTGAGCCGCTATCCGCGTCGGCGCGGCTTCGATCTTGCCGACGAGGCGCGGCGCGAGGCCGAACGGCGGGAGGAGGAAGCGCGCACCTTCAACGATCTCTGGCGCACGCTGCCCGAGGGCAAGGCGTCGCGCGCCCTTCATCCCGAATTGGTGGAGCGCCAGCGTCTGCTTGGCCTGCCCGAAGAAAACATACTCTATTTCCTGGAAAAGAAAGCGCCGCTCCTGAAGCCTTGGCAACGCGAAATCCTGCGCATCGTCCGTCATATCGCGCAGTATTTCTATCCCCAGAAACAGACCAAGATGATGAATGAGGGCTGCGCCACCTTCGTCCATTACCACATCATGAATCGCCTCCACGAACAGGGTGTGCTCGATGACGGCGGCATGCTGGAATTCCTCCACTCCCACACCAGCGTCGTCTTTCAGCCCGATTTCGATGACCCGCGCTTTTCCGGCCTCAACCCTTACGCCCTCGGCTTCGCGATGATGCAGGATATCGCCCGCATCACCCGCGCGCCGACTGAGGAGGACCGGCTCTGGTTTCCCGATATCGCTGGCAATGGTGATCCGTATGGGACGCTCCGCGAGGCTTGGGTCGCGTACCGCGACGAGAGTTTCATCCGCCAGTTCCTGAGCCCGGCCTTGATCCGCAAGATGAAGCTTTTCTCGGTCCACGACGACAGCCGCTCCGACCTCGTCGTCGAGGCCATCCATGACGAACGCGGCTATCGTGCGGTGCGTGCGGCCCTCGCCGATTCCTTCGATGTCATCAAGCACGAGCCGGAGATCGAGATCGTCGATGTCGATCTCGACGGCGACCGACGCCTGCTTTTGCAAAACCGCGTGCATCACGGAATCATGCTGGAGCGGGAAGACGCCGAGCGTGTCCTCGATCATCTGGCTTTCCTTTGGGGGTATGAGGTTAGTCTGGTCGAGATCGATGCCGTGAGCGAGAAAGTGCTCCGCAGCTTCGACGCCGGCCCACCCGCGCCGGTCGGGTGACGCACGCCGCAGGGGCGGAAAAACGGCGACGGTTTCCTTTGCCCCTGGCTCGCGCTACTATCCGGGTAAACCCGGGGTGGGGAAGGACAACGATCATGACCGAGGCCTGCATCGTCGGCTGGGCGCATTCGCCGTTCGGCAAACTGGAGGAAAGCGACGTCGAGGGGCTGTTCGCCCGTGTCGCTGGCGCAGCGATCGCCGATGCCGGGATCGCGCCCGGTGAGATCGATGCGGTGTTCGTCGGCCTGTTCAATAACGGTTTCTCGGCCCAGGATTTCCCGTCTTCGCTGGTGTTCCAGGCGGTGCCCGATCTGCGTTTCAAGCCGGCGACGCGCTATGAAAATGCCTGCGCCACCGGCTCGGCCGCGGTGCATGGCGCGCGGGATTTCCTGGCCGCCGGGCGCGGCCGTTTCGTGCTCGTCGTCGGCGCCGAGAAAATGACCGCGACCGCCGGCCCCGAGGTCGGCGACATCCTGCTCAAGGCGAGCTACCGCAAGGAGGAGGCGGAGATCCCGGCCGGTTTCGCCGGCGTCTTCGGGCGCATCGCCGAGCGCTATTTCCAGCGTTTCGGCGACCAGTCCGACGCGCTGGCGATGATTGCCGCGAAAAACCACAAAAACGGCGTCGATAACCCCTTCGCCCAGATGCGCCGTGATCTCGGTTTTGATTTTTGCCGCGCGGTGAGCGAGAAAAACCCCTATGTCGCGCCGCCGCTCAAGCGCACCGATTGCTCGCTGGTCTCCGATGGCGCCGCCGCTTTGGTGCTGACCGACGAGGAGACGGCGCGCGCCATGGCCAAGGCGGTGCGGTTTCGTGCCACCGCTCAGGTCAATGATTTCTTGCCGCTGTCGCGTCGCGATATCGTGTTGTTCGAGGGCGCAGCGCTCGCCTGGCGGCAGGCGCTGGCGCAAGCCGGGATCGCTGTCTGGGATCTCTCCTTCGTCGAAACCCATGACTGCTTCACCATCGCCGAGTTGATCGAATACGAGGCGATGGGCCTCGCCGCCCCTGGCCAGGGCGCCCGCATCGCGCTCGACGGCGTGACGGCTGCGGACGGGCGGCTGCCGGTGAACCGCTCCGGCGGGCTCAAGGCCAAGGGCCACCCGATCGGCGCGACCGGGGTTTCCATGCATGCCTTGGCGGCGATGCAGATCACCGGCACGGCCGGGGCGATGCAGTTGCCGCGCGCCGATCTCGGTGCGGTGTTCAATATGGGGGGGGCTGCAGTCGCGAATTACGTCTCGATTCTCGAGCCGCTGAAATAAGACGGAGCCACCCTTCGGCCGGGCGTTTTTCAGACCCCGGCTGGAGAATGGTTCCAGGTGACGGCCCGCCTGACGGGCAGGCCGTGTGCGGCCTCAGTGGTTATGGGGCGCGGGTGAGGGGAGGATCTGGCTTTTGCTGCACTTCCCCGAGAACCAGGCGAGGGCGATCGAAAATACCGCCGCTGACACGATGACGAGAATAAGATACAGCATCTCTCCGCTGGTCATGGATCATCTCCCTGTTGGCCGTCACACGCGCCATTGGAGCGGCGGCGGGCAGGGAACGCCTTGATCCAGATCAATCTGACGCTGTCTACTCGTTACGCAAAAGCGGCCCGGGCCGGCTGGCAAGGGTTGCCGCGAGCGTGCCGGCGCCAAACAGCAGGATCAATGCCACCGCCCCGAATAGCGGCCAGAGCAGCGGTCCTGGCAGAAAGACAAAATCGACATCGAGAATGAAACGTAGCACGCCATAGCTCGCGCCGGTGCCGATGAGGGCGGCGATGGCGCCGGCGGCAAGGCCGAGGCTTCCGAATTCGGCGAGCCAGGCGATCAGGATCTGCGCCCGGCTGGCGCCGAGTGTCTTGAGAATGACCGCTTCCCGCCGCCGCCGCTGCTGCCCGGCCGCGACCGCGCCGGCGAGCACCAGGGCGCCGGCGATCAGCGTCAGCGAACCGGTCGCGAGCAGGGCGGCGTCGATCCGCGCAAGCAGGGCGGCGACGCTCCGCAGCACCTCGGCGAGCGGGATGCCGGTGACATTGGGCAGCGCGTCGGTGACGGCGCGGAGCAGCCGCCCCTCGCTTTCGGGGGCGGCGTGCAGCGCGGCGATGAAACCGTGTGGTGCCCGGGCGAGGAGGCCGGGGCTCGCCACCATCACGAAATTGAGGTCGAGCGAGGACCAGTCGATTTCGCGCAGACTGGAGACGCGAAAATCGATCCGCCGGCCGAGCACGCTGAGCGTCACCGTATCGCCGAGATGGAGGCCAAGCCCGGCGGCGATCCCGGCATCGAAGGAAATGAGCGGCGGTCCACGATAATCCGCCGGCCACCATTGTCCCGCGACCAGCTTGGTCCGCGTCGGCGGCGTCGCGGCATAGGTAAGACCGCGATCACCGCGCAACACCCAGGCGACATCCGGCCGCGGCTTGAGGTTCGCCACCGGGACGCCGGCGATCGCGACGATGCGGGCGCGCAGATTGGGCACCTCCTCGATCGCCCCGGCTAAGGGCTCGGCGGCGACGATGGCATGGAACCGGGCGCGCTGGTCGGGCTGGATGTCGATGAAAAACAGCGAGGGAGCGTGCGTCGGCATTTCGGCGCTGATCTCGCGCCCGAGATTGGCGGCGATCAGCGCGACCGTCGCCAGAGTCGCAAGGCCAAGCCCGAGCGAGAGCAGAATGACCGGGCTCGCCGCGCCGGGGCGATGGAGATTGGCGAGGCCGAGGCGGAGCGCCGGCGAGGCGGCCAGCCGCCCGAGCCGGGCTGCACGCATGAGCGCGAAGGCGCCGGCGCGGAGCAGCAGGAACGCCGCCGGCACGGCGAGACAGAACCAGATCGCGAGCCGCCGGTCTTGGGTCGTCGCCAGGGTGAGCCCGGCGAGCGCGAGCGCGAGCCCGCCGGTCGCCGCAGCGACCCATATCCCCGGCCAGACGGCGGCTGGCTGCACGAAGTCGCGAAACAACGCCGCCCCCGGGATACGCAAGCCGCGCGCCAATGGCCAGAGCGCGAACGCCGCCGCGGTCAGTGCCCCGTAGAGCCCGGCGAGCGCGAGCGGGCCGAACCGGATCGCCCCTGGCATCGCAACCCCGATTCCGGTCCGCACGACTCCGCTGACCAGGAAAGGCACCATGGCCCCGATCAGGAGCCCGGCGATGATGCCAACCAGCGCCAGCGCCGCGATCTCGGTTGCCGAGACGGCGAAAATCAGCTGGTCGGAGGCGCCGAGACAGCGCAGGATCGCAAGGCTGCGCGCCCGTGAATCGAGCCAGGCGCGCACCCCGTTCGCGACCCCGATGCCGCCCATCAGCAGCGTGGTGAGGCCGGCGAGCGTCAGAAACAGCGTGATGCGCGTGAGAAACCGGGCCAGCTCCGGTGCCGCGTCACGCGCGTCGTGAACACGGAGGCCAAGGGCCGCGAAGCGCGTCCGCAATGCCGCTGCCAATTCTGCCGGCGCCTGCGGTAATGCGGCGCGAAGAGCATGATCATCGAGGCTGCCCGGCTGGATCAGCCCGGTCGCCGCGAGCGCCGCGGTCCAAATCAGCGCGCGCGGGCCGAAGAGTCCGGCGCTCCCCACCCGGTCGGGCTCGTCCACCAGAACGCCGCGCAGATCGAATTCCGCCGCGCCAAGTCTGAGCCGTGTCCCGACCGCAACGCCGAGCCGATCCAGCACCGCGCGCTCGACCAAAAGCCCGTAGCGGCCATCGCGCAACCCGAGGGCAGCGGCGAGCGGCTGCGCCGGGGCGAGCGTTGCCGCACCGACCAGCGGCCAGGCGCCATCCACCGCCTTGAGTTCGACCAAAGCCCGCGTGCCGTCCGGCGCGACGAGGAGCGAGCGCAGGCGCACCACCGCCGAAAGCTGCGCCCCGCGCGCACGAAGCCAGTCCGCGACCTCGGCCGGAACCGCGTCGGCTCCGGCCGAGACCTCGATATCGCCACCCAGAATCCGCCGCCCATCCGCGGCCAGCCCGGCCGCGACCCCGGCCCTGACCCCGCCGACGGCAGCGATCGCGGCGACCCCGAGGGCGAGGCAGGTGAGCACCAGCCACCACCCCCGCCCGCCATGCCGCAATTCCCGGAATGCCAGCCGGATGACCAGACTCATGCTTTGCCTCGCCCCCCGGTCATCCCCTCTGGTCATCCCCCACCTGGTTATCCCCCACTTGGTTATCCAGTGAGGCGGCCATCGGCGAGATGGAGCCGGCGCCCGCAGCGCGCCGCCAGCGCCGGATCGTGGGTGACGAGGATGAGCGTGGTCGCATGCGCCCGCTGTTCGGCAAACAGGAGGGAAATGATCTCCCGCCCGGTTGCCTGATCGAGATTGCCGGTCGGTTCGTCGGCAAGGATCAGGCGCGGCGCGGCGCTGAAGGCGCGGGCGATCGCCGTCCGTTGCTGCTCGCCGCCGGAAAGCTGGCCCGGGAGATGCTTCAGGCGATGGCCGAGCCCGACCGCTTCCAGACTGGCCCGGGCCCGGGCGCGGGCATCGGCGCGGCCGGCGAGTTCGAGCGGCACCGCGACGTTCTCCAGCGCGGTCATGGTCGGGATCAGGTGGAAAGCCTGAAAGACAACGCCGACATAGTCGCGGCGTAGGCGGGCGAGCGCGTCTTCGCTGAGTTGGGTGAGATCGTGGCCGGCGAGCGTGATATGCCCGGCGCTGGGGCGCTCCAGCCCGGCGAGCAGCATCAGAAGGCTGGTTTTGCCCGAACCCGAGGGGCCGAGCAGCGCCACCGTCTCACCGGGCGCGATGTCGAGATCGATGCCGTGGAGAATATTGACGGGTCCGGCGGCGGCGGGCACCGTGAGCGCGAGGCCGCGCGCGCGAATGAGAGGGGTGGGGGCGGGCGTGGCGGCGGTGAATAGGCTGGGGGCATCCCTGGGGTCATCCATGACGACAGCATATGGTATTTGTCGCGCCGGGCGCGAGGGCGTGGCGGTGCCGATGCCGCGTTACCCGCTTCTCATGCTCGCGCTGGCCTTGCTGCTCGGCGCGGCGCCGGTGCGCCCGCCGGTCCGCGTCCTGGTGCTCGGCGATTCGCTCGCCGCCGGCTATGGCCTGCCGCCCGAGGAGGGGTTTCAGGCACTGCTCGCGGCGGGCTTGCGGGCACAGGGATTGCCGGTCACGCTGCAAGACGGCGCGGTCTCCGGCGATACCAGCGCCGGCGGGCTGGCGCGGCTCGACTGGCTGCTCGGCGATGATCCGTCTGCCGCGCCCGAGGCCGCCATCATCGAACTCGGCGCCAATGACGGGCTGCGCGGGACCGCACCGGCGGTGATGGAGGCCAATCTGGCGGCGATTCTGGACCGCTTGGCGGCGCGCCATATCCCGGTGCTGCTCTGCGGGATGTATGCGCCGCCGAATATGGGGCCGGATTACGGGGCGCAATATCGCGCCGTATTCGCGCGGCTTGGGCGGCGTGCGGGGGTGATTTTCGAACCCTTCTTCCTCGACGGCGTCGCGGGCGATGCGTCCCTGATCCAGGCCGACCATCTGCATCCCAACGCGGCGGGCGAAAAGCGTGTGGTCGCGTTGGCGCTGCCCTATGCCGCGCGGCTGATGGCCGAGGTTGTGAAGTGAGGGCGCCCGCATGATCCGCCTCTTCGTTGCGCTCGATCTGCCATGGCCGCTCCGCGAGCGGCTGGCGCTGCTCGCCGGCGGCTTGCCGGGGGCGCGCTGGATCAGCGCCGAGAATTATCATCTGACGCTCCGTTTCATCGGTGAGACTCCGAGCTATCGCGCCGAAGAGGCGGATCTGGCCTTGTCGGCGCTGCGTGCTCCGGATTTTGCGCTGACCCTGGCCGGGGTCGGCACGTTCGAGAAAGCGGGCAAGCCGGCGGCGCTCTGGGTCGGGGTCGAGCGCAATTCCGCTCTCGAGCATCTGCAAGCCAAGATCGAGACCGCGTTGCAGCGCGCCGGCTTCACCCCTGAGCGCCGGCGCTTCGTGCCACATGTCTCGCTCGCCCGGCTCGACAATCCGCCCGGCGAGAAGCTCGCGGCGTTCCTGCAGGCCCATAACCTGTTTCGTGCCACCCCCGTGCCGGTCGCCCATTTCACCCTGTTCAGTTCGCGCCTCGGCAAGGAGCAGGCGGTCTATACCGCCGAAGCGGAGTATCCCCTTGGCTGAAGCCGCGACAGGGGCCGATGCGCTCGCCCGGCTCGCCGCGGAGGCGCGCGCCTGCACCCGCTGCGCCGGCGAATTGCCGCTCGGCCCGCGGCCGGTATTCCGCGTCTCGGCGACGGCGCGGCTCCTGATCATCGGGCAGGCGCCGGGCACCAAGGTGCATGAAAGCGGCGTGCCGTTCACCGATGCCTCCGGCCGGCGCCTCCGTGCCTGGCTCGCTATCGACGAGGCGGCGTTTTACGACCCGGCGCGGGTCGCGATCCTGCCGGTTGGCCTCTGCTATCCGGGGCGGTTGGCGCGGGGG
>JAJZBM010000061.1 GCA_021798915.1 Pseudomonadota bacterium
ATATTGGCGTCCAGAAAGCCGAGCGGCTTGCCGGGATCGACGGTCTCGATCCACAGCGCCACCTTGGTCAGTTCCACCGCCATCGGGTTGCGATCGACGCCGTGGAGACACGAGCGCGCAACATCGCGCAGGGCATGGCGATAATCCTCGGCCGAAGCGACGCCGCCCGAGCGCGCGCGGGCCAGCCGGGTCGCGATGCGCCCCCCCGCCGCGAGGAGAAAATGGCCGGAGCCGCAGGCGGGGTCGATCACGGTGATGCCGAGCAGGGCGGCTTCCGGGTTTTCCGCTTCTGCCTCCACCCGGTCGAGCACCGGGTCGAGCGCGGAATCAAGCAGGGTCTGCACCAGCGCGTCGGGCGTGTAGTAGCTGCCGCTGGTCTTGCGCGCGTTGCCCTTCTGCTCCGCGCCTTCGGCGAAATTCATCGCCCGCCCGTCGTCGGCCAGGCGCGGGGTGAGTTCGAGGAGCGATTCATAGACCGAACCGAGTTCCTCGGTCTTCATCGCCCGCCAGTTGATCGGGACCAGGCCGGCTTTGTCGGAAAGCCAGGAAAGCCGGTAGAGCGCCTCCATGAAGGCGCGGTTGCGCAGCCGCGCCGTTTCGCCATGCGGCAGCATATCGGTGGCAAACAACCCACCCAGCGCCGGCAAACCGAGCGCGGGCTGGCCGTGGGCCAGACCTCGGAAGACGATCTTCATCGCCTCGAAGCGGTCGTGGTGCTTGTCCCATGACGCCGCGCGGACGCATTGCGCGCGGAGCGCCGCGAGGCTGTAGCCTTCGAGGTAGAGCTTGCGCGCTTCCGGCCGGGCAGTGTCTGGATGCAGCAGGTTCCTGTCCTCGGCCACCATCAGGAAAATCAGGCGATAAACTAAACGCAGAAGCTCGTTGAACCATTCGGTCAGGTTGACCTCACCGGAGCGCAGCCGGGCCGCGAGGTCTGGGTTGGCTTCAAGGAAACCGGAGCCGAGCACCTTCAGCGCGACTTCGACCTGGCTCGCCAACCGCTCGCGCGCCGCCTCGCCCTCCCGCGCGCCTGCGTCGCGCCAACGCTCCAACGCGCAGTCAGCCGGCGGGGCGCCGGCGGCGCCGAACCGGGTGCGGTGGATCAGCGACCAGAGCACCGCGAAGGAGGCCGCGTCCTCGTTGGTGAAGATCGCGGCAAGGTCAGCCTCGATATAAGCGGGCCGCGTCAGGGAGGCGTTGTCGCGCATGAGGCGTATCACCGCCCCGTTCGTCACCAGGCCCCACAGCGCGGCATCATTGTCGTTGAGGTAATCCTGAAGCGCGAAGGCTGGCGATCGCGCACGATCGGTCGAGAGCGTCGGGCTGCGCCGGTCCAGCTTCTCTTCGGCCGGCGGCACGACAACAACGGGTACGCGCCCACCCGCCAGGAACCCGACCGCGCCATCGGCCGGGGCGAGATCATCGAAGCCGAACGTTTCAGTCAGGAACCCGCGTACAAACCGCCGCGTCGCCTCGGCGGATGGGTTTTGCAGCTTTGCGAACGCATCGAAGTGGGACTGGCCAACACGGAAGGCGGTCGAGATTTCCTCGCGGATCGTCAGCCCTTTGCGGATGCGGTAATCCGCTTCGGTCTGCTCCGGCGCCTGACGGCGATCGATGCTGGCGATCATGGCCGGCGCGATCAGGTTTCCCTCGAGCGTGAGCGAGGGCCAGGCAGGCATGTCGGTGACTTGCCGGCGCGCCATGGCTCAGCCCTCCCCCGGCATGAGGGTGAACAGGCCGATCACGTCCGGCGGCTGCACAGCCTCCACCGTGACGCGCGAGGCGGCGCCAGAAGCGGCGCGAAGCCTGGCATGATCCGCCATGAGTTCCTGGGCTCGGGAGCGTACAAAATCGGCGATCGGTCCCTTGAGCAAGGCCGGCAAGTCGTCTTTCGCCCTGGCGATGAACCTGTCGCGCGCCACGGCCGCCAAATCGGCGGTGGCGGGGGCGTTCAGGAGGTGGCGGGCCGCCTCGCCGGTTGCCACCACGGTATCGCACCGCAGGGCGATCAGAGCGGCCTCTTCGGCCAGCAGCAGGCGTTCCTTGCGGGCGTGAACAGTGAGCTTGAAGCGAATGCGCAACAGCGCGACGCGGGTTGGTTGCTGAACGGCCGCGCTCGGCCAGGCGCCCACGCGGCCGATGCCAAGTGCCGACAGGGATTCGGGATCAAGCGACGCCTCGACCAAAGCTTCCGCCAACGTCGCGGTAAGCGGATGTGTCCTGGTCAGCAGAGCCGTGCCGGACGGCGCGGGCTCCGCCGTCGCCAGACGCACCGACCCCTTCACGTCCCGCGCCGCAAGCCGCTCCCGCAGCCCCGCGTCGAGGGCGTCCACATGCGCCAGAAGTACCGCTTTGCGGGCTTCGAGCGGCACGCCGAAGCGCGCCATCGCGCGTTCGACGAACATCCGCGCATCCGTTGGGGAGCCGAGCAGCGTCCGAACCTTCTCCCATTCCGGCGCGACTTCCTGCGGCTTCATGGCGTTTTGAGCGAAGCGCGCGCGGGATCGCTTCTCGTTCTCCTCGGCGTCGCGCCAACGCACCTCCATCATGCGCGTCCCGTCGTCGAGGCGTAGATCTAATGTCATCTGACGAGGCACGCCCCGGCGCAGCATCATCGACGCCATCAAAGCGTCGGTTACCGGGCCGCGTTCATCGGGCAGTGGAACGGTCACGCCCGTCGCTTTGCGGATCTCCTCGGCCTTGCGCAGGATTACATCCAGTACGGCGCCGTCGATCGCACTGTCGGGCGAGAACATCATGATCGACCGGACCACTTCCGCCGGTTG
>JAJZBM010000013.1 GCA_021798915.1 Pseudomonadota bacterium
CTAAATCACGGGCAAGGCCGATTGCTCGCCCGCTGTGGCATTTAGGACTCACTTCGCGGCCCGCCAGCTCAGAATAAGCGGCAGCCCGGACGGCAACGCCTCAGGAAATTGACGACACGCCCTAGCCAAACCGCCAAGGCGACCGAGGAAATCAGCGCCCAGGTCAGCCAGATCCAGACCTCGACCAAGGATGCCGTCAGCGCCATCCGCGGCATCGCGGCGACCATCGCGGAGGTCAGCGCGATCGCGACCTCCATCGCCTCGGCGGTGGAAGAACAGGGCGCGGCAACGGCGGAAATCGCCCGCAACGTGCAGCAAACGGCACGCGCGGCGCAGGATGTCACGGTGAATATCGCTGGCGTCAACCAAACCATCACCACCACCCGCGGCGGCGCTGATCAGGTGCTCAAGGCGGCGACCAATCTCTCGAAAGAGTCAGAAGAACTAACCGTTCAACTTTCCAGCCGCATCCAAAGCTTCGTTTCCGACATCCGGGCGGCGTAACCGCGCCCCGCATCAGGGAAGCGCGAGCGTGACCGGGCGCGCACTCACCGCCGGCGGCGAGGCCCCGCCGGCGGTGAGCGCCAGCACCAGCGCCGCGGGATTGACGCCGAGGGCCTCGCCCAGACCCGCGTAGCTGGTGGTCAGACGCGGATTGATCTCCAGCACCACCGGGCCCGCCCCCGTCGCGATGAGATCGACGCCGACATAGCCGAAGAGACCCGGAATGGCGCGGGCGATGGCGGCGGCGAGCGGCGCGTATAGAGGGCGCTTTTCTTCCGCGCCGCCGACCACGAGGCCGCGATAG
Organism: Pseudomonadota bacterium; assembly: GCA_021798915.1. Classification (GTDB taxonomy): domain Bacteria; phylum Pseudomonadota; class Alphaproteobacteria; order Acetobacterales; family Acetobacteraceae; genus Acidibrevibacterium. Next base: position 809 of record JAJZBM010000013.1, read on the forward strand.
TGAAACCGCCCCGCGACACATTCAGTGATCTGGCGGTTGCACGCGAGCAGTGTCGCCTTTCCATCCCGGCAGAGAAGGGAAAGACTCTCCGGCGCGCCGGGAATGAAAGCCTGCGCGATGAGGCCGGGCGTGCCGCGCGCCAACTTCGCCGCTGCAGGATCGGCAAAAAAACGCACGCCCTCAGCGCCAGCGCCGTCATCGGGCTTGACAATGACACCATGCGCGGCGGTAAACGCTTCGCCGGGGGCAAAACTCGGAACCGCCGCGATGCCGTGCGCCGTAAGACGCCTCGCGGTCGCAGTCTTACTCGCGCATAGCCGCACCGCCTCCGGCGACGCGCCGAGCAGGATCTTCGCCGCCGCCATGTCCGAAAGCCGCGCCAGAATCCCGCTGGTCTCGGGCGCGATCGGCCATACCGCATCTGCCGCCGTGATCTCCTCGCCCCAAACCTCCCAGCACGGCCTCCGGCCCACCGCGACGATCTCTCCCGGCGTCACAATGGGGGGGAGCCGTGCGTCACGGCTGATGCGGAGCGCAACCCCCGGGATCGCCGCGAGATCGCCGAGCAGCGCACGCAGCATCATCTCCCCTTCCGCCAGCAGGCCTGACGGCAAGGAATCATCGGCGAAGCCGCCGCCGGTCACGTATTCACAAACGAAAATCCGCAAGCGGCGCCTCGAACAAAGAGAAGAAAGCGGTTCTTTTTTGTAAAAAAGAACCAAAAAACTTTCATCTGGTGCGGCAGTGCCTGCGGCACCGCCGCGCCGAGGAAACCGGAATAAAGTCTTTTTGGTTCTTTTTCTTCAGAAAAAGAACTTCTTCCCCTGCCTTGAAATCAAAATGCTGCTTCCTCCAACGCCATCATCGCCTGCTTGCCGGATTTGATGGCGAGATAGAGCGCGCCCGCCTGTGGCAAAATTCGCTCCATGTAGAACCGCGCGGTGACAAGTTTCGCGTGATAAAACGCAGCGTCTTCCGAACCATTCGCAAGTTTCCCCGCCGCCGTTTTGGCCATGCGCGTCCACATGAAGCCGAGCGCGACAAGGCCGAAGAGACGGAGATATTCGCTCGCCGCGGCACCCGCTTCCTCCGGATCGCGCATTCCCGCCTCGGCGATATGCGCGGTCGCGAGTTGCAGAGCGCCGAAGGCTTTTTCCAACCCGCCGGCCATTTTGCCGATCGCGGCATCGTTCTTATGTTCGGCGATGAACGCGGCGACGGGATGGAAAAACCCGCGCAGCAGCCGGCCATACTCGGCGCCGAGCTTGCGCCCGACGAGATCGAGCGCCTGGATGCCGTTGGTGCCCTCGTAAATCATCGTGATCCGTGCATCGCGCACGTATTGTTCGACGCCGTGATCACGAATATAGCCATGCCCACCATAAACCTGAACGCCCATATTGGCGGCGTCGAAGCCGAGATCGGTGAACAGCGCCTTGACGATCGGCGTCATCAATGCAGTGAAATCCTCCGCTTTTGCGCGCGCCGCCGGCTCCGCGCTCCGTTCGATGGCATCGAGCGCCCGCGCGACCCAAATCCCGAGCGCGCGGCAGCCTTCGGTATAAGCGCGCATGGTGAGCAGCATGCGCCGCACATCGGGATGGACGATGATCGGGTCGGCTGGCTGATTGGGATTTTTCACGCCGCTCAGGGAACGCCCCTGGATACGCTCGCGGGCATAGACGACGGCGCTCTGATAGGCCGCCTCCCCGATCGCGAGCCCCTGGATGCCAACCGAAAGCCGCTCACTGTTCATCATCGTGAACATCGCGGCCAATCCCCGATGCGGCGCGCCGACCAGCCAGCCTTTGGCGTTCTCAAAGGTGAGTTGGCAGGTGGCAGAAGCCTTGATGCCCATCTTGTGCTCGATCGCCGTGCACAGAACGCCATTCCGCGCCGCCGGGCGCCCCGCTTCATCGGGCAGGAATTTTGGCACCAGGAATAGGCTGATCCCGCGGCTTCCGGCGGGCGCATCGGGAAGCCGTGCGAGCACGAGATGGATGATGTTCTCGGTCAGATCATGCTCGCCGGCGGAGATGAAAATCTTGTTGCCGGAGAGGTGATAGCTGCCATCCGCCTGCGGCACCGCGCGGGTACGCAGCATGCCGAGATCGGTGCCGCAATGCGGCTCGGTCAGGCACATCGTGCCGCTCCAGACACCGCTCGCGAGCTGTGGCAGGAAGCGCCGTTTCAAATCCTCTGCGCCGTGATCACGCAACGCCTGATAGGCGCCGCGCGAGAGGCCGGGATAGAGGCTGAAGGAAAGATTGGCGCTGCAGATCATCTCCTCGACGAGCTTGTTCACGCTCTCGGGCAAACCCTGGCCGCCGTAATCGGGATCACAGGCGAGCGCCGTCCAGCCGCCTTCGCGAAAGAGATCATACGCCGCCTTGAACCCTTTCGGCGTGCGCACCACGCCGTTTTCATAATGACAGCCTTCCTCATCGCCGGAAGCATTGAGCGGCAGCAGCACTTCCTCAACGAAGCGGCCAGCCTCCTCGAGAATACTGTCGATGAGATCCGGCGCCAGCGCCTCCTCGCCCGGGCGGCGCGGCTGATTGGTTGCGTCAAAAACCTCGTGCAGCAGAAAACGCATGTCACGAAGCGGCGCTTTATAGGTTTGCATGACGATCTCCTGCTGGGCTCAGTTGCGGAGTGGCTTGCCGGTATCGAGCGTATGCGCGATCCGGGCAAGCGTCGGTTCGGTGCGAACGAGACGCATGAACGCATCACGTTCCAAAGCGAGCATCGTTTCTTCGGCCAGCGGGTCGAGCGGATCGGCGCCAGCGCCGGAAAGAATCTCGGCGAGCGCCGCAGCAACCACGAGATCATGCGCGGTGGCCAGACCCTGGCGGTGGAAACCCTCCGCCGCCATCATCAAAGCAAGCTTTCCCGAGTGGCCGGGCAAGGTGAAAACCGGCGGCTCCGGCGGCTGATATCCAGCCGCGAGCGCCAGCGCCCGCGCTTTCGCCGCGGCGAGCAAGCGTTCGCGGTTCATCACGATCTCGTCGCCACGGCGCAGAATTCCCATCTCGCGCGCCTCCGCCGCGGATTTGCTGACCCGGGCGGTGCTGACCATCTCGAACACCTGCGCGACCGCCGGCATCGGACCTTTAGGCAAAGCGGGGGAGGCGGCGAGCCGTGCCAGCATCTCCTTGGTGCCGCCCCAGCCCGGCACCAGCCCGACGCCGCACTCCACCAGCCCGGCGTAGGTTTCGGCATGAGCGACGATCGCATCGGCATGCAGCAGGATTTCGCAGCCCCCGCCGAGCGCCAGGCCAGCCGGGGCCGCGACCACCGGGAACGGCGCGTATTTGAGCGCGAGCATCGTTTTCTGCCCATTGGCCAGCGTCTTTTCGATCTCGCCCCAGGCGGCAATGTTGGCGGCGAACAAGGCGAGGCCGAGATTGGCGCCGACCGAGAAATTGCCACCCTCGTTATAGATCACCAGCGCCTTGAACCGCTCGGCGACCAGCCCCACGGCGCGTTCGAGGAGATCGACGATGCCGGGATCGAGCGCATTCATCTTGCTGGTGAATTCGAAACAGGCGACGCCGTCGCCAATATCCCAGAGCGCCGCCGAGGCATTTTTGAGCACCGGTTTGGCGACGCGTTTGACATCTTCGAGCAGAACGATGCCGGCCGGGCGGAGAACATCGTGATAGGCGCCATCGCCGCCAAGGAATTGCGGCCGCGCCTCCTGCACACGATAAAACCCCGACGATGCCGTTGCGAGCAACGCCGGCGCCTCGATGCCTTCGGCGGCGAGCAGCGTCTGCATCCCCGCGCTGCCGATACGGTCGATCAATTCGAACGGGCCGAGTTTCCAGTTATAACCAAGCCGCATCGCTTCATCGATGGCAGTGATGTCCTCGGCCGCCTCCGGCACCAGGCGCGCCGCATAGGCAAGCGTGTGGGCGATGACACGGCGGGCGTAGGCGCCGAATTTATCGCTCCGCATCAGCAATTTTTTTGGATCGCGCGCAGCGGAATCGGGCAACGCAGCCGGGCGCTCGGCGCGATAGTCACCGCTTACGAGATCGATCGCCTCCTTGATGCGCGCGCCGCCGTCCCGACGCTGGCGATAAAACCCGCCTTTGCCCTTGCGCCCGGTCAAACCTTCCGCGATCATTTTACGAATCAGCGGAATATCACGATTGGCGGCGTGGAACGGGTCGCTTGCCGGCAATGCCTTTGCCAAGCTCGCGTTGACATGCGGCATGAGATCGAGGCCGACGAGATCGATCAGCCCAAAAACGCCGGTTTTCGGAATGCCGAACGGGCGCCCCATCACCGCGTCAGCCTCTTCGACGGTGAGGCCGAGATCGAACGCGGCGAGCACACCGACCTGCATCCAGTAGACACCGAGACGATTGGCGATGAAGCCGGGACTATCTTTGCACGGAACGATGGTTTTGCCGAGCGCGTGATCGGCGAACGCAGCGACGCGCGCGGCGAGAGCGCGGTTCGTTGCTTCCCCGGTGACGAGTTCGAGCAGACGCATATAACGCGGTGGGTTGAAGAAATGGGTGATCAGGAAGCTCGCGGCGAAATCGTCGCTCATCCCCGCAACGAGATTGGCAAGGGGAATGGTAGACGTGTTGGACGAGACCGCCGCGCCCGGCTTACGGATCGCATCGATGCGGCGATAGAGGGCTTGCTTGATCTCGAGATTTTCGATGACCGCCTCGATGATCCAGTCGCATTCAGCGAGTTTGCCAAAATCATCCTCGGTGTTGCCGGGGGTGATCAGCCGCGCCGCGGCCGCCGACATCAGCGGCGCGGGCTCGGTTTTCATCATGCGCGCGACGGCGCCTTTGGCGATGGCGCTGCGATCGGCGCCCTCTTTCGGCACGATGTCGAGCAGGAGCACCGGGAAACCGGCATTGGCGATTTGCGCCGCGATCCCCGCCCCCATCACGCCGGCGCCGATCACCGCGAGTTTACGAATTTCGGTCATCACACCTGCTCCAGCAAGGTTGCGATGCCTTGGCCGCCACCGATGCATTGCGTCGCCAAGGCGTAACGCTTGCCTTCGCGCTTGAGCAGAGATGCCGCCTTGCCGGTGATCCGCGCGCCGGTCGCGCCGAGCGGGTGGCCAAGCGCGATCGCGCCACCATCGAGGTTGATCTTTTCCCCGGCAATGCCGAGTTCGCGAGCGCAGGCCAGCGCCTGGCTGGCAAACGCCTCGTTCAATTCGACGAGATCGATATCGGCCATCGTGATCCCAGCGCGGGCGAGAATTTTCTTCGTCGCCGCCACCGGGCCGATCCCCATCACCTCCGGCGCGCAACCGGCAACGCTGACCGCGCGGATACGCGCGAGCGGGGCCAGATGGTGGCGGGCGGCAAACGCCTCGCTGCACACGAAAACCGCAGCGGCGCCATCGGTGAGTGGCGAAGACGTGCCGGCGGTCACACTACCATCGACGCTGAACGCCGGTTTCAACGTCGCCAACGTAGCGGCGGTGGTGTCCGGACGGATGCAACCATCATCCTCCACCACACCGTCCTTGAGGATGATCGGCACGATCTCATCGGCGAAATGCCCATGTTGCGCGGCACGGGCGGCGCGGGCATGGCTTTCGACGGCAAACGCCTCCTGCTCGGCGCGGCTGATTTTGAAGCGCGCGGCGACATTTTCCGCCGTCTCCCCCATGCCGATATAGGCGGCCGGCATTTTGGCGTGGAGGGCGGGATTGGGCAGCGGGTTGAACCCCATCATCGGCACCCGGCTCATGCTCTCGACCCCGGCGCAGAGAAACGCCTCGCCGGCACCGAGCGCGATCTGCCCCGCCGCCATGTGGATCGCCTGCATCGAGGAGCCGCAAAAGCGATTGACGGTGACGCCGGCGACCGTGATCGGCAGATCGGCGAGCAGGCCGACGAGACGGGCGACATTGAGCCCCTGCTCGCCTTCCGGCATTGCGCAGCCGAGAATCAGATCCTCGATCAGCGCCGGATCGATCCCGAGCCGGCCGATCAGCCCGCGCACCACCTGCGCCGCGAGATCATCCGGACGCACGCGGGCGAGCGCACCTTTTTTGGCTGGTGTGAATGGCGAACGGGCATAGCCCGCGATCACGGCGTTGGTCATTTTATGCATCCCATCACAGTTGCATCGGTTTTCGTCATTGGCGGAATATCCGTTTGGCCGTCAGCCGGCGAGGCTTTTGCGCGAAGGCGGCTTGGCTTCGAGCGCCTCGACCGCCTGGCGCTCCACCGCGCGCAATTCAGCAAGGATCTCATCGAGGGCTCGTTCCTGCTCCTCGAGCGCCGTCAGCCGCGCGCGCACCAGCTTCAGCAGCAGGCGGATTTGCGGCGTCTGACTGGTATCCATATCGTACAATTCGAGATATTCCCTGATCTCGCGCAGGGAAAAGCCAAGCCGTTTGCCGCGCAGAATGAGAATCATGCGGGCGCGATCGCGGTGCGTGTAAACCCGCGTGGTGCCGGCGCGGCGCGGCAAGATCAATCCCTTGTCCTCGTAAAACCGGATGGCGCGCGCGGTGACGCCAATCTCCTTGGCGAGCTGCGTCACCGTATAAAGCCGCTCGCCCGCCGTGACGGGAGATGCGGGAGGGGACGACGAAGGGCGCGGGGTCATCGCGCGGCGCTCGCGCATTCCATGGCGCGCAGATCCTTTTTCGAGAGTTTGCCGATGGCGGTTTTCGGCAGGCTGTCACGAAAGACGATATCACGCGGCATTTCGATCTTGGAAACCTCCCCGGCGAGAAAGGCCAGCAGTTCCTCCGCGTTCAGTTTTTCTCCTGGCCGCAAGACGACATAAGCGCGTGGCGCCTCGCCGCGATAGGCGTCCGGCACCCCGATCACCATCGCCTCCAGCACCTTGGGATGGCGATGCAGCGCTTCCTCGATGACGCGCGGATAGATGTTGTAGCCGCCGGCGATGATCAGATCCTTGAGCCGATCGACGATGAAGAGATAGCCATCCGCGTCGAGATAGCCGATATCGCCGGTGCGGAACGCGCCATCGATGAAAGCGCGGGCGCTTTCCTCCGGTCGGTTCCAATACCCCATCGTCACCTGCGGGCCACGGATACAAATCTCGCCCTTCTCATCCGCGCCGAGAATCCGTTCGGGATGGTCGGGATCACGGATTTCGATGATGGTATCTATGACGGCACGACCGACGGAACCCGTTTTGATCGGCGCGAAGGTCGTGTTGGAGACCGAGGCGCCCGAGGTTTCGCTGAGCCCATAAGCTTCCACGAACCGCCTTCCGGTCAACGCCGCGAGACGGTCACAAAGTTCCGCCGGGAACGCGGCCCCCCCTCCGGTCCAAAGGCGGATAGAGGCGAGATCCTTCGCCCGCCGCGTCGGCGTTGCCGCAAGCACGGCGGTGACGATGGTGGGCACAGCGGGGAAGATCGTCGGCCGTGTCTGCTTGATCGTCCTCAGCACTTCATCGATCGAAAACCGTGGCAGCAAAATGATTTCCGCGCCGATCGCGAGCGAGCAATTCATCAAAACCGTCATCCCGATGACATGAAACAGCGGCAGGACGGCGAGAACACGCTCTTCACCAAGCGCCACCTCCGGCGCGCAGGCGAGCGTTTGGCGCATGCAGGCAAGCAGATTGCCATGGCTCAACATCGCGCCCTTGGGCACCCCGGTGGTGCCGCCGGTATATTGCAGCACTGCGAGATCATCGCGCGCCAGCGAAACCGGCGCTGGCACGCCCGCGCCACCACGCCCTGCGTCATCGAGCAAGGCTGCGAAGGGGATGATCCGTTGATCGCGTGGCGTGGCGATCTCACGCCGGCGGAGCGTATAGAGCGCCAATGCTTTGAGCGGCGGCAGAATGCCGCGCATCGGGCAAAGAATGACGCGCGTCGCGCCGGCTTCGAGCACCGGGGCGAGGATGCGCGCGAGATCCGCAACGACCATGATCGTGGTCCCCGAATCCGCCATTTGGGCGGCGATCTCGCGCGCGACGTAAAGCGGGTTGTAATTCACCACGACGCCGCCGGCCTTGAGCACGGCGAAAAAAAACATCACCGAATAGGGCGTGTTCGGCAGACAGAGCCCGACTTTCACCCCCGGCCCGACGCCGAGCCGCTGCAAACCCGCCGCCAAGCGATCGACGGTCGCCGCCACATCGCGATAGCGCCAGCGCCGGCCCAGGAACCAGAGCGCCGGGCGCGCACCAAAGCGCGCTGCGGCGCGGTCGAGGAGAGCGGGCAAAGTCTCAACCATTTCCCCCGCCCCCGGGGCGTGGGTCGCGGAACCGTGTTCCTCAAGGGATGACAGCATCGCGCGTCTCCTCCGCTCACCGCCATGGCGCGGTCTGCCGGCATAATGCGCCGTTTTACCTATACGTCAATCCCATGTCTTATGCGGAATATGACTAGGGCACGCTTCCTCGGGGTGGCAAGGCTTTCTGATCCATTATTCCTGCGAATCGAAACGAGACCCCCTCCCCTCATCCCGGCAAACCGCCGCTCATGCGAAGGCCGAGGGCGGCGCCGAGGCCGATGATCGCGAGCACCAGGGCGGCGATGGCGCCGAAACGGTAATCCCCCTCGTCCACGAACACCAGCAGCATCAGCACGAGGCGAAGCACCGGGAGCAGGAGAAAAATCACGATGCCGGCGGTGACCAGGGCGACACCCGCGCCGATCGGCGTCAGCCCGAGGCCGAGAAGAATGATCGTGGTCGCAAGCCATGTGCCGAGCGTCAGCAACCGCGCCAGCAGCGCTTCCAGACGCGGATGGCGACCCGATTTGCCAGAGGGTTGGCCGCTCATAAAGCGTGCCCGCGAAGATCGACCCCGAAGGCCGAAAGCAGCATCTGTGCCGCCAGCAGAAGCAGCACCACGACGAAAAACAGCCGCAGCCGGTCGCCGGAGACCGCGATCAGGACACGCGCGCCGAGCAACGCGCCGATCACCGAACCGACCGCGACCGGCCCCGCGATCGCGGGGTCGATCGCACCGCGCGCGAAATAAGCGACGCCGCTCGCCGCCGCGGTGACGCCGATCATGAAATTGGAGGTCGCCGAGGAAACCTTGATCGGCAGGCGCAAGGCGGTATCCATGGCCGGGATTTTGAGCACGCCGCTGCCGATCCCGAGCAGCGCGGAGACCAACCCGGCGCCGAACATGAGGGCGAGCGCGAGCGGCACGCGCCCGACGCGATAGGCGATGTCGCGCCCGCCCGCCTGATCGGGATAGCTCGCGTGAAGATCGAGACGCGACGCCCAATCCCGCCCGTCGGAAATGGCCCCGGCCGCCTCCGGCTCGCGGCGGCGTGCCATCATCTGGCGCGCCGAAAGCAGCAAAATGACCGCGAACAGGAAAAACAGTGCCGAGACCGGAAACACGCCGATCAGCAGAACGCCGGCCAGCGCGCCGGCGGTAGTCGCGGTCTCCAAAACGATCGCGACGCGCAGATTGGTGAGACCGGCGCGGAGAAACGTCGCCGCGCCGCCAGTGGAACAGGCGATGACGGAGACGATGCTGGCGGCGATGGCGGTGTGGATGCCGACGCCCGCGAACATGGTCAGGAGAGGCACGATGAAGATGCCGCTCGCCATGCCGAGAGCGCCGCCGAGCGCGCTGGCGCCGGCGGCGAGCGCGAACAACAGCGCGGAAAATTCCAGCGTCACGCCGGTGGCGCCGCGCTCTGGCCAGCCGCTCGCTCGCCTTCGTCGTCACCCATCGGTTGCAATGAATTCATCGTGTTAGTTTGTCATTTTAATCCATGTTTTTCAATCCGAAATGCCCGGGCCGACCCCGTCGCGCGCGCGTGAAGCGTTTTTTGGCTGGTTTAGCGCGCTCCCCATGATTACATCCGGTAGCCGCCGTAGCGGGAGGGAGCCGGTTGGACGCGACATTGACCCTGGTTGATCTGGCCGGCCTGATCGCCCTTCTGCTTTGGGGCGTGCATATGGTGCAGACCGGGGTGCAGCGCGCCTTCGGCCCGTCGCTCCGGCGGTTTCTCGGCACGGCGCTGGCCCGCCGCCCGGCCGCCTTCGCCGCCGGGCTCGGCATCACCGCAATTTTGCAAAGCAGCACCGCGACCGGGCTGATGGTCGCCTCCTTCGCCGCCGAGGGCATGCTCGCGCTCGTCCCTGGTCTCGCGGTGATGCTCGGCGCCAATGTCGGCACGACGCTGATCGTCCAGGTGCTCTCCTTCGATGTCTCGCGCATCGCGACCTTGTTCATCCTCATCGGCGTGATCGCGTTCCGCCGCGGCGGCGCGAGCCAGGTGCGCGATCTCGGGCGGGTCGGGATCGGGCTCGGCCTCATGCTGCTCGCTCTCCATCTCCTGCTCCAGGTGATCACGCCCTATGAGGACGTCCCTAGTCTCAGGCTTTTGCTCGGCGCGCTGACCACGCAGCCGCTGATGGACGTGCTGCTCGCGGCGCTGCTCACCTGGGCCGCGCATTCCTCGGTCGCCGTGGTGCTGGTGATCATGTCGTTCGCGGCGCGTGGGGTGGTGCCGCCGGATGCCGCCTTCGCCCTGGTTCTCGGCGCCAATCTCGGCACCGCGATCAATCCGCTGCTCGAAGGGAGCGCCGGTGACGATCCGGCGGCGCGGCGTTTGCCGATGGGAAACCTGCTCAACCGAACCGCCGGGGTGATCGTCGCACTGGCGCTGCTCGGCCCGATCGGGCGGCTGCTGGTGGTCCTGGAGCCGGATCCGGCGCGCGCCGTCGCCGATTTCCACACCGCGTTCAACCTCGCCCTCGCCCTCCTCTTCTTCCCGGCGCTCACCCCCTATGCGCGGCTTTTGGCCTGGCTGCTCCCCTCCCGCGTCGCCGCCGTCGACCCAGGGCGGCCGCTCTATCTCGACACCGCGGCGCGCGAATCGCCAGCCATCGCCATCGCTGCCGCCGCGCGCGAGGCGCTGCGCATGGCCGATACGCTGGAGACCATGCTCGCCGGCGCGCGCGCCGCCCTGATCGGCGGCGACCGGCGGCGGGTCGGCGAGACGCGGCGGCTCGATGACGTGCTCGATCGGCTCAACGCGGCGATCAAGGCCTATCTCACGCTGCTCGACCCGGAAGCGATGAACGAAGCCGATCATCAGCGCCTGGCGCAGGTACTCGCCTTCACGACGCATCTCGAAAACGCCGGCGACGTGGTGGACAAGAACCTCCTCGCCCATGCCGCGAAACGCATCAAGCGCGGCATCGCCTTCTCGCCCGAAGGCGGGGCGGAGCTGGACCAGATGTTCGTCCGGCTGACGAAGAATCTGCGGATCGCCGCCTCGGTCTTTCTGTCCGGCGATCTCGCCACGGCGCGGGCGCTGGCGGCGGAAAAAGAGACGCTCCGCGATCTCGAGGCGCGGGCGACGGCGGCGCATTTCGCGCGCCTGCGCGCCGGACGCATCGACAGCACCGAGACCAGCACGCTGCATCTCGACGTTTTGCGCGATCTTCTGCGAATCAACACCCATTTCGTCGCCGCCGCCGCCTACCCGGTTCTGGAGGAACAGGGCGCCCTGCTCCCGAGCCGGTTGCGCCCGGATGGCGAAGCCAGCCCGAAGGGTTCCGAGGGCGACTCGGCAGAAATCGCCCAAATCGGCGAAATTCCCCAGGGCTAGTGGCTGACCCCGCTCATCCGATCAAGATATAGATTGACGCGGGTGAATTTTAGGGCAGGATAGGGCGCTCATCGGGGTGCATCCGAAGAGGGGAAGGCCGTGCTCGATACCGATATCCAACTGCCCGGACGCCAGCAAATCCATGTCGATCGCGGCCGCGATGCGCTGCTGACCGATTTCGGCCGCGCGACCCTCGATGACCGCTATCTGCTCCCCGGCGAGGGCTATCAGGATCTCTTCGCGCGTGTCGCGAGTTATTATGGCGATGATTCGGGACATGCGCAGCGGCTCTATGACTATATGAGCCGGCTCTGGTTCATGCCGGCGACGCCGGTGCTCTCCAATGGCGGCACGGCGCGCGGCCTGCCGATTTCCTGCTTCCTGAACGAGGCGTCCGACAGCCTGGATGGCATCGTCGGCCTCTGGAACGAAAACGTCTGGCTTGCCTCGAAGGGCGGCGGGATCGGGAGTTATTGGGGAAATCTGCGCTCGATCGGCGAGAAAGTCGGCCAGAACGGCAAGACCTCCGGCGTCATCCCGTTCATCCGCGTGATGGACAGCCTGACGCTGGCGATCTCGCAAGGGAGTCTGCGGCGCGGCTCGGCGGCGGTCTATCTGCCGGTCTCACATCCCGAGATCGAGGAGTTCGTGGAAATCCGCCGCCCGACCGGGGGCGACCCCAACCGCAAGGCGCTCAATCTCCATCACGGCATCCTGGTTTCGGACGCCTTCATGCGTGCGGTCGAGGCGGATGAGCCCTGGCCGCTGGTCTCGCCGAAAGACGGCGCGGTGGTGCGCAGCATCTCCGCCCGCGCGCTCTGGATCCGGATCCTCACCGCCCGCGTCGAAACCGGCGAGCCTTACCTGGTCTTTTCCGACCAGGTGAACCGGCTCCGCCCCGAGCACCAGAAACTCGCCGGGCTCGAGGTCAAAACCTCCAATCTCTGCTCGGAGATCACGCTGCCGACCGGGATCGACCAGCACGGGCGCCAACGCACCGCGGTCTGCTGTCTTTCCTCGGTCAATCTCGAACATTGGCTCGCCTGGAAGGACCATCCTCTCTTCATCGAGGATGTGATGCGCTTTCTCGACAATGTGCTGCAGGATTTCATCGAGCGCGCGCCCGAGGGCATGGAGCGGGCCAAGTATGCGGCGATGCGCGAGCGCTCGGTCGGGCTCGGGGTGATGGGTTTCCACTCCTTCCTGCAATCGCAGCACGTCCCGTTCGAGAGTGTCATCGCCAAGGTCTGGAACAAGCGCATGTTCCAGCATATCCGCACCCAGGCGGACGCCGCCTCGCGCCTGCTTGCCGAGGAACGCGGCCCCTGCCCCGATGCCGCCGAATATGGATTCCCGGAACGCTTCTCGAACAAGATCGCGATCGCGCCGACCGCCTCGATCTCGATCATCGCCGGCAATGCGAGCCCGGGGATCGAGCCGATCGCCGCCAATGTCTTTCTCCAAAAAACGCTTTCCGGCAGCTTCATCGTACGCAACCGCCATCTCCAGGCCCTGCTCGCCGAAAAAGGGCATGACGACGATGCCGTGTGGTCCTCGATCACGCTGAACAAAGGCAGCGTCCAGCATCTCGATTTTCTTACCGAACACGAAAAGGCGGTTTATAAGACGGCGTTCGAACTCGATCAGCGCTGGGTGATCGAGCACGCCGCCGACCGCACGCCGTTCATTTGTCAAAGCCAGTCGGTCAATATCTTCCTTCCCGCCAATGTGCATAAGCGTGATCTGCACCAGATCCATCTGCTGGCTTGGAAGCGTGGCCTGAAATCCCTCTATTACTGCCGCTCGCTTTCCATCCAGCGCGCCGACAATGTCAGCGAGAAAGCGGTGCGCCCGGAAGAACTCCAACCGGTCACGCCGACCACGCAGCCCACCGCGCGGGTCGCCGATTATGAGGAGTGTCTGGCCTGCCAATGAAGGGCGGGCAAGCTGGGGGCGCTCGCTGACACGAAGCCTTCCGTTTCGCGTTTTTTTGATCGCCGGTCTTACCCACTTCGCCTCTTGCCGCGATCAGGCCACGCCGCCATCTGTCTAATAGCCGCCGTTATCGGGCCAAATGCCGCGTATGGGGTATTGAAGTCGTCGATTTTCGGCGCCGAAGGACAGGAGAACAAGAATGAAACTGATTCTCTGGTCGCTGATGCTGGCCTCCCTTGGCCTGACGCTCGGCTGTGCCAACCGGAACCAGCCGGTGGTTCAGGACAACGAGACCATGCAGCAGCATATGGGGTATTGAGAAAGAAGCAAAAAGACTCTTTTTTTCTGATTTCTCGGAGCAGCAGTGCCGCAGGCACTGCGCAGGATAAAAGTTTTTTGGTTCTTTTTTTCAAAAAAGAACCGCTTTCTCTTCAGAGCGGCCGCCAGAACGGCAGCGCGATCGCCAGCATGATGAGCTGGACGATGACGACGAGGGCGACACAGCCGGGCCAGCCGGCGGCGTGCCAGATCCCGGCCGGCAGCAGGCCGCCGAGGCTGCCGCCGATATAATAGAAAGTGACATAAAGCCCGACGGCGGTGGATTTCGCCCGCGCCGCCGCCGCGCCGATGAAGCCGAGCGCCATCACCTGCTCGATGAACATCCCGCCCACCCCGAGCGAAAGCCCGGCGACGATCCAGCCGAGCGGTGCTGCGAGCGTCAGCAACAGCCCGGCGATTCCGACCAGCGCCGCGAGCGTCAGGGTCACGCGCCGGCCGAAGCGGATCGCGAGCCGTGTCGCCACCGGCGTCGAGATCAGTGACACGAGATAGGTCGCGAACACGTTGCTGAGCTGTGCCGGGCCTAGCCGATAGGGCGGCGCCGCGAGCAGAAAATTGACGAAGGTGAAGGTCGCGACGATCGAGAACAACACCGCGAAGCCGGCGGCGTAGGTTGCGATCAGGCGCCGGTTCGCGAGATGGGCGGCAAACCCGTCGAGCGCGGCGCGGAAGCCGCGTTGCGGGCGGAAGCGCTGTTCGAAAGGAAGGAGCAGCGCGACGATCAGCGCCGCCGAGGCGGTGAGCGCAGCGAGGACGACGAATCCGGCCCGCCAGCCGATCAGCGCCGCGCTGTAGCCGGCAACGAGGCGGCCGCAGAACCCGCCGAGAATGGTGCCGATGGAATAATTGCCAGCGAGACTGATATTCTCCGCATCCGTTGCTTCATCACCGATATAGGCGATCGTTACCGCGAAGATGAACGGCAGCAGCAACCCTTGCGCGAAGCGAAATACGAGCAGGGTCGCAAAACTCGGCGCGAAGGCGATGGCGAGCGTCGGCAAAGCGAGAAGAAAACCAGCGCCGACGATCAGCCGTTTGCGCCCCAGCCGATCCGAAATCGAACCGACGAAAGGGGCAACGATCGCAACGGCGGCCAGCGGCGCGGTGACGGTGAGGCCGGTTTCGGCGAGCGGAACGCCATAGGCGCCGGCAAGAACGGCCAGAATCGCCTGGGTGGTATAAAGATTGATGAAGGTGCCGAAACCGGCCGCCATGACGCCGAGGCGGCGTTGCTGGAATGTCGTCACGCCGGCTTCCCACCCGTTTGAGACGGCTCCTCGCCTCGCCCCGCGCGCGAAATCCGCGAAACGACAGCCGCTTTGTCCTTTATTAGCCCCGCCCGCGAAGCCGCGCCAGAGCCTCGGGGTCGAGATGGGCGAGCGCATAAGCGCCGGCGCTGAGCAGGGTGATCGCGAAACTCACCGGCCAGTCGGTATAATAAGCAAGGCCGAGGCCGCCCCAGGCTTCGGCGAGGGCCAGGGTTGCCGCCAGCGCAATCCCGGTCGTGACATGGCGCGTCACCTGCATCGCCGCCGCCGCCGGCCCGACGAGGAGGGTGAAGACCAGCAACACGCCGACCACCTCCGCCGCCAGCGCCGTGGCCACAGCGACGATGGCGAGAAACAGCACCGCTTGGAGCCGGAGCGAAACCCCCTTGGCCTCGGCGAGTTCGGGCTGGAGACTGGCAAACAGCAGCGGCCGTGAGATCAAAGCCAGCGCGGCGAGGGCTCCGCATCCGAGAGCGGCGAGCAGTGCGATCGTCCCGCGCTCCACCGCCAGCACATTGCCGAACAGCAGCGCCGTCGCGACGGTTGCGTAGGAGGTGAAGAAATGCAGAAACAGCATTCCGAGCCCGAGCGCGAAGGCGAGCACCATGCCGATCGCGACATCGCGGCTGGCGCGGTCGACGCCGAGCGCCCCCATCCCGATCCCGGCCAGCAAGGTCGCCGCGATCAGCCCGGCGAGTGGCGCCAAACCGAACAGCGCCGCCCCGGTCGCCCCGGTGAAGCCGACATGGGAAAGGGCGTGGCCGGCGAAACTCTGCCCGCGCAGCACCAGAAAATACCCGGTGACCCCCGCCGTGACGGCGACGATGCCGGCGGCGGCGAAAGCATTGCGCATGAAATCATAGTCAAGCATGGGGCGCATGGACGTGGGACGCCCCCTCTTCATGAAGATGGGCACCGGCTTCGAGATTGGCCGCGCCGGAGAAGACGAAAATCCGTCCGCCGAGCCGCACCACCTCGATCGGCGCGCCGTAGAGACGCGACAGCACCGGGCCGGTGATCACCGCCTCGACCGGCCCGAGCGCCGCCGCGCCGCCGCCGAGATAGAGCACCCGATCGAGCGCGCCGAGCAGCGGATTGATCTCGTGGGTGGCGAAAATCACCGTCAGGCCAAGGTCTCGCTGGACGTCACGCACCAGGGCGACGATCTCCTGCTGATGCCGCGGGTCGAGATTGACCAGCGGCTCGTCGAGGAGCAGCAAACGCGGCCGGCCGATCAGCGCCTGGGCAAGCAGCAGGCGCTGGCGCTCGCCGCCGGAGAGTTCGCCGAGCGGGCGGCGCGCCAATGCGCTCGCCCCGACCCGCTCCAGCGCCTGCGCGACCTCACGCCGCCCGTCGCGGCCGAGAATGGGCAAGCCGAGGCGATGGCCGCGCACCACGCCGGCGACCAGATCATAGCCCGAAAGCCGCATCGCGCCAGGAAAAGCGCGGCTTTGCGGGATGGTGCCGATCGCTGGATTGCCCCGCCGCGCCGGCGCGCCGAACACTTGGACCTCGCCCTCGCGCGGCGCAAGCAGGCCGAGCGTGGCGCGAAGCAGGGTCGTCTTCCCGGCGCCGTTCGGGCCGAGAAGGCCGATGAATTCCCCGGCCGCGATCGCGAGATCGATGTGGCGCAAAACCTCCCGCCCACCGAGTGCCAAGGTAACGTTATGAAAGGCGAGAAGGGTCAAGGGCGCGACGCCGGCAGGGCGCGATCGACGGCGTCGAGTTCCGCCGCCATCCAGTGCTGATAATCCATACCCGGCGGCTCGGTCTCGCTCGCGCCAACCACGGGGATTTCGGATTGGCGCGCGATCTTCTCCATCTTCTCGGCCACCGGATCGCTCGCCTGCGCATTATAGACCAGCAGGCGCACGCGATGTTGGCGAAGGTCGTTCTCAAACGCGGCGACATCCTTCGCCGCCGGCTCGGTATCGTTCATCACCGCCATCTGGAAGGGCATGTCGCGGACCACCATGCCGAGGCGCGCGAACATTTCGCCGAATACCGGCTCGGTTGCCGTTGCCGGCACACCGGCGAGACGGGCGTGCAACGCCGCGATCTTGGCCTCGATCGGCGCGAGGGAGGCATCAAACCGCGCCAGATTGGCGGCGAAATCAGCCTTATGGGCAGGATCGGCCTTGGTAAGAGCCGCGGCGAAGCGCTCGGCAAAGATACGCATGGTGGCGGGATCGTACCAGATATGCGGGTTATCGCCAGCCTTGCGCCCGATCAGCGCGGCGACGACGATGACGTCTCGCGGTCCTGGTGACGCGGCGATCAGCTTTTTCATCCATGGATCATAATCGATGCCGCTGTAGACGACGATCCTCGCGCCCGCAACCGCCCGCGCGACCGACGGGCTGGCTTCGAAAAGATGCGGATCCTGATTCGGGTTTTCAAGAATGCTGGTGACCGAGACGGCAGCGCTGCCGATCTGGCGCGCGACATCGCCATAAAAATTCTCGGCCGCCACGACCCCGATCGGGGCCGCCTCGGCGGCGAATGTCAGGAACGAGGCGAGAAATACACCAATGGCGAGGCCGAGCGGTCGCGGACGAAAGAAGCGCATGGGCGAGGTTTCCTGGGGTGAGAGAGACCAACAAGAAACATTATAACGTTTCTCTTGACGCAGCAATCCCCAGGATTTTCGGCCCCGCTTGGCAGGCGAGAGCGGCGGGTGGCGCCCTCAGGCGGCGCGCAAAGTCGTCAGGAAATTATCGATTTCCTGACGGAGTTTCGTCGATTCCATCGAGAGTTCGCCAGCCGCTTGCAGAACCTGGCCGGCGGCGTTGCCAGCCTCCGAGGAGGTGCGGGCAACGGTGGTGATGGTGGTCGAGACGATTTCGGTACCATGCGCCGCCTGGCCGACATTGCCGGCGATCTCGCGCGTCGCCGCTCCTTGCTCCTCGATCGCGGCGGCGATGCTGGTGGTCGCCTCGTTCATCTGCCCGATCATCTCCCCGATCGCGCCGATGGCATTGACCGCCTGATTGGTCGCCCCCTGGATGGTGGCGATCTGGCCGGCGATCTCCTCCGTCGCGCGAGCGGTCTGGTTGGCGAGGTTTTTCACCTCCGAAGCGACGACGGCGAAGCCCTTGCCGGCATCGCCGGCACGCGCCGCCTCGATCGTCGCGTTCAGGGCGAGGAGATTGGTCTGCGCCGCGATGGTCTGGATCAGCATGATGACATCGCCGATTTTCTGCGCGTTTTCGGCAAGGCTTTTCACCGTCTCGTCGGTGCGCCGCGCCTCGGCGACGCCACGCGCCGCAGTCTCGGCGGAGCGGCTGACGAGCTGGTTGATCTCGCCGATCGAGGCGCTCAATTCCTCGGTCGCGGCGGCGACGGTCTGGACGTTCCTGCTCGCCTCGCTCGCGGCATGGGCGACTTTCGCGGTCTGCGCCGAGGCGTCCTCGGCGATGCCGGTCATGCCGCGGGCGGTATTCTGCATCGTCGTCGCGGCGCCGGCGACGGCGGCAACGATCGAGCCGGCGCTCCGCTCGAACCCATCGGCGAGTTCGAGCCGCGCGAGACGCCGCTCCTCGGAGGCGCGTTTCGCTTGCTGCTCCTGCTCCGCGCGGAGTTCCGCCCGCTCGATCGCGTTCTGGCGAAACACCGCCACGGCCCGGGCCATTTCGCCGATCTCGTCGCCACGCTCATGGCCGGGGATCGCAGCGCCGAGATCACCCTTGGCGAGTTCGCCCATGCGTTGCTGCAAGCGCGAAAGCGGCTGGGTGATGCTGCGCGCGACCAGCCAGGCGATCACGCTGGAGGCGGCGAATAGGCCGAGGATGATGCCGCCGAAACGCAGAAATTTCGACCACAGCGCCGCCCGCAGATCATCGATGTAGAGCCCGGCGCCGGCATAGAGATTCCATGGGGTGAACGGCGCGACATAGCTGATTTTCGGCTGCGCGGTTTTGCTTCCCGGCTTGGGATAATGATAGGCGAGCGTGCCGCCACCGGTTTTGGCAACGCGGATTTCCTCCTGCACGAAGGGGAAACCCTCAGGATCGCGCACCTCGAACAGATTGGTCCCCTCGCGTTCCGGCGTCGGCCCCAGAATCAGCGTCAGACCATTCATGTCATAGGAGAAGATATAGCCTGTGCCGCCATCGAAGCGCAGCGGGCGGACGGTGTCCCGGAATTGCCTGATCGCTTCCTCGCGCGTCATCTGCCCGGCCTCGACCTTCTTTTCGAGGACCGCAGCGACCGACAGCGCCTCCTCCGTCACCGCACGGAGCTTGGCGATCTTGGCGTCGAGCATTTCGTGATACTGCTCATCCATCGCAAGGCCGGCGATGATCGCGAGCGACACCAGCGAGGCGGCAACGATCGCGAGCAGACGAAGGGAGAGCCGGGGCTGGCGCAGCCGGGCGAAGGAAAAGGACATCCGGACCTCATCAAAGACATAAAGACTGGTCCCCTCTTACCGGCATAAGGTAAAGCAATCGTAACCCGCCCTGCCGGCCGCCCCCGGCATCAGCCGAGTGCCGCGACCCCGGGCAGGGTCTTGCCCTCCAACCATTCGAGAAACGCCCCTCCGGCGGTCGAGACATAGGAAAACCGCTCGGCGACTCCGGCGTGATGCAGCGCAGACACGGTATCGCCACCGCCGGCGACACTGCGGAGCGCGCCTGACGCGGTGCGCGCGGCAACGGCGCGGGCGAGTGCCGTGGTGCCGGCATCGAAAGGCGGGGTCTCGAAGGCGCCGAGCGGGCCGTTCCACACCAACGTCTTCCAGCCGACGAGTTTTTCCGCGAGAAGCGCGACACTCGCCGGGCCGACATCGAGAATGAGCGTCCCCGCCGCCACGGCGCCGATCGGCACCACGCGGGTCGGCGGGTCGGCGCGGAATTCGGTCGCGGTCACGGCATCGACCGGGAGGATGATCTCGCAGCCCGCCGCCTTGGCCTCGGCCTCGATCCGCCGCGCGGTCTCGTGCATCCCCGGCTCCTCCAGCGAGGAACCGACGCCGATACCGTTCGCCGCCAAAAACGTGTTGGCCATCGCACCAGCGATCACCAGCGCATCGACCCGCCCGATGAGATTGCCGAGCAGATCGAGCTTGGTCGAGACCTTGGCGCCACCGACGATGGCGGCAAGCGGGCGCGCCGGGTGTTCGAGCACCGCGCCAAGCGCTTCCAATTCGCGCTGCATCAGCCGCCCGGCATAGGCGGGGAGACGATGCGCGACCCCCTCGGTGCTGGCGTGGGCACGGTGGGCGGCGGAAAACGCATCGTTCACGTAAAGATCGGCGAGTGCGGCGAGTGCCTGGGCGAATTCCGGATCATTCGCCGCCTCGCCGGCGTGAAAGCGGGTGTTTTCGAGAACCAGAACCCCGCCCGGCGCCAACGCCGCCACCGCCGCGGCGGCAACGGGCCCGATGCAATCGGCGGCGAAGGCAACCGGGCGGCCGAGCACCTCGCCGAGCGCCGCCGCGACCGGCGCGAGCGAGAAGGCCGGATCCGGCTTACCCTTGGGCCGGCCGAAATGCGAACAGACGATGACCCGCCCGCCCTTCCCGGCCAGTTCGCGAATGGTCGGCGTCAAACGCTCGAGCCGGGTGCGATCGGTGATGCGCCCGTCATGCAGCGGCACGTTGAGATCGGCACGGAGCAGCACCCGTTTTCCCGCCAGCGTCAGACCATCGAGTGTACGAAAGGGCATCGCGCGAAAAACTCCTCAGCGGGGCGCTGGCATGTCGAGAAAATCCTGCACCACGCGGAAAAGTTGCAGGCGGTTCTTTTCCATCATGATGGTGTGTGTCCCCTCCCCGAGCGTCACGTATTCCTTCCACGGCGCATGGGTGATGAGTGGAAACAAGGTGTGGGACATGTAAGGCGGGGTGTCGTGATCCCATTCCGCCTGGACCATCAGGACCGGCATGGTGAGCTTGGCCGGATCCCAGGTCGGGTGACCCTTCTGCCAATAGCGGACGACATCGAAAATCACCCCTTCCGGCGCGCGCAAGACCGGCGGAGTCTGTGCCGCCCCCTTGGGGTCGGTCGCGAAGGTCGCATCCGCCCATTGCGCGAACCAGCCGGGCGGGATCAACCCCGCCTGCTGCGCGGGCGTGAGGCCGGAAAGCCAGCGCTTCTCGGCATCCGCCCGCGTCACCTGGCGATAGGCGCCGAGATGGTCGGGATCGATCTTGAGGGTGGTGGGCGGCGTCTCGATCACCCAGAGCGGGGCGTAGAGCACGAGGCGATGCACCTTGGCGGGGTTGGCGGCGGCAAACCCGGCCGCGATCGCCGTGCCCCAGGACCAGCCCATGACATCGACGCTTTGGAGCCCGCGCCGCGCGCGCACGTCATCGACCACAGCGGCAAGTGCCGCAACCGCCTGATCCGTGGTCTCGAGCGGCGGATTGGCCGAAGCCGGCGCGTCCATTTCCGGCGGCCGGGTGGAGCGGCCATACCCTGGAAGATCAAGAAGATAGACGTCATAGCCGTGGCGGGCGAGATAATCCATCCAGGAAAACCCGCCGAGCGGGAGATCGAAAGCGGTGCTGGCCGGATAGGTCGCGCCATGGACGAAAACCAGCGTTTTCGCCGGCCCGAACGACGACATCCCGGCGAGATGCTTGTTGCGGACATAAATCTGCAGACCCTTTTGCGGCGCCGGCACCATATGCTCGGACATCTCGATCTGGCCGCTCATTTGGCCGCTCATCTGCCCACCCTGATCCGCCAGCGCCGCCCGCCCGATCAGGGACGCGAGCGCCAATACCCAGGCTGCAAAGCCTAGACCACGTTTCATCCCCTGCTTCCTTCCCTTTTCATCACCGATGCGAGAGCCGAGACATGACAGGGCCGGCCACGAAAAGGCAAGCCCATCCGCTCATCCCGCGCAGCGCAGCGCCGCGATCGCCCGCTCATAGGGTGGCGCGCGAAACACCGCCGAGCCCGCGACCAGCACATCGGCGCCGGCGGCGAGCGCGGCGGGGGCGGTCTCAGCGGTGATCCCGCCATCGACCTCGATATGGATCGGCCGCGTCCCGATGAGGGCGCGGAGCCGGCGGATTTTCTCCAGCACCGCCGGCAGGAAAGCCTGCCCGCCGAAGCCGGGATTGACGCTCATCACCAGAACCAGATCGATGCGGTCGAGCACGTAGGTGACGGCGCTTTCCGGCGTCGCCGGGTTGAGCGCGACGCCCGCAGCCTTGCCGAGCGCACCGATCGCGGCGAGCGTGCGTTCGAGATGCACCCCGGCCTCGGCATGGACGATGATCCGATCCGCCCCGGCCTTGGCGAAGGCGTCGAGATAGGGATCGACCGGGTCGATCATCAGGTGGGTGTCGAAGCATTTCCCGCTGAGCGGGCGGATGGCGCGGACGATATCCGGGCCGAAGCTGATATTCGGCACGAAATGCCCATCCATGATGTCGAGATGGAGCCAGTCCGCCCCCGCCGCGTCGATCGCCCGCACCTCCTCGCCGAGGCGGGTGAAATCGGCGGCAAGCAGCGAGGGCGCGATCAGCGGCGGCTTGGTCATGGCTGTTCCTCTGGGCGGGCGTGGTCGAAGACTCGGCTCTGCAGAATGTCATCGGCGACGAGGGTGATCAAATCGCTGACCGGCATCGGCCGCCCCCGCCCCTCGAACAGGCGCACCGCCTGGCGGAGCCGGGCGCGGTCGAGGGCGTTGCGGATCGAGCGGGCATTGGCGAAATGCGGCTGGCAGCGCCGCGCCGTGATATAGTCGCGAAACGCCGCCGCCGCCCCCTCATCGAAGCGGTCATGCTGGCTTGCCAGCATTTTCTCCGCGATCGCGAACAGTTCCTCGTCATCGTAATCGGGAAAATCGATGTGGTGGGCGACGCGGGAGCGAAACCCCGGATTGGCGGTGAAAAACCGATCCATCCGGTCCGCGTAGCCGGCGAGAATGACGACCAGATCATCGCGCCGCTGCTCCATCACCTGAAGCAGGATCTCGATTGCTTCCTGCCCGTAATCACGCTCGTTTTCGGGGCGGTAGAGGTAATAGGCCTCGTCGATAAACAACACCCCGCCCATCGCCTTTTTCAGGATCTCCTTGGTCTTCGGCGCGGTATGGCCGATATACTGGCCGACGAGATCATCGCGCGTCACAGAGACGAGCTGATTGGTGCGGATATAGCCGAGCCGGTGCAGGATATCCGCCATTCGTAACGCGACCGTGGTCTTGCCGGTGCCGGGATTGCCAGTGAACGACATATGCAAGGTCGGCGCCGCGCCACCCGCACCGAATTCCCGCCGCAATCGGTCGATCAAAAGCCGCGCCGCGATCTCACGAATGCGCCGTTTGACCGGCCGCAAGCCAACCAATTCGCGATCGAGTTCATCGAGAATTTCGGCAACCCCCGAGCGAAGATAGGCGGCGTCGAGGTCGATCCGGGTATCGAGATTGGCATCCATGCCGCGTTGCGCTCCGGAAAATCGCCGGCCCCCCTCGCGAGGGACCGGCAGTCGGGGGGAAGACTCAGTAGCGCGCGCCCGCCGGGCGATCGGCCGCATAAGCGCGCGTAGTATAGGCGATCATGCGGCCACCACGCTCTTGGCGCTGCAACATGAAGCCCGGCTCCTCGGCTGGCCGATCAGTGATGAAGGACAGCCGCAGCGACTCCCAGCCCGGCGTCGCATCGAACGCCGAAACCCGAATATAGGCGCGCCCGGCATGAACCTTCCGGCACTCGGCCAGTTCATACATCAACCCGGCGGGATCCTTGAGATCGAACATCGGGGTCCCCCACATCTCCCAATAGGTGTTGCGCGGATGGGGATCATCGGTGAACTCGATGTTGAGGGACCAGCCTTTCCCAAGGCAATATTTTGCCTGGGCGGTGATCTGCTCGTCGGTGAGATCGGGGAGGAAACTGAACGTCCCCTGGGTGATATGCATCGCTTTCTCCTTTTGCGCGGATTTTTTCAAGCCGGCGTCAATGTCGGGACGAAATCCGGCGTATCGGTGGAGGCGTAATTGAAGGTGACATCCTTCCATACCTCCAGCGCCTGCGCGAGCGGTGCGCAACCCCGTGCTGCGGCATGGAGAATGGCAGGCCCTTCGGCGAGAATGTCACGCCCCTCATTGCGCGCCAGCACCATCGCCTCGAGCGCGACCCGGTTCGCGGTCGCCCCGGCGGCGATGCCCATCGGATGGCCGATGGTGCCGCCACCGAATTGGAGCACGCAATCCTCTCCGAGCAGATCGAGCAATTGGTGCATCTGCCCAGCATGGATACCACCCGAGGCCACTGGCATCATCCGCCGCAGACCGGCCCAATCCTGGTCGAAGAAGATCCCGTGTTCGAGCCGCATCGGGTTATGCGTCTCGCGACAAATGTCATAATAGCCGCGCGTCGTGAACGGATCCCCCTCCAGCTTGCCGACCACGGTGCCGGCATGGATGTGATCGACCCCCGCGAGCCGCATCCATTTCGCGATGACGCGAAAGCTCACACCATGACTTTTCTGGCGGGTATAGGTGGAATGCCCGGCGCGATGGAGATGGAGGATCATGTCGTTCCGGCGGGCCCATTTCGCCATCGATTGGATGGCGGTGTAGCCGATCACGAGATCGATCATGACGATCGCCGAGCCGAGTTCCTTGGCGAACTCGGCGCGTTCGTACATGTCTTCCATGGTGGCGGCGGAGATGTTGAGATAGGTGCCCTTGACCTCGCCGGTCATCGCCTGGGCGCGGTTGACCGCTTCCATGCAATAGAGGAAGCGATCGCGCCAATGCATGAAGGGCTGGCTGTTGATGTTTTCGTCGTCCTTGGTGAAATCGAGCCCGCCTTTGAGTGCCTCGTAAACCACGCGTCCGTAATTGCGCCCGGAAAGCCCGAGCTTCGGCTTCACCGTCGCGCCCAGCAGCGGCCGGCCGAATTTATCGAGCCGCTCACGCTCGACGACGATCCCCGTCGCCGGCCCGTCGAAGGTCTTCACATAGGCGACCGGAAGGCGCATGTCTTCGAGCCGGAGCGCCTTCAGCGGCTTGAAGCCGAAGACATTGCCGATGATCGAGGCCGAGAGATTGACGATCGAGCCTGGCTCGAAAAGAGCGAGATCATAGGCGATATAAGCGAAATACTGCCCCTCCTGTCCCGGCACCGGATCGACGCGATAGCATTTCGCTCGGTATGTCTCGCAAGCGGTGAGCCGGTCGGTCCACACCACCGTCCAGGTCGCGGTCGAACTTTCGCCGGCCACCGCCGCCGCGGCCTCTTCGGAATCGACGCCGTCTTGCGGCGTGATACGGAAAAGCACGAGGACATCAGTATTCTTGGGCTGATAATCAAGATCGAAATAGCCCATTTCCTTGTATTTCATGACCCCGGCATCATAGCGGCTCTTGTGTGCCGTCGCCGAAACGTTACCCATGGTGATCTCCTTTTACCGAAACGGATGTCAGGCCGCTTGCGCGGCGGGGTCGGTCACGTGCCGCATGGCCGCGCTTTCGTAACGCCGCGCCATTGCCGAAAGCGTGACCGGCACGATCTTCGGCGCCATGCCGGCGGTGCCGAAGGCCTCGAAACGGCTGATGCACAGCGCTTCGAGCGCCGCCATCGCCGGCTTCATGAAGGCCCTCGGGTCGAACTCCTCACGGCTCTCGCTCGCTATTTTTCGAAACTGCCCGGCCATCGCCAGACGACAATCGGTATCGATATTGATTTTGCGGACACCGAAGCGAATCCCCTCCTCAATTTCCGCAACCGGCACCCCCCAGGTCTGCGGCATCGCACCGCCGAAGCGATTGAAAATCTCCTGCAATTCCTGTGGCACCGAAGACGATCCATGCATGACCAGATGCGTATTGGGCAGCCGCGCATGGATCGCTTTCACGACATCCATCGCCAGAATATCGCCGCTTGGCGCGCGATTGAATTTATAGGCGCCGTGGCTGGTGCCGATCGCGACCGCGAGCGCATCCACACCGGTTCTGGTGACGAAATCGAAGGCCTGATCGGGATCGGTCAGCAATTGCGCGCGATCGAGCATGCCCTCGGCGCCATGCCCGTCCTCCGCCTCGCCATGGCCGCTCTCCAGCGAACCGAGACAGCCGAGTTCCCCCTCGACCGAGACGCCGACGGCGTGGGCAAGCCGCACAACCGCGGAGGTGATCGCAATGTTATAGTCGTAATCAGACGGCGTTTTGCCATCGGCGTGGAGTGAGCCATCCATCATCACCGAAGTAAAACCATTCTGGATCGCGGACAGGCAGGTCGCGACGCGCTCACCATGATCCTGATGCAGACAGAGGGGAATTTCCGGATAGGTCTCGACCGCTGCCTGTACCATGTGCCGCAGCATCGTGTCCCCGGCATAGGCGCGGGCACCTCGGCTTGCCTGGATGATCACCGGCGCCGCGGTCTTGCGCGCGGCGTTCATGATCGCGAGCAATTGTTCCATGTTGTTGATGTTGAAGGCTGGCACCCCATAATGATGATCGGCCGCGTGGTCGAGCAATTGACGGAGTGTGATGAGCGGCATGGACGTTTCTTTCAGATGGCAACAAGGGGGAAGGAGATTTCGATCAGAGCCCGCCATCGCCGAAGGCGAGCATCGCCCGCCCGCGCGCGACGATCGCCTCGGCGGTCAGGCCGAAATGCGCATAGAGCGCGCCGGCCGGGGCGGAGGCGCCGAAGCCGCGCATACCGACGACATTCGCCTCACTTTCGACATAGCGTGCCCAACCGAAGGGCGACGCCGCCTCGATCGCCAAACGCGGCGCCCGGCCAAGCACATGGGCACGATAGGCAGCGGTCTGTTCATCGAACAAGGTGAAACAGGGGATGGAAACCACCGCCGTCGGCACACCGCTTTTTTCCAGAATCGCTCGTGCCGCGATAGCGATCGCAACTTCCGAGCCCGAGGCGATCAGGGTCAACCGCCGCGTCCCCCCCGCCTCCGCCAGCACATAGGCGCCGCGCGCGGCGAGCGGCTCGGCGGTTTGGTCATCACGCAGCACCGGCAGCGCCTGGCGCGAGAGTGCGAGCAATGAAGGCCGCGCACGCCCCAAAAGCGCCGCTTCCCAGCATTCCGCGGTCTCGATCGCATCGGCGGGACGAAATACCAGGAGATTGGGCATGGCGCGCAGGGCGGCGAGATGCTCGATCGGTTGGTGCGTTGGTCCGTCCTCGCCGAGACCGATACTGTCATGCGTCATCACGTAGATCACCCGCAATCCCATCAGCGCCGAGAGCCTGATCGCACCGCGGGCGTAATCCGAAAACGCAAGAAAGGTGCCGCCATAAGGAATGAACCCGCGATGGAGGGCGATACCATTCATCGCCGCCGCCATGGCGTGTTCGCGAACCCCGTAATGGACGTAGCGCCCGGAAAAATCGCCGGGCCGGATCGGCGTCATGCCGCGCGCGAGGGTGTTGTTGGAATGGGTCAGATCGGCCGAACCGCCGATCAGTTCGGGAAGTTCGGCGGCGATAACATCGAGCACCGCCTCGCTCGCCTTGCGGGTCGCGATGTTCGGCCTCGTTTCGATGAGAGAGCGACGATGGGCGGCCAAAGCCGGCGCCAGCGTCTCGGGCAGAGCGAGGCTCTCGGCGCGCGAAAAGAATGCGCGACATTCGTCCGTGGAATCGGCCAGATTTCTCTCCCACACCCGCCGCAACGGGCGCGAACGTCTGCCGACAACACGCCATGCATCGAAAATGGCACGCGGGATGTCAAACGGCATCGCGTTCCAATGCAGAGCCGCGCGGGCGCGGGCGATCTCGTCCGCGCCGAGGGGCGTGCCATGGATGCCGGCGGTGCCCTGCTTCTCCGGCGCGCCGAAACCGATCACCGTGCGACAGGCGATGAGCGAGGGGCGGGGGTCGCGCCGTGCCGCCGCGATCGCCTCGCCGACCGCTTCCGGATCGTGCCCGTCCACCGCCTGCGCCTGCCAGCCATAGGCGGTGAAGCGAAGCAGCGTGTCATCCGACATCGCAAGCGAGGTCGGTCCGTCGATGGAGATATGATTGTCGTCATAAAGCACGATCAGCCGGCCAAGGCCGAGATGGCCGGCGAACGAGGCCGCCTCGTGCGAAATTCCTTCCATCAGACAGCCATCGCCGGCGATCACATAGGTCCAGTGATCGACGAGTTTCCGCCCCCAGCGCGCAGCGGCCATCGCCTCCGCGAGCGCCATGCCGACGGCGTTGGCGAATCCCTGGCCGAGCGGTCCGGTCGTCGTCTCGACGCCTTCGGTGTGGCCGTATTCGGGATGACCGGGCGTTTTTGCGCCGAGTGTGCGAAAGCGCATCAGCTCTTCCCGCGTCATCCCGGGGAACCCGGTCAGATGAAGCAAGGCGTAGAGCAGCATCGAGCCATGCCCGGCAGAGAGCACGAAGCGATCACGATCGGGCCAGTCCGGTGCCTCGGGGTCGAATTTCAGAAACCGCGTCCACAGCACCGTCGCGACATCGGCCATGCCCATCGGCATGCCGGGATGGCCCGATTGTGCGCGCTCGACGGCATCCATCGCGAGCGCCCGCACGGCGTTGGCGAGATCGCGGTCGGTCGTCGTGCCGGGCTTGGCTATGGTTGCATGATTCATGACGATTCCCTCGCGCGAAATTCTTGCGATCGTCGCTCACCGCGCGCGGCGGCGGCGTTCCATCAGTTGCAGGATGAGCGGCGTCAGAATGAGTTGCATCGCGAGATCGAGCTTGCCGCCGGGGATGACGATGGCATTGGCGCGCGACATGAAGCTGTCGTGAAGCATCGAGACGAGATAGGGAAAATCGATGCCGCGCGGATTGGCGAAGCGGATCACCACGAGCGATTCGTCGGCGGTCGGGATCCAGCGCGCGATGAACGGGTTCGAGGTGTCGACCGTCGGCACGCGCTGGAAATTGATGTCGGTGACGGCGAATTGGGGAATGATGTAATGCACGTAATCCGGCATCCGGCGCAGGATGGTGTCCATCACCGCTTCCGTCGAATAGCCGCGGGTGGCGCGATCGCGATGGATTTTCTGGATCCATTCGAGATTGAGCACCGGCACGACGCCGATCTTGAGATCGGCATGGCGGGCGATATTGACCTGATCGGTGATCACCGCGCCGTGCAACCCCTCATAGAGCAGAAGATCGCTGCCCTCCGACAGATCCCGCCATTCGGTGAACGTGCCGGGCGCCGTGCCGTGGTGCTCGGCCTCGATCGCGTCATGAACATAATGGCGATAGCGTCCTGTCCCGTTCTCGCCATAGCGCGAGAACAGGGCTTCGAGTTCGGCAAAGAGATTCGAATCCGGCCCGAAATGGCTGAAATGATGGTTGCCGCGCGCGGTTTCCTCCGCCATCCTGGTCTTCATCCCAGCGCGGTCGTAGCGATGGAAGGAATCGCCCTCGATATAGGCGGCTTCGATTTTTTCGCGACGGAAGATCTGCTCGAACGTGTGCTTGACCGTCGTCGTGCCGGCCCCCGACGAGCCAGTGACGGAGATGATCGGATGGCTCAGCGACATGGCGCAAGCTCCCGATCGGTACGAAAGAGGCCGCGCCGGCCGAACAGCGGCGCACGTTCGGCAATCGCGAGTTCGCCGGCGGAATAAGCGAGAACGCGGGCAACCTTGTCGTCCGCGCCGAAGATCAGGGGCGTGCGCTGATGGAGGGTGGTCGGCGTGCGAGAAAGAATAGGACAAACGCCGTCGCTTGCCGCACCCCCGGCCTCGCTGATGAGGAAAGCCAGCGGCGCGGCCTCATAGACGAGGCGGAGGCGGCCTTCGCGATAGCCGGGACGGGCATCGCCGGGATAGAGATAGATGCCGCCGCGAACCAAAACACGATACGCTTCGGCGACGACCGACGCGATCCAGCGCATGTTGAAATCCGCCCGCCGCGGCCCCTCCATCCCGGCCATGCAATCATCGACATAGGCACGGATCGGCGCGTCCCAATGGCGGTAATTGGAGGCGTTGATCGCGTATTCGTTGGTCCCGCGCGGCAGGCGGAGGGCGGCGCGGGCCAGCAGAAACACGCCGCTCGGCCGATGCAGGGTGAAGATATGGGTGCCATGGCCGACGCTCAGCACCAGCGCCGTCTCCGGCCCGTAGATCAGAAATCCGGCGGCGATCTGCGCGCGGCCCGGGCGCAGCAATTGCTGCGCCGGCGGGATGGCCGGGTCGATCGGCAGGATCGAGAAGATGCTGCCGATCGGGGCATTGACGGCAATGTTGGAAGACCCGTCGAGCGGGTCTATGGCGATGGCGAGGCGCCCATCCGCGCGCATCATCAGCGGGGCTTCCGCCTCTTCCGAGCCGAGCACCGCGACCGGCGCATGGCGAAGGGCGGCGACGAAGATGTCGTGGGCGCGGCGATCGAGTTCTTTTTGCGCGTCCCCACCGGGATTGGCGTCGAGGCCGGCGGCGAGATCGCCGGCGAGCGGGCCGAGGGCGCAAAGCTCGGCGAGCTTCCGCCCGGCCTCGGCACAGGCGAGGACCGTAACCGCGACCGCCTCGCGCGCCGGATCATACGCCGCCCAATGCGTGAGATGGTCTTCCAGGGTCTGCTTCATCGCTTCCTCCTCCACTGGACCATAATTTCCGTGGTCCGGCCGATGGCGCAATGATCGTTCGCGCGCATTCTGTTGAGGGACATGAATAGTCACTCTTGTCGGTGAAAGCGATTTTAATTAATTTTCTCAGAATGAAAAATTTATTGAATAGCGCCCGCCGCCGCCTGACCCTGAAGCAGATGCGCGGCTTCGCCGCCATCGTCGAGCACGGCACCATCACCGGGGCCGCCGCCGCCATCGGCGTAACCCCGCCGGCAATTTTGCATCAACTCCGCGAGATCGAGGACGGTTTCGGCCTGCCGCTTCTGGAGCGCGGCCACGGCACGGCGATCCCGACCGAGGCCGGACGTGAAATCCTGACCACCATCGCCCGCATCGAAACCAGCCTCACCGATTGTTTCGACGCCATCGCAGCGCTCGCCGGCATGCAGCGCGGCCATGTCGCGATCGGGGTGATCAGCACCGCGAAATATTTCGCGCCGAGCGCGCTGGCCGCCTTCAAGCGTGCCTATCCCGAGATCGATCTCCGCCTGCTGGTCGGCAATCGCGGCGAGACGGTGGCGGCGCTCGAACGCTTCGATATCGATCTCGCCATCATGGGCCGCCCGCCGGAGCATTTCGATGTCACCGAAGTCGCGATCGGCCCCCACCCGCACGTCATCATCGCCGCCCCCGATCATCCGCTCGCCGGGCGCGCCGCGATCGCGCCGGGCGCCCTCCTCGATCAGCCCTTCCTGCTCCGCGAGCCGGGCTCGGGGACGCGCGCCTTGGTCCGACGCCTGTTCGAAAGCGCCGGGCTCGATCCTGCCGGCGGCATGGAGTTCGGCAGCAACGAGACGATCAAGCAGGCGGTGATCGCCGGGATGGGCATCGCGCTGATCTCCGCCCACACCATCGCCGCCGAATGGGCGGATCGGCGGATCGCCATTCTCGATGTCGTCGGCTTGCCGATCTTGCGGCAATGGTATCTGGTCCGGCGGCGGGAGAAGCGGCTCTTGCCGGCGGCACGCGCCTTGTGGGAACATCTGGTGCGGGATGGCGGCAGGTTTCTGCCCAGGATCGACCTGCCGGGCAAGTCCCCTGCCGGCTGAGGGAGGTGGCCATGCGCGTTGCGATCATCGGCCTTCTGGCGCTCGGCGCGGTGCCCGCGCATGCCGGCGATGAGCGCGATGGGGGCGCGGCCTATGGCGGCTGGCGGGATGATCGGCCCGGCCTCATCCGCCACCTCACCGAAGCCGATCTCCGCGCGCCGGGGACGCAAACCGTCGCCAGCAACGGCGCCCGCATCGCCCCCTGCCCGCCCGGATTTTTGCCACGCGTGCCGCCGGGTTTCGCCGTCGATCGCGTAGCCACCGGGCTTGCCATGCCGCGCACCCTCCGGACGGCACCAGACGGCACCATCTTCCTCGCCGAAAGCGGCGCCGGGCGCATCCTCGTCTTCCCGCCGGATGTCGCAACTACCGGCAGCGCGCCGCGCGTCTTCGCCGAAGGTCTCGATCAGCCCTACGGCATCGCGTTTTTTCCGCCCGGCCCGGCGCCGGCTTTCGTCTATGTCGGCGAGAGCGGGCGCGTGTTACGCTTTCCCTACCATCCCGGCACGCCGAAAGCGGCGGGGCCGGCGGAGGTGATCCTCGCCGATCTGCCGCGAGGCGGACACTGGACGCGCGATCTCGCCGCGGCCGCCGATGGAAACCATCTCTATGTCGCGATCGGCTCGGCCTCCAATCTCGGCGAAGAAATGCCGCCCGCCCCACCCGGCGGCCTCGCCGCCTTTGCCGCCGCCGAAGGCGAGGCCACACCCTGGGGTGGCGCCTGGGGGGCGGAGCAAGGCCGCGCCGAAGTGCGGATTTTCGACCCCGATGGCCGGCACGCGCGGGCCTATGCAACCGGGCTTCGCAACTGCTCCGGCCTCACGATCGGTCCCCAAGAGAGCGATCTCCAGGGGGACAATCTCTGGTGCGTTGTCAATGAGCGCGACATGCTGGGCGACGATCTGCCGCCCGATTATGCGACGCATCTCAAACCCGGCGGATTTTACGGCTGGCCGTGGTTTTATATCGGCGATCATCAAGACCCCCGCCTTGCCGGCCGCCGCCCCGATCTCGCCGCCCATGTCACGGTGCCGGACGTGCTGTTTCAGCCCCACTCCGCCCCGCTCGGAATCGCGTTCTATGCGACGGGAAATTTTCCTGCCGAATACCGTGGCGATGCCTTCGTCACCCTCCATGGTTCGTGGAATCGCACGCTGCGCACCGGCTACAAGCTGGTGCGGCTGTTGTTCCACGACGGCGCGCCGACCGGCGCCTATCAGGATTTCCTCACCGGTTTCGCGCTCGATGACGATCATGTCTGCGGCCGCCCGGTCGGCGTCACCGTCACCAAGGAAGGCGCGCTGCTGATCAGCGAGGACGCCAACGGCGCGATCTGGCGTGTGCGCTGGGCAGGCAAACAATAAGAAGAAAAATAGTTCTTTTTTGTAAAAAAGAACCAAAAAACTTTCATCTCGCGCAGCCGCCTCTTTCCCTCCGCCGCGCCAACGGGCAGAATGACGGCATGACGAACGCGCTTTATTACGGTGATAATCTCGATGTTCTCCGGGGCCATATCCCGGACCAGAGCGTCGATCTCGTCTATCTCGACCCGCCGTTCAACTCGGACGCGACCTACAACCTGCTATTCCGCGCCCCCGCCGGGCAGCGCAGCGAGGCGCAGATCGAGGCATTCGCCGATACCTGGCATTGGGGCGAGGCCGCTGCCCGCGCCTTCGACGAAGTGCTCCACTCCAGCCACACCGGCGCCGCCACCATGCTGCGCGCCATGCGCTCGTTCCTTGGCGAGAACGACATGATGGCCTATCTCGCGATGATGGCCGTGCGCCTGATCGAACTCCATCGCGTCCTCAAACCAACCGGCAGTCTCTATCTGCATTGCGACCCCACGGCCAGCCATTATTTGAAAATTTTGCTGGATGCGGTTTTCGGTATCGAGCATTTTCTGAATGAAATTACCTGGAAACGAACGAGCGCGCACAATACGGCTCGTAAATATGGGAAAATTTCCGACATATTGCTATTTTATAGCAAGACAAAAAATTATCTGTGGAATAATCAATATACTGATTTTAGCCAAAAACAAATGAAACGATACAAAATAGATAAAGATGGCCGTCTATACAAATGTGAAAATTTGACAGCTGATCGAGTAAATTCAGTATCTGGCAAATTCGAATGGCGCGGCACGACACCGCCGTCAAGTCGAGGGTGGGGTTACACGCCTGAACAGCTAGAAAAATGGTGGGCTGAGGGGCGCATACTTACCCGCAAGGACGGTTCGCCAAGGATGGATGGCCTGAAAGTATATTTGGATGATCTGCCTGGGCAGCCGCTCCAATCGATTTGGACCGATATCGAGCGAATCGGCAACACATCCAAGGAACGCCTCGGCTATCCCACGCAAAAACCCCTGGCATTGCTGGAACGCATCATCAAAACGTCGAGCAACGAGGGCGATGTCGTCCTCGACCCCTTCTGCGGCTGCGGCACGGCGGTGCACGCGGCGCAGAAACTCGGGCGGCAATGGATCGGCATCGATATCACCCATCTCGCCATTTCGCTGATCGAGCGACGGCTCAAGGACGCATTTCCCGGCATCGCGTTCGAGGTTCACGGCACGCCCAAGGATCTGGACGGCGCGCGCGATCTGGCGCGACGCGACAAATATCAGTTCCAGTGGTGGGCCGTCTCTCTCGTCGATGCCGTGCCCCAGGGCGGCAAAAAAAAGGGTGCCGATCGCGGCATCGATGGCATCCGCTGGGTGCGCACCGGGCCGCACGGGGGAGATGTGGAAAAAGTGCTTGTCTCGGTGAAGGGCGGCGAGCATGTCACCAGCGCCATGGTGCGCGATCTCAAGGGCACCGTGGAGCGCGAGGGCGCGGCGGCGGGGCTGTTCATCACCCTCGCCGCGCCGACCCGCGAGATGCGGCGCGAGGCGGCCGCCTCGGGCTTTTTTGACACCAGTTTCGGCCGCCATCCGCGATTGCAGATTTTTACCATCGAGGAACTGCTCGCCGGGATGCGCCCTAAACTGCCGTCCCACGGAAGCGGCGAGGGGTTCCGCAAGGCGGCGCGTGAACGCGGCGCGGCGGCGCAAGGCGATTTCGGCCTTTGATCGTCTCGGCGTGGGCGATCGACGTGCTGGACTGGATCGGAACCCTGGTGTTCGCGGCCAGCGGCGCGCTGGTCGGCGTGCAGAAACGATTCGATCTGTTCGGGGTGCTGTTTCTCGCTTTCGTCGTCGCGGTGGTCGGCGGCATGACGCGCGATGTCTTGATCGGCGCGGTGCCGCCGGTCGCCATCACCGATATCACCTATTTCCTGATCTCCGTTGCCGGCGGCCTGATCATCTTCCGGTGGTACCCCCGCATCGTTGCGTTGCAGCGGCCAATTCTGCTGTTCGACGCGGTGGGTCTCTCGCTCTTCGCCGTCACCGGCACGGAGAAGGCGATCGAATACGGCATCAATCCGGTGATGGCGGCGCTTCTCGGCATGATCACCGGCATCGGCGGCGGCATGACGCGCGATGTGCTGGCGGGTGATGTGCCGTTCGTGCTGCGTGGCGATCTCTATGCCCTGGCGGCGCTCGCCGCCGGGGCCACGGTCGCGCTCGGCCATGCGCTCGCGATCACGCCGCTCGCGCCGATGCTGCTGGGCGGGGGGATCTGCGTGTTCCTGCGCCTGATGGCCATCTATCGCGGCTGGCGCGCCCCGGTCGCGCGATGGGGCGACGCCGGACCACGGTGAGAGCGGACTTGCCGAACCCAAGGTCCTCCTCAATCGCCTTCGAAAACCGCTTCCGCTCCATCACCAAAAATCCCCTCCTTTCGCATCAGGAGCTCTCCACTTTTCCGAGGCAAGTCCAAGTCCATGCCGTTTCGATCAAGGTGCCCAAGCGAGGTCTGTCCACAGCCTGGAAGGCAGCTTCTGAGACCACGCCCGCCGGCAGGCTCAAACCCGTCGCAGCGACCAGTAAAGCGGCGTCCGGCCGGCTTTGAGCGCCTTCGCCTCATAGCGCGTCGGCGCCCAGCCCGGCGGACGCGTCGTCATCGGCGCGGCGGGCGCGAAAAATGGCTGCGTCGCCAGAGTTTCGGCGGTCCAGGCCTGATAGGTCGGATCATCGGTCGCGATCCGCCATTCGCCGCCGGGGCGGAGCGCACGGGCGATGAGCGGCAGGTTCTCGGGATGCACGAAGCGGCGCTTGGCGTGGCGCGTCTTCGGCCAGGGGTCCGGGAACAGCAGAAACACGCGCGCAAGAGAGGCTTCCGGCATGGCGCCGAGCACGATCCGCGCATCATTGTCCCAGAGGCGGAGAAAGGGCGGCAGTGGCGCGTTCGCCTCCTCCCCTTCCGGCACCAGCCGGCCGAGCAGCGAGGCGATGCCGTTGGCATAGACCTCGCACGCGATCAGCGCGGCCTCAGGGTGGGCGGCGATCTCGGCGAGCGCGTGTTCACCACCGCCGAAGCCGATCTCGAACGCGACCGACGCCGCGCCGCCCAGCCCAGCGAGCGGATCGGCGGGGTCGAGGCGAAGGCGCGGCAGAGTTTCGGCGAGCAGACGCGCCTGGCGCGGGCGCAGGGCATGGCCGTGCTGGCGGCCATAGAGCCGCGCCGGCGGTTTTTTGATCCTGCCCGCACCAGCCTCCGCGTTCAGCCCCTCAGCGCCCGAAAGCGGCGCGGAGAGCCGGGGCGAGATCGGTTCGCTCCCAGGTGAAGGTGCCGAGTTCGGGGTCATGCTCGCGGCCGAAATGGCCATAGGCCGAACTCGGCACATAGATCGGGCGATTGAGGTGGAGATGCTCGCGAATGCCGCGCGGCGAGAGGTTGACGAGATCGCGCAGCACCTGCTCCAGCCGCGTCTCGTCGATATCGCGGCCGGTGCCGTGCAGATCGACATAGACCGAAAGCGGATGTGAAACCCCGATCGCATAGCTGAGCTGGATCGTGCAACGCTCGGCAAGCCCGGCGGCGACGACGTTTTTGGCGAGATAGCGGCAGGCATAAGCGGCGGAGCGATCGACCTTGGTCGGATCCTTGCCGGAAAACGCGCCGCCGCCATGGGGCGCGGCGCCGCCATAGGTATCGACGATGATCTTGCGCCCGGTGAGGCCGCAATCCCCGTCCGGGCCGCCGATGACGAATTTCCCGGTCGGATTGACGTAAAACCGCTCCTCCGGGCACATCCAGCCGGCAGGCAGGCTGCTTTCGACGATCGGCCACAGCCGCCGCTTGATCTCTTCCCGCTCCAGCTCGGCGACGTGTTGGATGGAGACGACGATGCTGGTCGCGGCCACCGGCTTGCCGTCGATATAGCGCAGCGTCACCTGGCTTTTGGCGTCGGGCAGCAGGCCGGCGGCGGAGACGTCGCGGGCACGGCGCAATTCGCTGATCCGGCGCAGGATGAGATGGGCATAATAGATCGGCGCCGGCATCAGCGCCTCGGTCTCGCGGCAGGCATAGCCGAACATGATGCCCTGATCGCCGGCGCCCTCATCCTTGTTGCCGGCGGAATCGACGCCCTGGGCGATGTCCTGGGACTGGGCGTGGAGGTGGCATTCGACCTTGGCATTGCGCCAACTGAACCCCTCCTGGTCATAGCCGATGTCATGCACCGCAAGGCGCGCGAGATGCGCGAGATATTCGGCGGTAATGGTGTCCGGCCCGCGGGTTTCGCCGGCCAGCACGATGCGGTTGGTGGTCACCATCGTCTCGCAGGCGACACGCGCATAGGGATCGGCGGCGAGATAGGCGTCGAGCACGGTGTCGCTGATACGATCGGCGACCTTGTCGGGGTGCCCCTCGGAAACCGATTCGGAAGTGAACAGAAAATCGCCCTTATCGCGCATGGCGCAATTCGTCCTCTTGTCGCGCAGGGGCCGGAGAATGCCGGCGGCCACGCCGAGGCAGAGGGCACCGGCGCGCACGCTCTCTGGCCGAAACCGGCCCTTCGGTCAAGCCGTTCCCGCCTTGATGGTGGGCATGCACCGAGCAGCGCGCGATCATCGTCTTCGACGATGCACAAGCCTGGCGCCTCGTCTATGCGCGGCGGAGCGAAACCCGTTCGGCGGGATCGATGGGACGCCGCGGATCTGGGCGCCGAACACCGTGCTCGCGCCGCGCCATGTGCGGATCATCGGCCTAAGGCCCTGCGATCTCCATTTCGATCAGGTGGAAATTTATTGAGCGTCGGGCGCTCAGGCACCGAGCCCAAGCACGTCACGCATCGAATAAAGGCCGGGCGGCCGGTCTGCCAGCCAGAGCGCCGCCCGCACCGCGCCCTGGGCAAAGATACGGCGGTCGAAAGCGCGGTGGGTGAGCGCGATATGTTCGTGGGCGGCGGCGAAGATCAGGCTGTGCTCGCCGACCACCTGGCCGCCGCGCAAGCTCGCGAAGCCGATGGCGCCGGGCTTGCGCGCCCCGGTGTGGCCGTGGCGGCCGCTCTCCATCATCGCGGCGAGATCGACCCCGCGCCCGGCGGCAACCGCGCGGCCGAGCCCGAGCGCGGTCCCAGACGGGGCATCGACCTTCTGGCGGTGATGCATCTCGACGATTTCGGCATCATAGGTGTCGGCCGGAAGCGCCGCCGCCATGCGTTCGGCGAGCGCCAGGAGCAGCGTGACCCCGGGCGAGAAATTGGGCGCGGCACAGACCGGAATCGCCCGCGCCGCCGCAATGACCGCCCCCTCATCGGCGTCAAACAGCCCGGTGGTGCCGAGCACCCAGGGGGTTTTGGCCGCCACCAGCGCCTCGGCATGGCCGCCGACCGCGGCGGCATGGGTGAAATCGATCACCACGTCCGAGACGGCGGCCAAAGCGGCAATATCGGGCAGGATCGCAACGCCATCCGGCGGCAACGCCGCCGAGCCGGGGCGGAGCGTGCCACCGG
The DNA here is from genome assembly GCA_021798915.1 of Pseudomonadota bacterium. Lineage (GTDB taxonomy): Bacteria > Pseudomonadota > Alphaproteobacteria > Acetobacterales > Acetobacteraceae > Acidibrevibacterium. Next base: position 39,354 of record JAJZBM010000013.1, read on the forward strand.
CGAGCAGCCCCGCCGCGCGCGCTTCCTCGGCCAGCAGCCTTCCCATCCGCCCGGCAACTCCGGCGACCCCGATGCGGGCCATCTCACGCCCCCCCGACACTGCGGGTTAGCTGGCGAAGGGTCACGAATTCCTCCGCCGCCGTCGGGTGGATGCCGATGGTCTGGTCGAATTGGGCCTTGGTCGCGCCACAAGTCAGGGCAACCGCGATCCCCTGCATGATTTCTGGCGCGTCCTCGCCGAACATGTGCGCGCCCAGCACCCGCCCGCTCGCGTGATCGACGACCAGCTTGATCAGGGTCTTGCGCGCCCGCCCGCTGATGGTGTGGCGCATCGGCGTGAAGCGGGTGAGATAGATATCGGTCTTGCCGCGCGCTTCTGCTTCCTCCTCGGACAAGCCAACCGTCGCGAGCGGCGGCGTGCTGAAGACGGCGGTCGCGACGGCGGCGAAATTCCACGGCCGCGCCGCTCCCGCGAACAGCAGATCGGCGAGCGCATGCCCCTCGGCGGTGGCGACCGGCGTCAGATTCAGGCGATCGGTGACATCGCCGATCGCAAAGATATGCGCGACATTGGTGCGCCATTCCGCGCCGATCTCCACCGCGCCGCTCGCGCTGGTCGCAACCCCGGCGTGATCGAGGCCCAGCCCCTCGGTATTGGCGCCACGCCCGGAGGCGAAAAACACGCAATCAGCGGCGATCCGCCGGCCATCCGCGAGCACCGCGACCCGCCCGGCGCCCATCGCCTCGATGGCGGCGATATTGCTTTCAGGAAACAGCCTTACCCCCTGCGCCACCAGCGCCTCGGCCATCGCCGCGCGCAAATCCCGATCGAAGCCGCGGAGCGGCAGCGGCTGGCGGAACACCAGATCGACCTCGGCGCCGAGGCCACGGAAAATCCCCGCGAATTCGACGGCGATATAGCCGCTGCCGAGAATCACCACACGATCCGGGCGCTGGTCGAGATAAAACGCGTCATCAGAGACGATGCCGAGTTCGGCGCCAGGGATGGCGGGGCGAAGCGGGCGGCCGCCGGTTGCGATCACGATTCGCTCGGCGCTCACCACCTGGTCACCGACCGCGATTCGGTGCGCATCGAGAAACCGGGCATTGGCCTCGAACACCTGGGCCCCGGCGGCGTCGAGCAGGCGGAGGTAAATACCGTTGAGGCGGGCGATCTCGCGGTCTTTGGCGGCGATCAGCGCCGCCCAGTCATGCACCCCTGGGGCCGCGCCGCGCCAGCCGAACCCCGCCGCATCCTCGGCGAGAGCGCCATATTCGGCGGCCTGGACGAGAATTTTCTTTGGCACACAGCCGATATTGACGCAGGTGCCACCCCAGAACCGCCCCTCGGCCACCCCGACCCGCGCGCCATGCGCGGCGGCGATCCGCCCACAGCGAACCCCCGCCGAGCCGCCACCAATCACGAAGAGATCGAAATCGAAGGTCATTTTTCAATCCACCTAAGTTTCATTTTATTATTTCCACTCCTCCAACAACCGTTGCGCAACCGCGTTTCCTGGGCGAATCAAAAGCCCAGTAGGAGAAATGAAAATTTGATACTCTGCGCCATCACCCATGGGCGCGTAGGTTCCACTACCATAGTTAGTGTCATAAACATAAATGCCCATAAAATATTTTGACAAAAATGCTCTTTTTTTCGACAAATCAATTATATTCGGCGGTGTTGCTGCGGCTTTTTTTACATCGCTAAATCTGCTCGACAATCTTTCCAGATCGTATTTCGGACTTATTCCAAAAAATGCATTTATATAATACTTAAACTTAAATACATGCGCTTCAATATTCCATTCGTCCCCATTGAAAAACACGTCATTGTTTTCTGTAAACGGCCCATCACCCACGCTATAATCTATTTTATATTTGTAATCTTCAATTTTATGGAAAATAACAGTAGCAACTGGTTTCTCCGAGCTTAGATTATAATAAGCCAAAAAAGAAATAAATGTTGAGGTAAACGAAAATAAAAACAATCCTACAATCAATAATAATAAAAAATAAATTAATTTCATATCAATTTGTCTATAAATAAATATGATTTTTAATCATGTTCCTAGTATTTTCTTGTCCAAATAATGTTTGTTGTTATCGTCGTGTTGCCTGTCTTCGTCCGGACCGTCGTTCTCATTCCGTTTTTTGTTTGACGAATTGTGTATTTCACTGCCATGGCCCCTCCAAAAGCCGCCTTCAAAGGAAACGGCGCCATTGAAGCTTGACCTCAATTCCCTCCATCAAGGTAAAAAAATGCTGATTTTTTGTCAAACAGCAAGCCACCAACACAAACAATGCCTTTACGTCCCAATCCCACCCAGGGCCAGATATTTGATTTCCAGATAATCCTCGATGCCATATTTGGAGCCCTCGCGGCCGAGGCCGGAGGATTTCATGCCGCCGAACGGCGCGACCTCGGTCGAGATGATGCCCTCGTTGATGCCGATGATGCCGTATTCGAGCCCCTCGGCGACCCGGAAGATGCGCCCGACATCACGGGCATAGAAATAGGCAGCGAGGCCGAATTCGGTGTCGTTGGCGAGTTTCACCGCCTCTTCCTCGGTCGTGAAGCGAAACAGCGGCGCGACCGGGCCGAAAGTCTCCTCGCGGAAGATGGCGGCGCCGGAACGCACGTCGGCGAGGATGGTGGGGGTGAAGAAATTGCCGCCGCGCGCATGGCGCGCCCCCCCGGTGACGACGCGGGCGCCGCGTTTCACGGCATCGGCGATATGCGCTTCCACCTTGGCGACCGCCTCGGCGTTGATCAGCGGGCCTTGCGTTACCCCCGGCTCCATCCCGTCCCCGACCCGGAGCGCTTCCACCGCGACCTTCAGCTTGGCGGCGAAGGCGTCATAGACGCCGTCCTGCACCAGGATCCGGTTGGCGCAGACGCAAGTCTGCCCGGCATTGCGGTATTTGCTCGCCATCGCGCCGAGAACGGCGGCGTCGAGATCGGCATCGTCGAAGACGATGAACGGCGCGTTGCCGCCCAATTCCATGCTGGTTTTCTTGATCGTCGGCGCGCATTGGGCGAGCAGTTTGGCGCCGATCTCGGTCGAGCCGGTGAAGGAGAGCTTGCGCACCAGCGGATTGCCGGTCAGTTCGGCGCCCATCTCCCCCGATGGTCCGGTGATGACGTTGCAGACGCCGGCCGGCATGCCGGCGCGCTCGGCGAGAACGGCAATGGCGAGCGCCGAGAACGGCGTCTGGCTCGCCGGGCGAATGACCCCGGTGCAGCCGGCGGCCCAGCCCGGCCCGGCCTTGCGGGTGATCATGGCGGCAGGGAAGTTCCACGGCGTGATCGCGGCAAAAACCCCGATCGGCTCCTTCTGGACGATGATCCGCCGCCCCTTGACGTTCTGCGGAATGGTATCGCCGTAGACGCGCTTGCCCTCCTCGGCGAACCATTCGATGAAGCTCGCAGCGTAGGCGATCTCGCCCTTGGATTCGGCCAGAGGCTTGCCCTGCTCGGCGGTCATGATCACCGCGAGATCATCGGCATTGGCGAGCATCAAATCATTGAGCCGACGCAAAACCGCAGCCCGCGCCGCCGCCGTTTGCGCCCGCCAAGCGGGATAAGCGGCAAAAGCGGCCTCGATCGCGGCCCTTGTCTCGGCCGCGCTCAGCGCCGGCACCGCGCCGATGACCTCGCCATTGGCCGGGTTGCGCACCGCGACCGTCCGCCCGGAGGCGGCCTCGATCCATTTGCCGCCGACGTAATTCTGCTGCCGGAACAGGCTCGCATCCTTGAGCGGCAGGGGAGAGACGGGGGTGAGCATCGCATGCCTCCTCGCAAGAACCGTTCGCCTTCACATAGACCCGCGACGCCGCCGGCGCCAGCGCCGCTCTTTCGCCGATCCAGCGAGTGTGATTAGATTTGCCGTCATGCCGCGCATCGCACGCCAGGAAAAACCGCTCCCCGCCAACCGCCTGACCATCCGGCTCGACCTCGCCTCGGGGGCGCGGATCGGGCCGGGCAAGGTCGCGCTGCTGGAGGCGATCGAACGCCACGGCTCGATCTCGGCGGCGGGGCGGGAGTTGCGGATGTCCTATCGCCGCGCCTGGGATCTGGTGGAGGCGTTGAACAAAGCCCTTGGCACTGCCGTGGTCAGCACCGCAACCGGCGGCGCCGGCGGCGGCGGCGCGACCCTGACCGCGACCGGGGCGGCGGTGGTCGCCGAATACCGCGCCATCGAACGCGAGGCCCTGGCCACCGCCCTGCCCCGCATCGAGGCGATGCTGCGTCCGTCGCGCGGCTGACGCGGTGTCAGACCTCCTCGACACGCTCGACGCCGGGAAGCAGCGTCAGCGCCTGCGCCAGAACCGGGGTCACATGAAACCCACCCGGCAGCACGATCTCGACCTCCTGCTCGGTCTCCGGCAAGCGCGGCACCAGCCGCACCCGCCCCTTGCCGCCGCGCTCGCGCCCCAGGAGATCGCGGAGATCGGGCAGACCGCCGCCATCGCGGAGCCAGACGCGGATGCCACTCGCGACCGCCGCCGCCGCGGCATCGAGGGCGGAGATCTCCTGCGCGGTGAGGCGGAGACTATCCCCCTCGAGGCGGAGATCGACGCTGGCGAGCAGGCTCGCCCCGGGTTGCAGCAGATCGCGGGCGCGGGCTAGGGTCTCGCTGAACAGCGTGATCTCGAACGATCCGCCGGCATCGGAAAGCCGCGCCCAGGCCATGCGGCTCCCCGTGCGGGTTGGGCGCTCCTTGACGCTGATCAGCGTCCCGGCGAGCCGCACGCGGCCGATCCCCGCGGCAGCGCGGGCGGCGATCTGGCTGCTCGCGATGACCCCGAGCCGCCGCAGCGCCCCGGCATAGGCATCGAGCGGATGGGCGGTGATGTGGAACCCGACCGCTTCGGCCTCATAGCCGAGCCGCTCCATCGGCGGCCAGGGCGCGACATCGGCGAGACGCAGGGCTTCGCGCCGGCCATCGCCGCCGAACAGCGCCGCCTGGCCGCTGTCGCGCTCCTGCGCTGAGGCCTGGGCGCGGCGGAGCAGGGTCTCGGCGCTGGCGAAAACGCGGGCGCGGTTTTCGTCCAGGCTATCGAACGCGCCGGCCTTGGCGAGGTTTTCGATCTGCATGCGGTTGAGGGCGCGGGCGTCGATGCGGGCGGCGAAATCGGCGAAATCGGCGAATGGGCGGCCACCGCGCGCCGCGACCAGCGCCGCCATCGCCGCCTCGCCAACTTTCTTCACCGCCGCCAGCGCGTAGCGGATCGCAGGTTTGCCATCCTCGCCACGCTCCAGCGTGAAATCGGCGCCGGAGCGGTTGATGTCCGGCGCCAGGACCGCGATGCCGAGCGCCCGCGCCTCCTGGCGTAATGCTGCGAGCTTGTCGGTATTGTTGATGGCGAGACTCATGCAGGCGGCGATGAAGGCGGTCGGATGATTGGCGCGCATCCAGGCGGTCTGATAGGCGACCAGGGCATAGGCCGCGGCATGCGATTTATTGAAGCCGTAATCGGCGAATTTTTCCATGAGATCGAAAATCTCGCCGGCTTTTCCAGCCTCGATCCCGCGCGCCGCGGCGCCTTCGAGAAAGATCCGCCGCTGCGCCTCCATCTCAGCGCGGATCTTCTTGCCCATGGCGCGGCGGAGGAGATCGGCGGCGCCGAGGCTATAGCCGGCCAGGCGCTGGGCGATCTGCATCACCTGCTCCTGATAGACCATGATCCCGTAGGTCTCGCCAAGGATATCGGCGAGATCGGGGTGCGGCGGCGCCCATTTCTCGCCGTGTTTTCTCTGACAATAGGCCGGGATATTGGCCATCGGGCCGGGGCGATAGAGGGCAACGGCGGCGATCAGATCCTCGAAACGATCAGGCCGCATCTGGCGCAGGACATCGCGCATGCCCTGGCTTTCGAACTGAAACACGCCGCCGGCATCGCCATGCGTCAGCATCTCGTAGGTTTTCGCGTCATCGAGCGGCAGCCGCGCGAGATCGACCTCCTCACCCTGCCCGGCAAGGAAGTCCACCGCGCGTTTCAGGATAGTGAGTGTCGTCAGGCCAAGAAAATCGAATTTCACCAATCCCGCCTGTTCGACATATTTCATCGAATACTGGGTGACGAGAAATTCCGAGCGCGGATCACGATAGAGCGGCACGAGATCGATCAGCGGCTGGTCGCCGATGACGATACCGGCAGCGTGCGTGCTGGCGTGGCGATAAAGCCCTTCGAGTTGGAGCGCGATCTCCAGGAGCCGCGCAATGGCTTCATCCGCGTCACGCGCCTCCTGCAGGCGCGGCTCGCCGGCGATCGCCTGTGCCAGCGTCACCGGCTTGGCCGGATTGTTCGGGATCAGCTCGGCGATCTTGTTGACCTGGCCATAAGGCAGACCGAGCACCCGGCCGACGTCACGAACCACAGCGCGGGCCTGCAATTTTCCGAAGGTGATGATCTGAGCGACCCGATCGGCGCCGTATTCCGAACGCACATAGGCAATCACCTCGTCACGCCGGTGCTGACAGAAATCGATGTCGAAATCCGGCATCGAAACGCGCTCGGGGTTGAGAAAACGCTCGAACAGCAAGCCGAAGCGGAGCGGATCGAGATCGGTGATGGTCAAGGCCCATGCGACCACCGAGCCCGCGCCCGAGCCGCGCCCGGGGCCGACCGGTATGCCCTGGGCCTTGGCCCATTGAATGAAATCGGCAACGATCAGGAAATAGCCTGGGAAATCCATCTTGGCGATCACGTCGAGTTCGTAGTCGAGCCGCGCGCGATACTCTCCGGCCCGCGTCGCATCGATTTCCGCGGCCGCGAGACGGGCTTCGAGACCGGCCCGCGCCATCCCCCGCAACGTTTCTTCTTCGCTGAGCCCAGGCGCGACTTTCGGAAATACCGGCAGCATCGGCTTGCGGCTTTCGGCCATCACCGCGCAGCGCCGCGCGATCGCCAGCGTGTTGTCGCAGGCATCCGGAAGATCGGCGAACAGGGCGCGCATCTCGGCCGCGCTCTTGAACCAGTGCGCGCGGGTCACCCGCCGGCGCTCGCTCTCGGCGAGCAAGCGGCCCTCGGCGATGCAGAGCAGCGCGTCATGCGCCTCGAACATTGCTTCCCGCGCGAAGAAACAATCATTGGTGGCGACCAGCGGCAGGCCGGCATCATCGGCGAGCGCGATCAACCCAGGCTCGATCGCGCGTTCGAGGGCAAGACCATGGCGATGCAGCTCGACCACCGTGCGATCGGGAAACGCCTCGCTGATTTCGGCAAGCAGCGCTTCCGCGGCCGAGCGCTGCCCCTCGGCGAGCAGGCGGGCGATCGGACCATGGGTGCCGCCGGTCAGGAGAATGAGCCCCTCCGCATGCGCGGCGATGGTCGAGAGCGGCAATTGCGGCTTGAGCGCGGAGTCCGGGGCCAGAAAGCCGAGCGAGGAAAGGCGCTGCACATTGGCCAATCCCGCCGCGTTCTGCGCGAGCAGCACGATCGGGTCGGGCGCGAGGCGCGGATTATCGGCGCGCGCGAGATTGATCTGGCAACCGATGATCGGCTGCACGCCGGCTTTCGCACAAGCCTGGCTGAACTCCAGCGCCCCGAACAGATTGCCGCTATCGGTGATCGCAACCGCCGGCATCGCGCCGGCGCGCGCGAGTTCGACGATCTTCTCGGCCTTGATCGCGCCTTCGCTCAGCGAATAGGCGGAATGGACGCGGAGATGAACGAAATCGGCATGTGTCATGGGTAAGTTCATTGTCATAAGGAAAAAACTTCTTCTTTTTCTGAAGAAAAAGAAGCAAAAAGACTTTTATCCTGTTTCCATGGCGCGGCGGTGCCGAAGGCACTGCCGCAACGGAGAAAAATTTTTTGGTTCTTTTTTTTAAAAAAGAACATTTTCTCCCTTCTCCTACATCGCCACGAGCCGCCCTTCGATCAGCGTGACACGGCGATCCATGCGCGCCGCGAGGTCCGGATTGTGGGTTGCGATCAGCGCCGCGACCCCGCGTGCGCGCACCATATCGAGGAGGGCGGCGAACACGAGTTCGGCGGTCGCGACATCGAGATTGCCGGTCGGCTCGTCGGCGAGCAGAATCCGCGGCGCGTTGGCGAGCGCGCGCGCGATCGCGACTCGCTGCTGCTCGCCGCCCGAAAGCTTCCCCGGCAGATGATGGAGCCGCGTCCCAAGGCCGAGCACGCTCAACAAATCCGCCGCATGGCTGGCGGCGGCGCGGCGCGCGCGTCCCCGAATCATCTGCGGCAGAATGACATTTTCGAGCGCGCTGAACTCTCCGAGCAGATGATGAAACTGATAGACGAAGCCTATGGTATCGCTGCGGATCGCACTTCGTTCGCCATCGCCGAGCCGGCCCGCCGCCCGCCCGGCGATGAAAATCTCGCCCTCGTCCGGTTTTTCGAGCAACCCGGCGAGATGCAAAAGGGTCGATTTACCCGACCCCGATGGCGCGACCAGGGCGACGATCTCGCCGGCGGCGAGATTGAGATCGACGTCGCGGAGAACCGGGAGCGGCCCGGCCTCGGTGCGAAACACCCGCGCGACCCCCGCCATCGCCAGCGCAATTTCCGGGTCACTCATGCCGCAGCGCCTCGATCGGATCGGTACGCGCCGCGCGCCAGCTCGGATACAGCGTCGCCAGCAGCGACAGCGCCAGCGCCATGACGATGATCTCGGTGACTTCGCCCCAATCGAGCCGCGCCGGCAGATGCGCGAGATAGTAGACTTCCGGATTGAACACCGAAACCCCGGTGATACTCTCGACCCAATGTTGCAAGGTTGCGATATTGAGGCAGAAGACGACACCGAGCACGGTTCCGATCAGCGTCCCGGCGACACCGACGGACGCACCGCACATCAGAAAAATCCGCATCACCGCGCCGCGCTGTGCGCCGAGCGTGCGCAGGACCGCGATATCGCGCGTCTTGTCCTTGACCATCATGATCAGCGAGGAGATGACATTGAACGCCGCGACCAGGATGATCAGTGTCAGGATCAGGAACATCACGTTCTGCTCGACCTCGACCGCAGCGAAGAAACTATCGTTGCTGTGCTGCCAGTCGATGATGCGGACGGGTGTATCGCCGAGTGCGGCACGGATCGCGCGGACGACGGCGCCGATCGCCAGCGGATCGGCGATGCGCACCTCGATTTCGCTCACCGTGTGCGGCATCTGGAAAAACACCTGCGCATCGGCGAGCGGCAGAAACGCATAGGCCTGATCGTATTCGTTCATGCCGATCTGGAAAATCGCCACCACCCGATAGGCGCGGATGCGCGGCACCGTCCCGAACGCCGTCGCAGCCCCTTGCGGTGAGATCAGCGTGAGCGTGTCGCCGACCGAAAGCCCGAGACGCCGCGCCATCCCGACACCGATCGCAATCGCGTCACCCGGCACGAAATCCGTGAGTGAGCCCTCCAGCAGATGATCACTGACCGCGTGCAGCGCCAGCAGATCCTCCTTGCGAATGCCACGGATGAGGCCGCCGGTCGCAGCGCCACGTGGGCTGGAGACCAGAGCCTGGCCATCCACCACCGGGATCGCGGAGACGACATTCGGAAGACCGGCGATGCGTTTGGTGAGCGCTGCGTAATCGGCAAGCCCACGCTCCGGCCCCTCGCTCTCGCCGGCATAAATGCCGAGATGGCCGTTCAAGCCGAGGATGCGGTTGAGCAGATCGACTTTGAAACCGCCCATCACGCTCATCACGATGATCAGGGTCGCAACCCCGAGGGCGATGCCGATCAGCGAAAACCCGGCGATGACGGAGACGAAGCGCTCGCCGCGGCGGGCGCGGAGATAGCGGCCCGCGACCGCGCGCTCGAAAGCGTTGAACATGCTAGGCGCCGAGAAGTTTCGCGAGCGCAGCGTCGGGCGAGATTTCTTCCCGCGCGCCATTCGCCCGCCGCTTGAGTTCGACCCTGCCGGCGGCGGCGCCGCGCGGGCCGACGATAATCTGCCAGGGATGGCCGAGGAGATCGGCATCGGCGAATTTCACCCCGGCGCGCTCCTCGCGGTCGTCATAGAGGGCGGCCGTGCCGAGGCGCGCATAGAGCTGTTCGCAAAGTCCATCGCAAGCGGCATCGCCGGGCTTGAGATTGAGGATCGCGGCACGAAACGGCGCGATGGCGTCGGGCCAGATGATGCCGGCTTCATCATGCGAGGCCTCGATCACCGCGCCGACCAGGCGGCTCACGCCGATGCCGTAGCTGCCCATTTCGGGATGCAGTTTCCGGCCATCGGCGCCGGTCACGGTGAAGTTCATCGGCCGGCTGTATTTGGTGCCGAAATAGAAAATATGCCCAACCTCGATCCCGCGTCCCTCGCGCCGGCGCGCGGGATCGAGTTTCTCAAAGAGCGCCGCGTCATGTTTCTCGTCCGTCGCGGCGTAGGGCGTGGTCATCAGGGTATAGAACCGCGCGAGATCGGCCTCCGACCGGATATCGAATGCGTCGCCGGTGTAGTCGATCGTCTCGAAAGCGGCGTCATAGAACACCTGGCTTTCCCCGGTCGGGGCGAGGATGATGAATTCATGGCTGAGATCACCGCCGATCGGCCCGGTATCGGCGGCCATCGGAATGGCGCGCAAGCCGAGCCGCTGGAACGTGCGCATGTAAGCGAGCATCATCCGCCGATAGCTGATAACCGCGCCCTCATGGTCGATATCGAAACTATAAGCGTCCTTCATCAGGAATTCGCGCCCGCGCATGACGCCGAAACGCGGCCGCACCTCGTCGCGGAATTTCCACTGGATGTGATAGACGGTCTGCGGCAGGGCGCGATAGGAATGCACCGATTGGCGAAAGAGATCGGTGATCATCTCCTCATTGGTCGGGCCATAGAGCAATTCGCGCTCATGGCGGTCCTGGATGCGCAGCATCTCCTTGCCGTAGCCGTCATAGCGGCCGCTTTCGCGCCAGAGATCGGCGGATTGGATGGTCGGCATCAGCAATTCCTGGGCGCCGGCGGCGTCCTGCTCCTCGCGCACGATGCGGGCGATGTTGCTGAGCACGCGATAGCCGGCCGGAAGCCAGGCATAGATGCCGGACGTGGTCTGACGCACGAGACCGGCGCGCAGCATCAGCCGGTGCGAGACGATCTGCGCCTCGGCCGGGGTTTCCTTGAGGGTGGGGAGGAGCGAGCGGGAGAGACGCATCGGTGATCGGGTCCATCTTGGCGTGTTGCGGCGCGGAGACTAGCCGCCCCGGCGCCGTCCCGCCAGGGCGCGGGTTAAGCCCCTGTTCATCCTCGCGCGGTATCCTTGCCGCCATGATGATGGACGCGAACATTCTGGAAGCCGAGCAAGCGCTCTCCGCCGGCATCGCGGCCTACCAGGCCGGCGACCGCGTGAGCGCCGTCACGCATTTCACCGCCGCCGCCACCCTGATGCCGGAGGCGCCCGCGCCGCGCCTGCTGCTCGGCCATATCCATCGTGAAACCGGGGATTTCGCTGGCGCCGTCACCTGGCTCCGCGCCGGGCTCGCCTTCGGCCCGGATTTTCAGGCCGAAGCCGGCCTCGGCTTCGCGCTCATGGGGCTCGGCCGGCCGGCGGAGGCCGAACTCGCCTTCCGCGCCGCGCTCGCCCTCCGGCCGGACGACGCCGATGCCAGATTCGGCCTCGGCAATGCGCTCTATGATCGCGGCCGTTTCCAGGAAGCGGTCGCGGTGTATCAGGACCTGCTCGCCCGCCGGCCGGATTTCGCCGATGCCTGGGCCAATTGCGGCAATGCCTTGCAAGCGCAGTTCCGGTTCGACGACTCCGTGCGCTACTACCGCGAGGCGATCGCGCTGGTGCCGGGCCATGTCCATGCGCATTCCAATCTCTGCGGCGCGTTGTACCATATGCGGCGCTTTGACGAAGCCGTGGCGGCGGGCTTGGTCGCCATCGCCAAGGCGCCGGACTGGCCGATGGCCTATTCCAACCTCTCCTCCCCGCTCCGCGCCCTCGGGCGGTTCGATGACGCCATCAATGTCTGTTTCAAGGCGCTCGCCCTCAAACCCGACTATGCCGAGGCCTATGTCAATCTCGGTGCGGCGCTGTTCGAGATCGGGCAGTTCGACAACGCGATTGCCGCCTCCAACATCGCCCTGCAATGCCGCCCCGATGACGTCGCAGCGCTCTGCAACCGTGGCGTTTCGTTCTATGGCCTTGGCCGGCTCGAGGAAGCGATCGCCGATTTTCGTCACGCCCAGGCGCTGGAGCCGCAAAACCCGGAGCCGGCGTTCAATCTCGCCCTCGCGCTCCTGATGACCGGGACTGAGATGCGGAAAGGATTCGCGCTTTATGAGCGCCGCCTCGAACGCACCGAGGCGCCGAAGCGCGCCCTGGCCAAGCCACGCTGGCAAGGCGAGGATATCAGCGGCCGCACGATCCTCCTCCATGCCGAGCAAGGCTTTGGCGATACGCTGCAATTCGTCCGCTACGCGCCGCTGGTCGTCTCACGCGGGGCGCGCGTCATCCTCGAAGTGCCGCCATCCCTCGTGCGGCTTTGCGCCGGCATGCCCGGGGCCGCACCAGGGGATATCGCGGTAATCGCCGCCGGCACGGCGCTGCCCGATTTCGATTGCCATTGCCCGCTGCTCAGCCTGCCGTTCCTATTCGGGACGGATCTCGCGACCATCCCCGCCGCCATCCCCTATCTCTGCCCCGATCCCGCCTTGATCAGCCACTGGGCGACCCGTCTGCCGACCGGCGACACGACGGAGCAGCCGGGGCTTCGCGTCGGCCTCGTCTGGGCGGGGGAATCGCGGCCCGATCAGCCGAAATGGTCCCAGATCGATCGCCGCCGCTCCCTCGCGCTCGCCGCTCTCGCCCCGCTCGGCGCGGTGCCGGGCATCACCTTCGTCAGCCTCCAGAAAGGCCCCCCGGCGGCGCAGCTCGACCAGGCCCCCTTCCCCATCGCCAACCCGATGCCAGAGGTGAGCGACTTCGCCGACACCGCGGCGCTCATCGCCGGGCTCGATCTGGTGATCGCGGTCGATACCTCGGTCGCCCATCTCGCCGGGGCGCTGGGCAAGCCGGTCTGGCTGCTGTCGCGTTTCGATGGTTGCTGGCGCTGGCTGCGTGAGCGAAGCGATAGCCCGTGGTATCCGAAGCTCCGCCTCTACCGCCAGCCAAGCCTGGGCGATTGGGCGCCGGTGATCACCGCTCTCGCCGCCGATCTCGCCAAGCTCACCCGCCCGGCATCGGACAGCGCCGCCCGCGCCGCCTGATCACGCCGCGGTGCCGCCGACGGTCAGCGCCGCGAGCTTCAACGTCGGCTGGCCGACGCCGACCGGAACCCCCTGGCCGTTCTTGCCGCAGGTGCCGATCCCGGGATCGAGCGCCATGTCATCGCCGATCATCTCGACCCTGGTCAGCGCCTCCGGCCCATTGCCGATCAGCGTCGCCCCCTTGACCGGCGCCGTCACCCGGCCATCCTCGATCAGATAGGCTTCGGAAGCGGAAAACACGAATTTGCCGGAGGTGATGTCCACCTGCCCGCCGCCGAAATTCACCGCATACAAGCCGCGCTTGACCGAGCGGATCATCTCCTCGGCGCTGTTCTTGCCGCCCAGCATGATGGTGTTGGTCATGCGCGGCATCGGCGCATGGGCATAGGATTGGCGGCGGCCATTGCCGGTCGGGCGCATCCCCATCAGGCGCGCGTTCTGCCGGTCCTGCATATAGCCGGCGAGGATGCCGTCCTCGATCAGCACCGTCCGCCCGCTCGGCGTGCCCTCGTCATCGACGGTGAGGCTGCCGCGACGATCGGGCAGCGTCCCGTCATCGACCACGGTGACGCCGGGAGCCGCGATCCGCTGGCCGAGAAGCCCGGCGAAAGCGGAGGTTTTCTTGCGGTTGAAATCCCCCTCCAACCCATGGCCGATCGCCTCGTGCAGCAAAATCCCCGGCCAGCCGGCGCCGAGCACGACCGGCATCTCGCCCGCCGGCGCCGGCCGGCTTTCGAGATTGACCAGCGCCTGGCGCAACGCCTCGTCCACCGCTGCCCGCCAGATATCCTCGCCGGTGACGCGGCCATAATCGAAGCGCCCGCCGGTGCCGAAGCTCCCGGTCTCCCGCCGCCCGCCGCTCTCCACCACCACCGCGACATTGAGCCGCACCAGCGGGCGGAGATCGGCGACCCGGCGGCCATCGGGGCGGAGAATCTGCACCGCCTGCCACTCCCCGGAGAGCGAGGCCATCACCTGCTTGACCCGCCCATCCTTGCCGCGCGCATAGGCATCGATCGCGCCGAGGAGCCGCGCCCGCGCCTCGAACGGCATGAGCAGAAGCGGGTTGGCCTCGTCATAGAGCCGCGCATTGCTGCCCGCCGGCGGCGCGGCGGCGCGGCCGCTATGCCCGGCGGCAACGGCGCGCATGGTCTCACCGGCGCGGCGCAATGCCCCCTCGCTGATCTCGCCGGCATGGGCATAGCCGGTCGCGGCGCCGGCGACGGCGCGGAGCCCGAAGCCGAGCGCGGTATCGAAGCCGGCGGCGCGGATATGCCCGTCATCGAGGCTGACCTGCTCACTTTCACGATATTCGAGGAATAATTCCCCGTCATCGGCGCCGGTGAGCGCTTCGGCGGTGAGACGTTCGGCGGTGTCACGGTCGAGAACGGCCTCGGCGCGCTCGAAAAACAGGCGGTCGGTGGTGGCGAGCGGGGTCATGGCACATCCTTCCGGGGATCGGGCACGCGCAGGGCATAGACGGTGAAAAGCGACGCGGTGAGCGCCAACACCGCGCCGGCTTGATGAAAAACCGCCAGCGGTGCCGGAACGACCAGCAGAAGCGTGGTCACGCCGAGCAGAAATTGCAAGAGAATTACGCCCCCGAGCGCCGCGAGGCCGCGCCGCGCCAGGGGCGAAAGCCGCCGCCATTGCCGGCTTGCGGCAAGCAGCGTCACCAGCGCAGCGAGCAGCGAGAGAGAGGCGAGCAGCCGATGATCGAACTGCACGGCAGCGATGTTTTCGTCGAAATTGCGCCAAATGGGTGCGAGACGCGCATAACCCGCCGGCACCAGATGCCCGTCCATGAGCGGAAACGTGTTGTAATCGAGCCCGGCATGCAGCCCGGCGACGAAACCGCCGGCGAGAATGGTGATGGCAACCAATGCCAGCGTCAGCCGCGCCCCAGCCCGGACCAGCGCCACGGACCCGCGCGGAGGATCGGGGATCAGCTCGGCAAACCCCGTCCACAAAACGGCGGCATAGAGCGCCAAGGCGAGGCCGAGATGGATCACGAGGCGGGCCGGCGCCACCGCTGTGCTGTCGGGAAAAAATCCCGAGGCGACCATGAACCATCCGACCGCGCCTTGCAGCCCGCCGAGCAGGAAAATGCCGACCAGCCGCGCCGCCAGACGCCGCGCCAGCCATCCCCGCCACCAAAAAACGACGAGGGGGAGAAAAAACGCAACCCCCATCAGCCGCCCCCAGAGCCGGTGCGTCCATTCCAGCCAGAAAATCGCCTTGAACCCGGCGAGATCCATGCCCTCGTGCAGCAGGTGGTATTGCGGAATCTGCTGATAGAGCGCGAATAGCCGCCGCCACTCGGCCCCGGAGAGCGGCGGCAGAACGCCGGCCAGCGGCGCCCATTCCATGATCGAGAGCCCGGAGCCGGACACCCGCGTCGCGCCGCCCAAAACCACCATCACCCCGATCATCGCCGCGATCACCAGCAGCCAGAGGCCAACCGCGCGCCGTGCCCGCGCAGCCTCACGTAAAACCATGTTCATGTCCGCGTTCATGTCCGTGCGGCGAGCAGCGCCAGCGCCTCGGCGCACATCGCCGCCGGCGTTTGCGCCGCATCGATCACCAGCGCCCCCTCCGCGGCATCTGGCGGCTCGAGCGTCGCGAACTGGCTCGCAAGCAATGCCGGCGACATGAAATGCCCGCGCCGCGCCGAAAGCCGCGCCGCGACCACGGCCTCGGGCGCCTCGGGATAGAGTAGCGCAACCTCCCCACCACGCCCGCCGGCCGGGCCGCTCAAAACCGGGCCGAGCAACCGGTCGCGATAAGCCCGCTTGAGCGCCGAACAGGTGACGATCCCGCCCCCGCCCGCCGCAATCCGCGCCGCGATCCAGGCGCCGATCCGATCGAGCCAGGGCATGCGGTCTTCGTCGGAAAGCGCGATCCCGGCCGCCATCTTCGCGACATTCTCCGGCGAATGCAGCGCATCCCCCTCCTGAAACGGCCAACCGAGAGCCGCCGCCAAACACTCCGCCAGCGTCGTCTTACCGACACCGGAAACCCCCATGATCAGAACGACGGCAGGGCGCATCGCATTCAATGATCCATCGAAAAAGCAAAAAAGAACTTCTTTTTCTGAAGAAAAAGAAGCAAAAAGACTTTTATTCTTTGGGCAGTGCCTGCGACACCGCCCGCGCGCATGAAAACAAAATTTTTTTGGTTCTTTTTTTCAAAAAAGAACATTTCTGTCTTACTTGCCGCGCGCAAGGCGCCGCACGCCGGTTTCCTCGGCGAGCAGGACGAGGTCGGCGCGGCCGAGGAAGTATCCGGTCTCGATGACGCCGACCAGGGCACGGAGCGCGCGATCGAGCGGCGCGGGGTCTGGTGTGGCGCCGAAATCGCAATCGAGGATAAAATTGCCGCCATCGCTGCGATAGGGCGCGCCATCGGCAGCCAAGCGCAGCCGCACCGCGCCGCCGAGTGCGGCGATCTTGCGCGAAGTCGCCTCCCAGCCGAAAGGCACCACCTCGACCGGAACGATGCCGGCAAGCGTCTCCACCAGCTTGCTCGCATCCGCCATGATCACCAGCCGGCGCGCGGCATCGGCGACGATTTTTTCGCGCAACAACGCGCCACCGAGGCCCTTGATCAGGTCGAGGCCGGCGCGGGTGATCTGATCGGCGCCGTCGATCGCGAGGTCGATCGTCGTCTCCCGCGCGAAATCGGTGAGCGGAATGCCCGCCGCCCGCGCCGCCTCGGCGGTCCGCGCCGAGGTCGGGATGCCGCGCACGCGCAGCCCCTCGGCCTTGATCCGCTCGCCGAGCAGGGTGATCATGAAGGCGGCCGTCGAGCCGGTGCCGAGCCCGAGCACCATGCCATCGGCGATTTCCGCCACCGCCGCCGCCGCCGCCCGCTGCTTCAAGCACTCGTGATCCATACGCCTCGCCCCTCGCTCACGGCCCGTGGCCGCCATTCCACCGCCTCATCTGCCCCCGTGCCGAAGGCGAGGCAAGAGGGGGCGAGGCGACGGCGCTCTTGAGCGTTCCGGCCCACGGGGTAATCTCCCCCCGGGCGCTGCGGCACGCTGCGGCACGCCGCCGCCCCTGTCGTTCGCGCGGTGTTTTGTGAAAGTATCGAACATGACCAATCCCCTGGCCCAGCTTCCCGCCCTCGGCCAATCGGTTTGGCTCGATTTCGTGAGCCGTCCCTTGCTGGAGCAGGGCGAATTGCGCCGCCTGATCGCCGAGGACGGCATCCGCGGCGTCACCTCCAACCCCTCGATTTTCGAAAAAGCGATCGCCCATTCCACTGATTACGACTCCGATCTCGCCGCCTCCGTGCGCGAGGCCGACCGCGACGTCGATGCCTTGTTCGAACACCTCGCGATCGTCGATATCCGCATGGCCGCCGATCAGTTGCGCCCGGTCTATGACCAGACCAAGGGCATCGATGGCTATGTCAGCCTGGAAGTCTCGCCCTATCTCGCGATGGACACCGAGAGCACGATCAGTGAGGCGCGGCGGCTCTGGCGCGCCGTCGAGCGCCCCAATCTGATGATCAAGGTGCCCGGCACCGGGCCCGGCGTCCCGGCGATCCGGACCCTGATCGGGGACGGCATCAACGTCAATGTCACCCTGCTGTTCTCGGTCAGCGCCTATGAAGCGGTGGCCGAGGCCTATCTCGCCGGGTTGGAGGCGGCGCATGCGGCCAAGCGCGACATCGCGCGCATCGCCTCCGTCGCCAGTTTCTTCGTCAGCCGGATCGACGCCGCGGTCGAGCACGAGGTTGCCGAGCGGCTGAAAACCGCGCGCGGCGCCGAAGCCGAGGCGCTCCGCAGCCTCGATGGCAAGGTCGCGATCGCCAACGCCAAACGCGCCTATCAGCGCTACCAGACCCTGATCGCGAGCCCGCGCTGGCAAAAACTCGCGGCCAAGGGCGCGCGACCACAGCGCCTCCTCTGGGCTTCGACCGGCACCAAGAGCAAGCATCTTCCGGACACGCTCTATGTCGATGAGTTGATCGGGCCGGAAACGGTCAACACCATGCCGCCGGCGACGATGGACGCGGTGCGCGACCACGGCACGCCCAAGGTCACGCTGACCCATGACATCGCCGGCGCCGAAGCGGTGCTGGCGACGCTGGCGCGCGTCCATATCTCGCTCGATGCGATCACTGAGGCACTGGTCACCGATGGTGTGCGCCGGTTCGCCGATGACGCCGACAAATTATTCGCCGCCGTCGCCCACCGCCGCGCCGGGGAGCTGGATGGCGCCGCGCCGCGCCAGACCATCGCCCCCGGCCCGGATGCCGAGACCTTCGCCGCCGAGCGCGAGCGCTGGCGCGAGGAGGGGCTGATCCGGCTCCTCTGGCGGCGTGACTCGGCGCTCTGGACCGGCGCCGACGAGGATCAATGGCTCGGCTGGCTGGACGCCATCGCCGCCGGCGAAGCGGCACTCCCGGCGCTCGGCGCCTTTGCCGCCGATCTCGCCAAGGCGGGGTTCACCGATATCGTGCTGCTCGGCATGGGTGGCTCCAGCCTCGGCGCCGAAGTGCTGGCGACGACGCTCACGCCCGCCGCCAGGGGGCCGCGCTTTCACATGCTCGATTCCACCGACCCGGCCCAGATCGCGGCCCTCGAAGCGGCGATCGCGCTCAAAACCACGTTGTTCATCGTCGCCAGCAAATCCGGCTCGACGCTCGAGCCGGAGCTGATGCGGCGCTATTTCTTCGCCCGCGCCGGCAATGCCAAACAGTTCGTCGCCATCACCGATCCCGGCTCGGCGCTCGAAAAAATCGCCAAAGCCGACGGGTATCGCGCGATTTTTCCCGGCGAGAAGACGATCGGCGGGCGCTATTCGGTGTTGTCGAATTTCGGCCTGGTGCCGGCGGCGGCGCTCGGGCTCGATGTCAAGCGCCTGCTCACGCTTGCGAAACAGATGCAGCATGCGTGCGGCGCGAGCGTGCCGCCGAGCGAAAACCCCGGGGTCGCGCTCGGGATTTTTCTCGGCATCAATGCCCGCGCCGGGCGCGACAAGGTGACGCTCATCGCCTCGCCCGGGATCCGGGCGATCGGCGCCTGGCTCGAACAATTGCTCGCCGAATCGACCGGCAAGCACGGCCACGGCCTGATCCCGATCGCCAATGAGCCTCCAGTCGCGCCCGAGGATTACAGTACCGATCGGGTCTTCGCCTATCTCGCGTTGGACGGCGCCGCCGATCCCGGGCAAGAGCGCCTGGTCGCGGCGCTGGAGGCGATGGGTCGGCCGGTCGCGCGGCTCCGCGTGCCCTCGCCCGACCATATCGGCCAGGAATTCTTCCGCTGGGAGATCGCGACCGCGGTCGCCGGCAATATTCTCGGCATCAATCCCTTCGACCAGCCCGATGTCGAGGCGAGCAAGGTCAAGACCCGGGCGCTGACCGAAGAGTTCGAGACAACCGGCGCCTTGCCCGAAACCGCGCCGCTACTCCAGGACGGCGCCATCGTGCTTTACGCCGATCCCGCGAATGCGCGCGCGCTGGCCGGCGCGAAGACGCTCGCCGATGCGCTCAGCGCCCATTTCGGCCGCGCCAAACCCGGCGATTATGCCGCGATCCTCGCCTATATCGCGCGCAACCCGGCGCATGAGGCGGCACTCGAGCGCCTCCGCGGGGCCATTCTCACGGCCAAGAAAATCGCGACCTGCCTTGGCTTCGGGCCGCGCTTTCTGCACTCTACCGGCCAGGTTTACAAAGGCGGGCCAAATTCGGGGATTTTCCTGCAAATCACCGCGTCGGATGCGAAAGACATCACCATCCCCGGCCAGCGCGCGCGCTTTGGCGTCGTCAAAGCGGCCCAGGCTCTCGGCGATCTCGGCGTCTTGGTCGAGCGCAAACGGCGCGTGCTTCGCATTCATCTCACCGGGGATCTCGACCACGGCCTCGCCGCGCTCGACACCGCCCTCACGCACGCGCTCGCCGCCAAATCCTGAGAGGAAACCACCATGAAACTCGGTATCATCGGGCTCGGCCGGATGGGCGCGAACATCGCCCGGCGGCTGATGCGCGCCGGCCATCAGGTCGTCGTCTTCGACGTCTCCCCCGACGCCGTCGCCGCCTTGCGCAAGGAGGGCGCCGAGGGCGTCGCCTCGCTCGCCGCACTCGCCGAGGCGCTCGCGCCACCGCGCATCGCCTGGGTGATGCTGCCCGCCGGCCATATCACCGAGGACACCATCGCCAAACTCGGCGAAGTTTTCGCGAAAGACGACATCGTCATCGACGGCGGCAACACCTATTTCAAGGACGATGTCCGCCGCGCCGGCGCGTTGCGTGAGCGTGGCCTGCACTACGTCGATGTCGGCACCTCGGGCGGGGTTTGGGGATTGGAGCGCGGGTTTTGCATGATGATCGGCGGCGAGACGGCGATCGTCGATCGCCTCGACCCGATCTTCCGCGCCCTCGCCCCCGGCGCCGGCGACGCGCCCCGCACCGAAGGACGCGAAGGGTTCGACCACCGCGCCGAGCAAGGCTACATCCATGCCGGCCCCGCCGGGGCCGGGCATTTCGTCAAAATGGTGCATAACGGCATCGAATACGGCCTGATGCAGGCCTATGCCGAGGGATTCGACATTCTCCGCCATCGCAATTCCGACGCCTTGCCGGAGGGGGAACGCTTCACCCTCAACCTCCCCGACATCGCCGAGGTCTGGCGCCGGGGCAGCGTGATTTCGTCCTGGCTCCTCGATCTCACCGCGGCGGCGCTCGCGAAAAATCCCGATCTTTCTCATTTCACCGGCCATGTCGCCGATTCCGGCGAGGGCCGCTGGACCATCGAGGCGGCGATCGACGAGGCGGTGCCGGCGAACGTGCTCTCCGCCGCCCTTTATGCCCGGTTCCGCTCACGCGAGGCGGAAAGCTTCGCCGACAAGCTGCTCTCCGCCATGCGTTATGGCTTCGGCGGCCATGTCGAGCAATCGTCATGATGACGGGATGGGGATGTTAGAAAATAGCGAAGACGAGTTCTTTTTTTGTAAAAAAAGAACCAAAAAAACTTCCACCCATTGGGGAGTGCCTGCGGCGCTGGCCGCTCCGAGAAAACGAAAAAAAAGTCTTTTTGCTTCTTTTTCTTCAGAAAAAGAAGATTCTCTTGGCTTACAAAATGCCTGACCTCCACATCGCCGTCGATCGCGAGGCGCTCGCGACCGAGGTTGCGGACTGGTTCGCGGCGCGCGTTGCCGCGGCTGCTGGCCTGGTGCGTGTTGCCCTGAGCGGCGGCTCGACGCCGCGCGATCTCTTCGCGAAGCTCGCAGCACCCCCCTATCGGGAGGCCATTCCCTGGGCGCGCGTCCAACTGTTCTGGGGGGATGAGCGCTTCGTGCCCGAAGACCACCCCGAGAGCAATTACGGCATGACGCGGCGAGCACTCCTCGATCACATCGTCATCCCGGCGGCGAACATCCACCCGATTCCGACCGACGGCACGCCCGAAGACGCCGCCCGGCGTTACGAGGCGCGCCTCCGCGCGGTTTACGGCGCAGAAACGCTCAACCCCGCTCGGCCGCTGTTCGATATCGTGTTTCTTGGACTCGGCGAGGATGGCCATACCGCGTCCCTGATCCCTGGCCAGGCGGTGCTCGCCGAACGGCGTGCCTGGGTCGCCGCCGTCACCGAGGGGCGGCCCGAGACGCGCATCACCCTGACCTATCCCGCCTTGGAGAGCAGCCGCCACGTGGCCTTTCTGGTGGCCGGCGCGAGCAAAGCCGCGATCTGCCGCGCCGTGCGCGCCGGCCACGCGGACGTGCCGGCGGCGCATCTGCACCCGCATGGCGAGACGCTCTGGTTTCTCGACCGCGCCGCCGCCTCTTGACCACGCCGCCCGCGCTCGCGACAGTCGGCGCGCTTCGGGCGCGGGAGGATGGGATGACGGGGTGGGCGCGGCTAGGGCTGGGGATCGCCGGGATCGTATTCGCGTGCGTCGGCGCGGCTTCGGCCCCGGCACAGGCCAAGGACACGCTCACCCTCGGGATGGTGCTGGAGCCGCCGGGGCTCGACCCCACCGCCGGCGCCGCTGCGGCGATCCGCGAAATCGTCTATGCCAATGTCTTCGAAGGTCTGACGCGGATCGATGGCGAAGGCCATGTCGGGCCCGGCCTGGCCGCCTCATGGACGATGTCGCCGGATGGCAAGACCTATCGCTTCGCGCTCCGCCCGCAGGTGACGTTCCATGACGGCACGCCGTTCGATTGTGGCATCGTGAAATTTTCCCTCGACCGCGCCCGCGCCCCGGACAGCACCAACGCGCAGAAGGAGATTTTCGAGCCGATCGCGGCGATCGACTGCCCGGCGCCGGAGGTTGCGGTGATCACCCTCAAGCGGCCGGACGCCGATTTCCTCTATGGCCTCGGCTGGGGGGACGCGGTGATGGTCGCGCCGCAATCGGCCGCCCAAAATCAGACCAATCCGGTCGGCACCGGCCCGTTCCGCTTCACCCGCTGGGTCAAGGGCGATCACGTCGAACTGGCGCGCTTTCCCGGCTATTGGGGCCAAGCCGCGCGGCTGTCCATGGTGACCTTCAAATTCATCGCCGATCCCGCCGCCGCCGCTTCCGCCCTGCTCGCGGGCGATATCGATGCGTTCAGTAATTTTCCGGCGCCCGAGATCCTGCCCCAGCTCCGCGCCGATTCGCGCTTCTCCGTCGTCGTCGGTGCGACCGAGGGCAAGACCCTTCTCGCCCTCAATGACGCGCGCAAGCCCTTCGATGACATTCGTGTCCGCCGCGCCCTCGCCTATGCGATCGACCGCCATGCGCTGGTCACGGCGACGATGTCGGGCGCGGCGCGGATCATCGGTTCGCATTATACCCCGAACGATCCCGGCTTCATCGATCTCGCCGGCACTTATCCTTACGATCCGGCGCGCGCCAAGGCGCTGCTCGCCGAGGCCGGGGTCGCCCCCGGAACACGCTTCACCCTTGCGCTGCCGCCGCCGCCTTATGCGCGGCGTGGCGGCGAGGTGATCGCGGCGATGCTCCAGGAGGTCGGGCTCAGTGTCGATCTGGTGCCGATGGAGTGGGCGACCTGGCTCGATCAGGTGTTCAAGCGTTCCGATTTCGACATGACGATCATCGCCCATACCGAGCCGCGCGATCTCGCGATCTATGCCCGCGAGCATTATTATTTCAACTACCACAACGCCGCATTCCAATCGCTCTTCGCGCGCTATCGCGAAACCACCGAGCCGGCGGCCGGGATCGACCTTCTGCAACAGATGCAGCGCCAGCTCGCCACCGATGAGCCCAATGTCTTCCTCTACGTTCTTCCCAAAATCGGGGTCTGGAACGCGCATCTGCATGGACTCTGGGTCAATGACCCGATCCCGGCCAATGACGTGACCGGCGTCTATTGGGGCAATTAAATATGTTCTTTTTTGAAAAAAAGAACCAAAAAACTTTTAAACTTCAGGACAGCGCCGCAGGCGCTGTCCCAGAACAAAGTCTTTTTGCTTCTTTTTCTTCAGAAAAAGAAGATTCTTATTCTAAATTTCGATGATCCCCTATCTCGGCGGGCGGTTGGTCACGCTCGCGGTCACGCTGTTCGCGGCGGCGGCGGCGGTTTTTCTGATCCTCGACGTGCTGCCCGGCGATCCGGCGGCGCTGATCCTCGGCGTCAATGCGCGCCCCGACACGCTCGCCGCCCTGCATCACGCGATGGGCCTCGACCGGCCGGCGGCGTGGCGTTTTCTCGCCTGGCTCGGGGGCATGCTGGCCGGCGATTTCGGCGACAGCTTCACCTATCACGTCCCCATCGCCGGGCTGATCGCCGATCGCGTCGGCGTCAGCCTGCCGCTGGCGCTGCTGGCGATCGCGCTGTCCACGGCGATCGCCATCCCGACCGGGGTTTTTGCCGCCGCCCAGCGTGGCAAATCCGCCGACACGCTGGCCATGGCGACGGCGCAGATCGGTGTCGCGGTGCCGAATTTCTGGCTCGGGCTGCTGCTGATCCTGGTCTTTTCGGTCAAGCTCGCCTGGCTTCCGGCGAGCGGCTTTCCCGGCTGGGCGGGCGGGCTCTGGCCGGGCTTGCGGGCGCTGCTCCTCCCTGCGGTTGCGCTCGCTTTGCCGCAGGCGGCGATTCTCGCCCGCGTCACCCGCTCGGCGATGCTGGAAACGATGGGCGAGGATTACATGCGAACGGCACTCGCCAAGGGGCTTTCACGCGCCACCGCGCTCTGGCGCCATGCGGTGCCCAACGCGCTGATCCCGGTGGTGACGATCCTCGGCCTGCAATTCTCGTTTCTGCTCGCCGGCACGATCATCATCGAGAACGTCTTCACGCTGCCCGGGCTCGGCCGGCTGGTGTTCCAGGCGATCGCCGGGCGCGATCTCATCGTCGTCCAGGATCTCGTGGTGCTGCTCGCCGGCAGTGTCATCGTGGTCAATTTCCTGGTCGATATCGCCTATGTGCTGATCGATCCGCGCCTTCGCGCGCGGGGAGGGCCGTGATGCGCCGTCACGCGGCGATGGCGGCCGGCGGGGCGATCAGCGCCGTCATGCTGGCGATTTCGCTCCTCGCTTTGGTCTGGACCCCCTACAAGCCGACTGCGATCGATATCGCGCACCGGCTCGCGCCGCCCTCCGCCGCGCATTGGCTCGGCACCGACCCGCTCGGTCGCGACGTGTTCTCGATGCTGATCGCGGGGGGGCATAATTCGCTCGCCGTCGCGGTGGTCGCGGTCGGCGCCGGTATCCTCGCCGGAGTGCCGCTCGGCCTTCTCGCCGGGCGGCGTGGCGGGGTGGTCGATGACCTCCTGATGCGCGGCGCCGATCTGATGTTCGCGTTTCCCGCTCTGCTCACCGCGGTGATCATCACCGCGCTCGCCGGGCCGGGGGCGCTGGCCGCGGCGCTGGCGATCGGCATTTTCAACGTCCCGGTCTTCGCCCGCCTCACCCGCGGGGCGACGCGGGCGCTCGGGCAGCGTGATTTCGTGCGCGCGGCAATGCTGCTCGGGCGGCACGAGCTGGCGATCGCGCGCGTCCACATCCTGCCCAACCTCGCCGCCTTGCTGGTCGTGCAGGCGAGCATCCAGTTCGCGCTCGCCATCCTCGCCGAGGCCGGGCTCTCCTATGTCGGGCTCGGAACGCAGCCGCCGGCGCCGAGCTGGGGGCGGATGCTGAACGATGCCCAGACCTATATCTTCACCACGCCCCGGCTCGCGATCTTTCCGGGGCTTGCGATCATGGCGGCGGTGCTGGGGTTGAACCTGCTCGGCGACGGGTTGCGCGACCTCCTCGACCCGCGGCTCCGCTCGCTCCGGGATTGATGCGCGGGCACGCCCCGGCTAGAGGTTGGGGGCATCCTCCACCTTCCTTTTGCGCGAGCCTTCCTTCGCGCCTGATCGGGTTCGTATGAACGCTCTCTTCTGGCTGCTCAATGAGCTGATCACGCTCTATTTCTGGGCCGTCATCCTGGCCGCGGTGATGAGCAATCTGATCGCTTTCAACGTCCTCGACACGCGCAACCGGCTGGTCTGGACGATCGCCGATTTCCTCACCCGCATCACCGAGCCGGCGCTCCGGCCGATCCGCTCGATCCTGCCCTATTTCGGCGGTATCGACATCAGCCCGATCATCCTCGTCGTCTTGTTGCAGGCGCTCCGCATCCTGCTCGGCGAAATCCAGATCGGCCTCTGGCGCGCCGGGCTGTTCTGACATGCCGCGATGGCTGTGACGGTGGCACCCCTGGAGACCGGGCGATGACGGCGCGCATTCTCGATGGCAAGGCGCTGGCCGAGCGGATGCGGGGCGACATCGCGGCGAAGATCGCCGCCCTCCCCTATCGCCCCGGGCTCGCGGTGGTGATCATCGGCCACGACCCGGCGAGCGAGGTCTATGTCCGCAACAAGGAGCGCGCGGCGGCGGCGGCCGGGTTCGCGGCGCGCACCCTGCCGCTCCCTGAAACCACGTCCGAGGCGGCGCTGCTCGGCCTGATCGCCGAACTCAATGCCGATCCGGCGACCGATGGGATTCTGGTGCAACTCCCGCTTCCCGCCCATATCCGCGCCCAGCGTGTGATCGAGGCGATCGATCCGGCCAAGGACGTGGACGGGTTTCACCCGCTCAATGCCGGGCATCTCGCGCTCGGCCTGCCGGCGATCGTGCCCTGCACGCCGCGCGGGGTGATGCGGCTTCTCGCCGAGGCCGGCGCCCCGCTCGCCGGCGCGCGGGCGGCGGTGCTCGGCCGCTCGGCGATCGTCGGCCGCCCGGTCGCGGCCCTTCTCACGGCGGCGGACGCGACGGTGACGCTGCTCCATTCGCGCTCGCGCGACATCGCCGCCGAATGCCGCCGCGCCGAGATCGTCATCGCCGCCGTCGGCCGCGCCGAAATGGTGCGCGGTGACTGGATCGCGGAAGGCGCGGTGGTGATCGATGTCGGCATCAATCGCGGCGCCGACGGCAAATTGCGCGGTGACGTCGCCTTCGCCGAATGCGCCGCGCGCGCCGGCGCGATCACCAAGGTGCCGGGCGGGGTCGGGCCGATGACCATCGCCTGCCTCCTCGAAAACACGCTGGAGGCCGCGCAACGGCGGCGCGGCCCGGGATGAGGGATCCGGGATGAGGAAGCCGGGGTGAGAGATTACGCGGTCGCGATCGTCGGGGCGGGCGTCGCCGGGCTCGCGGCGGCTTCGTTTCTCGCCCGCCGCGGCGCCCGGGTGATCCTCCTCGAAGCTCTGCCGCGCGCCGGCGGCCGCGCCTTCACCGACCATCCCGCCGCCCTCGGCGGGGCGCCGTTCGATCATGGCGCGTCCTGGCTGCACAGCGCCGAGCGCAACCCGCTCGCCCGCCTCGGCCGCTTGCGTCGCGAGACGCTGATCGATACCGCGCGCACCCGCCAGCGCATCCTGATCATCGATGGCAGGCGCGCGACCGAGGCGGAACGCGCCGCGCGCGACGCCGCTGACGACGCACTGGAAACCGCGCTGATCGCTCGCGCCGATCAGACCCCCGACCCGAGCTTCGCCGCCGCCCTCGACGCTTTGCCGCCCAATCCCTGGCACGCCAATAGCGAAGCGATCGAGGCGACCCTGATCGCCGCCGCCGACCCCGCTGAGCTTAGCCTCGCCGATTGGCGGGCCAACCGGCTGGAGGGGACGAACCTGCTGCCGCCCGCAGGGCTCGGCGCCTATGTCCTCCGCCTGCTCGCGCCGCCGGCCGGGGTTTTGGCCCTGGCGACCCCGGTCTCGCGCATCGATTGGCGTGGCCGAGACGTGGCGCTCGAAACCCCGGGCGGGACGATCCGCGCCCGGGCCGCGATCGTCACCGTCTCGACCGGGGTTCTCGCCGCCGGCGGCATCAGTTTCATCCCCGCTCTGCCGGACGCGACCCAGGCCGCCATCGCCGCTCTTCCGATGGGGCTTCTGAGCAAAGTCGCATTGCGGGCAGCCGGGGAGGAGCGGCTCGATCTGCCGCCCGGATGCTTCGTCGAGCACCGGCTTAGCGCACGCGGCGAGCCGTTCATGGCCTTCAACGCCTGGCCGCGCGGACGCGACCATGTCATCGGCTTCATCGGTGGCGGCGCGGCCTGGACCCTCGCCCGGGAAGGGGCGAAAGCCGCCGAGGCTTTCGCCCGCGCCGAACTCGCCCGCCTGTTCGGGGCGCGGGCCGCGCACGCCTTCGCGCCGGGCGCCGTCGCGACCTCATGGGGGAGCGATGCCACCTTCCTCGGCGCCTACGCCTATCCGCCGCCCGGCGCGGCGGCGGCGCGGCTGGCCCTTGCGGCGCCATTCGCCGACGGCCGGCTCGCTTTCGCCGGCGAGGCCTGCCACCCGACCCTGGCCGGAACCGTCGCCGGCGCCTTCATCTCCGGCCGCGCCGCCGCCCGCGCCGCCTGGCGCGCGATGAGGCGTGGGTAAGGCGTGCTAGGGCGTGTCGTCAATTTAGCCAAATCTCTGCGGCGACAAGGTGAACAGCGGCGAGGAAGTTCCTGGCGGTTTTGTCATAACGGGTGGCGATAGCCCTGAATTGTTTGATTTTAGAGAAGAAATTCTCGATGAGGTGGCGTTCCTTGTAGAGTTCCTGGTCGTGCTTACGGACCGCTTTTCGGTTTGCCTTGGACGGGATCACCGCGGTCTTGCCCGCCGCCGCGAGCG